>CAWJOT010000051.1:0-22613 GCA_963844495.1 uncultured Pseudomonadota bacterium
TTGAGGTCCGCGCGTCGGGTCTTGAGCGCCGGGCTGTCAAGATCGTGACCGTCCCCGGCGAGCATCAGTTGCACCGTCGCAGGCGCGATCGGGCGTGCGGCCATCTCGTACAGGGCCTGGAGCATTTCGAGCGCTCGCGCCGCATTGGCCTTGCTGCCATCGACTTTGAATTGCTCGTGGCGGTGCGCAATCTTGACTTGCAAGGCGACTTCGATGGTGCGCAAATGCTCGTCCATCGGGCCGCAAAGATGCGACAGGCGGTTGTTGTTGGGTGGCGAAAACAGGTGTCTGAGAATCAAGCTGATAATTCCTCAAAAGGTTTCCCATGATAGGCAATAAATGATCGGCAAACTCACTGGTACCCTGAGCGACAAAAACCCGCCCCAGGTACTGCTCGACTGTCATGGCGTTGGCTACGAGGTCCATGTTCCCATGAGCACGTTTTACAACCTGCCCGAGCTCGGCGCCCAGATCAGTTTGCTGACGCATTTTGTGGTACGCGAAGACGCACAGATTCTGTATGGGTTTGCCTCGGCGCCCGAGCGCGAGGCTTTTCGCCAACTCATCAGGATATCGGGCGTAGGCCCCCGCACGGCACTGTCGGTGCTCTCGGGCATGAGCGTGAGCGAGCTGGCACAGGCGGTGACGTTGCAGGAGGCTGGACGTCTGATCAAGGTACCGGGTATTGGCAAGAAAACCGCCGAACGCCTGATGCTCGAACTCAAAGGAAAGCTCGGACCCGATATGGGCGCATCGATTGGCGCGACCCAGGGCGCCCAAACGGACATTTTGCAGGCGTTGCTGGCGCTGGGTTACAGCGACAAGGAAGCCGCGCTGGCGCTCAAGGCCCTGCCCAGAGACGTGGGTGTGAGCGAAGGCATCAAGCAAGCGCTGCGCGCGTTGGCGAAGTAGTCATCTACCGCGCGTTGGCGGGTGTGTAACGCGCCAAGGGGATCACTTGGTCACGCTTTGAATTTGATTCTTAGCCACCTGAGCAATTCACGCTGGTCGGTTGCGGTAGCTCGGCGCACCTGAACCAATAGTTTGTTGAGGTCAGGACGTTGCAAAGTGATATTGGCCGCCCCTTCATTGCACACCGAGCAAATGGCTTTCAGATTGGTCGCTGCGTCATCGCCGCCCAAGCTTTTATCTTTCACGTGCCCAATGTGCAGCCGGGTTGTACGCGAAAGGTCATAAGGGTGGAGTTCACTGGCAACAGCACCACACATTTGGCAAGTGAAGCCATTGCGATCGAGCACATAGGCGCGCGTTTCCTTCGAAATCGTACACTCGGACTCGAGTTTCGGGGCCGGTTAAAGTAGAAGGTCTGTCCAGACTCTAAATCGTCGCGGTCAATTAGGCCCAGTGCCAATAGCCTTGCTTGGTTCATGTGTGCAATCGCCGGAATTGCTGTAATCCTTCCTCGCATTCGTCACAAAGGATTCGCCAACCCTTTGGCTTATGGTGAACAGGTTGCTCCAAAGATAAGCGCAGGATCGTATATCGAACAGCATCTGTTTCCCAAGGTTCATCAGCACAAGCGCCGCAGGATTCACACGTTGACTCAGCCATTTTTGGGTTCACGGACGCCCAACCGTCCGTATTTCGAATGAAAATGGAGTGTGTCTGCGATAAATCAGCGAAGAGCAGATCACGGCTGCTCTGGTGCAAAACGGTCTGGCAATACGAGCTCGTTTGCCGCTCAGTAACAATAACAAAAAGTCGTGCTACTTCTTGGCGGAGCGCGGAGGCTCAAAGACTGAGGAGGAAAAAATGATTTTGTAGTTCCTCGTCGACAGTCATCAGGCCAGCGTCAAATGCCTTGTCATAAAGCGCAGCCAAAGTTAAGCACAGGCGATTCGCGAGGTGCATCATCAACTGTGCGACTCCTGTTTTTGGGGTACCGGCAGCTATCCTTGTCGCAGACCAGCGGCTTAATATGGCCTGCGACAAGCAAAGCATCGTGCTGAATGCCCGTCACGCAACAACGGTGGTTGTAGGCGGTTAATACTGCCTCACGAAAAAAACGCTGTCCTATACGAACCCTAACAATTTGCTCTTTGCTAGCTCCGATAGGAAAGGAAGTTTCGCTGGGAAAAGTATCAATGTTTTCCTCGGGAAGTGGAGCAGGTTGTTGTTCACGAATTCTCTTTTCAATCTGCTCGCACTCAGTGGCGAACCTTTCCCAGTCGCAGTTGACTTCGGCCCAGACCGATCTGTCCAGTTTGGCAGCGCGAGTGAAGCCCTTCACCCGTTTGGATTCTACTGGGTCGAACTGCACGTAGTTGCAGCATCGCTTTGAAATTGCAGAGGGTGTCCGGTTAAGCAGATGCGCCAACTCTCGAACCTCCTTCGTGCTTTGACGAAGTTTTCGGTAGGGCAGTTTGCAATAGAGACTAATCGTCAGCAAAACTCCGTTAACTGGCGTTCGTGTCCAAGGAAGACCGGTGCAGGGTCATGAAGCTTGAACTGGCTTCTGGACTCAGGTTGGTACGGGGATTGGGGGCAGCTTTCCAGAACGGCGTCCAAAATCCCTCGGACATTCTCAATCATGACCGCACGGCGGCGAATCTCTTTCACAAATCGAATCCCATCCGGAGACACATTTCTTTCGTTCGCACGGCCAAGCTATTTACCCGCTTTAGAAAAAGGCGGACGAGGGATGCCACCCGCGACCAGATCAATGCCGCGGTAAGACCTGGCATCAAACTGGCTCAAATCGCCTTCGATGACATTCCACCGGGGACGGTTGAGTCGAAGGGTGCTACAGGCGGCGGCATCAATTTCAATCAAGGCTTCGTGCTCGAAGCCTGAGCGTTCGAGACCTTGGGCTTGTCCACCGGCACCGGCACATAGTTCGAGAGAATTCATATGAAAACTTGACTGTATATTTTTACAGTTGCATTATCGAGGTAAATGGGGCGGCAGACAAGCCAATCGAGCTGCACGCTATAGTCAGGTTTCAACCAACATCTGCAGCCACTGTGAGTATTCAAACCGACGATTTCGTCTTGCCACCGGCCAAGCGCATGGTCTCGGGCGTGCCTGCTTCACCCAATGAAGAGGTGGTGGAGCGCGCCCTGCGCCCGAGGATGCTCGACGAGTATGTCGGGCAGACCAAGGTCCGGGAGCAGCTCGAAATCTTCATCGGTGCGGCGCGCATGCGCCACGAGGCGCTCGATCACGTGCTGCTCTTTGGTCCGCCTGGCCTGGGCAAGACGACGCTGTCGCACATCATCGCGCACGAGCTCGGCGTGAACCTGCGCCAGACCAGCGGTCCGGTGCTGGAAAAGCCCAAGGACCTCGCGGCCCTGCTGACCAATCTGGAAAAGAACGACGTCCTGTTTATCGACGAGATTCACCGCCTGAGCCCGGTGGTCGAAGAGATCCTCTACCCGGCGCTCGAGGACTACAAGATCGACATCATGATCGGCGAAGGCCCGGCAGCGCGCTCGATCAAGCTCGACCTGCAGCCCTTTACGCTGGTCGGCGCGACCACTCGCGCGGGCATGCTCACGAACCCCTTGCGCGACCGCTTTGGCATCGTCTCCCGGCTCGAGTTCTACTCGCCGGAAGAACTCGCGCAGATCGTCCGGCGCAGTGCCGGGCTGCTCAAGGTGACGACCGACGATCTGGGCGGCTTCGAAATCGCGCGCCGGGCCCGCGGTACGCCACGCATTGCCAACCGCCTGTTGCGCCGCGTGCGCGACTTTGCCGATGTCAAAGGCGCGGGCCAGATCACGCTCGATATTGCCAACCGCGCGCTGGCCATGCTCGACGTCGATCCGCAGGGCTTTGACGTGATGGACCGCAAGTTGCTCGAAGCCGTGATTCACCGTTTTGACGGCGGCCCGGTCGGCCTGGACAACATCGCTGCAAGCATTGGTGAAGAGCGCGAAACGATCGAGGACGTGATCGAGCCGTACCTGATCCAGCAGGGCTACTTGCAGCGCACGCCGCGCGGTCGCGTTGCCACGTTGGCAGCGTATCGGCATCTGGGCGCGACGCCGCCAAGCGTGCAAAACAACGCGGAACTGTTCGCCGCAATGGCCGCCGAGCCAGGTGAAGCCGAGGCCGTGCAGGTGCCCGACGGTCGGGCGAAATAGTCGCCGCTCAATCGACGATCGTGGCCGGCCCCGTTACCGCCGCCCTGCCTGGTCAATCTGGGCGCGCAGTTCGGTGTAGTTGAGCGTCACCGCAAACTGGGGAAACTCGTCGATCACGTTTTGCGGCGGACGAAACAGGATGCCAGCGTTTGCCGCGGCCAGCATCGCAACGTCGTTGTACGAGTCGCCCGCCGCTATTACGTTGAATTGCAGTTCCCGAAAACGCTGCACCGCTTCTTTCTTCTGATTTGCCATGCGCAGGCGATAGTTGACCAGAAAGCCGTTCGTGTCGGCTTCAAGCCGGTGGCAGAACAGCGTTGGCATGTTGAGTTGTGCCATCAGCGGCATGGCGAATTCATAAAAAGTGTCGGACAGGATGATGACCTGGTAGTCGCGCCGCAGCGTGTCCAGAAAGTCGCAGGCACCCGCCATCGGCCCCATCTCCGAGATCACTTTTTGAATGTCGCGCAGACCGAGTTGGTGGGTCTTGAGCAAGTCCAGCCGGTACTTCATCAATTTGTCGTAGTCAGGCTCATCGCGTGTCGTGCGCGCCAGCGCCGGGATGCCGGTGCGACTGGCGAATTGAATCCAGATTTCCGGCACGAGCACACCTTCCAGGTCAAGACAAACGAGCTGCACTGAAATTCTCCATTAGTTGGTGCCGGGCTATTGCGTTCCAAAACGATCCATCTGAGGACGTCAAGACAACAACCCAGGATGCGTTTCTGAAATCGAATCAGCCGAGTGTAGTGGGTGCCGCTGCTACCGGCCTGGCGTTATGCACCATCAGGAATTGCGCCAGGTAGTACGTGCCAAGCACCCATAGCGACACCAGTGGCAGCGCTTGCACAAAGCGGTTGATGGCAATCAGCGAGTCGCTGAGCATGAAGATGGCAGCACCGAGGGCCACCGCGACAGCGCCCGGGTCGCGCAGCAGCGTCGCGCGGCCGATTGCCTGCGCCACCATCAGGGCGATCACGCTGACGTAGGCAGCCACCGCGATCCTGAGCACCGGGTCGGTCAGGCCGGGCCAGATCCAGGCGTACATCACCGCGCCCACACCGAGTGCGCCAAGCAGCGCCGGGCCGCTCGCAAACCACGGCACGCCCTGGCGGAACAGGGCAATGTAGAACAGATGCGCGACCAGGAAGGAAGCCAGCCCGGGAATGAAAAAATTGCCAGGCAGCATCAGGAACACGTCTCCAGCCAGCGAGGCCGCCAATGCCATCGCAAGGAAGACGTAAAATCGCCCTGTGAAGCCCGATGAATAAGCGCGGGCAGCTACGAAAAAAATAGCAACGAGCATCACGGCCGGCTTCAGCATGTAGTGCGCCAGCCGCGGTCCGAGCACGCTCGTGAGAATGGCCAGCAGCGCGACTGCGATGAGCAGCAACTCCAGCCGATGCAGTTGCGCTCGTCCTGTCATCATGGCGTGGCCGACCAGGGCGCTGGCGCGAGCGCGTCGCCGTCAAAGAGACGATCACCATCGAGGTCGGGTTGGCCGGTGGTCTTTAGATCCGCAAAGTTGTGTTGCGCCGCGTCCATCAGATGCGAAGGCACCAGGTTGTGCAAGGCGGTGAACATGGTCTTCGTGCGTCCGGGATACTGACGCTCCCAGTCGCGCAGCATCTGGGCGATCTGGCGCCTTTGCAAATGCTCCTGGCTACCGCAGAGATTGCACGGGATGATCGGGAACTGCCGGTACTCGGCCCAGCGCGTCAGGTCCTTCTCATGCACGTTGGCCAAGGGGCGGATGACCATGTGGTCACCGTCGTCGCTGACCAGTTTGGGGGGCATGCCCTTGAGCTTGCCGCCAAAGAACATGTTGAGGAAGAAGGTCTGCAGCATGTCGTCCCGATGGTGGCCCAGAGCAATCTTGGTGATTTTCAACTCGTCGGCAACGCGGTACAAGATCCCGCGGCGCAAGCGACTGCAAAGGCTGCACATGGTCTTGCCCTCAGGCACCACCCGCTTCACGATGCTGTAGGTGTCCTGCGTCTCAATGTGGAACTCAACGCCGAGTTTGGCCAGATAGTCGGGCAGGATATGTGCCGGAAAGTCTGGCTGCTTTTGATCGAGGTTGACAGCCACCAGCTCAAAGCGCACCGGCGCGCGCGCCTGTAGCCTGAGCAAAATGTCGAGCAGACCAAAGCTGTCCTTGCCACCGGAGACGCAGACCATCACGCGGTCGCCTTCCTCGATCATGTTGAAGTCGATGATGGCTTGACCGACCTGGCGGCACAGGCGCTTTTCCAGCTTGTGGATTTCGAGCTCGACCTTCGGGTCTGTCCTGGGTGCGTGCTCAGGGGTGCTGATTTCCTCGTCGATACAGACGGCGCTCATTCGATGGTTCCATTTGTTTGCTGTGGGTGGATTTTCTCTTACTTTTTCTCCTTTCCCCACTCACACCCCCCGCCCTCTCCCGCCCCGCCGGGCGGAAGAGGGAGCCAACAGCCCTATTTGGCCGCGTGTTTAAACAAGGGAAGTACCCGCACCACGGCGCGTTGTGGGAACAGGCTAAGTGGAATGCGGCCACCGAAGACGGCTAATAGCTTTGAACTTCGCTATACCTAAAGCGCCGCGCTCGTTCCGAGCTTTTGAACCCGGATATTTCAGAGCAGCAATCACTGCGTCACGCGGCGCCTCATAGATCGCCGTAGCCTCAAAAGTTCCGTCGAGAAGCACCAGCAAAACTGCATCGAACTCTTTCGAAATATCGATTGAACCAATTCGCTGTCCGGACTTGCTATTTTCGAGGATACATCGACCTTTGATTTGGAGCCGCCGGACTTGACCGCCGTGAATTTCCGTTGCATCGTAGCCTGGTTGTCTTGCCTCTGTAAGTGCGACGCCAAGGATGCGGTACGCTTCGTACTCAGCCACCTCCCCGGTGATGCCCAGCGGCTTGCCGGTAACCTCCCGATACCGTTTAGCAAGGTTCTTCGCTTCGGCTAATATTTCGAGTACTGCGTTAGTCGTCATGAAAAGGCCCAACGTGAAATGGTATTTGCACTGCCTTCGTTTTAACACGCGGCCAAATAAGGCTGTTGGCTCCCTCTTCCGCCCGGTGGGGCGGGAGAGGGCGGGGGGAGTGAGTGGGGTAAAAAAAAGAAGAACCAATCACCATTGACCCGCTTCAATGCGAATGGCAACCTCGCAGTCGTCAAAAATCTCCAGCTTGGCAATCTTCACCCGCACGCCGACCACACCAGGGAGTTTCATCAGCCGGTGTGCCAATTTGCCAATCAGGGTCTCGAGCAGGTTGACGTGCTCGACCGTGCACTCGTCGATGATGATCTGGCGCACCTTTCGATAATCGAGCACACGGCGGATGTCGTCGTCGGCGGGCAACAGCGGCTGGCGTCCCAGACTGAGTTCGGCGTCGACCTGGATCGGTTGCGGCGAACGTTTCTCCAGTTCCAAAATGCCAAGACTGGCATTGAAACGCAGGCCGGTCAGCGTCAGGGTTTGGTTCCCCAGGGTTGGCGTCGTCATGGTGCAGTGCTCCGGTGCGCTGCCGCTACAGCATCGAAAAATCGCGTTCAAACTTCGTGAGATGCTGACCGCCGTCGACCAGCAAGGTGCTGCCGGTAATCGACGAGTTGTCGATCGCGAACTTGACCGCAGCAGCAACGTCTTGCGGCGTCGACGAACGCCCCAGCGGCGAGAGCCGATGCAGCGCTTCAAACCTCTGCTGACTCAGCAGGTGACTGGGCAGCGTCAGGCCCGGTGCCACGCCAACCACGCGCAGGCGCGGACTCAGCGCCATGGCCAGCATGGTGGTGGCTGCGTGCAGCGCTGCCTTGGACAGCGTGTAGCTGAAAAAATCCGGGTTCTGATTCCACAGTTTTTGATCAAGCAGATTGACGACCACGCCATCGGCCTGACGGTCGACCACGTGTTCATGCAGTGCCTGTGCCAGCAAAATCGGTGCGCCAGCGTTGCAGCGCAAATGCTGCTGCATTGCCTCGAAGCCGAAGGTCTGGGCGGTGTCGTGCTCGAACACCGAGGCACTGTTGACGATGGCGCTCACCGGGCCCAACTTGTCGATGACTTGTCCGAGCAGTTTGCGAACCGCCGCTTCGTCCTCAAGATCTGTATGAAATGCGGCGCTAACGCCCGCGAGACGGGCGCAGTCAGCTACTGTTTTTGTAGCGTCGTGGACAGCGCTGCGGTAATGCACGGCCACTTGCCAGCCGTCTGCGGCCAGCGCCAGGGCGATCTCGCGCCCGAGACGCTTGGCAGCGCCGGTCACCAGCACGGTGCGCTTGGTCTGGGGTGCGGACATTGGTGGACAATTGAGTTCGTGATGACGATACCAGAGAGTTTAACCAGCGACCCGCCCGAGCCGATTGTCCGCGCCATCGCAGCGGGCGACGGCTGGTTGGCGTTTGACGAGTTCATGGCGCTGGCTTTGTATGCGCCGGAATTCGGGTACTACGCGCGCGCCAGCACCAAGTTCGGCCGTATGCCCGAGGCGGCCGGCGGCAGTGACTTTGTCACTGCCCCGGAACTCAGTGTGCTGTTTGGCCAGACGCTTTCGACGCAGGTGGCGCAGGCGCTGCAGGTGACGCAGACCAGCGAGGTCTGGGAGTTTGGCGCTGGCTCCGGTGCGCTGGCGCTTCAAGTGATTCAAGCGCTCGATCGGCTCGATCAACCGCTTTCGCGCTATCACATCGTCGATTTGTCCGGCAGTTTGCTCGCGCGCCAGCGGCTCACGCTGGCACACTATGGCCAGCGGGTGCAGTGGCACACGCAATTGCCTGCGCAAATGACCGGCGTGGTACTGGGCAACGAAGTCCTCGATGCGATGCCGGTCAAACTGCTGGTGCGTCTGGGCGGCATTTGGTGTGAGCGCGGGGTGGCCTGCGCCGAGACAGGCCTGGTGTGGCGGGACCACCCGACGGCGCTTCGTCCGCCGCTGGACATCGAGGGCGAGCACGACTACCTGACCGAGATTCACCCGCAGGGCGAGGCGTTTGTTCGCACGCTGGCCGAGCGACTCACCAATGGGGCTGCATTCTTGATTGACTATGGTTTTCCCGAGCACGAGTACTACCATCCGCAACGCCTGATGGGGACCTTGATGTGCCACCGCGCGCACTTGGCCGATACCGATGCACTGGCCGATGTGGGTCAGAAGGACATCACGGCGCACGTCAACTTTACCGGCATTGCCCTTGCGGCGCAGGACGCGGGACTCGGCGTGCTCGGTTACAGCACGCAGGGCCGCTTTCTGATCAATTGCGGTCTAGCTGCGCAACTGGAATCAGCCTCGGTGCCAGAGCGGGTCATGGCGCAAAGACTCATCGCCGAGCACGAGATGGGTGAGCTGTTCAAGGTCATCGGGCTGCACACTTCAGGGCCGTGGGACGCGATCGGTTTTGCGCAGGGTGATCGAACGCACACGCTCTAGTTCATCGAGCCGGGGTGTGCCTCAGCGGCGTGCGGCCACGAATCTTTCAAACTCGGAGGCGGACAGGCTCGGCGACAACAACGGGCCCTGCGCGTAATCGCAACCCGCTGCGGCGAGCAGATCGCGCTGCCGGGGCGACTCCACGCCGTCGGCGATCACCCGGATGCCCAGTTCATGTGCCATCACAATGATTGCTTTGCAAAGCGCCAGATCGGTGGAATCCGCAATGAGGTGGCGCACAAAGGAAGCGCTGATCTTGATGAAGTCGATGTCGAATCTTTGCAGGAACGCCAGCGACGAATATCCGGTGCCGAAGTCATCGAGTGAAATGCCAAGCCCCGCGTCGTGCAATTCAAGCAGTTGTTCGGCCGCACCGGCGCTGTCGTGCAGCAGTCCTTCGGCAACTTCAACCACCATCGCTGTGCCCGGCAGATCCATCGCCTGCAACTGCCGCACCCAGCTCTCGTGCATCTTGCCGCTTTGGCGGAATTGCACGGGCGACTTGCCCAGGCTGATTCGAAAATCCGCGCCGAGGGTCGCGCGCCACGTCTTGACTTGCCTGGCCGCCTGGACGAACGCCCAGTTTCCGATGTCCACGATCAAGCCGCTGGTCTCGGCGATCGGACCCAACACCGCGCGCTCGACCAAACCACGCTGCGGCTGGTGCCAAACAGGCTCGGCTGCAGCCATCGTGACGGCGCCGGTGCTCAGGTCAATGATCGGGTGGTACACCATCCGGAACTCTTCTTGCGCCAGGGCATTGCGCAGGTCATTGACCAGGCGCAGTCGCGTTTGAGCGGCTTCCTGCAAGGCAGGCGTGAAGAAGCTAAAGCAGTTGCGACCCGCTTCCTTGGCGACGTAAAGTGCCTGATCGGCGTTCTTCAGCAGGTCTTCGATGTTGGAGGCGTCCGTCGGGTAAACGGTCACGCCAATGCTCGCGGTCACGAAGACCTGTTCGGTACCGAGTTCAAATCCGACCTGCAGCGCCTGCAACAGTTTTTGCAAAATGCGCTCGGTGCCCTGCATATCGTTCAACTCGGTCAGGATGACGGTGAATTCGTCGCCACCCATGCGGGCCACCGTGTCGGACTCGCGTACACAGGCGCGAAGGCGCCGTGCGGTCTCGATCAGCAGCAGGTCGCCCTGATCATGCCCGAGGGTGTCGTTGACCTCTTTGAAATGGTCGAGATCAATGAACAGCACCGCCAGAAGTTGCGCGGCGCGCTTTCGCTTCTTGATTTCTTGCTCAAGCCGCTCGCGCAAGGTGCTTCGGTTGGGCAATCCGGTCAGCGCGTCAAAATGGGCTTGCCGCCAGATGACGGCGTGTGAATCTTTCCGCGCGGTAATGTCGGTGTGCGTACCAATCATCCGTAGCGGCTTGCCCTGGGCATCACGGTCGATGACCATGCCGCGCGAGAGTATCCATTTCCAACTGCCGTCCCTGCAACGGATCCGGTGTTCGTTGCTGTAGCTCGGCGCGATGCCGTCAAAATGATCCTGGCGATCACGTTCAAGCTGGGCCCGGTCATCCGGATGCGTTCGGCTGTCGAGCTCGTCGGGGTCGGGCTGGAGTTCGTCTTCGCCGTAGCCATACATTTCCAGCAGACGCTTCGAGTAGAACTCCTGGCCGCTTTGAATGTGCCAGTCCCATACGCCGTCGCCCGTGCTCTCCAGCGCGAGTTTCCAGCGCTGCTCGTTTTCGCGCCAGGCCGCATCTGCACGCTTGCGCTCGGTAATATCCTGCAGCATGGCGGTGCGGCGCAGCGCCCGGCCGTTCTCCCAGGTGGTCGAACCCATCGAATGAACCCAAATACGACGTCCTTTGGCTGTAATCATCTCGAATTCGAGGTCGTGCGTCTTGGGTTGATTGACGACGTCGGCGTACGAAGCCCTGATCAGCGCGCGCGCTTGCGTCGTGAAAAATCTGCCGCTGGTGGCTGGGCTGGGCGAGTACTGCTCGGGCGTGGTTTCCAGAATGCCGTACATGCCCTTGGTCCAATAGTCCTTTGCGTTGGCAATATCTGCGTCCCAGCCGCCGACCCGAGCGATGGAGTGGGTGGCGTCGACCAATAGATTCAAACGCCGGCGCTCCGCGTCGGCCAAAACGTAGTCGGTGACGTCGGTGAAAGTGCGCACCATGGCGCCTGCAGCCAACTTGTGCGTCTTGACTTCGAGGGTGCGCCCGGTGTGCGTCGAGCGCAAGTAGTGTTCCGGGATGACGCCCTTGCCAGCGGCCGAAACATACTCGCGCGCATGGCTTTGCACTCGCTGCGCCTGCTCGCCAAAGTCGCCGCGTTCGAGCTGATAGCGCGTGAGTTCCTCCAGCGTCGCACCGCTTGCCAGCAGGCTCTCGGGCAGGTCAAGCAATTCACATGCTCTGCGGTTGAATGTGCTCACCCGGCCGTCAGGGTCGATCATCAGGATGCCCTGGCTGATGTTGGCCAGCGTGGTCTGCAACAGTTCAGTCTGCTTGCCCAACCGGCGATTGAGCGCCTGCAACTCGGTGTGCGCCGCAAGCGCGGGCCGGGCGTTGTTCACGTTCAAACGCTCAAGCGCCTCACCGTTTGACGGGGTTTGAGCCGACCAGCCGGTACGGTTCTTCAAACGGCAGGAAATCGTCTTCGGCCTTTGCGTCGCGGATCCACGCCTGCACGCCTGCCAGGGCAACGACCTTGTCGACCCAGGTCGTGATCGTGGCGGGCACCGGCAGAGCATAGGTTTTCAGGCGCATGCAGACTGGCGCAAAGTAGGCATCGGCAATTGAGAAAGTGCCAAACAGCAGGGGGCCGCCAAAGCGCTCCAGCAAGTCGCCCCAAAGTGCCACCAGGCGCTCCAGATCCGCGCGCACTCCGGTCTGATCGCGCCAGATCAAGGCACCTTGCTCGGCCAGTGTGGCCTCGATATTCATCGGGCAGTGCGTGCGCAATGCGCCAAAACCGGCGTGCATTTCTGCGCAGGCGCTGCGGGCCAGGGCGCGCGCTGACGGTTGCGCCGGCCAAAGCGCATGGTCCGGGAATTTCTCGGCGAGATACTCTGCAATCGCCAAAGTGTCCCAAATCACCAGAGCATCGTCCACCAGCACCGGCACCTTGCCCGCGGCGTGCAGGGTCCCGAGGGCCGTCTTGAAATTCGAGTTGGGATCAAACGAGTCGAACCGGACCATCACCTCTTCAAAGGCAATGCCCGATTGGCGCAGCAGCACCCACGGGCGCATGGACCAAGACGAGTAATTCTTGTTTCCGATATGCAGGCGAAGCATCGCGTTCCTTCAGGGCAGGTCGTTGTTGACGGCCGCCGCGTCGCGCGGGCCGACCAGGCCAAGGCGGCGCTTGAGCGATTGCGGTTGACCAGAAATCAGCGCCGCATAGTTGGTCGTGTTTGACAGCACTTTCTTCACGTAATCACGCGTTTCGGTCAATGGTATGTTTTCGGCCCAGATAGCTGCTTCGATGGGCGCGGTACCGGGTTCGCCGCGCCAGCTCCGAGCGCGCCCTGGTCCGGCGTTGTACGCGGCAGCGGCCAGCGGCAAGGAGCCGGAAAACTCGTCGAGTACCAATTTGAGATAACCCATGCCAATCGCAATGTTTGTGTCGCGATCATTGATCTGGTGCGCCTTGAAGTCAAGCAGTCCGATCTTCTTGGCGGTCCAGCGTGCGGTCGCTGCCATCACCTGCATCAGGCCCGATGCGCCCACGCCGGAGCGTGCGTCCATGATGAATCGGCTCTCCTGACGGATCAGGCCGTACACATACGCCGGGTCGAGCCCCACGATCGAAGCTCGTCGAAGCACGGCATCCTTGTGTGGCATTGGAAAGCGCTGTGCGAAGTCGATCACGGCTCTGGTGCGCTCGCTGGTGTTGATGCAACGGTCCCATACCTCGTGCTGGCAAGCCAGGTCCGCGGCCGCGAGCAGTTCCCGGTCGTTCATGGCGCCATGCTGCACATTGGTCGTGTAGTTCCACTCGCGTACCGCCTCGCTGCGCAGGCCTAGGGCAAAGGCGTGAAGCGCGCGCCGCAGTCCGACGTTGTCAAGTGCGCCTTGTCGCTCGGCAGCGCTCAGGCCCAGCGGCGGCACCGGCGTGGTGATCGCTTGGGCAGTATCTTCAAGCGCGAGCTGCTCATAAAAGCCGCCCACGCCCGCGATACCCTGCAGCAGTTTGTCGGCTTCGATACGCTCGGTCTCTGTGTGCGCCAGTTGCCGGATGGCCCGCGCTCGCCAGTAGGTCCAAGTCGGTTCCTGCTGGGCCAAGTCGCTCATGGCCGCCGTCGCGTCAAGCACCGCTCTCCACTGGCCCTTGCGCAGTGCGGCGCGAACCTTCCAGGCCAGATGCTCGTCGTCGAGGTCGGCGTCGCGTGCCTTGGCAAAGTACTCGGTTGCCGAGTTGCCGAGTTGCCTGGCCGCCTGCTTGCCAATTGCCGACCAGGCCCAGGAGCGCTGCTGTGCCTCGAGATGAACGCTCCAGTGGTTTTCCAGCATGCTGGCAGCCAGCTCGGGGTTGCGCTGTGCCAGAGCGATCAAGGCCAGCACGACTGACTCCCTGACGACGCGCGTACCCGCGCCAACCCGCTTGGTCATATAGCGCGCCGGGTTGCCACGCAACTCCTCCAGCGCCGAGCTCGCCGCGGGCGAGATGATGTTGGTGGCCACCCGTGCCGCCTTGGGCTGGTTCGCTTCCAGGGCCAGGCGCGCCTTGCGCCAGAGGTCTGATTCGGTCAGTATGCCTGCCGCGTAAAGGCTGGCCGCGGCCAGCGCGCAACCGTCGTCGGCGTCCTTTTGCGCGTACCACTGCCGCTTGAGCTCAAGCGCCGCGGCGTTGCGGGCAACGGCGTTTTCGGGCGGTGTCGCCACCAGCGCATAACAACGAACTTCGCGGTCGTCGTTCATCCGGAACTGCCGCAGTTCGGAGGCAAAGTCGGCCCAGTCGCGGCGCTGGCCCAACAGCAGCAGCCAGTCGTTGCGAAGTCTGTCTTCCTGATAGGTGCCGGCAAACTGACGGAAAAAAACCTGAACTTCCTCGGGCGTGGCGGTTTCCAGGCGCGCGCGCAACTCCCAATACGCAGCCCACGGCTGCAGGCTGTGGCCGCGCGCCTGCCCCAGCAGGGCGCTCAGGCGCTTCGTGTTGCCCTTCTTGAATGCCTGGCTCATTTCCATGATGACGTCGTCGGCTGCCGTGTTGGTTGGCGCTTTGACTTGCGCCAGGGCCGGGCTGAGACCCGCCAAAACAAGCGCGACGCGCAGCGCGATCGATGTCAAAATGTGATGAAACTGCATATGGCGATTATGGACAACCCGGGTGGAAAGAAGGTATTTCAGAAGACGGCAGCGCGCAAACAACTGATTGAGCAACGTTTGAACCTGCCCGATCGTCTACTGCGCGCCGAACAATTGCAGCAGGTCATGCGCATCTGGCTGCTCGGGCGGCCCGAGACCGTGATCGGAGCCTACTGGCCCATCAAAGGCGAGTTTGATCCCTTGCCGGCCTTGCACCGCTGGAAAGAGGACGGTGAATTGCTCGAGCAGCCGCAGCCCCGGCGCATTGGCCTGCCGGTGGTTGACAAGGTGCACATGACCATGCGCTTTCACGCCTGGTACCCGGGCTGCCCGATGGAAGAAGACGCTTACGGTATCCCCAAACCCAAGGGCACGGAGGTGATTGTGCCCTCGCTGCTTTTTGTGGCTTGTCTTGGTTACGCAGCGGGCGGCTACCGCCTGGGCTATGGCGGCGGCTTTTATGACCGGCTGCTTGCGACCCTGGACCCGCCACCAACCACGGTCGGGCTCGGGTTTGCGCCGGCGTTCCTGCCCGATTTCGAGCCCGAGGCACACGACCTGCCGCTTGATGCAATCCTCAACGACAACGGCATTGTCTGGCCGGTCTGAGCGTGCCTCGACAGCTATCGTTTTCGTAGCGTTCTAGGTTTTCGCGGGCGCGCTGCCGCGCTCAGCGCTGCCTGCAATGCCAGCCGCGCCCACGGAGCCATCAGTTGCGGCGAATCCATGGCCTCGGCCGGTGCGCTGTAGTAGTTCATGCTCTTGGGGCCGTCCTTGGTCTGATAGACGAAGCGTTCGCAACCCGCATTTTCAAATACCGCTCGGCTTGCCTCATCGCACTTGAGCCATAGTTTTTCACCGGCGCCGAGGTCAGCCAGAATGGCTAAGGTCAGGCCATCGGTGCTGATGCCCCAGGCGCCAAACATGCGCCGCGCCAGACACGGTCCAACCTCGCTGAGCAGTTCGCAGCAGTATTGGGCAAATTCATTGACAGGCGTGACCACAAAGAAATCCTAGCACTCGACGATATTGACCGCCAGTCCGCCGCGCGAAGTCTCCTTGTACTTGGTCTTCATGTCAGCGCCGGTCTCGCGCATGGTCTTGATCACGTTGTCGAGCGAGACCACGTGCTGGCCGTTGCCAGCGAGCGCCATGCGCGCGGCGTTGACCGCCTTGACCGCGCCCATGGCATTGCGTTCGATGCACGGCACCTGGACCAGGCCGCCAACCGGGTCGCAGGTCAGACCCAGATTGTGTTCCATGCCGATCTCGGCGGCATTTTCGATCTGCTCGGGGGTGCCGCCCATGACGGCGGCCAATCCGGCCGCAGCCATCGAGCAGGCGACGCCAACTTCGCCCTGGCATCCGACCTCCGCGCCACTGATCGATGCATTGCGTTTGTACAGCATACCGATGGCTGCAGCGGTCAGCAGGAAATCGATGACTGCGTTGTCGGCGCTGTCCTTGCCAGCGTGACCGCGTGGCAGGACGAACCGGTCGCAATAATGCAGTACGGCTGGAATGACGCCGGCCGCGCCGTTGGTCGGCGCCGTGACCACGCGCCCGCCCGCGGCATTTTCTTCGTTGACGGCAAAGGCGTAGACGTTGATCCAGTCGAGCACCGACAGCGGATCGGCCAGCGTGCGCTCGGCGCGCTGGCGCAGTTGAGCCGCGAGCAACGGCGCGCGGCGTTGCACCTGATACGGTCCGGGCAGCGTGCCTTCGCAGGCGAGCCCGCGTTGTACGCAGTCGCGCATCACGCGCCAGATCTCGAGCAGGCCTGCGCGGATTGCGTCATCGCTGCGCCAGGTGCGCTCGTTGGCCCACATCACTTCGCTGATGCTCAAGTTCCGCTGCTGACAAATGTCGAGCAAACCGTCACCGGAAAGGAACGGGTGCGGCACCTGTTGATAGGCGTGCAGCACGGCCTCGTTGGCGGCCCCGGCAGTCACCACAAACCCGCCACCAACGCTAAGGTATTTGGCTGACTTAAGCAGTTGTCCGTGCCCGTCGTAGGCGCCAAATTTCATGCCGTTGGGGTGTTCTGCCATGGCTGCGCGCTGGTACAGCAGAAGATGCTCGCGCTCGTCAAACGCGATGACCTTGCCCCCGAGCAGGGTCAAGCAGCGTTTCTCGCGCGCATCCTGCACCAGCGCGGGAGCGGCTGCAACGTCGACCGTGTCGGGTGCGTGGCCCATCAGCCCGAGCAACACGGCCTTGTCCGAGCCATGGCCGCGGCCCGTCGCACCGAGCGAGCCATAGAGCTCGCACTTTACGATCTCGGTTGTGGCCAGCAGGTCTTCGGTTTGCAGGGCCAGGGCGAACATGCGCGCAGCGCGCATCGGTCCCACCGTGTGCGAACTGCTCGGCCCGATCCCGATCTTGAAGAGGTCAAAGACGCTGATGGCCATGGCCCGATTCTAGGCAAGCCTAGCGCTGCGGGACTTGAAGGGCGCGGGCGTCCGCTTCATAGCCCGCGAGCGTTTGCACCAAATGCTGGCGCTGTTCCGGAGTCGTGCTGTTGTGCAGGGTGGCCAGGGTTTTGCAAAGGTCCCGCATGAGTCGCTCGGAATAGCCCATGTCTTCGTTGGCCGGCGGCTTGATCACGCGCGCGAGCAGGGCGTGCATGTCGGCGCGCAGGCCCGGGTCACCCGGGGCGCCGCGCTGCCACCGGCGCAGGCTCAGCAAGGCGTCGTCTTGACGAAGCTGCATCGCGCGGTAGCTCCGCTCAGGGTCAAACACCGATTCGGCCAGAGCTGCCCCCAGGGCCTCGATCTGGGCCTGGTCCAGGCGGCCATAAAAGGATTCGTAGCGGCTCACCTGCTTGTCGAAGCGGTGGTTGCGACGTTCGGTGGGCGTCCCGGCGAGCCACTCATCGCGCCATTTTTGTCGACGTTTGTCAAACTTGCGTGCAAGGTGGTCCAGTTGGGCCGAACTCAGCGTTGGCGCCAGCGCCACCAGCGTCGGCTCGGCCTGATCAAGCAGGGCCTGATAGCGCGGGCGCAGTTCGTCAACCAGGGTGCAGATCTGCGCTGGGTTCACGTCAGACGGTGCCAGGGAGCGCAGTTTGGCCAGTGCGCTGGCGTACAGCGGCAGTTCATGCCGTCGATGCCAGTTTTGCAGTGCAGCGATGTCGGCACGCAGCCTGCGCGACTGCGCGTCGTCAAGATCGAGGTAGCCATCGAGCCACCAGTAGGTCCATTCCGGCGCGCCGTGGTAGCCCAACTTAACCGCGCTGCAGGCTTGCATGGACAGCAAGATCAGGCCCGCCAGCAGCACGCCGATAATGTGGCGCAGGCTGGCTATTGACTTGAGCGATAAAACGGAGTCGGGCATGACGGACAATTCAAGAAGGCACCCAACGCCGGGCGCGGTGGACGTGGTGATTATGGCGGCGGGCAAGGGCACCCGCATGAAAAGCCAACGGCCCAAAGTGTTGCACCTGCTGGCCGGGCGGGCACTGCTGCAGCATGTGGTGGACACCGCGAAGACGCTTGCGGCGCGCCGCGTGATCGTCGTCGTGGGTCACCGTGCTACAGAAGTAGAAGCGGCTCTTGCAGGTGGCAAGGGCGCTGCAGGCCAATTGGATATAAAGTTCGTGCGCCAGGAACCGCAACTTGGAACCGGTCACGCGGTGCAACAGGCGCTGCCGTTGCTGCGTGATGACGCGGTCGTGGTCGTGCTCTCGGGGGATGTGCCGCTGACGCGGCCTGACACGCTGCAGCATCTGATTGCGCAATGTGGTGGCGACAAGCTGGCGCTGCTGACCATCGAGTTCGCTGACCCCGGCGGCTACGGCCGCATCGTGCGTGAGGGTGAGCGCGTGCGCGCGATCGTCGAACACAAGGACGCCAGCCCCGCACAGCGCGCGATCACCGAGGTTTACAGCGGCATCATGGCGCTGCCTGCCAGACACCTCAAGGGGTGGCTGGCGCGACTTGACAACCAGAATTCACAGGGTGAGTATTACCTGACCGACATCGTCAAATTTGCGGTGGCCGATGGTGTGGACGTGGTCGCGCACAAGATTGCAGACGCGCAGCAGGTCGCTGGCGTCAACAGCGGGCAGCAACTCGCGGCGTTGGAGCGGGCCTTCCAGCTCCGCGTGGCGGAGCATTTGATGGATCAAGGCGTGCGACTGGCCGATCCGGCGCGGCTTGATGTGCGCGGTGCCTTGCAGTGCGGCGCCGACGTGTCGATCGACGTCAACTGTATCTTTGAAGGGGCCGTCAACCTTGGAGATGGCGTGACCATTGGCGCCAATTGTGTGATCGCCAATGCCAACATCGCAGCCGGTGCTGTCATTCATGCGTTCACACATATCGAAGGCGGCAGTGCCGCCGCACAGGTGGTTGAAGTCGGCGCGGGTGCGCTGGTCGGCCCGTTTGCGCGCCTGCGCCCGGGTGCCAGGCTCGGGCCGGAGGTTCACATCGGCAACTTCGTCGAGGTCAAGAACTCGACCCTGGCGCGTGGCGCCAAGGCCAACCACCTGGCTTACTTGGGCGACGCGACGGTGGGCGAGCGTGTCAACTACGGTGCTGGCAGCATCACAGCAAACTACGACGGCGCGTTCAAGCATCAAACGGTGATTGAAGCGGACGTGCATATTGGCAGCAATTGTGTTTTGGTCGCGCCGCTGACGATTGGCGCGGATGGCACGGTGGGCGGTGGCTCGACCATCACCAAGGACACGCCGCCTGGCGCGTTGAGCGTGGCGCGCGGCAAGCAGGTCAGCGTGGCGAACTGGAAACGGCCGAGCAAGCAATCCTTGACCGGCTAGGCGCCCAGCGGCAAGCGCGCGCCAAACTTGCTGCGCTTGATACTGAAATAGGCCTTGACATTGCGCACATTGGCGTCGCTTGTCAGCAGTCTTTGTACCATGGCAAGGTAGTCCGGCATATGCGCCGCATGTACCACCAGGCAAAAGTCGGGTCCGGGCGAAACGCGGTAGCACTGTTGTACCGCATCCTCGTCGGCAGCCCGTTTTTCGAATGCCTCAAGTGCGTCATGATCCTGGCGGTCCAGCGTGACCTCGACGATGGCGCACAGGCCGTGTCCGGTCACGATTGCCATCTTGTCGACGCTGAGCACGGCAATTTCGCGCTCGATCAGGCCGGCCTCGTGCAACCGCTTGACTCGGCGCAGGCAGGTTGGGGGAGACACATGAACGCGCGCTGCCAGCGCCTGGTTGCTAAGGGAGGCGTCATTCTGGAGTTGATCGAGGATTTGTAAATCGTTCAAATCAATGGAAATAGATTTCATAATATGCTATATATAGAAATTAAATTAAATAAATCTGATTGCATGAAAGTTTATTACATAAAAAGACAATATTCAACTACATATTTTTTAGGAAGGCCTCTACCATTGCGCCACTTAATCCTTGGGGCAAAGTATGTGTGGCATCGTCGGTGCGGTATCGACTCGAAATGTTGTTCCGATCCTGGTGCAGGGTCTGGCGCGGCTGGAATACCGGGGTTATGACTCCTGTGGCGTTGCAGTCGTTGCCGACGGCCTGCAGCGCGCGCGCAGCACGGCACGGGTGGCGGAACTGGCACAGCAGGTGAGCGCCAGCGGCTTGCAGGGAACAACCGGCATCGCCCATACGCGTTGGGCAACGCACGGCGCGCCGCTGGTGCACAACGCGCACCCGCATTTCAGTCACGGAACCGGGCCCGAGGCTGCCAGCCGCGCGGGTCGCATTGCGCTGGTGCACAACGGCATCATTGAAAACCATGATGAGTTGCGCGCCAAGCTGGTCGCCCGCGGCTATGTGTTTCAGAGCCAGACCGACACTGAGGTGATCGCCCACCTGATTGACAATTTATACGACGGCGATCTGTTTGAGGCGCTCAAGGCCGCGGTCGGACAATTGCATGGTGCCTACGCCATTGCGGTGTTCTGCAAGGACGAGCCGCATCGGCTGGTGGGCGCGCGCGCGGGTTCGCCGTTGATTCTTGGTGTCGGCAAAGACGCCCAGGAGCATTTTCTGGCCAGCGACGCCATGGCGCTGGCCGGGGTCACCGACCAAATCGTTTACCTTGGCGAAGGCGACCTGGTTGATGTCCAGTTGGGCAAGTACTGGTTGCTTGACAAGGCGCACAAGCCGCTGACGACCGCGCAACGACCGGTCAAGACGGTGCTGGCGCACAGCGGAGCCGCTGAGCTCGGGCCGTATCGTCACTACATGCAGAAGGAGATCTTCGAGCAACCACGCGCCATCGCCGATACGCTCGAAGGCATCAGCAGCATTGCGCCCGAGTTGTTTGACGGAACCGCCAGTGCGGCGCGTATTTTTCGCGAAATCGACTCGGTCCTGATCCTGGCTTGTGGCACCAGCTATTACAGCGGTTGCACGGCCAAGTACTGGCTTGAGAGCATTGCGAAAGATTCCGACCCAGGTCGAAGTGGCCAGTGAATACCGTTATCGTGACTCGGTGCCCAATGCGCGCACGCTGGTGGTGACGATCACGCAGTCGGGCGAGACTGCCGACACGCTGGCGGCCTTGCGGCACGCGCAAAGCCAGGGCATGCTCTATACGTTGACCGTTTGCAATGTGGCCGGTAGTGCCATGGTGCGTGAATGTGAACTCGCCTACATCACGCGCGCCGGTATCGAAATAGGCGTCGCCTCGACCAAGGCGTTTACGGCGCAACTCGCGGGACTCTTTCTGCTGACCATGGCGCTGGCCCAGACCAAGGGGCGCCTGTCCGAGGCAGATGAAGAACGCCACCTCAAAGCCATGCGACATCTGCCAACGGCATTGCAGGCAGTGCTGGCGCTGGAGCCGCAGGTCGTGGCCTGGGCGCAGGACTTTGCGAAGATGGAAAACGCGCTGTTCCTGGGTCGCGGCCTGCACTATCCGGTGGCGCTTGAAGGCGCGCTCAAGCTCAAGGAAATCAGCTACATCCACGCCGAAGCCTACCCGGCGGGCGAACTAAAACATGGCCCGCTGGCGCTGGTCACCAGCGCCATGCCGGTGGTCACCGTCGCGCCGAACGATGCGCTGCTCGAAAAACTCAAGAGCAATATGCACGAGGTGCGCGCCCGTGGCGGCGTACTCTATGTGCTTGCTGACGCCGACAGCCATATCGAATCGGCCGAAGGTCTGCACGTGATCCGCATGCCAGAACACTACGGCGCGCTTTCACCGCTGCTGCACGTGGTTCCGCTGCAATTGCTTGCCTATCACACCGCCTGTGCCCGCGGCACCGACGTTGACAAGCCGCGAAACCTGGCCAAGAGCGTGACCGTGGAGTAGGTGGGTCGTGAATTCCGTAGCGATTCACGCAGTTTCGATGAAATGGCTGTAGCATCGAAGGAGCTCTTGGGAGATCGTATGCCCTTGCACTTGGCTCAATTTGCCGAATGAACTTTCCCCGCTGCACTGGATAACGCTGCACGGTTTGGTCGTGCTGGCGGCGTTGGCTGTTTACGTTGTCGGCTCACATACCCTCAGGCAGCGCCGCCATCCATCGGCCGCCATCGCCTGGGTGATCTCGCTGCTGTTCCTGCCGTACCTGGCCCTGCCCCTGTACCTCGTGTTTGGCAGCCGAAAGCTGGTGGGCAATGGTCAGGTCTTGCCGGCGGAAATGAACCAGGCAACGTGCGCCGGGCGGGAACGGTGTCGCCCGACGGCGGTCGACTTGCCACGGTCATGGGGCTGCCTGAGGCGGTCACTTTTGAGCAGCTCGCCATTCACCAGAACGGTGCTCAATCGCTACAGTGCCTGCGCAACATGATTGGTCGAGCCGAGCGTTTCTTGATCTGTGCAGGTACATGTTCGGGCGTGATGTGCTTGGCGACGAAATCGCCATG
>CAWJOT010000052.1:0-10152 GCA_963844495.1 uncultured Pseudomonadota bacterium
TGCGCATACTGAGGCGACACCAAGGGGTGATTCGGTGGCGTAGCCCCGGCGTAGTGCCGTGCCGCAACGCTGAGCCGCTCGGTGGTCGGGAAATACGGATCAACCGCCGCTTTGGTCATGTGCGTGTGGTTGGTCAATGCCAGATCGGTCCAGGGCGACATCAGCGCCAGCGCCGCCGGTGCCGCAACACCATGATCTCTCAGGACAATGGCCACCGACAGCGCCAAACCGGCTCCTGCTGAATCGCCGGAAATTCCAATACCCACGCCGGGATAGGACTCGCGCAAGGCCTTGTAAGTGGCAACCGCGTCGTCCAGCGCCGCCGGAAAAGGGTGTTCCGGCGCGAGTCGGTATTCCAGGTTGAACACCCTGTGCCCGGCGCCGAGCGCCAGCCTTGCTGCCAGCGCCCTGTGCGTGATGCACGAACCGCCCGTATACGCACCACCGTGCAGGTACAGCACGATGCCCTGACCATCGACCACGTCTGGCTGCAACCACTCACCATGACAGCCACCGATTTCTGCTGCTGTTACCTTCACGCCAGCGGGCATCCGGAAAAACCGGCGGGCAGCAGCCTCACGCGCCAGTCGATATTCGGGCAGCGGCAGATTGCGCTGCGCAAGCGCTCGTAACTGGTATTTGACGACGTGGTAGAGAACGCGCGATCTCAAGGATTGCATGGTTGGACTTCCATCTTGAATTCATGAACACGATACTTTGTCGGTCTGGCGCATTTTGTCATCGTCGCGGCAACTCACGACCGCAGGATTTGAAACGTTCAATCTGAGGCGAGGCGATTGAGTCCGCACCAGCGGGCGACAAAAAGCGCGAGCACTGCTGTGACCTCCTGCAAGCTGTCGAGCGACACCCATTCGTCGACGCCGTGGATGTTCGCTCCGTGCGGGCCGTAACAGGTGGAAGGAATGTCGCCATACAAGTGAAAGAAGCGCACATCAGTGGTCGCGGTTGAGGCCCGAAGCGTTGCTGGCTGGCCCACGATGTCCTGGTGGCACTGGAGCAGTTCACGCATGGCCGGTTGCTGCATGTCCACGATCAACCCTTCGGCCTGAAAACCCTGGTAGGTCAACTCGTAGCTCACGCTCTGGCGTTGCGGATGCGCGTCCAGCGCAGCCTTTAGCAATGCTTCTACCTGCTCGCGCACCTGTGCTGGCTTCAAACCCGGATAGAAGCCAAGTCGCAGGTCGACGCGGCAATGCGTCGGCACGGAAGAAGTCCATTCGCCCCCGCTGATGCGTCCCAGATTGAAGTTGATCGGGTGTTCATGTTCACTGTAGTGAGGAGGACGCGCCGTCGGGGTGTTCCATGCAGTCTCGAGTTCGCGCAACTTGTCGACCAAGTAGTTGGCAAATGCAATGGCCGCAACGCCGGTGTGGGCAAACGCTGCGTGGACCGGTACGCCGTATACATCAATCGTCAACCACATCACGCCCATCTGACCAGTCATGAATCCAAGTGGCTCGGGAACCAGGGCGGCCTCCGCGGTGTAGCCTTCCAACAGGCAGGCCAACGCGCCATTGCCGGTGCACTCCTCTTCAATCACCGATTGCAGATAAACCGCCGCGGCAGGCTCGTAACCCATCCGCTTGAGCGCGCGCAAGGCCATGGTGTAGGCGACGATGCCGGCCTTCATGTCGGCGGCGCCGCGCCCATACAGCCGCTCCCCGACAATCGAGGGCGTAAACGGCGGTCGCGTCCACAGGCGCTCGGCGCCGACGGGTACGACGTCGATATGACCGTTGAGAATCAGCGACTTGCCGCGTACCGGCCCGAGCGGCTGATGCGTGCCCACCATGTTGTGGCGGCCTTCGTACGGGAGGATCGAAGGCGAATAGCCTGGATGCAATCGGATTTTGCGCTCGTCGATGGCGAATTCGTGCACATGCAGGCCATCGCGTTCGAATTCCCGGCGCATCAAATCCTGCGCCGATTTTTCCGCCCCGAGCACCGACGGCTGCGAAACAAGCTCGCACAGCAGCGCGACCGCCTCGTCGCGCTGCAGGCGCACCGTTTCAATAATCTGCTGCTCGACTGTCACAGGCCTTTAGCCAGCGGATTGAACTTCTTGTCTGTGCAGACCGCGTGCCGACCAATCGTGGTGGCAAGTTCCGTTGCCTTTTCGATTTCGGCATTGATGGCCACAGCAGCGACTCCGGTGGCCACCCTCTGAACATAGGTCACCGAGGGCCCCACCAAGTTGAGCAACACCTCACAGTGGGCAGCCAAATACTTGCGGGTCAACCCCAGGTCGCGCGAATTGCGAATTTGTGCCGCCAACTGGGACAGCGAGGCGACCCCATCGACATTGACGCCAACCAACGCCATCTGGCTGGTGATGAGCCCGAGCAGTTCCGCGTCGTGGGGTGACGCCTCGGTCTGCATTTTGTTCAGGTTCGTTGTAACACCGGACAGTGCGGACGCCTGCTTTTGAAAGTCATCGGCCACGCTGACGAGTGCAGTCGCCTTCTGCGCCGCAGTTGAATGAACCCCCAGCAAGACCATGGCAACGAAAATAAACACCAACCTTGATTTCTTAAACATGCAAAACTCCTGCAGCATTTAAATAGACAGGGGAAGTTTGCATTTCGCACCCTCCCCGCAAAGATTATCGTACCGCCATCGGAGCAACCTGGCCACCAGAGAACTATCATCCAACCCTGAACTATCAGGAGCCCGTTCATGCATATCGACCCCGCCCAGCAGTCCAGCCTTGACAACTACAAGCTGCTGACCAATTTGGTTGTGCCGCGCCCGATCGCGTGGGTCACGAGTATGAGTCCACAGGGGATCGTAAACCTGGCGCCTTTTAGCTTCTTCAACGCGATCGGCAGCGACCCCCTCTATGTCATGATCAGCGTGGGGAATTACGACGACGGTCGAGCCAAAGACACGGCCAGAAACATTGCCGTCAGCGGCGAATTTGTTGTCAACATGGTGACCGAAGACCTGTTCGACGCCATGAACCTGTCGGCTGCGGACTTTCCGCCTGAGCAAAGCGAGCTCGAAGCAGCCAGGTTGCAAGCTGCGCCATCGATTCTCATCATGACGCCTCGCGTGGCGCAGGCCCAGGTCAGCTTGGAGTGCAGGCTCTTTAGCACACAGTCACTCGGTGCAAACACGCTGGTGATTGGAGAAGTTGTCATGTTTCATGTGGCTGACCATCTGATGGGCCCGCGCATGCACGTCAACAACTTTGCGCCAATCGGGCGGCTCGGTTCACCCTCTGTTTACTGCCGTACCACGGATCGGTTTGATATCGCGCGGATCTCCTATGCCCAGTGGTCGCGCAACGATAAGGCGCAGGTCTGAGCGACGTCGCTGGGCGACGAAACAAGTCGACGACCTACAGGCCGCGTTGCCAGTCGGCGCGGAGATGGCCGGACCCCGGTCGGTCGATGGCATTTCTGATTTCGAGCAGGAGGCGATCTTTCTCGGCACCCAAAACGCCTTTGAGAATCAACCAGTTCGAGGCATGGTCACTGCGAAACACGGTGCGCTTGAGCTCAAGCGCCTGCAACAGCTGCTCCATTTCGCAGAAAAGTTCCTGTTGACCGAGCGGCTCCCATTGCGCAAAGCCCTGGCGAAATCGCTGCTCGCCCTGTGGAAAGCTCACTACCAGGGTGGCCAGGAATTCGGGCTGCGTCAAATTGGCCAGGCGCGCGGAGTTCTGCGCGTGTTGCCGCGACAACACGCGACCACCCAGTCCGTTGAGCAACATCACTGAGCGCTTGATTCCCGCCGCGCCGAGTTTGTCGAGTGCATCGCGCGTGCTCTCGAAGGTCTCGCCCTTGCTGACGTTCTGCAAGACCTCGTCATCACCTGATTCGGCACCCACATAGGCCAGCGTCAACCCCGCTTCATGCAACTGCCGAAGTTCCTCGACCGATTTGTTGCGCACGTTGCGCGGCAGGCAGTAGCTTGAGACTCGACGCACCCCGGGCAGATGCTCCTGGATTGCCGCAAGCACTGTTATCAACCGGCGCATTGATAAGGCCATGGCGTCGCCGTCACCAAGAAATACCGTTCGCACCTGCGCTGAAAGCTCCTGGCCACAGCGACGAATAGACTCCAGTGTCTCGCGTTCGTCGCGGACGCCAAACTTCTTTTGTGCTGGCGTGTACATTTCGCAGTAGGTGCATTTGTTCCACGAACAACCGTTCGTGACAGGCAAAATCAAGGATCTCGCCTCGCTGGGCGGGCGAAATACCGGGCCGATGTATCGAATGGGGATTTCCTGGTTCACCACCCCGATTATCCGGATTTGCGCCGCCGCGACGATGGCGCCGCGCCGTCGAACCTCCAGCATTGCACGCCTGATGCTCCACGTTCACTTATGATTTGGCTTCCGATTCGATTTATCCCTGCTCATGGCCAAGAAGATCCCACGCATTGATGCTACGCGCTGTTCCGGTTGCGGGCGCTGCATTGCCGCCTGTGAGTTGCGACTCTTTGCGTTTGAGCACGACGGATGGCGAAAGATTTCTGCGCTTCAAGACAACAGTCAGTGCACAGGCTGCCGGGCGTGCGTGGCAAGCTGTACCCTCGGAATAGTGACCATGGTGAGGGCGGATCGTGCCAAGCCCGCTTGCGAGAGCCTGGAGCCGTTGTTTGTATGGTCGGCGAAACTAGCTCAGGCCCAACAATGACTACCAGGATCCACGATATCCATATTGCGCAGTCTGAACCACTGCCCGAACCGGGGCTGCTACGCCAGGAACTGCCCATCGACGAGGCGGGCGCGGCGTTCATCGTTGCTGCGCGCGCCGAGACACGGGCCATTTTGCGTGGCGAGGACGATCGATTGCTGGCCATCGTTGGCCCATGCTCGGTGCATGAACCGGCGTCGGCGCTGGAATACGCGGCCCGTCTGCACGACGCTGCCGGACAGTTTGCCAACGAGTTGCTGCTTGTCATGCGGGTCTATTTCGAGAAGCCCCGCACCCGCATGGGCTGGAAGGGCCTGATCTACGACCCGGACCTTGACGGACGCGGCAACATCGGCGAAGGCCTGCGTCAAGCACGTCATCTGCTGCTCGAATGCGCCCGACTGCGGGTCCCGGCGGGGTCCGAAATCCTCGATCTCGTGACGCCCCAGTACTACGCCGAACTCTTGACCTGGGGGGCCATTGGGGCGCGCACGGTGGAGAGCCCATTGCATCGCCAGATGGCATCGGCGCTTTCAGCGCCGGTGGGTTTCAAGAACGCGATCGAGGGCAGCATCAATACGGCGGTCGATGCGATTCATGTCGCGGCCCAGGCGCATCGGTTTCCGACGATTTCCCTCGAGGGCAGAGCCACAATCATCACCACCACCGGCAACCCGGATGGACACCTGGTATTGCGCGGCACCAGCAAAGGCCCGAATTACGGAGCTGCCAGCGTAGCGCTGGCCTCGCACGCGCTGGCCGCCGCGGGACTTCCGCAGCGCCTGATCGTCGACTGCAGCCACGGCAACAGCCACAAGGACCCTACCCGCCAACCGGTCGTGGCAAGCGACATCGCCCGTCAGATTGCCGAAGGCACACAGAACATATGCGGCGTCATGATCGAAAGCCACCTGTACGAAGGCCGACAGGACATCAGCAACGGACGCAGCGGGCTTCGCTATGGCCAGAGTATTACCGACGCATGCATCGGATGGGATACGACCCTGGCCGTGCTGCAGGGTCTCGCCCAAGGCGTGAAAGCGGGCCGCAGGAAGGCGCGAACCACACTCGGGTTGGCATGATGGAGCCACAAACACTGGCGGTTACGGCATCTGATGGCCATCGGTTCAACGCGTCGCTATACCCCACCGAAGATCCCGCCGCGCCGATACTGATATTTCTTTCGGCACTCGGAACTCCGGCGCGGGTGTACGGTCGGTTTGGCCGCGAAATGGTCCAGCGCGGTATTCAGGTTTGTGCACCTGACTGGCGCGGCATCGCCAGCAGTTCGGTGCGCGCCGGGCGTAACAGCGATTTTGGCTACCGTCACTTGCTTGAGTTTGACCTGACGCGTCTGATTGACTGTGTGCGGCACCGCTTTCCCCAAGCGCCGATATGGCTCGGTGGCCATAGCCTGGGCGGCCAACTGGCCTTGCTTTGGGCCGCGTCCCAACCGGCCGCGATCTCCGGCGTCATGCTAATCGCCAGCGGCAGCGTTCATTTACCAGCCTACGCGGGAAAGCTTCACGCGGCCATTCGTGGTCTGGCCTATCTGTCGGGCGTGGTCGGAGCTGCGATTGGCTATTTCCCCGGCTCGCAGGTTGGCTTCGGAGGCAGGGAGGCCGCGGGCCTGATGCGTGATTGGAGTCATGTTGCACGAACCGGCGAGTACCGGCCCAATGGATCGGACGTGGACTATGAGCAATGCCTGCGCTCGCTCAGTCTGCCCGTCCTGGCGCTAACTTTTGAAGCCGATGCGTGGTCCCCAAGGAGCGCGGCCGAGGCATTGCTCGGCAAACTACCGGCTCCAGGGCCAGCTCATTGGCACTGGGCCACCGCCGATACTGGCGGAACGCCGATCGATCACTACTCATGGCTGAAACAACCGGCTTTGGTCGCACCGGCCGTGGCACAGTTTATTGCCAGCCACGGGCTGGGCGGTCAGACCGGAGTCGATCCAAGCCATGCGAGCGCTACTGCTACTGTCTGACCGCTTGCGCCAGCGCCGCCCAGGCGCGCAGCGTCGTGGCGTGGGTAAACCCGGCACCAGCAACCGGATGCGAAGCCAGCTTGACGACCACCATCTCGGCGGCCGGGTTGATGTGAATCATCTGCCCGTGAATGCCGGAGGCTTCGTAGGCACCGTCGGCGTTGTGCAGGATCCACCACTGGTTGCGGTAGCTGTAACCGGCCCTGAATGGCATTCCACCGGCCTTGAACTTTTCGCGGTCCCCCCCCTGGATAAACGTCTGATCAAGCACTGCCTTGTCGAAGACGCGATGGCCATTGAACTCGCCGCCAAGCCGCAACATCTCGCCAAACCGCGCCAAGTCGCGGGCAGTGGCGTTCAACCCCGCGCCCTGCAATGGCGTTCCGACCGAATCGACCATGACATACGCGTCTTCTTCCATACCAAGCTTTTGCCAGATGTTCTCGCTCATCAGTTCGGCCCAATGTCGCTGCGTAACGCGCGAAACGATCCAGCCCAAAACCTCGGAATGGACGGTACGGTAGGTAAAACCGACCCCGTGTTCGCCGTCCTTTGGAAGCGTCATAAGAAAGTCGTAGATGTTGGTCTTTCCCTGATAGCCAGGAGGTCGTGGGAGCATACCGCTGGCCCAGCTATAGCCGAAGATTTCTGTACTGGGATCGGTATAGATTTCACGAAAACGCACAGCACCGGTCATATCCATAACCTGACGCACCTTCATGTCGCCCCAGGCACTGCGTGCGAGCTCGGGCACATACTTGGTGACCAAGGCATCCGGATCGATCTTGCCGTCATGCGCCAGCTGCGCTGCCATCAGCCCGGTGAATGACTTTGTCACCGAAAAAAGCATGTGCTGGGTCCACGGTTTCATTTGATTGTCGTACCGTTCGTACACCAGATTGCCCTTGTGCAGCACCACAATGGCGTCGCCAAAACCGGACTTGAACCATTCATCGATCGTTATCTTCTTGCCCGTATCGTCATCAAAGCTGAAGCTGCCGATTGGTTTGCTGATTACGGGCAATACCGCAACCGGCGTGCTGCCGCGGCGGATGTTGTGCGTGGGGACCAATTCACGCAGGTGCTGGATGGTCCAGCGCAATTGCGGGTACTTGTAGGAATTGCTCGAATCCACAACCTGAAGGTTCGTAGGCGGAAACGCGGCCATCAATCCAAGCCGGTCAAGTGCGACCGCGTCGGGCTCTGGTAACCGCTGCGCCTGAGCGAATTGCGCCAGGCAAAGCACAGTGAGCAAGAACGCAATCAGACGGCGTGGTTGAAGCTTGGGCATGAGCGATCCTTGTCGAAAGCGTGAGTGATCTCGATGCCTATTATCGACACGACGCGGGGCAACCAGCTACCGATGGAGCATCACCAATGGAGAGACTGCCACATCGGCAATGTTTGACTCGCGGTAGCCGACGAAGGGGTCGAGGTAATACACGGTCGAACGGCCTATCGAGTAGACCAGAACAACATGCGATGCCTGCCCGGGGATAACCTGATAGACCGCCAATGCGTGGGACTGTCTAATCGTGTCGCGCAGTTGGCTCAGCGATGGTGCGCCAATTCCGGCAACGCCAGAGTTCCAGACGTTGCCAACAAGGTGAAAGCGGTCGCGCAGATACGGCATTCCGGTGCGAATGTTGATCGCCTTGGTCGATGGGTTGAGGTGTGGCTGCAAACCTGGATCGGCAATCCACTGTTGTTGCGTCTTCAACCCGCCCCAACGAATATCCACTCGCGTCCACGCTTCCAGGGTTGCCGCCCAACACCAATTGAGGTCTGCCTGACGAACGAAAGGCGGGCGCATTCGGTCAACGCGATCAGACGATACGGTCATATTGAACTTTCGGTTGGTGGTTATCAGTTCGGCCAGAAGCGGCCCTTTGCGCGAGCTCGCCCATGACTCTGGCACCCTGCTCGCCCAGGTCCCAGAACAAACCCGCCATGATCCTCAGTGATTCACGCGCCGTGTCTGCCAACAAGTGCTCATTGGGCGCGTGCTGGGAACAGGCCGGATACGAATGCGGAACCCACAGCGTAGGCAGGTTCAGCGTCTCGGAAAATACCGCATTCGGCAGCGAGCCTCCCAGATTCGGCAGCAAGGCCGGACGGTTTCCCGTACTGTGTTCGATGGATGCCAGGCCCCAACGTACCCAGGGGCTGTCCGGATCGAGTCGGGTAGCGTCCATGCGTAAATCGTTGACGCGAACTTCAACATCATCGAACCCGTGACGCAGCAAGTGTTCCCTGATGTGTGTGGCAAAGTTGTCCACGTCGCTACCAACCACAAAGCGCATGTGGCAGTGTGCCCGCGCGTCGAATGGAATCGCATTCACCGGCATCGCCGCGTTTCCTGTGGTGAACGCCAACACCTCCAAAGTGTTCCAGCCAATGACGCGTTCTGCAGCGGACAAGCCCGGCTCACCCCACTGCGGATCGATCTGCGGATCGTTGGGACCGCCGCCGAACTCGATGTTGCGCAGAGCGGAGCGCACATTCTCAGGTATTTCCTTGGGTAGCAGTGCCGGGACCAGGATCCGACCATGGGCATCGACCAGACTGGCAATGGCGTGTGCCAGGCGAATTCCGGGGTTGCGCAAGAGGCCGCCCCAGTTGCCGGAATGGTGTGCCCCTTCACGCAGTTTCAGGCGCAGGTCGAAGTTGAAAACGCCGCGGGAGCCCAGAAACAGCGTCGCCCGTGACGCAGCAACGCGCGGCCCGTCAGAAGCAATGAACAGATCAGCGGCCAACTCCTGGCTGAACTTTTCGCTGACCTCATTGAGACCGGGCGATCCGACCTCTTCACCCATTTCGAAGATGATTTTGACGTTGTATCCCAAGCGGCCTTTGCGCGCCCTCAGGACCTGCTCAAGTGCCGCCAGGTTAATCGTGTGCTGCCCCTTGTTATCGGCGGTGCCACGTCCGTACCATCGATTGCCATCGACCACGACATCCCACGGATTCAAGCCCTGCCTCCATTGCGTGGGGTCACCCCGAACCACATCGCCGTGAGCATAGGTCAACAAGTTCAGCGTGGCGCCCGCCTCGATTCGCTGAGCCAACAGGAAAGGACTTTTCCCCGACGCCGGGTTGTCAACGACCTTAGAGTCAAAGCCCATGCCCGCCAGCGCGGGGGCGATCTCATCGACAAGGTAGGCGTACAAGACCGGCGTACTGGTCGCCTCCTGGCTTTCGGTCTTGTAGGCAACACGTCGTGCCAGTGCCTGGCGAAACCGGCCATCGTCGAAACAGGCCAGCGCATACGCTACAGCTTGGTCACGGCTCATTCGAAAATTCCTTGAGATAGGCTCCGAAGTGCGGGGTCTCCGACGCTAGCCCCAACCGAATGCCCCGATACCCCCAAGAATACCCCCGGCAAGCATTGACTAGCAAGACCTCTTGTGGACATCAAAAAAAAGCCCCGTCGATAGGGGCTTCTGAGAGGTTTCTTAGTACCGTGTTGGACGGTCTAAAACGTGAACATACCAAGAC
>CAWJOT010000053.1:0-19215 GCA_963844495.1 uncultured Pseudomonadota bacterium
GCGTCTGGGCTACATGATCGGACCGCAGGCGCTCATTGCCCAGATCGACAAGGTGCGCCCACCGTACAACATCAGCGTCCTGAATTGCGAGTGCGCCCTGTTCGCGATCGAAAATGCCGAGGTTTTTTCGGGGCAGGCCCTTGATCTGCGAGCACAGCGTGCTATTATTTTCGAAGCGTTGGCGGCGTTGCCCGGGGTCACGGCGTTCAAGAGCGAGGCCAACATGATCCTGCTGCGTGTGCCCGATGCGCAGAAGGCCTTCGACGGCATGAAAGTGCGCAAGGTGCTGGTCAAGAATGTCTCCAACATGCATCCGTTGCTGATCAATTGCCTGCGCGTGACAGTGGGAACCGCCGACGAAAACCTGACCATGCTCGCCGCCTTGCGCGAGAGTCTTTAGCCACCGGTGCGCGAACACCGACAATAGCATCATGAACGAACGTACCGCCGAAGTCAGTCGCAACACCGCCGAGACACAAATCACGGTCCGGCTCAACCTTGACGGCAGCGGCCAGGCCCAATTGCACACCGGCATTGGCTTTTTTGACCACATGCTCGAGCAGATTGCGCGTCACGCCATGATTGACCTGGAGATTGAGGCCAAGGGCGACTTGCACATTGACGGTCACCATACGGTCGAAGACGTGGGCATCGCCTTCGGTCAGGCGCTGCATCAGGCCGCCGGCGACAAGAAGGGCGTGCGCCGCTACGGCCACGCCTACGTGCCGCTGGACGAGGCACTGTCCCGGGTCATCGTTGACCTTTCGGGTCGCCCCGGCCTGGTCATGAACGTGGCGTTCAAGAGCGGCATGATCGGCAGCTTTGACAGCCAACTGGCGTACGAATTCTTCCAGGGCTTTGTCAATCACGCCTTTGTCACACTGCACATCGACAACCTGCGCGGCGACAACGCGCACCATCAGGCCGAGTCCGTGTTCAAGGCCTTCGCCCGCGCCCTGCGCGACGCGCTGGAGCGCGACCCGCGCGCCGCCAACGCCATCCCTTCGACCAAGGGATCGCTCTAAAAAAATGAGCCTTATCGGCCTGTAAGGCTTATAGATAGTGCGCAAGCAGCTATGAATTTGGTAGCTAATCGTGGCGGCGAGCGGATCGTGGCGGTCCTCGACTACGGTATGGGCAATCTGCGCTCGGTGTCGCAGGCGCTGCAGGCCGTGGCCGCACAGACCGGTCACCAGGTCGTTGTCACCGCCGATCCGCAGCAGGTGCGCGCGGCCGAACGCGTGGTTTTGCCGGGCCAGGGTGCAATGCCCGACTGCATGCGCGAACTGCGTGCCTCTGGCCTGCTGGCGAGCGTGCTCGAAGCCGCCGCCAACAAACCCATGTTTGGCGTGTGCATCGGCATGCAAATGTTCCTCGATCACAGTGCCGAAGGCGATACGCCCGGGCTGGGCCTGATTCCGGGCGAGGTGCTGAAGTTCGAGCTGAGCGGGCGTCTGCAGAGCGACGGCAGCCGCTACAAGGTGCCGCAAATGGGGTGGAACCAGGTCTGGCGCAACGATCATGGAGATCGGACGCATCCGGTCTGGGGCGATGTGCCCGACGGCAGCTATTTCTATTTCGTGCACAGTTTCTATGCCCGACCGTCTGATGCGCGCCACAGCGTAGGCGAGACCGACTATGGTGGGCGCTTCAGCTCGGCGATTGCGCGTGATAATATTTTCGCCACCCAATTCCACCCCGAAAAAAGTGCCGATCACGGTCTGTCGCTGTACCGAAATTTCCTTCACTGGAACCCATGAGACCCATGCTTGCCGCGAGCATCACGCGGCCTCCCTTTCTCATCCGCCCTGAAGCATCATGCTTTTAATTCCTGCCATTGACCTCAAAGACGGCCACTGCGTTCGCCTCAAACAAGGCGACATGAAACAATCCACCATCTTTTCCGAGGACCCGCTGCAGATGGCCAGCAAGTGGATTGCGCTGGGCGCCCGGCGCCTGCATCTGGTTGATTTGAATGGCGCGTTCGCTGGGCACCCGCTCAACGAAAAGGTGATCCGCAAGATCCTCAAGGAAGTCGGCAGCGCAGTTGACGTCCAGCTTGGCGGAGGCATTCGCGATCTCGACACGATTGAAACCTATCTCGATGCCGGTCTGCGCTACGTCATCATCGGCACTGCGGCGATCCGCAACCCGGGCTTTTTGCAAGACGCCTGCACCGCCTTTGGTGGGCATATTGTTGTGGGCCTCGATGCTCGCGATGGCAAGGTCGCCACCGACGGCTGGAGCAAGCTCACGCGCCACGACGTCGTCGACCTGGGCAAGAAGTTCGAGGACTTTGGCGTCGAATCCATCATCTACACCGACATCGGGCGCGACGGCATGCTCAGCGGCATCAATGTCGAGGCCACGGTCAAGCTCGCGCAAGCGCTGACCATCCCGGTGATCGCCTCGGGCGGTCTCTCCAGCATTGCCGACATCGAAGCGCTGTGTGCGGTCGAGGACGAAGGCATTGAAGGCGTGATTTGTGGGCGCGCCATCTACAGCGGCGACCTCGACTTTGCCACCGCACAGCGGCGCGCCGATGAGCTAAACGGATGATTCTCTTGACGTTTGCGGAATTCGCGACAGCCGTTGCTGCCATGCGATTGTCATTGCGAGGAGCGCAGCGACGCGGCAATCCATCGTCGCCAATCAAAGACATGGATTGCCACGCTACGCTCGCAATGACGGTCGGTATTGCCATGATTTGCGGACGTCTCAATAGTGCTCGCTAAACGCATCATTCCGTGCCTGGATGTGACTGGGGGGAGGGTGGTCAAGGGCGTCAATTTTGTCGAGTTGCGCGACGCAGGGGATCCGGTCGAGATTGCCGCGCGTTACAACGAGCAGGGTGCCGACGAGCTCACCTTTCTCGACATCACCGCCACCAGCGATGCGCGCGACGTGATCCTGCACATCATCGAGGCCGTGGCCAGTCAGGTTTTCATCCCTCTTACCGTCGGTGGCGGGGTGCGCACGGTCGACGATGTGCGCCGCTTGCTCAACGCGGGCGCGGACAAGACCAGTTTCAATTCGGCCGCCATCGCCAACCCGCAGGTGATCTCCGACGCCTCGCGCAAGTACGGCGCCCAGTGCATCGTGGTTGCCATTGACGCCAAGCGTCGCTCGCCCGAGCAAGCCACGCGTCTGAACGCGCAGGGGCTGCCGGTGGGCGCGGGCTGGGACGTCTACAGCCACGGCGGGCGCAACAACACCGGCCTGGACGCGCTGGCGTGGGCCAAGGAAATGGCGCAGCGTGGCGCCGGTGAAATCCTGCTCACCAGCATGGATCGCGACGGCACCAAGTCCGGTTTCGATCTGGAGTTGACGCGTGCCATCAGCGACGCCGTGAGCGTGCCGGTGATTGCCTCGGGCGGTGTCGGTACGCTCGACCATCTGGTCGATGGCATCGTGCTGGGCGGCGCTGACGCGGTGCTGGCAGCGAGCATCTTTCACTACGGCGAGTTCACCGTGGCGCAGGCCAAGGCGCGACTCGCCGAGCGCGGCATTGCGGTGCGGATGTAGTGCAATTTTGCCTGTAACGCCTGTCCAGACTGCGCAGGCAGCTATGAATTCAGTAGCAAGCGAAGATCAACGACAATGCCGTCATGAACTGGCTCAATGACATCAAGTGGGACGCCCAGGGCCTGGTGCCGGTGATCGCGCAGGAGGTCGGCAGCAACGACGTGCTGATGTTCGCCTGGATGAACCGCGAGGCGCTGCAAAAAACTGCCGAGCTCGGGCGCGCCGTGTATTTCAGCCGCTCGCGCGGCAAATTGTGGTTCAAGGGTGAGGAGTCGGGCCACGTGCAGACCGTGCAGGAGATTCGCCTGGACTGCGATCGCGACGTGATTCTGCTCAAGGTGGTGCAGATCGGGGACCCGCATGCAATTGCCTGCCACACCGGGCGCCACAGCTGCTTTTACAGCTTGTTGGACAATGGCGCTTGGGAAATCACCGACCCGGTCTTGAAAGATCCGGCCACCATCTACAAGTAGCAGACCATGGCTTCCAATTTGACCGCCCCCGATTCCCTGGCCGCCCTGGCGCGCGTGATCGAGAGCCGCCTGCCGCAAAACGGCGGCGACCCGGACGCCAGCTACGTTGCGCGCCTGCTGCACAAGGGGCCGGATGCGTTTCTGAAGAAAATCGGCGAAGAGGCCACCGAAGTTGTGATGGCCGCCAAGGACGCCGATTTTGGCGCCGACACGGCCAAGGTCGTCAACGAAATGGCCGACCTTTGGTTTCACTGCATGATTGCGCTGGCGCATTACGGGCTGAGTCCGGCCGACGTGCTCACTGAGCTCGAGCGCCGGGTCGGCGTCAGCGGCCTGGAAGAAAAAGCGTTGCGCAAGGTGTTGGCGCGTGAAGGAGAAAGCAAGTGACGCAAGACTTTTCCGACCCGGCGCCAGCCAACCCCGATCAGGCCCATTTGCTGCGCCTGCAGTCGCTCAACACGGTGGGCACGATCAGCTACATCCTGCACCTGATCGTCGCCGTGGGCGCGCTGATTCCCGGCGGGCAATTCGGCCCCGTGCTGCTGCTTGCCGCGCTGATTCTCGACATGGTCAAGCGGCCCGACGCCGAAGGCACCTGGCACGCATCGCATTTTCGCTGGCGCATTCGCACCGTGATCATTGCTGCGGTGCTGTATCTGGTGACGGTGCCGCTGTGGCTGCTGTTTATCATTCCGGGCTGGATCGCCTGGTGCATCATTTCGCTGTGGTTCCTGTACCGCATCGTGACCGGTCTGGTGCGCATGAACCAGGGGCTGGCGATGGAGTTCGCCGCATGACCCAGGACCACTCGCCGAGCGACCCGGACTGCCTGTTCTGCAAAATCGCCGCGGGCACGATCCCGTCCAAAAAGGTCTACGAAGACGAGGAGATTTTTGTCTTTCACGACATTCACCCGTGGGCGCCGGTGCACTTCCTGATGATTCCGAAGGCGCACATTGCCTCCATGGCCCAGGTCGGCGCCGAGCACGCTGCGCTGCTTGGGCGCATGATGACGCTGGCGCCCAAGCTGGCGTTGCAGGAAGGCTGCAATCCCTATCCGCAGGGCGGGTTTCGCATCCTTTGCAACACCGGTGCCGAGGGGCGCCAGGAAGTGCAGCATCTGCACATCCACGTCATGGGTGGACCACGGCCCTGGCTCAGAGGCTGAGCCCGAAACGTATTGCGGACTAAAATTGGCGTCATCGCCTAGGAGTGAAGCATGGGACTATCGACGACACATCTGATTATTTTCCTGGTCATCATCGTGGTGATCTTTGGCACCAAGAAGCTGCGCAACATCGGCTCCGACCTTGGTGGCGCGGTCAAGGGCTTCAAGGACGGCATGCGTGACGGCGCAGAAAGACCAGCCGACCCAGCGGCGCCGGGGCCTGTGCAGCAGGTAGGAACAGCGGCGCCTGCGGCCAAGGAAACCATCGACGTGGAAGCCAAGACCAAGGTCTGACGGCAGCACTAAGTGATTGATATCGGGGTCACCAAGCTGGCCATTGTCGGGGCGATTGCGCTGCTGGTTATTGGCCCCGAGAAATTGCCCGGTGTGGCCCGCACCGTGGGTGCCCTGATGGGGCGCGCCCGGCGCTACGTCGCGGACGTGAAGTCCGAAGTCAACCGCTCGATGGAGCTCGACGAGCTCAAGAAAATGAAGGACACCGTGGAAGGCGCCGCGCGCGATGTCGAGCAGTCGATTCAGACCAGCGCGGCCGATTTCGACAAGAACTGGACCGAGGCGACGACGCTGGCGGCGCAGCCGCAGACGGTCGATCTGCCCGTGAGCCTGCCCGCGTACCGTCACCCCGGCAAGAAATGGCGCCTCAAGCAGGGCACCACCCCGCGCTGGTACAAGGCGCGCAGCGGCGTGCGCATGCACGCCTTGTCGGGTGCGGCACGGGTGGCGCGCTTTCGTCCGACCCGGCTTGGCTCATGAGTGACCCCGCCAACGACGACGAACTCGCGGGCACCGAGCAGCCATTCGTCCAGCATCTGTTTGAACTGCGCGACCGGCTGCTGCGCTCGATCTACGGCATTGCTGCGGTGTTGACGGTGCTGCTGGTCTACCCGGGACCGTCCAGACTGTACGACCTGCTGGCGATGCCGCTGGTCAAGGCGCTGCCCGAGGGTTCGCGCATGATCGCCGTGGGCGTGGTCTCGCCGTTTCTGGTGCCGATCAAGGTCTCGGTGCTGGCGGCGGTGGCGCTGTCGCTGCCATGGATCCTGTACCAGGTCTGGGCCTTCGTGGCCCCGGGCCTGTACAAGCACGAAAAGAAGCTGGTGCTGCCGCTGGTGATGGCCAGCACCGTCCTGTTCTACCTGGGCACGGCTTTTTGTTATTTCTTCGTGTTCGGGCAGGCGTTTCCGGCGATCCAGAGAATGGCGCCGCTGTCGGTGGCGGTGAGCCCTGACATCGAAGCCTATCTTGACTTTGTCATCACCATGTTCATCGCCTTTGGCGTCGCCTTCGAGGTGCCGGTGGCGGTCGTCATTCTGGCACGCATGGGCATCGTGACGATCGCGCAACTGAAAACATTTCGGACCTACTTCATCGTCGGCGCGGCCGCGGTGGCCGGGCTGGTCACGCCGCCCGATCCGGTCTCGATGATCGCCCTGCTTATTCCGATGATCCTGCTCTACGAGGTCGGCATTCTGGCAGCCAGGATGTTCATCAAGCATACCGCTGCGCCGGATGATGCGGATGAAGCAGTAAGGCCGTAACGACCGTCTGACAAGCGTTGATAGCTATATAGTTGATAGCGTTTTAGGAGTAGCGACTTTGCAACTGGGTGACTTTGGACTGCCGCGTTGCCTTGCCAACTTGGAATGCTGTGTTGATGAAGGCACAATGCGAGGAACAGGGACACGGACTCCATTCACACAATGGCTCGCATTTTCGACAACATCGACCAGGACTTGCTAGGCACGCTGCGTGCCACGATGCAGGTCTCCAGGCGATCTGATTTTTGCGTCGGCTATCTGAATTTGCGGGGCTGGCAACCGCGACGGCGGCTTGCTCCTCAAAGGCGCGACTGATGCGGAAATAGGGGTTTTGAAATGACCAACTCGCCTGTCACTACCGTTGGGGCTTTGTACCAAGGTATCCGCGACATTCTGCTGGCCGCGCGAATGCAAGTGCGCCAGACGGTCAATACGACGATGGTGCAGACCTATTGGCAAATCGGCCGCCTGATTGTGGAAGATGAACAAGGCGGAGAGAAGCGGGCAGAGTATGGAAAAAGGGTTTTGTCTGACTTGGCACGTCGTTTGACTACAGAGTTTGGCGAGGGGTTCAAGCTTAGCAATTTGCGTAATTTCCGGCAGTTTTACTTGAGTTTCACAGAGCAAGAGATTCGCCACACAGTGTGTAGCGAATTGACGTGGTCGCATCTTCGCCTGCTCATGCGAGTGGAAGAGCCAACCGCCCGTACCTGGTACGCCAACGAGGCGGTCACCCAGGGTTGGAGTGTGCGGGCGCTGGACCGCCAAATCAGTACGCTGTTCTATGAGCGGCTGTTGGGCAGTCAGGATCAGGCTGGTGCGCGGGTCGAAGCTCGTGCGCTGATTGCCCGAGACGCACCGACCGATCCGAGAGACTTCATCCGTGACCCGTACGTGCTGGAGTTTTTGGGTGCGCAGCCCGACGCAAGCCTGTATGAGCAGGACATGGAGCAGGGTTTACTCAACCAGTTGCAAAAATTCCTGATGGAGTTGGGTAAGGGCTTTGCCTTCGTCGCCCGTCAAAAGCACTTGCGGGTGGAAGGTGAAGATTGTTTCGTTGACTTGGTGTTCTACAACTATCTGCTCAAGTGCTTCGTGTTGATTGATCTCAAGGTGGGTAAGCTGGCGCATCAAGACGTGGGCCAGATGGACATGTATGTTCGTGTTTTTGAAGAGCAGCACCGTGGCGAGGGCGATAACCCGACGCTCGGGCTGATTCTGTGTTCTGAACGCAATGCCGCTGTGGCCAGGTATTCGCTGCTGGCTGATAACGCCCAGCTCTTTGCCAGCAAGTACCAGATGCTGATGCCTTCGGAAGATGAATTGCGAGCCGAACTGGAGCGTGACCGCGCCTTGCTGGAAAGTTCGCGGGAGGCATCAGTTGATTGACCCCGCCGAAGTCGAAAACTGCGTGATCGTATGACTTCATTGTTTTTCGAAGCAGAGCGACAGAAGTTCTTCCGCCCACTCAGTGGCTCCCGCCGTGAGTTGTTTGTTGCTTGCCTGCGCGCCATGTTTGAGCGTCTTCACGGACCGGCTGCCGACTATGCGCACAACCTGACCCGCGACGTCCTCAAAGATCTCCTGCTACCCGTGGTACGCGACTTTCAAGACAAGGTCGCCCCCGACGCTGGACAGGATGAATTCAACACGCCGGAGTCCGACGACCCGCAGCACTTGACTGGGGTCGCCATTCGCGCATTATTGGCCGACGGTTGGCTGGAGCAGTTTGCTGACCGACATGGCCTCGTGACAGCCTTTCGTTTCTCTCGTCCTGGCAAGCTCTTCGCGGAAGCACTTTGGTCGCTGGATCGCCCGAGCCGCAGCCGCCAACGCAACATGCGGGGCTGTCGCAATGCACTGGAGGCAGCCCTTTCGGAGCGTGGCGATGCACACGACCTCGTAGATGCTTATGAATATGCAGAGAAAGTCATCGAAGACTTGACCGACGGCATCGACTATTTCCAGGGCCTAGTGCGCCACCTGATGCAAACGGCAACCCTTGCGCTGCGGTTCATCTACCAAAATAAATTGAATAACGGTGACATTCAGCCGCAAGGAGAAGCCTTGATTGGGTTTGAAGAGTTGGCGATTACCCTGCAGACGCAACTCAAGCGACCACTGCCTGCAAGCCTCAGCGAAAAGAAATCGCTTTTGGCGGAACTGCGGCGGCACCGTTTGCTTAGCTTCGCGCCCAGTTTCTCGATTGAGGATGAAGATGCGTTGCTGGCCATTCGACCAACCATTCTCGGCATTGTGAGCAACGACGCGCTCACCGCAGCGCTGGACGCCGATGGTGTCATTGAGCAAGAAGCTCAAATCGAGGAGTCAGGTGAATGAAGCTGGATCGTTTGGTATTGGTGAACTGGGGCCAGATTCGCCCCGGTGAATACGACATGGGGGACATGACTTTGCTGACCGGGCAAACTGGCTCGGGCAAGTCAACGATGCTTGACGGCTTGCAGACGGTCATGACCGCAGCCTACCAGGGACTCTATAACTACAACCCCGGACAGGACGAGGTGACTCAAGGCCAGCGCCGCGGCAAGACGAAGCGCAGCCTGGAGTCCTATGTGGTTGGCGCCGAGTACAGCCGATTTTCCCGCCCCGATGGCGCGCAGGGCTACATGGCGGCCGTTTTTCGCCCGAGTCCGGGTGAAGAGGGCGTCAAAACCTTCACCGCGCTGGTCGCTGCGGCGGCTCGGGTGGATGGCGCCGGTGAACGCAGAGACGTCAAGCTCGAAAAGTTTGAACTTGTCATCATCGATGATGCAGCCTTGGCCTTGGATGATTTCGTGAAAGACGCGGAGGCCAATGAGTGGGTCGCTGTTGATGAAGTCGTCAAACGTCTCAAGGCCAAGTACCCGCGTATTACGACCTACGATGGGCATAAGAAAGACTATCTTTGCTCCCTGTATGGCCATTTCCGCGGGCGTTCCACAGTGACTTGGGACGAGGCACAAAATGCCGCCAAAGCCTGGTGTCAGTCGATTGCCTACAAGCCCATTGGTTCAGTACACGACTTGGTTCGCGACGAGATTCTCGAATTCGACAGTAAGCAACTCCAGGAGAGTATCAGCCGCATCAGCGACCTGATGCGCCAGGTGACAAACCTGAAGCATGAGGGCAAGCGCATCGAAGCAACCGTGACGCGTCTGAAAGAGCTCACGGGTGCCATTGGGAAAACGGCAACGGCGTTCGAGCAACAGGTGAAGTACGACCTGCTTTTGGCAAAACAATATGTTCGTGCGGACAACGAACGCACGTCGCAAGAGCAGCAGAAGATTGCAGACGATACCGAGCTTGCCAAGCGGCATAGGGCGGAAGAGTTAGTTGAAAAAGGTCTTCGGGAAGATAAAGACAAAAGCCGAATCGCGGTAGCCGTCCAGTTGAAGGGAATTCCTGCCCATGGCGAGAAGGAGCGCTTGGAAGATTCACTCTCGCGGGCGACATTGACGGCCAGAACGACGCTCGAATTGCTGAGCAGATCCTTATTGGCCGCTGCGCAGTTGGACAACGCAGCACGTCAACTTATTGGCAAACCCGTCCCGGAACAATTTCCAAAATTGAAGGCGGCGGTTCAGGCTGTAGCGGACGCGGTTTCGGATACTGCGCTCGATAGGCTCGCACTGTTGCGGGAGGCCGTTATTGGGGCCGAGTGCGAGAAGGAGTTGAACGTATTCAAGCTTCAGGCGCTTGTGTCAGCATTTGAAGGGGCCAATACGGGCATTGCAGCAGTGCATGGCGCGCTGGTGGGGCCAGAGGTTAGCGTCTCCATTGCGATTGCGACCGAATCGTCGACGCTGGACGGAAGCATCACTGCCGCCAAGAAGGCCAGAGACGACTTGGCCGACAAGAAGGGGCGCCTTGCATCAGGGAGCGGCAATTACAACCGCGACACGGTATTGGCGCTGGATCGTATTCGGGAGCATCTGCCGCAGGCGAACGTACAAGTTCTTTGCGATCTGGTGGAACCTGCTTCTGAGGAATGGCAGAGCGCCATAGAAGGCTATTTGGATAACGCCCGCTTCAACCTCATCGTCAAGCCCGAGTGGGAGGCTAAAACGACAGATTTTTTGCAGGCGCGCGGCCTTCGCTCTAAAGTTATTCAGGGGCAGTACTGTCTTGACCGGGCAGACCCAGAACGCGTACCGCAAGATTCAATTACCCACGAGCTGCGCACGGAAAACCCCATAGCAAGGGCCTATCTGATTGAGCAGTACGGGTCGGTGGTCAAAGTCCAAAATGCAGAACAACTGCGTAAGACTGCACGCGGGTTGACCAAAGATGGCAAAGCCAGTGGCTCACGCACGATGTTCGTCTGCGAACAAAAAGACCTGGTGCTTGGCCGAGCAGCTCGGGAAAGGTCCTTGACGGAAACGACCGAGCGGTTAGAAGCTGCCGAGTTGGAGGTTTTGCGTTTGGAAAGATTGCAGACAACACTCTCTGAAGTCCGCCAGCACCTCTCCAAATTGAAGGAGCCTGTTTTCGATGCACAACCCCTAGGCATTTGTGCATCCGAAATCGACCATGTTCGCCGTTCTCTGTCGCAGTTAGACCTTACTGAAGTTGCTGGGCTTGAGGTGCGACTCGCCGAATTGGTGGGGGAAATTGAGAAACACGCGGGTGCGATGCAATGCGCTCATACGGAGGCGGTTCTTGCGGATGGTCGTATAAAGACTGCTGAGAGCGCCATTCGCGACATTGATACTTGGCGCGACAGTCGATTCGCCGAACGCGAGCGCCAGGTTCAGCGGCTCAAGGTCCTGTGCGAAGCCAACCCCGAAAAAACGTACACTGTGTTGGCAGAGGAGGTCGATGACATCTTGGCCGAGCGTGCCATCGACATCGCAGGCACCCAGCACAAGTTAACTGTGTTTCGATCTGCACCAGGCAACGTTCTAGGCGACGTTCGTGAGCTGCTGGCGGAGTACAACGCCCAAGCACGAACAGAGGAGCGCTTCCAATCAGCATTGCCTCACCATCATGACGCGACCACGTTCGACCCGTACTACGGGCCATTGGTCATTCTGGGGCGTTCAGTCGGTCAACAGCTCAAAGATATGGAGGGCATCGGTCTTTACAACAACCGCGATGAAGTTGAGAAAGCCGAGCGTTCCTTCCACGATGTCTTCACCAAGCAGTTCTGCGTGGAAATCAAGACCAAGGTGGACGACGGAGTTCGCACGCTAAAACAGCTGAATGGTGAGTTGCAGAATTTGAAGTTTGGCACAGACAAGTTCAGCATCGACTGGTCAAAGTGGGAGCGAGAATTTCAGGATTACTACAGTTTTTTCAAGGCGGTCACCGAGCTTGCAGATTCGCCCGAGACGGTAGACTTGTTCGGCGAGACGGAGCTTTCCGTCACGCACGTCGATGTGCGTGACAGGCTCGTCAAATTGCTACTCGACCAGGACCAAGAGCGTGCGGGTCGAGAGCTTCTACGTATCGCAGACTATCGCAACTATCGCCGATACGAAATCTGGAATGAATCGGACAGCGGCGGGCGCATTGCCCTGTCAACATGGGGCACTGGCTCTGGCGGACAGCTGGAGACACCGGCCTACATCGTGCGTGCGGCGATAGTGACCAACCGGCTCAAGGTTTTCGAAAAGAGCCCCAGTCTGAAACTGTTAGCGAACGACGAATCGTTCTCCAAAATGGACGAGCAGCGCGCTCGCGCGGTGCTTCGCTTTCTGCGCGACAACCTGGGTTTGCAGGTCATTAGCGCCATGCCGACCAAAGCAGCGGGCGGCCTGCGGGACGAGTTCACTCGTGAGTACAGCTTCAACCGGGCGGTCGTGGAGGCGAACGGAGAGCTCGACTTTATCTCGGACTGTGACGAACGAGTTCTCAAGTCTGACCGGATGCGCGAGCTGTGGGCATTGCAGCGCTCACAGGCACGGGAGCAGGCAAAGCTGACCTTTGAGGCGGCAGAGGTGGCTGATGACGTTGGCGCTGGCGAGTCTTCCAAATGACCGAAAAACCGCGCTGGCTCATAGGCGATGGCATTCGTGAGCTGCTCAACCTGCTGGTCGACCGGCTCGACTCCGCCGAGCAGCGTGGCAGCGCGACATCCCAGTCTGTGGCGCTGACGGAGAAGACCTGGTCGACTTTACACGCGTTGCCCTTTGAGTCGCGCAAGGAGGAACTCTGGGAGCACGTCATCGAGATGTGTTGCTGGGGCTGGCTGCAGGTCAAACCGGCGAGTGCCGTGAAGTCGGCCTCCGGCTACGCTTCGGTGCCCCGCGTTACGGTGCTCAACGAGGCAGCTGTCCGGGAGGCCGTCAATCGCCCGGAACGCGTCAAATCAAGTGTGGAGCGTTGGCGCAATGCCGTTAACACAAACTTGGATGCCTCGGATGTGGTGAAGCGTACCGTTGGCGAATTCTGTATCGACATGCCAGATCATTCAATGGATGAGATAGTTCAGCAACTCAATAGGCTACAGTCTTTTTCCGACCAGTCGATGCTGCTCCGCGAGGTGTCGGCGCAGCTTTTTTGGGGCATGTCCAAGGTCCTTGACAAACGGCAGGGACTGGTAGCTGGGCTGCTGGGTATGGATGAGTGCCCGTTCCCGGAGTCGCCGATTCAGCTTCAGGTTTATCTCCCTGTTGGGGGGTATTCGGCCGTTCTATTTATTGAGAATCTCATGACCTTCGAGCAAGCTTGTCGCGCGGTGGACAAGGCGTTCGCGGGGCTAGCGCTGGTCTATGCGTCCGGATTCAAAGGAAGTGCGAAACGTCTGCGTATGCCCGGTGGTTGTTCTCTTTATTTCGCCGGTACAGGGGCTCTTGGCGGTGAAATCAAGCTGCTCTTTGAAGAATGGCTGTTTGGCAGTGCCGATCCGGCGAGTCCAGTTTATTTTTGGGGTGATCTTGATTTTTCTGGAATGAGAATCCTGGCGGCGATGCGTTCAACGTTTCCACGACTTACCGCCTGGGAGCCCGGCTACGCGCTGATGTTGCAGGAGCTGCTGGATGGCCGGGGTCATTCTCCCGAGGCTGCTGAAAAGGCCGGGCAGAGGCCTATCGAGAGGACTGGTTGTCTATACGCGGACCAACAGTTGATCCCTGCTTTAAGAATTCACGGGCGATTCATAGATCAGGAATTCTTCCGAGTTGACACACTGTAAAGCGAAAGACGGCACCCAGAGGTGCCGTCTTTGGTGAAAACTAGGTATGAAATAGACCTATAGCTCAAGTCTATTTTGCGCAAGGATCTGCGATTTCAGAGCACGTCTTATGCCGCAGCAGTCCTCGTTGCAGCCTTCACCTTCAACCGCCACCCATGCAGCAGCGGCTCGGTATAGCCGCTGGGTTGTTTGAGTCCCTTGAAGACAAGATCGCAAGCCGCCTGATACGCCATCGACGTCTCAAAGTTGCCCGCCATGTTCTTGTACAGCGGGTCGCCAGCGTTTTGCTGATCGACCACCGCGGCCATGCGCTCGAAGGTTTGCCGTACCTGCTCGGCACTGACCACACCATGATGCAGCCAGTTGGCGATGTGCTGGCTGCTGATGCGCAGGGTGGCGCGGTCTTCCATCAGCGCGACGTTGTGAATGTCGGGCACCTTGGAGCAACCGACGCCCTGATCGACCCAGCGCACCACATAGCCCAGGATGCCCTGCGCGTTGTTGTCAAGCTCCTGCTGTTTTTCGGCCTCGCTCCAGTTTGGCGCTGCGGCTACCGGCACTTGCAACAAGCCGCCCAGCAAGGCTTCGTGCTCAAGCCTTGCGTCGCGGGCGGCGTGCACTTGCTCAAGCTGGCGTTGCACCTCGCTGACCAACACCTGGTGGTAGTGCAGCGCGTGCAGCGTGGCACCGGTGGGGCTGGGCACCCAGGCGGTGTTGGCACCGGCCAGCGGGTGCGCGATCTTCTGCCCGAGCATGGCCTGCATCAGATCGGGCATGGCCCACATGCCCTTGCCGATTTGCGCCTTGCCGCGCAAGCCGCAGGCCAGACCCACCAGCACGTTGTTGTGTTCGTAAGCGTGAATCCAGGTGCTGTTCTTCATGTCACCCTTGCGGATCATGGCACCCGCTTGCATTGCACTGTGCATTTCGTCGCCGGTCCGATCGAGAAAGCCGGTGTTGATGAAAGCCAGGCGGCTCCTGGCCGCCGCAATGCAGGCTTTGAGGTTGACGCTGGTGCGTCGTTCCTCGTCCATGATGCCAAGTTTGACGGTGCTGTCTGCCAGGCCGAGCATTTTCTCCACGCGGCCAAACAACTCGTCGGCAAAGGCCACCTCGGCCGGGCCATGCATCTTGGGCTTGACGATGTAGACCGAGCCCTTGCGCGAGTTGCGGATCGCATCGCCGGGGCCGCGCTGGAGGTCGTGCATGGCAATCGTCGTGGTCACCACGGCGTCCAGAATGCCTTCGGGGATTTCGCGCGTCTTGCCCTGCGCATCGGTGTACAGGATGGCCGGGTTCGTCATCAGGTGTCCGACATTGCGCACGAACATCAGCGAGCGGCCGTGCAGCCGCACCGCTTTGCCCCGGCCAGACGGGGGCGTATACAGGCGGTCCGGGTTCAGACCGCGGGTGAAAGTCTTGCTGCCTTTGCTCACCTGCTCGGTCAGTGTGCCTTGCAGGATGCCAAGCCAGTTGCTGTAGGCCAGCACCTTGTCATCGGCATCGACGGCCGCCACCGAGTCTTCCAGATCGAGAATGGTCGATAGCGCCGCTTCAATCACCAGATCGCAGACTCCGGCTGGATCCGCCGCGCCAATCGGTGTGCTGCGGTCGATCCGCACGTCAAGGTGCAAGCCGTTGTGCACCAGCAGTACCGAGGTCGGCGCCATGGCATCGCCTTGATAGCCGACGAATTGTTCGCTCGCAGCCAGGCTGGTGTTGCTGCCATCGGCGAGCCGTACCACCAGTTTGCCACCCTTGACGCTGTAGCGCGCCGAGTCAAGATGGGAGCCTTTGCGCAAGGGCGCGCAGCGATCGAGCACATGGCGACAGTATTCAATCACCCTGGTACCCCGCCTTGGGTTGTAGCCCCGGCCTTTTTCGCAGCCCTGCGCTTCGGAGATCACATCGGTGCCGTACAGCGCGTCGTACAGGCTGCCCCAGCGCGAGTTGGCCGCGTTCAGGGCGTAGCGCGCATTGAGGATCGGCACCACCAATTGCGGCCCCGCCTGCACGGCGAGTTCGGCGTCCACCTTGCTGGTCGTGATACGAACCTTTTTCGGGCTCGGCACCAGGTAGCCGATTCTGTCCAGGAACTTGCGGTACTGCGTCACATCCGACGCTTTGCCAGGCTCGCCGCAGCTGATCGGACCCGGGTGCGCACGGTGCCAGTTGTCAAGCTCGGTCTGCAGGCGATCACGCTCGGCGAGCAGGGCGATATTTTTCGGCGCCAGGTCCGCTACCAGTGCGTCCAGGTCCTGCCAGAATCGGGCGCTGTTGATGCCCGTGCCCGGCAGCACCTGTTCTTCAATGAAACGATGCAGGACGCTGGCGACTTGCAGGCGATGCTTGACGATTCGATTGTTCATGGTGAAATTTCTACGGAAGGTGAAAAGGGCCGTAACGCCCTTCGTTCGTCATTGCGAGCGAAGCGTGGCAATCCACCATGGATCGCCACGCTGCGCCCGCGATGACAGACGGAGTGGCTCATTTTTGTTTTTCGTTGTCTGGAAAAAATGTCAGGACATCGCGTAGCGTGTTGCCGCTGCGCGTCGGTTCGGTGCCGAGTTCTTCAAAAGGCCATTGGTAGCGATTGACCCATAGCGTCTGGTAGCCGTACCAGGTCGCGGCCAGTGCATCCCAACTGTTGCTGCTGACAAACAGAATCTGCGCTGCGAGCAGGCCCGTGGCCTGTTCGCCCAGTGCGTAGGCATCCGGGTGGGTCTTGTATTTGCGAATCGGGTCGACGCTGATTACGTGATCGAGCAGGTCGCCGAGCCCGGCCGACTTGACCGCCAATTGCAGCATCGCGGCATCACCATTGCTCAAAATGCCGGTAACGATGCCGCGCGCCTTCAGAGCGGCGAGTACGTCCCTGTTCTCGGGAAACGCACTCAAGCTGCGGTACTGGTTCATCAGGCGCTCGATTTGAGTAGAGATATCGGCTGCAACGCCCGTGGGCTGTGCTGGAGCCACTATTCTTTTGATAGCGTAAACGAGTGCGGCCCGCGTCAGTTCCCAGAATGGCCGGTAATGCGCGCCATGATTACTGGTCGTCACCAGGCGCGTGTATTCAATTTGCTTGTCACGCCACAGCAGGCTCAGGGCCTGTCCCTTGCCGGGGAACAATTGCTCCGCGAGCAAGCCCACGCTGTAGACGTCAAACAGGGTGCCGTAGGCGTCGAACAGCACGGCACGCGGCGTGTCAAATTGCGCAGGTTTGCGCTTTTCAGTGGCTGCCAATTCTGTTGCTGGAGACATGCCACAAGTTTATTACGTCCTTGGAAAAGCATTAATTATGATTAAATTCGTTTATCAATGACAAAAACGAATGTAATGTGTCAAATCTGAACCCGAGTTCCGAGCTCGATTACGCAATTGTTGGGCAGCCGGAAAAACCCGGCGACGCTACCGGCGTTGCGCGCCATGAAGGCAAAGAACACTTCGCGCCAATGAGCCATGCCCGCACCGCGCGTCGGGACCAGCGTCTCGCGGCTAAGGAAGTACGAGGTTTCAAACAGGTTGATCGGTAGTCCCTGCGCGCGGCACTGATCGAGTGCCCTGGGAATGTCGGGCGTGTTCATGAAGCCGTAGTTGACCTGAACCTTCCAGAAGCCGGCCAGCATCGGCGTGATCTGAACCCGCTCCTCGAGCGCAATCCACGGCACCTCGTGAAACACGACGGTGAGAATCAGATTGCGCTCGTGCAGCACCTGGTTGTGCTTGAGGTTGTGCATCAATGCCTGCGGCACCGTCTCGGGGTTGGCCACGGCATAGACGGCAGTGCGTGATGCCCGATGAATATCGTCGTTGGCCAGGGCCGCGATGAAGGGTTGCAGTTCAGGATCATCGTTGCGCAGGCTTTCGATGAGCTGCTCGCGCCCACGCCGCCAGGTTGCCATGATGAAGAACAGGGCACCGCCCACGGCCAGCGGGAACCAGCCGCCTTGCAGGAATTTCAGCGCACACGACGCCACCAGCATGGCGTCGAGCACGAAGAACAGGCTGGTTGCCGCCAGTGCAAGGCGCAGCGAGTAACCCCAGCAATCACGCAGCACAAAGAAGGTCAGCGCGGTGGTGATCAGCATGGTCACCGTGACCGCAATGCCGTAGGCAGCGGCCATCGCCGACGAACTGCCAAAGCCGACGACGGCCAGCAACACGGCCGCGAGCAGCGCCCAGTTGACTTCGGGCATGTAGATCTGGCCCGCCGCCTTGGCCGATGTGTAGAGCACCTGCAGGCGCGGCAACAAGCCCAGTCCAACCGCCTGCTTGGTCATCGAGAACGCGCCTGAAATCACCGCTTGCGAGGCAATCACGGTGGCCAGCGTGGCCAGCGCGACTGCTGGAATCAGCAAACCCTGGGGAAACATTCGGTAGAACGGGTTGGCCAGTGCCGAGGGGTCGCGCATCAGCAAAGCGCCCTGTCCCATGTAGTTCAGGGTCAACGACGGTAGCACCAGGCCGATCCAGGCCAGTTGGATCGGGCGTTTGCCAAAGTGGCCCATGTCCGCATACAGCGCCTCGGCGCCGGTGAAGGCCAGCACGATGGCACCAATTGCGACAAACATGTGCCAGCCCTGGCCGCGCAGGAAGTCCAGCGCCTGCAGCGGATTGAGCGCGTGCAGGATCAACGGCTGTTGTGCGATTTGCACAACGCCGGTCATGGCCAGCACGCCAAACCAGACGACGATGATGGGACCGAACAGGCGCCCGACCACGGCAGTACCGAAGCGTTGCATCGCAAACAGGCCGAGCAGGACAGTGATCGAGATCGGCAGCACATAAGGCTTGAGCAAGGGTGTCGCCACTTCCAGACCTTCGACCGCACTGAGCACCGAGATCGCTGGTGTGATCACGCTGTCGCCGTAAAACAGCGCAGCGCCAAAAACGCCGGTCAGCAGCAGTGCCGTGCGTCGTTGCGCGGTCTTGCCGGCGGCGTGCGCGGCCAGCGCTGTCAAGGCCATGATGCCGCCCTCGCCGCGGTTGTCTGCGCGCAGGATGAGCAGGACGTATTTGAGCGTCACGACCATCATCAAACCCCAGAAGATCACGGAGACGGCGCCGATCAGGTGCATCGGCGTCAGTGGCACCCCGGTGCCGGGGCTGAACACTTCCTTCATGGTGTACAGGGGGCTGGTGCCAATGTCGCCGTAGACGACGCCCATGGCACCCAGCGTCAGCGTGGCCAGGCCCTGACGGCCCAAAGATGTACCCATTGCAACCCGATTGCTGTGAACAGGGCGCTACTGTCGCGGCTACTCCATCAGGAAAGCATAAGTTGCCGATGGCTTCAACCGTCAGCCAGCCGGTAGCCGACCCCGGTTTCGGTCAGGAGGTGCCGGGGTTCACTTG
>CAWJOT010000054.1:0-117998 GCA_963844495.1 uncultured Pseudomonadota bacterium
CTGCGCTTGACCTGTCAGTGATCGGTCACTCCGACACGGTCGGCAAGCCAGACACCAACGAGGCCTTGTCGCTCGCCAGGGCAAATTTGATCGTGGATCAGTTGCGCGCAATGGGCCTGCCCGAGGCGAGCATCGCGGTCGAGTCCCACGGTGAGCGCAATTTGCTGGTGCCCACAGCCGACGAGGTCGCCGAACCACGCAATCGCCGCGTTGAAGTTACGCTGCGCTAAACGCTCGCTTATTTGGCGCTCATCACTATCAAGTCGTCTTGGGCTCCCTGGCGCAAACGCTGCAAGTGCAACTTCACCAGCGGGTCCTCGGGCGCGCTTTGCGCCAGCGCCTCAAATTGAGTCAGGGCAGCGTGCCACTGCCCCGATTGCAGCAGGCGCATGGCTTCGTCATATTCGGCCGCCGCTGCGCGGCAAACCGGGTCGGTCCCTATCAATGGTTCATAAGCCTCGATCGCATGACTTTTGCCCTGGAGCAACAAGCGTCCAACGGCGCGCATCGGCGTGCCCGAACAGCCTTCAACAATGGCTTGTGAAACACACACGCGGGTTCCCAGGTACTTGTTGACGCTCTCCAGCCGCGCTGCGGTGTTGATCGGGTCGCCCAACGCCCGGTAGTCAAACATGGCCTTGCCGCCGAAATTTCCTACGATCACTTCGCCGCAATGAACACCAATGCGCGTGCCGCCCCACGCGACACCACTGGCCTGCATTCGCTGTGCGTAACCGCAGGCAAAGGCATCCATCTCCAGCGCGCAGTCGAGCGCTCGCTGACGGTAGTCGCTTTGAACCACCGGGGCCGAGAACAAAACGGCAAAGGCGTCACCCATGATTCGTTCCAGCGTGCCGTCGCGCCTGAAGACAATTTCCAACATGCCTTCAAGATAATCGTTGAGTACGGTTACGACCCGTGCCGGGTCGCAGCTCTCCAGCAAGGAGGTAAATCCTGCGACATCGGTGAACACGAAACTGCAGACCTGCCGCTGGCCGCCAAGTTGCAATTGTTCGGGATGCGCCATTAAGTGTGCCACCCGGTTCGGCGACACATAGCGGGAAAAAGCGTCTCGCACCCAGCTGCGCTGGCGCTCGCTCACCCAATGGTGCACGCCGCTGGCCAGGCCGAAGCTGAGCACCACCGCCAACGCCGGGTTGATGCCATCGAGCAGCAAATGCTCGACCATAAATGCATACCAAACGCCTCCCGCCAGAGCCCCGAGCAGGCTCAACGTCAACAGCGCAGACACCCAGACCGGTGACGCCAGTGCAACCAGACCCACCAGAAGTGAGCCCAGCACCAACACCAGCGCCTCGGCGCCGAGCGACCAGGCCGGGCGCTCGAGGAAGTGACCCGACAGCATTTGCTCGAGCGCCAGAGCATGCGCCTGCACGCCTGGCATCAATTGTCCCAGCGCGTTGAAACGCAAATCGAATAGTCCCACGGCCGAGGTTCCGACCAGAACAATGGCACCCTGAAGCTGCTGATCTGCCAACCTGCCGTCCAGAACCTGCGCCGCCGAGATCGTACGGCCGATGCCAACCGCGCCGAAGTTCAGCCACATCTCGGCGCGCGCGTTCGTCGGCACGGTGACTCTGCCGATGCGCACGTCCTGCACACCGCCGGGGCCACTGCGCAGGATGTAGTTGCGCTGGCCCAGAAAGACGCGCAAGGCTTCGGCACCCAGACCGGGCACCCATTGGGCGCCCTGGCGCAACATCAGCGGCACCCGCCGAACCACGGCATCGCGGTCGACCGCCATATTGATGGCGCCCTCACCGTGAGCGCTGGCCGCGAGCATCGGCAGTGGCGTGATGGCCGTCTTGAATTCGCCAAACCATGAGGCGGCGTTGCCCGAGCCATTGGTGATGATGCGATAGGGCTTGACGGCGAGCTCCGCGGCCTGCGGCCCGGGCTCGACGGCGGTCATCTGGTCCGACAAGAAACTACCCAGAACCACACGGTTGCTCGCCATCGCGCCTGCGAGTCGTTCGTCGGGATCGGGCAGGCTCTGCAACACGGCGCTGGCCCGGGGGGTTTGCCACAGTCGCCCGACTGCCCTGGGAGCCGTGCGATCGGGTTCGGCCAGCAACACATCGAACACAATCACTTCGGCGCCGGCTGCGTTCAATCGCTCGACCAGGTTGGCGAGGCGATCGCGTGCCCACGGCCACTGTCCGTAGGCCTTCAAGCTTGCCTCGTCGATATCGACCACCTGCACGGCACTGGACGTGTCGCGGCCCGGATGCCAGCGCTGGAACTGGTCAAATTGCGCCAGCCGAAGACCCTGCACCACCGTAGGGTCCTGCAACCACAACACCAAGGCACCGCCGATCACGCATAGCGTCAGCGCGAGCGCCGCGACGCCCGTCGCCTTGCGACTCAGCCAGAGGCGTCGGGAGTGTTCGAACATGGCGCGGTGGCGGATTTTGCAGGCGCACGCAAACGATCGAGGTGATCAATTTCCTGCTGCATGGCCTTGGTCAATTGCACGTACTTCTTGAGCTTGCTGGTGTTGTCGCGCAGCCTGGTCGCCATCTGCGAGGCAATTGCCATGACCAACTTGACACCGACGCCGGGATGATCTGCGACCAACTGCATCAGCCCTTCGCGCGTCAGGATTGCGCAATTCAAGTCGGCGCTGGCAGTGCAAGTGGCCGAACGCGGCAGGCCGTCCATCAGGCCCAAGTCGCCATGCATGCTGCCAACGCCCAGCACCGCGACTGTGATAGGGGAAACACGGCTCACGACCAGGCTCTCGACCGTCACTTCACCAGCGACAACCAGCAACATGAATCCCGAACCCTGATCGTCGCCTTCGCGGATAAACACGGTTCCTTGAGCGATGTGTCTCGGGAACATGTACTTGACGACAATGCGGGCTTCGGTCAGGTTAAGCGGCACCGGTGCCGAGCGCGCACTCAACAACTCGGCGGCCCCTTCAAGGCTCGGGAAGCCATCCGGGCCGGCGTCATCCGCCAACCCCCTATGGATTTTTTGAAATGGATTCTTGAACATGTTGGAGTGACCCACCGTGCAATCTGGCATGCCGCGTCAATTGGATCACAAACCGCGGGTCGGAGAAGCCGGGTCTTTGCTCTCCGACAACACCCACTGACGCACCGGCTGGCGCAGCAAAACGTGATCGCCCTGGCCATCGAACCGCCGGCAACCGGCCAAGTCAAGCCATGTCTCGAAATGCGTGACCGCCGTGGGCTACATCAGGGTGTGCTCCGTGTGCCGCGCGTTGTAGAGCTTGGGATTGGTGCTGGCGAGACCCGCCACATCGCGATGCTGTGGTTATATCCCGTTCTGTCCATTTGCGACGTTGTCAGTAGGTCGTTCGCTTACTCCTGAATTGATAGCTGCTTGCGCACATTTCACGGGCATCAAAGCCCGATTTGACTCACAAACCCAAGCTCTGCCAGATGAGATCCACTTTGGCCGTTACTTCGGAACTCATTTGCAGCGGACGGCCCCATTCACGGCTGGTCTCGCCCGGCCACTTGTTGGTGGCGTCGAGCCCCATCTTGCTGCCCAGGCCGCTTACAGGCGAAGCAAAATCGAGGTAATCGATCGGGGTGTTGTCCACCAAAAGAGTATCGCGCGTCGGGTCAACCCGCGTGGTCAGGGCCCAGACTACTTCCTTCCAGTCGCGGATATTGACGTCGTCGTCGACCACGATGATGAACTTCGTGTACATGAACTGGCGCAAAAAACTCCAGATGCCGAACATGACTCGCCGCGCGTGCCCAGGGTAGGACTTCTTGATGCTCACCACCGCCAGCCGATAGCTGCAGCCCTCGGGTGGCAGGAAGAAGTCGATGATTTCGGGGTACTGGCGCTGCAATAGCGGCACAAACAACTCGTTCAGAGCCAGCGCCAGCATGGCCGGTTCATCAGGAGGCTTGCCGGTGTAGGTGGAGTGATAGATCGGGTCGCGTCGCTGGGTGATACGGTCAATGGTGAACACCGGAAACCAGTCCTGCTCGTTGTAATAGCCGGTGTGGTCACCGAACGGGCCCTCCAGCGCGTGCTCGAAACCGCTGGCGTGCGATGCATCGGGATAAATATGACCCTCAAGCACCATCTCCGCGAACGCCGGGACTTGCAACTCGCTGCCCAGCGAGCGCACAACTTCGGTACGGCCACCGCGCAGCAAACCGGCAAACTGGTATTCCGACATGCTGTCTGGTACCGGCGTGACCGCGCCCAAAATAGTCGCCGGGTCGGCGCCCAGGGCCACGCATACGGGATAGGGTTGGCCCGGGTTTTGCGCGCAATGCTCACGGAAATCGAGTGCGCCTCCGCGCTGTGCCAGCCAGCGCATGACGACCTTGTTGCGCGCCAGGACCTGCTGGCGGTAAATGCCAAGATTTTGCCTTGCCTTGTGCGGGCCTTTGGTAATGACCAGACCCCAGGTGATGAGCGGCGCCATGTCGCCGGGCCAGCAATGCTGAATGGGCAGGCGCGCCAGATCCACATCCGCCCCCTCCCACACAACTTCCTGGCAGGCGCCGCTGCGCAATTCCTTGGGCGCCATGCTCCAGAGCGTTTTAACCATGCTGCGCAGGCCCACCAGATCCTTGAAGCCCTTGGGGGCTTCAGGCTCCTTCAAACTTGCCAGCACCTGACCAAACTGACGCAACTCGCTGACATCGGTCACGCCCATGCCCAGCGCGACTCGGCCCGTGCTGCCAAACAAATTACCCAGTACCGGCACCGTGTAACCGGTCGGGTTTTCAAACAGCAATGCCGGGCCACCGGCACGCAGGGTGCGGTCGCACACGGCCGTCATCTCAAGATACGGGGACACGGGCACACTGACGCGCTTGAGTTCGCCCAGTGTTTCGAGCTGGGCCATGAAGTCTCTCAAGTCACGATAGGCCATGGTTCGTCGCTCAAGCCCGCTGGTTCTGGCTCGGCGCCGCGATGCCGCCCCAGCGCGGCGCCTGGGGTTGGGGCAAGCCCAACAGATCCACCACCCGGCTGACGCTGTAGTCGATCATCTCGGAGAGCGTCTGTGGCCGATGGTAAAAACCGGGCACCGGCGGAAAAATGATGCCGCCCATTTCAGTGACGCTCACCATGTTGCGCAAATGCGCCAGGTTCAACGGCGTTTCACGAACCATCAGGATGAGACGTCGGCGCTCTTTGAGCATGACGTCGGCCGCGCGCGTAATCAGGTTGTCAGATAAACCGTGCGCCACCGCCGCGAGCGTGCGCATGGAACACGGCGCCACCACCATGGCATCACACAAGAACGAACCGCTTGCAATGGCCGCGCCAACGTCCTGCGCTGGATAAAAAGCATCGGCAAGGGAGCGGGCCCGGGAGCGGTCGATGTCGAGTTCCTGCTGCAGATTCACGAAGCCGGCCTCGGAGATCGTCAAATGCGTCTGCACCTCGGCGAAGTCGCGCAGAACCTGCAACAGACGAACCCCGTAAACGGCCCCGCTGGCGCCGGAAATGGCGACAACGATTCGCTGCGGTGCCGGGGAATGTGCGGAGCTCACAGGCTGGCAAATTCGAATAATCAGCGCGGGCCGAACCTGGCTCTGAGGCGCGCGAGCACCTGCGCGGGCTTGAACGGATCTAGGCTGAACACCGGAAGTTCAATGGCGTCGATCGTGTTCTTTACCAACAGACCCAGCTCGGTGTCTCCTTCCATCGCCAGCCTGCGGCTGAAGAATAGCGTGTCCGGATCTTCCTGACGACGGGCCAGAAGCACAAAGTCATAAGCGCTGGCGCTGATCGTCAGGTCCGCGGCGCCTCTGTTCTGGCAAGCCGAAAAATGTTCGTTGACCCACTCAAAGTCAAAAGTTAATTGTGCGTCGGTGACGCGCAGCCGCAATTTCTTGCCAAGCAGCATCTGCCTGACATCGGGAGCCAGACTCTTGGCCAACGCCAGGTTCAGCCCGGCGACAAACATCAACGAGCCCGGATACTCAGGCAGATAAGACAACAGGTTTCCAAGCGGTTTGGGCACAAGAAAGGGGCTGGCTTGCATTTTCAATTCCTCTGCGTCAGATCTGCGCAACGCTGCGCTCCAGCCCCGGCTTTGCATACCAATAGCCATCACAGGACTGCTCAGGCATCAGACCTGTGATCGCATGCATGCCATCAGCGACCGATGTCTTGCCGCAGAGTACTCCGTGGAACAGTCCCAGGATTGCTGGCGTGTGCTGCGACTGCGGGCTCACACGCACGACATCAACACCCATCGCCTGCATAGTGCCGACTTCATGCAACAGGTTGTAGACCCTTGCCGACTGCGTCTGTATGCCGTTGAGCACGAGGAACTCCTCGCCTTCGCGCGTACGCATCGACAGGCCATCGGCATGGTCCAAGCAGCGAAACTGGCAATCATCCTTGGGCAGGTTGTGGTGGCGTGCGGTAAAGCAGCGCGCCGAAAAAGCCAGTGGCATTCGGCCGTAGGCGAACACTTCTGTCTCGAGGCCAGTTGGGCGATCTTGCTGCAATACGTTCAGATCGTCGCGCCCCATTTCCAGCGGTATCACCCAGCGCCTGACACCGAGTGCCGCCATCCACTGCAGGGTTGGCAGATTGTAGATATTGAGATGGGCACCGGCGACAAACGGAACCTTGCCCTCAAGGCAGTGCACCGCGCCCATGTCATTGGCCTCGACCATGAAGTCACCGTTGATCGACATCTCGGCGATCTTGTGCATCGTTGCGACGTCCGAGTTCGACTCGATCAGCACCTGGGTCGACAGCACCACTTCCTTGCCGGCCTCGGTCAGGCTGGCCGCGATGGTCAACCAGTCAGCCAGCTTCAATTCGCGTCGACGCGAACAAACGGTCTCGCCCAGATAAACAATGTCGACCGGCGTCTGTGCGACCGCCTCGTAGAAACGCAGCACCGTATCACGAGGCCAGTAGTACTGGAGCGGGCCCAGAGAGAGTTTCATTTCCACGGCCTGTGATAAGCGCCCAGCGTGTGCTGCTGGCCTTCGGCAACCTTGTCGAGATCACTCATCCAGGCCGGCTTGGCTGAATAACGGTGCGGGTTGTCACGACAGCTGTCAATCGCCTCGCGCCAGACCCTTGTCACCTGCGCCACGTAAGCCGGGCTACGCTGGCGCCCTTCAATCTTGATTGCGCGAATTCCCATCTTCATCAACTGCGGCAGCAGTGCCAGTGTGTTCAAACTGGTGGGCTCTTCGATCGCGTAATAGTTGGTCTCATCGCCCACGTCAAAGCGCCCCTTGCATAGCGTCGGGTAACCGGCGTTCTCGCCTTGGGCGTAGCGGTCAATCAAGACGCCGTTCAGGCGCGACTCGCGTCCCTGCGCTGTCTCAACCCAGCGCACCGCCTTGGGCGGCGAGCAAACGCCGTTCGTATTGGGCGCTTCACCAGTCACGTAGCTCGAGAGCGCGCATCGTCCCTCAACCATCACACACAAGCTGCCGAAGCCGAACACTTCAAGTTCGATCGGTGTCTTTTGAAGTACCTGCTCAACCTGGGTCAAGGAAAGAACTCGTGGCAAGACCGCCCGAGCGATGCCGAAATGTTGGTGGTAAAAGTTCAGCGCCTCGTAATTGGTCGCCGAACCCTGCACCGAAAGATGCAGACGCAAATCCGGATGATGGTTTACAGCATAAGCCATCAGGCCGGGGTCGGCCAGAATGACGGCATCGACGCCGCTCTGGGCGGCTCGATCCACCGCGCTTCGCCAGACCTCGGGGCTGGAGGCTTGCGGATAGGTATTGAGTGCTACAAAAACCTTGCGTCCACGCTCATGGGCGTAACGGATGCCGGTGTTGACAGCGGCCTCATCGAAATTGAGCCCCGCGAAATTGCGCGCGTTGGTGGCGTCACGAAAACCCAGGTAAACACAGTCGGCGCCGTTGTCAACTGCGGCCTTGAGTGCGGGCAGGCTTCCCGCGGGGCAGACCAACTCCAGCGGCGGCGCAATGTCTGATGCCGAGGGCGGCGGCGCGGAACCGGTGGATATCGAATTCATCATGGCGTGGAAGTGAACGAGCTAATAGGATGCTGCTGCAAGTTCACGGCGCCGACATCGATTGCCGTGCAGCGCCCACTGTGACGAACCTATAGAAACATCGAGCTTGAGTTTACAGCGAAAATGCAGAGCACTACCTGCGCCAAATCAACCACCACCATGAACCGAAACCTCTGGCTGCTGACCCTTTGTCAGGGCCTGTTCCTGACCAACAACGTCACCTTTATTGCGATCAATGGCCTGGTCGGATTGAGTTTGGCGCCGCTGCTCTGGATGGCCACGCTGCCGGTTATGGCCTATGTGGTCGGCGGTGCCCTGTCAACCGGGCTGGTGGCCAAAACACAAGCGGGCTTTGGCCGCAAGGCTTCGTTTCAACTCGGCCTGCTGGTGGCGCTGCTATCGTGCCTGCTCTGCGCCTGGGCCGCACTGAGCAAGAATTTCTGGCTGCTTTGCAGCGCCACTTTGATCGCCGGCTATTACAGCGCCAATGCCAACCTGTACCGGTTTGCCGCCGCAGAGCTGACCACACCGGCGTGGCGCGAAAAGGCAGTGTCCCTGGTGCTCGCCGGGGGGCTGATTGGTGCCGTGATTGGGCCGAATCTGGCGCAACAAACGCGCGCCCTCATGCCTGTCCCGTTCGCCGGCGCCTATCTGGCTTTGAGCGGGGTTGCACTGCTGGCCATGGTCGTGCTCTCATTCATTGAATTCCCGCCGCTCCCGGTAAGGCAGTCCCTTGCCCACGGCAGGGCGCTCTCGCAGATCATGAAGCAGCCGACGTTCATGGTGGCGGCGGCCACTGGCGCACTGGGCTACGGGGTCATGAACCTGCTGATGGCGGCCACGCCTCTGGCCATGCAGCAACATGGCCTGGCTTTTTCGGATGCTGCATTGGTGTTGCAGTGGCATGTGATCGGCATGTTCGCGCCGGGATTTTTCACCGGCCATCTGATCAAACGCTTTGGCACGCTGCCCATCATGGGCTTGGGGCTGGCGCTCAATGCGGCTTGCATCGTGATTGCCCTCTCCGGCGTGCAACTGGAACAATTTCTACCGGCACTGTTCCTGCTCGGTGTGGGCTGGAACTTCCTGTTTACCGGCAGCACGACGTTGGCGCTGCAAACCTATGCACCGGATGAAAAGGACAAGGCACAGGGAGCACTCAATTTTCTGGTCTTTGCAACGCTGGCCGTAAGTTCGTTTTCATCCGGCGTGCTGGTGACAACCAGCGGCTGGAAGTTGCTGAATTACGGCTCCCTATTGCCGGTCACCCTGATTGGCGCAGCGCTGCTGTGGTTGGCGACCTTGCAGCGGCGCGCAGTATGATGATCATGACCATCTTGCCCCCGCAAGTTGGCTTACCCTAGGCATTTAGGAGAAGGAATCATGCAAAGACGACCTCTGCTTGCAAGCGCCCTGCTGACGCTCACCGCACCGGGTTGGAGTATCGCCCAGGCACTGGAGACAACCAAAGTCACGATCGCGGTAGGTGGCAAAAACCTGCTCTATTATCTTCCTCTCACGGTGGCCGAACAACTGGGTTACTTCAAGGCCGAGGGTCTGGAGGTGACCATCGTTGACTTCGCCGGTGGTTCGCGCGCGCTGCAAGCGGTCGTCGGCGGCAGTGCAGATGTTGTCTCCGGTGCCTTTGAGCACACGGTCAACATGCAGTTCAAGGGCCAGCATATGCGCGCTTTTGTGCTGCAGGGTGCGGCGCCGCAGATCGTGCTTGGCATCAACCCCAAAACCATGGCCGGGTTCAAAACCCTTGCCGATCTCAAAGGGAAGAAGGTTGGCGTCACAGCGCCCGGCAGCTCGACCAACGTGATGCTAAATTTCGTATTGGCCAAAGCGGGGCTCAAGCCCAGTGATGTCAGCGTGATCGGCGTCGGCGCGGGCAATGGCGCGGTGGCGGCCATGCGTGCCGGGCAGATTGACGCGATCAGCAATCTGGACCCGGTCATCACCCTGTTACAGCGATCGGGCGACCTCAAAATTGTCTCCGATACGCGGGTGCTGGCGGAATCCGAAAAAGTCTTCGGCGGCCCGATGCCGGCGGGCTGCCTTTATGCGATGCAGACGTTCATCGACAAGCACCCGGCTGTCACGCAGGCGCTGACCAACGCTATCGTGCGTGCCGACAAATGGATTCGCGCCGCAGGGCCTGCCGACATCATCAAAGTGGTACCCGAGGGGTTCCTGATGGGCGACCGGGCGGTCTATATTGATGCGTTTCTTGCGGCCAAGGGCGCGCTTTCACCAGATGGCGTGATCCCAGAGAAGGGTCCGCAGACAGCCTTCAAGGCACTGGCCAGCGTCGATGCCAAACTGGCCGCGACCAAGCTCGACTTGGCCGCCGTCTACACCAACGACTTTGTCAAGAAGGCAAACGCCAAATACCCCAAAGGGTAGGCCCCTTGATGACTGCGGCGCTTGATCTGCGGGCAGTGACCTGCACCTTCGTCAACAAACACTCGCCCGACCAGCGATACACCGCCGTGCAGGACGTGACCCTGAGTGTCGGCCCAGGCGAATTCGTCAGTGTTGTGGGGCCAACCGGCTGTGGCAAAAGCACGCTGCTCAACGTTGGCGCCGGCTTGCTGGCGCCCAGCGTCGGTACGGTGAAGGTTTTCGGCGAACCGCTTGCCGGCCTCAACCGCCGCGCCGGTTACATGTTTCAGGCCGACAGCCTGATGCCGTGGCGCACCGCCTTGGGCAACGTGATGGCAGGGCTGGAGTTTCATGGCGCATCGGTGAGCGATTCACGCGCACGCGCCGAGGACTGGTTGCGCCGCGTCGGGCTCAGCGGTTTTGGGGACCGTTACCCGCATCAACTCTCGGGCGGCATGCGAAAGCGCGTGAGCCTGGCGCAAACCCTCGTCCTGGACCCTGACATCATTTTGATGGACGAGCCGTTTTCGGCGCTCGATATTCAAACCCGTCAACTGATGGAAAACGAATTGCTCGGGCTTTGGGCCGCCCGCAAGAAGGCTGTCCTGTTCATCACGCACGATCTTGACGAAGCGATCGCCCTGAGTGATCGGGTCGTGGTTCTCAGCGCCGGGCCGGGCAGCCACCCGATCGGCGAATTTGTGATCGACATTGCGCGTCCGCGCGACGTCGCCGAGGTCAAGATGACGCCTCGCTTCGTTGCACTGCACCAAGCCATTTGGTCGGTATTGCGCGACGAGGTGCTCAAGGGCTACCAACAACAACTGCAAGCCGCATGACCGCGAAATTCACGTGGTTTCCCGATGCCGTGAGGATCCCGTCCGAATGGCCGCGGCGATGACAAGAACTGGGGTCTTCTTATGTGGAATTTGATTCGGCCGCGGACGCACACGCTTTGGTTCTGGCAACTCGGCCTGCTGGCAGCGCTGTTCCTGTTTTGGCATGTGATGACAGTACCGGGATGGGTGCCGCCAATGATGTTTGCCGACGATCGCCAGGCAGCATTCTTCTTTGGCGAACCTCTCAAGATTCTTGACCGCGTCTGGGCCTGGTTTGTTGGTGACCGCGATATATACCAACATTTGGTGGTGACGCTGACCGAGACGCTCGCGGCGTTTGCGGTGGGCTCCGTGCTGGGTTTGATCGGCGGCCTGTGGCTGGCACTGGCGCCGATGGCTTCAGCGATGCTAGAGCCCTACATCAAAGCCTTTAACGCGATGCCGCGAATCATCCTGGCGCCCATCTTTTCGGTCTGGTTTGGACTTGGAATGGGCTCCAAGGTCGCCCTCGGGGTGACCCTTGTCTTCTTCATTGTGTTCTTCAACGTCTATCAGGGCGTGAAGGAAGTGAGTCCGGTGGTGCTGGCCAACGCACGCATGCTCGGTGCGAGCCAACGCCAGTTGCTGCGTCAGGTCTACCTGCCCAGCGCCACCAGCTGGGTTTTCAGCTCGCTGCATACGTCCGTCGGCCTGGCCTTTGTCGGCGCGGTTGTGGGCGAATACCTGGGCTCAAGTCAGGGCGTTGGCTACCTCATTCTGCAGGCCGAAGGCAGCTTCGACATCAACACTGTGATGGCGGGCATTCTGGTTCTTACTGGGTTCGCCCTCGTGCTCGACGAAGTGGTCGGGCGCATTGAAAAGCATCTGATGAAATGGCAACCGCGAGCCGGCGAAACTGAAAAGCTATAAATACAACATCCAACATCCGGTTTCGAGTTGGGAACCGAGCTAGAGATCTGTGCGGCAAGGTCTAGAAGCGCTGGTCAAGCCATTTCTTCAACTCTGCAAACACCGGCTCGGCGTCGGCTTCGTTAAATATTTCATGGTAGAGATGCTCAAAGCATCGGCTGCTGACAAGCTGCTGCGGCGCTGCCGCAGCGAAAGCCCGACTGCCCGCCGGGTTGACCAGTTTGTCGGCCCCCGCGTACATCAACAGGGTCGGCACCTTCCACCCTGGTGCAAGAGCGACGGTCGCCGGGCCCTCGTCGGCAATGAAGCGTGCGAGCCGACCCGAAATGCGGTCATGCACGAGCTTGTCGGCTTGGTAGGCGGCAACGACGGCCGGGTCATGCGATATCAGTGCAGCGTTCAGCCCATTGCCAACACGCAGATTGGGCGCAATTTTTGGCAGCACGGCGAGCAGCGCTTTTTGCACCAGGTTGAGTCCGGGATCGAGCGCGGGCGACGACATCACCAGCGCATCCACCGGGCGCAGGCCCAATGACACAAAGCGCCCCGCGACCAATCCACCCATGCTGTGTCCCAACAAAATCAGCGGTGTGCGCGCAGCCATGCGCACACGCGTGCTATCGACCAGATCGGCGAGGTCGTCGAGCAGGCGCGTGGCAGTGGGCAGGCCCCCGCGAGCGCCGCCGGACTCTCCGTGGCCGTACTGGTCGTAGCCGCGCACCGAAAAGCCCCATTCATTGAGTCGCCGCGCCACGTGGTCGTAGCGACCGGCGTGCTCGCCCAGACCATGCACCACGAGCACCACCCCACGCACGGACTCTGCATTCGCCACAGGCCAGTCCTGAACCGCCAGGTTATCGCCGTCGACAGCGACGAAAGTGGAGAGCGTGCTTGCAGTGTTCATAACAGATGGGTCCAGGGTGGCCGATTATCATGCCACGATTGATATAGGATTACCAGTCAACCAGCGCCCCGATCATGACTTTCTCGACCTTTCCCGCAAGCACCTCGAAGCCTCTGCGCCGACGCACTTGGCTGACGCTGGCAGGCGCCCTATGCATCAGCGCGCGCAACGCATGGGCGCAGGCGCGCCAGTTGCTGCGTATCTCCACCGCCGCTGTTGCCGACGACTGGCACGCCCGGATGTGGACAGTCATGAAAGAGCAGCTCGAGCGCACCAGTGCGGGGCAATTCGACGTGCAGATCAACCTGAACGCTTCCCTGTTCAAACAGGGCGCCGAACCGGTCGCGATGGCGCGTGGCAACCTGGAAATGAGCACTTTGTCGGCCTTTGACATGGCCAAGCTGGTGCCGGAGTTTTCGATCTTTACCGCCGGTTACGTGATCCGGGATCCGGCACATTTGATGAGCGTATTTAACGGTCCGATCGGGGACGAACTGTTCGCTCGCGTGAGCGAAATGATGAACCTCACCGTGCTGGCGCCGCTCTACTACGGCACGCGCCAACTCAATCTGCGCGAACCACGCGATGTCAGAACTCCGGCTGACCTCAAAGGCATCAAGCTGCGCATGCCCGCAAGCAAGGAATGGCTGTTCCTGGGCCAAGCGCTGGGTGCCACGCCCACGCCGCTGGCCTTTGGCGAAGTCTACTTGGGCCTTCGCACCGGCACCATCGACGCACAGGACAATCCACTACCAACAGTCAAGAGTGCCAAGTTTTACGAAGTCACCAGACAGATCACGCTGACCAGTCATCTGGTGGACGTGCTCTTTATCGCCGTTTCCAACAGATTTTGGGCCAATCTCAGCTCCATGCAAAAGGAGCAACTCAAGAACGCGGCGCAAGCGGCGGCACGCTACAACAACGAACACCGACTTGCCGACGAAAAGCAACTGGTGGCCTATTTCAAAGGCCAGGGATTGCAGGTCACCATGCCCGATATCGGCGCGTTCCGCGATTCGGTGCAATCGGCCTACCTTCGGTCTGACTTTGCCAAGGCCTGGCCAAAGGACCTGCTTGCGCGGATCAACGCGACCAAGTAGCGCGCCCATGCACCGACTGCGCACCGTCGCCAACTCCACACTGCGAGTGATGGCAACGGTAGCCAACGCGGTAGGGGTTCTGCTGTTCGCCCTGCTGTTTCTGGTTTTTGTGGTGCAGGTCACCGCGCGCCTGGTGTTCAATTCGCCTCTGACTTGGACCGATGAGGCAGCGGTGATCTTGTATTTGTGGGCCACGCTATGGGGTGCCGCGCTGGTCTGCCGGGACCGGGACAACGTGGCCTTTGACCTCTTGTACCAACAGGCCAGTGCCCCGGTGCAACGTGCGATGTCCCTGATCGCATGCGCGCTCGTCGGTGGGCTGGCAGCCTGGGGTTTGCCTGGTACCGTCGACTACATCGGATTCATGCGCCGCGAGTCAACGCCGGTCCTGGGATTGCCTTTCAATTGGGTTTTTGCGCCGTTTGCCCTGCTGCTGGTCGCGCTTTGTGCGCGCTACACGTGGCGCATTTACCGTCTGTTGGGGCGCAACTGGCAAAACCACTTGTGAGCCTTGCCCTGACCACACTCCTGCTGGTCCTATTCGCGGGCATGACATTGCGTACGCCGCTCGCTTTTGCCATGCTGGCAGCGGGCGTCGCCTATCTGATCGTGAAGGGGCAAGATCTTGGCTTGGCCGCCGAGCAAATTCTCAACGGTCTGTATAACGGCTACGTGTTGCTGGCCGTGCCACTGTTTGTGTTTGCCGCCAATCTGATGAACGCAGGCGCCATCAGCGAGCGCCTGTTCGAACTCTCTCGCGTCGCGGTCGGGCACATGCGCGGCGGTCTGGCCCAGGTCAACATCGTCGTGAGTGTGATTTTTTCGGGCATGAGTGGCAGCGCGATCGCCGACGCCGCGGGGCCAGGATTGGTATCGATCAGGCAGATGCTCAAGAAGCCGCAATACTCACCCGGATTTGCCGGCGCCGTGGTGGTCGCTGGCGCCACCATCGGCCCGATCATTCCACCCTCCATCCCGATGGTCATCTATGCCCTGGTTTCGGGTAGCTCTGTCGGAGCGCTGTTCCTCGGTGGTGTGATTCCCGGTCTGCTGATGGCCGCCCTGCTGATGCTGGGCGTGCACCTCATCGCCAAGCGTCGGGACATGCCAAGGGACGACCCGGTGCCGAGGCGGGAATTGCGCGGCGTTGTCCTGCGCGGGCTGTTGCCGCTGTCGTTACCACTGGTCCTGCTGACCGGAATCTACTCCGGCGCCTTCACGCCGACGGAGGCGGCGGCTGTGGCGGCATTGCATGCACTCGTTCTGGCCGGTGGCATTTATCGCGCTTTCTCGTGCAAGGCCTTGTTCGCGGTGACGCTGGAGACGCTGCGCGCCAGCGCAGTCATCACCATGATCATCGCCTCATCCTACCTGCTGAACTACGCCTTTACCGCTGAGGGCGTGCCCACGCAGTTGGCTCTGTGGGTTGGTGGTCTGGGGTTGAATCAACTGCAGTTCCTGCTGCTGGTCAACGCGGTGTTCCTGGTCCTGGGTTGCTTTCTGGACGTCTCGGTCATGTTGCTGGTGTTTGTCCCGATGTTGATTCCAACGGCCAAGCTGCTGGGTATCGATCTGGTTCACTTCGGCGTCGTCGTGGTCGTCAACATGATGATCGGGCTGGTAACGCCGCCCTTTGGCATGCTGCTGTTCGTAACCACGGCACTGACCGGCATACCGCTCAAGGACGTCATGCGCGAAGGCTGGCCATTCACAGCATTGCTGGTCGTGGCGCTGCTGCTGCTGACCGTCTTTCCCCAAATCGTGTTGTGGTTACCGCAATCGATGGGTTACGTGACGCGCTGAGGTCTTTGATCACGACCAGGGTTTGAGCCAGCCCAATCCGGCCGAAGTGCCACCAGACTGCCTCCCTCTAGCCGGTCGGTACTCGCAACCGACCCAGCCGTCGTAACCCAATTCGTCGATGACCGCAAGCAGGTAAGCGTAGTTGAGCTCGCCGAGGTCAGGCTCGTGGCGCTGCGGCACACCGGCAATCTGGATGTGCCCGACTTGCCCACCAGGCAGGTACTGGCGCAGCTTCATGGCCACGTCGCCTTCGACGATCTGACAGTGGTACAGGTCCATCTGCACTTTCAGATTGGACAAGGCCACCTCGGAAACGAAGGCATGCGCCTGGTCCTGACGATTCAGGAAAAAACCTGGCATGTCGCGCCGATTGATCGGCTCGATCAACACGTCAACCCCGATCCGGGCCGCAGCCAGCGCGGCCCAACGCAGGTTCTCGACATAAGTCCGACGCAGCGACTCGCGCTCGCTGCCAGCGCTCACCAATCCGGCCATCAAGTGAATGCGCGGGCAATCGAGTACAGCAGCGTATTCAAGAGCTTTGCCGACACCGATGCGGAACTCTGCCTGTCGATCAGGCAGGCAAGTCAGGCCGCGCTCACCGGCGTCCCAGTCACCAGGGGGGGCATTAAACAACACCTGTTGCAAGCCGTGAGTCTTGAGGCAAGCGGCGATCTGCCACGCCTCAAAGGCGTACGGGAACAGATACTCCACGGCCTTGAAGCCATCGCGCGCGGCAGCCTCGAAGCGATCAAGAAAATCAAGCTCGGGGTAGAGCATGGACAGGTTGGCAGCGAATTTAGGCATGCTAGGCTCTCCGGTCAATGTCCGTCCAATACGACAAAATATTCATGGAATGAGGCCGTAGACGTTTATGCACGGTCGTAGCGCGCTCCTTTTTCGATAGCGATACGGGTTCATCCGGGCGGCATGGGGGCGCCCCAGACCTCCAGATGCCCGCGCCGCTCGACGCGGCGCAGCGTCTTGAGATCAAGCAGTGCGGCCAGACCAACTCCCGCCAACGCAGCCCGAACACGCGCTTGTGGCGCCGGACGCAGCGCGGCAAACGCGTCCTGCACGCGCTGCAACAGATAGAACCGGTAAGGCATGACGACTGAGTTGATGGTCGCCCCCCGCCACTCGAAGGCAGCCATACCGATCGCGCGCGCACCAGGCTTGTCCAGTCCGTTGCTGCCAGCGGGCATTTGCGGGCGCGCTCTCAGCCATCCGTTGGCGAACGCAACATGGGCCTGGATTTCTTTCAGATAGTCCTCGGCCACAAACCGCAGCATGGGCAGGAGCGTCTCGGGCAACGCATCATCCTGAAAGAGGTCTTCGCCAGGATCGTGATATTCACCAGCACCCTGTTCGGAGCTATTCATGCGTTCAACCCAACGCCAAACCCTGGGGGCACGTTGCTTCATCAAAAGGGCGGGATAGGGGTCGCGGCCGAGGTGCGCGAACAGCGGTGCGATCAACGCATAGTCGCCAAGCGAGGGCCGGCCGCCCAACAGGTAGGGCGAGTCCGCGAGGTGCGCGTTGAATCTGGCCAGGAAATCAAGATAGCTGGCCTCGACCAGGGGCGCCGTGGACGGCGTCACACCGAAAGCCATCGTCGCCTTGCGCATGGCGGCGCTGGATTTCTCGAAGACAGCGGCTCTGTCTTGTGCCGAGGCTCCGGGCAAGGCCAGCGCGGCGCCAAAATCGTCACGCAGGAATTCAAGGTTGGTGTCGTCAAAATTCCAGCGGTAATGCATCGCCGCACGCAATAGCCCTTCGCCGCCGAACAGTTCGAAAATGTGCGAAACAACCCGGTGCAGTGGTGTGCCTGGATAGGCCGATAGCCGGGCTTGCCCCTGATGCTCAATAAAGTCGATGATGTCGGCCCCGTCCTGCACCAGTTTCCCTTGTGGCGATTGCAGCACCGGAATGATCCAGCGCCCAATAACCGGGATGACCTCGGCGCGAAAACGCGGGTCGCCCGCAGTACGCTCTTCAACTTGCAGATCTTGCTTGCGCAAGTAGGCTCGCACTTTGCCGGTATAGAGCGAACCGGGCATGCCATAGAGTACGTAACGCGTCATGATTCAAGGCAGTGTAGCAACACGACAAGCAACACAGCCTGCCCCAACAGCCGTGCCCGGCGTCGATAGAATCAACCGAACCTGAACCATGGGACCGCCATGAAACCGACACTGCACGACCCGGACACGCTACAGCCTACAGCCCTGATTGATAGCGATCATCCCGCAGTCAAGGCCTTTGCACAGGAACAGGGCAAGGGCGCAACCGATCAACAGCGCGCCGTGGCGCTGTTCTACGCCGTGCGGGACCACATTCGTTACGACCCCTACCGCATCGATTTGTCGCCACAAGGCATGCGCGCGAGCAGCGCGCTGGCCACCGGCTACGGTTGGTGTGTTACCAAGGCCTCGCTGCTTGCCGCGTTATGCCGCGGCGCAGGCATTCCGGCGCGTCTGGGTTTCGCCGATGTGCGCAATCATCTTTCTACCGAGCGCATGCGCCAGGCCATGAAGACCGATATTTTTGCCTGGCACGGCTACACCGATATCTGGCTCAACGGGGCCTGGCGCAAGGCCACACCAGCCTTCAACCTTGCCCTGTGCGAGAAGTTCGGACTGCTGCCGCTGGAGTTCGATGGTTGCAACGACTCGATCTACCATCCATTTGACCGCGCGGGACACAGGCACATGGAATACGTCAGGCAACGTGGCACCTTTAACGACGTCCCGCTGGCAGAAATTGTGGCGACATTCAAGGACCTTTATTCAGCTGGCGCGCCCGCCGAGCAGTCGATGGGCGCGCTTGACAGTGCGGACTTCCTCGCCGACGTTGCCAGCGAAGTCAACACCCGCTAGCGCGACAGCGTGTAGACGGACGTGCCGGCCATGAGATTGGGCAAAAAGCGAACCGTTCGACCATCCTGAACCCCAAAACTGTCGAGCACGCGCAACCCACTGCGTGCAGCAAGAATCGCCAGGTCGGCGTGCGTGCCAACGCGAATGTTGGGTGTGTCGTACCACTGGTAGGGCAGGCGCCGGGTGACCGGCATGCGCCCGCGCAGCACACTCAGGCGATTGGGCCAGTGGGCGAAATTGGGGAAAGCGACCACGCCGATGCGCCCGACGCGCACGGTCTCGACCAGCATCACCTGGGCGTTGCGCAGGTGTTGCAGCGTGTCTATTTGCAGCACCACGTCAAACGAAGCGTCTTCAAACAGGGACAGCCCCTCGTCGAGGTTGAGCTGGATCACATTCACGCCACGCCTGACACAGGCGAGCACGTTGGCGTCGTCGATCTCAATACCGTAGCCGCGGCAGCCACGCGTTTGCTGCAAATGCGCCAGCATGGCGCCGTCGCCACAGCCCAGATCGAGCACGCGTGAGCCCGGCGGCACCAGACGCGCCATGGCTTGCATGGTGGCCAGATCGCTCATGATGGGGCGGGCCGACGAGCCTGGGAGATCGTCGAGACGGTCAACATGCTATCGAAATAGGAGCGGATAACGCCCGTATAACGGTCGTCATCGAGCAAAAATGCATCGTGTCCATGTGGCGCATCGATCTCGGCGTAGCTGACATCGCGCCGGTTCACGAGCAACGCCTTGACAATTTCGCGGCTGCGCTTGGGTGAAAAACGCCAGTCGGTGCTGAAGCTCACGAGCAGGAATTTGCAGGTCGCCCGCGCCAGCGCCAGGCTGAGATCGCCGGCAAAGTCGCGCGCCGGATCAAAGTAGTCCAGCGCCCGGGTGATCAGAAGGTAGGTATTGGCGTCGAAGTATTCGGCGAACTTGTCGCCCTGATGGCGCAGATAACTCTCGATCTGGAACTCGATGTCCTGGGTGCTGAAAAGAAAGCCCTCGACTTCTTCCCGGCCTACCGCTTCGCGCAACTGGCGTCCAAACTTTTCATTCATGACATCATCGCTGAGGTACGTGATATGCCCGATCATGCGGGCGATGCGCAACCCACGCTTGGGCACCGTGCCATGCTGGTAATAGTAGCCGCCGTGGAAATCGGGATCCGTCACGATGGCGCGCCGAGCGACCTCGTTAAACGCGATGTTCTCGGCCGTCAGGTTGGGCGCACTGGCCACCACCACGGCGTGACGCACGCGCTGCGGGTACTGCAGCGCCCAGCTCAAGGCCTGCATGCCGCCGAGCGAGCCCCCCATCACCGCCGCGAGCGTCTCAATGCCCAGCGCGTCGAGCAAGCGGGCCTGCGAGTGGACCCAGTCCTCGACTGTTACCACCGGGAAATCCGCGCCGTAAACCCTGCCGGTTTCCGGATTGACGTGCATCGGGCCGGTAGAACCGAAGCACGAACCAAGATTGTTGACGCCAATCACGAAGAAGCGGTTGGTATCGAGTGCCTTGCCCGGGCCGACCATGTTGTCCCACCAACCCTCTGATTTGGCCTGACCCTCGTAGGTCCCTGCCACATGATGCGAAGCGTTGAGCGCGTGGCAGATCAGCACCGCGTTGGCGCGCTGCGCATCGAGCGTGCCGTAGGTTTCGTAGCTCAACGAATAGCCGCGAATCGTCTTACCGCTTTGCAAAGGCAAAGCGGCGGGAAAGTGCATCGACTGTGGGGTGACTTTCATGGGATTGGCGACGGCTTACCCACCGCGCGGACGGCGGTTGAGTTGTTCGCATGGTGGGGCCGTATTTAGCTGCATTTCGAAACTCCCTGGTTTCGGCGCCCGCAATCCTGGATCAAATCGGCGCTTGGGTTTAGTATAAGTGCAAGTCGCCCCTGCATTGGCTCCCGCTGCGTGCCGCTGAGAATCGAGCCGGATCAACGCCGCCGAGGTCGTGCTAAGCGCGAAGCACGATTTCGGTCATTCTGGCTCACTTTTTGCTTTGCTTTGGTGCGCGCGCCTTGGTTTTCCCTTTGACGCACCAGTTCAACGCATTTCATCTAGAGAGGTTCTCATGGACGCACTAAGACAGGGCGCGGACGCCCTGTTCATCCTTCTCGGCGCCGTCATGGTGCTGGCGATGCACGCGGGTTTCGCCTTTCTGGAGCTCGGCACGGTGCGTCGCAAGAACCAGGTGAATGCGCTCGTCAAGATATTGGTGGACTTTTCGGTTTCGACCGTGGTTTATTTCATCGTCGGGTATAGCGTGGCCTATGGCACCAGTTTTTTCGTCGGCGCCGAGCAGTTGGCCATGAAGAGTGGTTATGAGCTGGTCCGGTTCTTCTTTCTCCTGACCTTTGCCGCTGCCATTCCTGCCATCATCTCTGGCGGAATTGCAGAACGCGCAAAGTTCTGGCCGCAGCTGATTGCCACCGCGGTCATCGTTGGAGTGATCTATCCAGTGTTCGAAGGCGTGGTCTGGAACCAACACTTTGGCGTGCAGGCGTGGATCAAGCAACTAACGGGAGAAGAGTTTCACGACTTCGCCGGCAGCATCGTGGTGCATGCAGTAGGTGGCTGGATTGCCCTGCCCGCGGTCGTGTTGCTCGGAGCGCGCGCCAACCGCTACCGGAAGGATGGTGGCATTTCCGCGCACCCGCCAAGCAGCATCCCCTTTTTGGCGCTCGGGGCGTGGATCCTCACGGTGGGCTGGTTTGGCTTCAACGTGATGAGCGCCCAGACGCTGGACAAGATATCGGGGCTGGTTGCCGTGAATTCCTTGCTGGCGATGGTCGGGGGCACCCTGGCCGCGCTGATCGTGGGCAAGAATGACCCGGGTTTTGTGCACAACGGCCCCCTGGCCGGACTGGTCGCAGTGTGTGCCGGTTCCGACCTGATGCATCCGCTGGGAGCCTTGATCGTTGGCGCGGTGGCCGGGGCTGTCTTTGTCTCGATGTTCACGCTGACACAAAATCGATGGAAGATCGACGACGTATTGGGCGTATGGCCGTTGCACGGACTGTGCGGGACTTGGGGTGGCGTGGCGGCCGGAATTTTTGGGAGCAAGTCCTTCGGCGGATTGGGCGGTGTCAGCCTGGGCGCTCAGCTTGCCGGCACCGCCCTTGGTGTGAGTTGGGCGCTCGCCAGCGGGTTGCTGGTCTATGGTGTGCTCAAGGTTAGCATGGGCTTGCGTTTGAGCCAGGAAGAAGAATTTGACGGTGCTGATCTTTCCATCCACAAAATCAGCGCGACCCCGGAACGTGAAGCAAATTGGTAAATCCGGCGGAAAAATACGGGTCGCCAAATATTCATCAAAATAATTGTAAAGTTATGAGACTTGACGCATAATGTCCGGGCATGTCGGGAATCGGCTATGCAAGTTTGCGGTGTTTAGTCAGTTTCGCATCTGCTTTAAGTCTACATTGGTTTGTTGATTGCGGGTTAATGGCGGTTTTGGACTCCATCGCGTTTTGAGTCATTTTGAGGAGTCCTTTTATGGGCAACAAACTTTATGTGGGCAACCTGCCCTACACTTTCCGTGATGAAGACCTGCAGCAAGCTTTTGCCGCGCACGGTACGGTCACCAGCGCCAAGGTCATGATGGAACGTGACACAGGTCGCTCCAAGGGCTTTGGCTTTGTTGAAATGGGCAGCGACGCCGAGGCGCAAGCTGCTATCAATGGCATGAATGGCCAGCAATACGGTGGCCGCGGCCTCGTGGTCAATGAAGCTCGTCCGATGGAACCACGCCCCCCGCGCACAGGTGGCGGCGGCTTTGGTGGTGGCGCTGGCGGTGGCCGCAGCGGCGGTGGCTATGGCGGTGGTGGCAGCGGTGGCGGCTACGGCGGTGGTGCTGGCGGTGGTAGTCGCAGTGGTGGTGGCGGTTATGGCGGTGGCCGTAGCAGCTACTGATATCGCGACTGGCAAATTGCCAGGCAATCACGCAAAAGGGTCCTGACGGACCCTTTTTTGTTCTGGCAGGCCATTGCGCCGGGCAACAAGCGAATCAAGCCGGGGGGTTGCGCGGTTTTCTGGGTCGCCCGGCAAAGACCCTGTCAAACAACCAGTTCGGTAGCAGTCGCAGCACTTTGGCAACGATTCCCATCTGCCAGGGAATCACGCAATAGCTGGTGCCGCGTTCGATCGCCCTGAACGCTGATTCCGCAAAATCTTCGGCATCCATCAGAAACGGCATTGAATACGTGTTCTTGCGCGTCAAGGGAGTATCGATGTACCCTGGACACAACGTCACTACCCGTACCCCCGTGCCACGCAGCTCCGCGCGAAGACATTCACAATAACTGGTCATGGCGGCCTTGCTCGGACAGTTCGCACCGTGACCGGCAAACCCTCGAATGGCGTTGACACTGCTAATACCAACGACGCGCCCGGAACCGCGCTCGATCATTGATTCCAGAAATGGGTGAAACGTTGCGGCCGTACCAAGATTGTTGATCGCATAGGTACGGGCAATTACGTCGAGGTCGGCACGTTGCCTGGAATCTACGCCGACACTGATTCCGGCGCAGGCAATAACCACGTCAGGAACCCCCTGTTGCGCCAAGCAAGCCTGTCCCGCAGCCACGGCGGCATCCATCTGCGAAACGTCGGCACTATAAATAACATAGCGCCCCACGCTTAATTGTCGAGCTCTAGCCCACGATTCAATCTCTTCGGCGCGACGCGCCACCAAGGCCAGCGAATAGCCGGCCCGATAGAAGCGCCAAGCCAAAGCCCGCCCCAGGCCGCTGGATGCGCCCGTGATAAACAGGAGTTTGTCCATGTGCCGGGAAGCTATTGGTACGATTGGTCGCCGTGTGGTCTCAGTGTTGCCTTGACCCGACCCTTTAGCAACACGACACGAGCAAGGTTGTCAAAATCCAGCGCGTCGGCCGTGAACTGATCGTGGCCGTGAATCAGCGCCACCGGACGATCCGAAGTAACCCGTTCGGTGGCCATGAATGCATGCAAGAATTCACCCCGAAATTCGATTCGGGTCGGCGACTCGATATCCTGATCCGGCGTCGACGCCCGCACTACGCGGGCGTCACCAAACAATTGCACTTCGGAAGCGTCGCCTTTGGCCACAGCGCGCCTGGCGCTGGCGAGCGTTACCCGACCATCCTGATCAACAGAACGCATTCGCACAGCGTCAACTTCCAGGGTGTCGGTGTCCGGATAGTGACGCGCGTCGGCGCCCAGTACCTCGCTTTTGAGGCGCCCTGCCGGATCAAATGTCTTGACCGAAAACCCGCGCATGAAATAGTCCGGCTCATGCCGCAGCGGCAATGGATGGGCCGGTGGCAGCCATTGCGGAGTGCTGCGCACCAACCAGTACGTTCCCAGGGCCAACAAGCCCATGAGCGCAACCGGAAGGTACAGCGACAACCGCTCCCATACGAGACGCAATAGCCCAATCACCTTGAACTCTCCTCTAGCAAAGCGCCATAGCGACCGGAGGCGATCAATAGCAAGTCACACAACTCACGGACCGCGCCCTGCCCACCCGAAGCCGTGGTCACGTAGTGCGCCACTGCCCTGACTTCCGGGTGCGCATTGGCCGGTGCGCTGGCCAATGCGCAGCGACGCAGGATCGCCAGATCGGGCCAATCGTCGCCGATGGCCGCGCTTTGGCGCCAATCCAGACCGAGCGTCTGCAACACTTGCAGGGCGACAGCGAGTTTGTCTTCTACGCCGCAGTAACGGTGCTCGATGCCCAGAGCGGCCAGGCGCAAGCGAAGCGGCTCGGAGTCACGTCCGCTGATGACCACTGGCGTAATGTTGGCACGCAGCAACAGCTTCAGCCCGTGACCATCCAGAGTGTGAAAACGCTTGATGGCCTCGCCCGTCGCGGTGAAATACAAGCCACCATCTGTCAGCACGCCATCAACATCAAAGAAGGCCACACGAATGCCCTGCGCCCTGAGCAGCAATTCGGGCAAAAATGTCAGAATCGGACTCATATCACTTTCGCACGCATCAAGTCGTTGCTGTTGAGCGCGCCGCACAGCACACCCGAGGCATCCAGCACCAAAACACTGGTAACGCGGCGAAGCTCCATCAATTCAGCGGCTTCTACCGCCAGCGCGTCAGCCTCGATCGTAATAGGCTTGGGATGCATGACCTGCTGAGCAGTCAACTGACGCATGTCGGCACCCTTCTCGACCAGACGGCGCAAGTCGCCATCGGTAAAGATTCCAAGCACGCGCCCATGCCCATCCACGACAGCTGCCGCCCCCAGCCCCTTGCTGCTCATTTCGCGCATCAATTCGCTGAAGCTCGCCCGGGGACCAACCATGGGGACGGCAACCCCCGAGCGCATGACATCACTGACATGGGTGAGCAATTTTCGCCCGAGCGCGCCACCGGGATGCGACCTTGCAAAGTCCTCAGCCTCGAACCCCCGCGCATCCAGCAATGCAACCGCCAATGCGTCGCCAAGGGCGAGCTGGGCGGTCGTGCTCGCGGTCGGTGCCAGATTCAGCGGGCAGGCCTCTTTCTCCACCGCACAATCAAGAAAGATGTCGGCATAACGGGCCAGTGTTGACTCGGGCTTTCCGGTCATGCCGATCAATGGCGCACCCATACGCTTGAGCACCGGCAGGATCGCAGTCAGTTCTTCGGACTCTCCGCTGTTGGAGATGGCCAGGACCAGATCCGAAGACTTGATCATGCCAAGGTCGCCATGACTGGCTTCGGCTGCGTGCACAAACATGGCCGGCGTGCCTGTCGAGGCCAGCGTGGCCGCAACCTTGCGCCCGATATGGCCGCTCTTGCCCATCCCGATCACGACCACACGTCCACTGACCTGCAGCATCATTTCGACCGCGCTTACAAAGGCAGCGCCAAGGCGTTCCTTCAAACCCAGAACCGCAGCAGCTTCGATGTCGAGCGTTTCCCGCGCCAACCGAAGGACTTGTTCAGACTGAGATGTTGGCGTCTGCACGCGTGGGCGAGTCATCACAGCATTTTACGGGTAGGGATCGGACTTGATAGTATGCGGCCATGAGCCCGCTCGAACTCACTCTACTGTATCTGCTGGTGACTGTGCTGGGGGTGGTGGCGTGCCGTTACCTCAAATTGCCGCCCATGCTGGGCTACCTAGCCGTTGGCATCGTGATCGGACCCAACGCGCTGGCACTGGCCAGGAACTCCGATGGGGTGCGTCACCTCGGTGAGTTTGGCGTCGTATTTCTGATGTTTCTCATTGGCCTGGAATTCAATCTGCAAAAGCTCCGTGCGATGCACCGGCATGTCTTTGGCCTGGGTCTGTTCCAAGTTGTGTTGACCATGATTGGCGCCTACGCAGTCTACGCGGGCCTGGCCGTGGTGCTGCCGCCGCAATGGCGCATGGGCTGGCAGGCCGCCCTGGCGCTGTCGGGGGCCTTGGCCATGAGCAGCACGGCCATCGTGGTCAAGCTGATGGCAGAGCGCATCGAGATTGAATCGGAGCATGGCAAGCGAGTCATCGGTGTGTTGCTGTTTCAGGACCTGGCGGTGGTTCCGCTCCTGGTATTGATCCCCGCGCTGGGCGCGCCCGGCGAGGAACTCGCTGGCACTTTGCTCATCGCGACACTGAAAGCGACTCTGTTGATTTCGCTGCTCCTGGTTGGTGGGCCGCATATCATGCGCTGGTGGCTCACCCTGGTGGCCAGGCGCAAGAGCGAAGAGCTGTTCGTCCTCAACCTGCTGCTGATCACGCTGGGACTGGCCTGGCTGACTGAACTTGCCGGATTGAGCCTGGCACTGGGCGCGTTCGTGGCCGGGATGCTGATCTCCGAGACCCAGTTCAAACAGCAGGTGGAAAGCGACATCCGCCCGTTTCACGACATATTGCTGGGTCTGTTCTTTATCAGCATCGGCATGATGCTCGACTGGCGGTCGGTGCTCGAATACTGGCCGCTGGTACTCCTGTTCGTTACCCTGCCCGTCTTGTTCAAGGCGGCCGTGGTGACCCTGCTTGCACGTCTGTTCGGTGCTTCGGCCGGTATCTCGCTGCGCACCGGACTGTACCTGGCGCAAGCGGGTGAATTCGGGTTCGTGCTGCTCGCCCTTGCACAAAAGAGCATTCCGATGCCACAAGCATTGATCGATCCGATTCTGGCGAGCATGGTGCTCTCGATGGTGGCCACCCCGTTCATCATCGAATACAGCAACCACATTGTTTTGCGCGTGGTCAGCAGCGAATGGCTTCAACAGTCCCTGCAGATGACAACGATTGCGCGCAAGTCCATCGACCGAAGCAGTCATGTCATCATTTGCGGTTTTGGCCGCTGCGGGCAAAACCTGGCCCGAATGCTTGACCTTGAAGGCATCCCCTACATGGCCCTGGACCTTGACCCGGATCGGGTGCGCCTGGCTGCTGCCGCTGGTGACTCGGTCGTTTTCGGCGACGCCACGCGCCTGCAAGCCTTGATGGCCGCGGGCCTGGCCCGCGCCAGCGCCGTCGTCATCACCTACCTGGAGGTTCGCGGTGCGATGCGGGTACTCGCGCATGTCGGCGCCCACGCGCCGCAGGTACCGGTCATCGTACGAACCCAGGATGACCACGATCTGGAGACCTTGCAGCAGGCGGGCGCAACCGAGGTCGTCCCCGAAGCCATCGAAGGCTCATTGATGCTGGCAAGTCACGCACTGGCATTGGTCGGTGTGCCAATGCGACGGGTGCTTCGAATCGTGCAAAGTCAGCGCGACGCCCGCTACAACCTGCTGCGTGGGTATTTCCACGGGGCGGATGACGGTTCCGCCGAAGAACTTCATCAGGAACGCCTGTCATCGCTGACAGTACCCGCGCTTGCCGCCTGCATCGGCAAGACAGTCAACCGCTGCATTGAATCGAACCTTGACGTCCGTGTGGTCAGCTTGAGGCGCCGCCACGGCAAGACCCTGTCGATGGCTGAGGATCCGCGGATCGAAGAAGGTGATACGCTGGTCCTCTCGGGGAAGGCCGAGCCTCTGGCCATCGCCGAGCAGCAATTGCTCAGGGATTGATCTGCCCGTGAGTCTTGGGCAGAGGCACAATACGTCACCGAGCATTCACCGCAATTGCCATGCAACAGATCAGTGTCAACCAGTACCTTCGAGATCACATTCGCACGGTGCCAGACTGGCCAGCGCCCGGAGTACAGTTTCGAGACATCACACCCTTGTTGCAGGAGGCCAGGGTATTCCGGGTGCTGATTGATGCCTTTGTCCATCGCTACATGGAGCCTGCCAGACGCCCCGACGTTGTCGCTGGACTGGATGCACGCGGCTTCATCCTTGGCGCGGTCGTGGCCTACGAGCTCAATGTTGGGTTTGTCCCGATCCGCAAGAAAGGAAAATTGCCGTTTGCCACCGTTGAAGAAACCTATGAACTCGAGTACGGAAGTGCCACCGTTGAGTTACACACGGATGCCGTCAAAAAGGGGGATCGGGTGCTCCTGATTGACGACCTGATTGCGACCGGTGGCACGATGATGGCAGGCAAGAAATTGCTTGAAAAGCTTGGCGCCGAGGTGATGGAGGGGGCGGCCATTGTCGACTTGCCCGAACTTGGAGGGTCCCACAAACTTCGCGCGTCGGGGCTTGAGCTGTTCACGCTGGTCGATTTTTCCGGACACTAGTGGACGGCTATTTTCCGATGCAAAACGCGGAAAAAATGACACCAAGAAGATCTTCCGACGTGAATTTTCCGGTAATTTCCCCAAGCTCGTTTTGAGCCAGACGGAGTTCTTCTGCAGCCAGTTCCAACGAGCGCTGACTCGTCACCAAATGATCACGCGCCCCGGTAAGGTGCTGATCGAAGCGCCGTAACGCCTGCACGTGTCGCTCGCGGGCGGCGTAGACGCCTTCGGGCACGCCACGCCATCCCGCGATGGCCAGCAGGCGGCGGCGCAATGCGTCCAGTCCAACCCCGGTTTTCGCAGAAACGTTCAAGCCGTCGCGCGGCGCTAATGCGGGCTGCAAATCGACCTTGTTCCAGATATCAACGGTCGGCACGTCTGCCGGAAGTTTTTCGGTGAGCGCTCTTGCGATTGCCGCGTCATCGGTCACATACTGTGCGGATTCAGATCGCGTCAAATCGTGTAGAAGCAGCACGACATCGGCCGCCGAAATGGCCTGCCAGGCATGCGCGATGCCGATCTTTTCGACCTCGTCGTCGCTTTCGCGCAAGCCCGCCGTGTCGACCACATGAACCGGCACACCTTCGATCTGGATTGTCTGCTGAACCTTGTCGCGAGTGGTGCCCGCATGCGGGGTGACGATGGCCAACTCGACGCCGGCCAAGGCATTGAGCAGCGAGGACTTTCCAGCGTTGGGTTGTCCGGCAATCACGACTTTAATGCCTTCGCGCAGCAAAGCACCCTGGCGGGCTTTGTTCAGGATTTTCTCGACCTCTTGGTGCAACTGCGTTAGCGATCGAGCCGCGTCCTCGGCAGACAGAAGGTCGGTGTCTTCCTCAGGGAAATCCAGGGTTGCTTCCACCAGCATGCGCAATTTGACCAGCGCATCAAGCAAGCCATGTATGTCGGCCGAAAAAGCGCCCGACAAAGACCGCGCCGCACTTCGCGCCGCCGCCTCGGTACTCGCGTCGATCAAATCGGCAATGGCTTCGGCCTGTGCAAGGTCGATCTTGTCATTAAGAAACGCTCGCCGCGAAAATTCCCCTGGCTGAGCCAGGCGCAATCCGGCCAGCCGTCGATGTCCGCCATCGACCTCCGCTGCGGCTTGTAAACAGCGCGCCAGCAGAAGTTGCAGCACCACTGGCCCGCCATGGGCCTGCAACTCAAGGACATCCTCCCCCGTGAACGAGTTCGGCGCCCGAAAATAGATTGCCAATCCATGATCGATCGGTTCGCCGCTGCTGTCGACAAAGGCCGTGTAGTTTGCCTCGCGTGGTTTGAGTTCGCGTGCACAAATGGCGCGGGCGAGGGCTTGCAGACCAACGCCGCTAACTCGCACAATCCCCACGGCACCCCGCCCCGGTGCGGTGACAATCGCTACGATCGGATCGTGATCGTGCAAGCGGGTCACGCTCGGCCCTCAAGCGCTTGGGCTCGACGCTGTCGGCGCCGACCCAGACGACGGTGCCACGGGCAACGCGGCGGAGGCGCAAGACATACCGGTCAGAACTTGGGTAGATTGAACTGGGGCGGAACACCCATACGGGTATTGATGATCCACTGCTGCGCGATTGAGAGAACGTTGTTGGTGATCCAGTACAACACCAGGCCCGCCGGGAAAAAGAAGAACATCACGGAGAATGCCAGCGGCATGAACCACATCATCTTTGCCTGCATCGGATCCGGGGGCGCAGGATTCAGCGCAGTTTGAAGCACCGTAGTCAGCGTCATGATGGCTGGCAGTATGTAATACGGGTCGGGTGAGGAAAGGTCGTGAATCCACATGATCCAGGGCGCGTTGCGCATTTCGACGCTCGCCAGCAGGACCCAGTAAAGCGCAATGAAGACCGGAATCTGGATCATGATCGGGAAGCATCCGCCCATCGGATTGACCTTTTCCTCGCGATAGATGCGCATCATTTCCTGCTGCATCTGCTGTGGGCTTTCCTTCAGGCGCTCGCGCATTTCCGCAATTTTCGGGTTAATGGCTTTCATCTTGGCCATGCTGGAATAGGCCTTGGCGTTGAGCCAGTAGAAGGCAGCCTTCAAGAGCAGGACCAGGGCCATGATTGACCAGCCCCAGTTGCCGATCAGGCTGTGCAACTTGTCGAGCAGCCAATACAGCGGTTTGGCAATGATGGTCAACCAACCGTAGTCTTTAACCAATTCCAGTCCTGGCGCCAAGGATTCAAGAACCTTTTCTTCCTGTGGCCCGGCGAAGAACTTTGCTTGAACAGTCTTGCTGGCCCCGGGCGCGACAACCTCCAGCGGCGTGATCATGCCTACGGCGTACAAGTTGGTGTCCACCTTGCGCATGAACAGATCGCGCGCGATGCCGTCGCCCAGTACCCAGGCGCTGGCGAAATAGTGCTGCACCATGGCCACATAGCCGTTTTGTGAGCTTTTTTCAATATCTACCTTGTTATTCTCGATGTCCTTGAAGTCGACTTTCTGGTACTTCTTGGCCTCGGTGTAGATCGCTGGGCCGGTAAATGTGGAGTAGAACGACGACTCACCTTGGGGCTTGTTGCCGTCGCGCACCAACTGCAGATAAAGCTGCGGCGACACGGCCACATTACCAACGTTGATCACCTCCTGTTTGAGTGCCACCGCATAGGATCCGCGTTTCAGCGTAAAGGTCTTCACCAGTTTGACGCCGCCGACCTCGGGCGACTCAAATCGAACGACCAGTTCATCACTTCCGTCCTGAAGTACATGACTTCCCGGAGCCAAAGTCATCACCGTCTTGTGCGTGGGTAAGGCGCCACCGCCGACCCCGGCGATCAATCCTGTTTGGGCGACATATGTCCGCTCCTTGCTGTGGTCCAGAAGGACAAAATCATGATCCTTGTTGCTCGCATCAACATACTTGACGAGTTCGCTTCGCACAATGGATCCGCCCTCAGTGTCAAAGGTGAGTTTGAAGACATCGGTCGTTACCACCACAAGTTCGTGCGCAGTCACGTGCTGGTCCGGCCCTGCGGTTGTGGTAGCGATGGCTGCGGTAGCCGTCGGCGCGCCTGCTGCGGCAGGCTTTGCGCCGACCGCAGCCCCTGGGGTCGGCGCCGGCGGTACCGATTGAGCAACCCCATTGGCGCCCTTGCTCGAGCCCTGAAAGAATGTGGCTTTATGACCGTTGTAGACTTGCCACTGATCCCAAAGCAGAACCATGGAAAAGCCAAAGATCACCCATAAAAAGGTGCGGCGAATATCGTTCATGAAGACTTCTTTTGAGTATGCGAGGACATATGCTGACGAAAGATCCGGGGCCTTTCCATCGGTACCGGATCGACCCCGCCAGCGCACCAGGGGTGACACCTGGCCAGACGTGCAAGCGTGAGGTAACTACCCGCCCCCGAACCATGCCGATCCAACGCTTGAATGGCATACGCAGAGCAAGTCGGATCAAACCGGCAGGACGATCCCAGCCACGGACTCAACAGGACCTGATAACCACGAACCAGGGCGATCAACAGCGACCGGATCACCCTGGTGCCCCTTTGGCGGCGGACGCAACAGCGTGCTCAGGCACGATTTCAAGCAATTGTTGCACCTCGGTCCGTACCGCGATCTTTAGCGCGGCGGAAGTGGCACTGGGGAAGACGGTGCGATCGAAGCCGGCGCGCATTCGCACGACATAGGCAGCAATCGGCAGAACCTGTGCGGACTCGGCGGCCACATCATGAATCAAGCGCTTGATCATGTTGCGCGTAACGGCTCGTTTGGCCCAACGTTTGGGCACCAGCGCACCCATCCAGACGTCTCGCACGGGAAAAGCACTCTGCGGAAACACAATCTTCGGCTCCGATGGGTTGGGTGTCGCAACGGCCTCAAGGTGCCCACAATGCAAGGCAAAATGGGCGGTGCGGTTCACTGCGTGGTTCGCCAGCGCATTCTGAAATTGGCTCCGGGTCTTTATTCGCTGCAATTTCTAACGGCACTGCGCCGACCCGACAATTGCGCGCTGCTGCGCTGACTAAGATCAGACCGCAAGGCGCTTACGACCCTTGGCCCGGCGCGCGTTGATAACGTCACGGCCACCGCGGGTTTTCATTCGCACCAAGAAGCCATGTGTGCGGGCGCGGCGAGTCTTGGAAGGTTGGTATGTGCGTTTCATTTTGAAGTTCCTAATTGGCTCGGGGTCACCAGCCGCCAATCGATCAGCTGCGTCACTGGCGTTTTCCCTGGCAATTCAGGGATAGCCCGCCATTATCGCAAATTTTCCTCCCATCGACAATACGCCGGTCTCGCACGGTCGCCCGGCAGAACCGCTCCCTCAGGCACAATTCAGTTTGTGGATAAATGCTTGATAAATTACAATTCGCGCGACCACAGTTGATAACTATCCACAGAACCTGACACAAATAATGACCGAGGGACAATACGCCCGCCGGGAAGGTCCAGCCAGCGGCGACGCGGGGCAAAGCTTATGGCACAGCTGCGTCGACCAACTCGCGCTTGAACTACCCGAGCAGCAGTTCAACACTTGGATCAAGCCCTTGTCGGCGCAAGTCGTGGACGACCTTTCAAAGGTCACAATATTTGTTGCCAATCGATTCAAGCTCGACTGGATCAGAGCTCAGTACGGCAGCCGGATTTCCAACGTTCTTGGGCGTCTTTCAGGTCAACCGGTTTCCTTGGAGTTGGCGCTTACTCCCAGAGATCTTTCGGTGGGAGTTGGCTCTCATCAGCGTTCGGTCGAACCGATCGCGATGGAAGAGCCGAACGATCTGGGCGAAGAACGCACGTCCCCGGGCAGCAAGACAAGACTCAATGCGTCGTTGACATTTGACACCCTGATCGAGGGCACCGCCAACCGCATGGCGCGCGCTGCAGCAATGCACGTGGCAGGCATGCCCGGACATCTTTACAACCCACTCTTCATTTACGGCGGGGTCGGGTTGGGGAAAACCCATTCCATGCACGCGGTCGGCAATCGACTGCTGGCGGAGCGGCCGAGCGCTAAAGTTCTCTACATCCATGCCGAGCAGTTCGTCTCGGATGTGGTCAAAGCCTATCAACGCAAGACTTTTGACGAATTCAAGGACCGGTATCATTCACTTGATCTGCTGCTAATTGACGATGTCCAGTTCTTTGCCAACAAGGAGCGCACGCAGGAAGAGTTTTTCAATGCCTTTGAAGCGCTGCTCGCAAAGAAGTCGCATATCGTGATGACCAGCGACACTTATCCAAAAGGGTTGACCGACATCCACGAGCGGCTGGTTTCGCGTTTCGATTCCGGGTTGACAGTAGCAATCGAGCCCCCCGAACTCGAGATGCGCGTGGCCATCTTGATCAACAAGGCCCGTGCCGAGGGCGTTGAGATGCCTGAGGAAGTCGCCTTCTTTGTTGCCAAAAACGTGCGCTCCAACGTGCGTGAACTCGAGGGCGCGCTACGCAAGATTCTTGCCTACTCTCGCTTCAACCAGAAAGACATCTCGATTTTGTTGGCACGCGAGGCGCTGCGCGACCTGCTATCGATTCAGAACCGGCAAATTTCTGTGGAGAACATCCAGAAGACCGTCGCCGACTACTACAAGATCAAGATCGCTGACATGTACTCCAAGAAGCGCCCGGCGAGCATCGCACGCCCACGTCAGATTGCCATGTATCTGGCCAAGGAACTGACACAAAAGAGCCTTCCGGAAATTGGCGAGCTGTTTGGCGGACGCGATCACACGACGGTTTTGCACGCCGTTCGAAAAATCGGCGGCGAACGCCAGCAGGTGAGCGAGCTCAACCAGCAACTTCACGTGCTTGAGCAAACGCTCAAGGGCTAAGGACGGCGACAAAAAGGCGGAAAATGTGGAACCCGCAGGGCTGCTCCTGCTGCACCGAGATGGATTTGACTTGCAGATTATGAAGAAGGGGTTGATATGATCGTACTGAAGGCCACTCAGGACAAGGTCTTGGCAGTTTTGCAATCGGTTGCAGGCATCGTCGAACGGCGGCATACCCTGCCCATTCTAGCCAACGTATTGATTCGAAAAGTCGGCGGTTCGATCGAGCTGACAACCAGTGATCTGGAGATCCAGATCCGCACCAACGCGGAGTTTGAGGGCGACACGGGCAACTTCACCACGACCGTGGGTGCGCGCAAACTGATCGATATCCTGCGCACAATGCCCCCGGAACAGACCGTATCTCTTGAGTCGAATGCATCCAAACTCATTCTCAAGGGGGGCAAGAGCAAGTTCACTTTGCAAACTCTGCCGGCGGAGGACTTTCCCCTGGTACAAGAGGCGGCCAACTTCGGCCCCACCTTCAGCGTACCGCAAAACACCCTGAAGGGACTGCTCAGCCAGGTCTCGTTCGCCATGGCGGTCCACGATATTCGTTACTACCTCAACGGAATCTTGTTTGTCGCTGAGGGCAAACAGCTCAGTCTGGTCGCCACCGACGGTCACCGGCTGGCATTCGCCTCGGCTGTGCTGGATGTCGACGTGCCCAAACAAGAGGTAATTTTGCCGCGCAAGACCGTCCTTGAGTTGCAGCGTCTGCTGTCTGACGCCGACGGTGCGATTGAAATGCAGATCGCCAGCAACCAGGCGAAATTCCGTTTCCAAGGTATGGAGTTCGTCACCAAACTGGTTGAAGGCAAGTTTCCGGACTACAACCGCGTTATTCCGAAGAACCACAAAAACAACATCACCATGGGCCGCACAGCCCTACTGGCAACACTTCAGCGAACCGCGATTTTGACCAGCGACAAGTTCAAAGGCGTGCGCCTGAACATCGATCCGGGCACTTTGAGAGTCGCCTCCAACAACGCGGAGCAGGAAGAGGCCATCGACGAACTCGACATTGATTACTCCGGTGACAGCATCGAGATCGGGTTCAACGTGACCTACCTCATTGACGCGCTGAACAACATGACTCAGGAAATGGTGCGCCTGGCCCTTTCTGACGGAAACAGTTCCGCCCTGTTTACGATTCCCGACAACGAGACGTTCAAATACGTCGTGATGCCGATGCGAATATGACACGACGATCTTTGTAGCCATACAAAGCCCGAACCCGCGATGAAGCTGATGTTCATTGCGGGTTTGTTCATTCACGAGTACGAGAACCCGCTAGCAGATTAACCATGACCGAAGAAATCAAGCCAGTCCACCTGGGTGAGGGCGGCACTGGCAGCTCCAACTATCAACCGGCGATCGACAGCAATCAGGCTGGCGCATCGCAGGCCTACGGCGAAGACGCCATTCAAATCCTGGAGGGCCTGGAAGCGGTGCGAAAGCGCCCGGGCATGTACATCGGTGACACTTCCGACGGGACCGGCTTGCACCATCTGGTGTTCGAGGTGGTCGACAACTCCATCGATGAATCACTGGCTGGCCACTGCGACGACATTCTGGTCACGATCCATTCAGACAACTCGGTGAGCGTGGTCGACAACGGGCGCGGGATTCCGACTGGCGTCAAAATGGACGACAAGCACGAGCCCAGGCGTTCGGCAGCGGAAATTTCACTGACGGAATTGCACGCGGGCGGCAAATTCAATCAAAACAGTTACAAGGTTTCCGGTGGGCTGCATGGCGTGGGCGTGAGTTGCGTCAACGCGCTGTCGAAAATGCTGCGCCTGACGATCCGACGCGATGGCAAGGTACATGTGATGGAATTCAGCCGAGGCTTTGTGCAAAACCGCATTGTCGAGCTGGTCAACGGTGTCCCCGTGTCACCCATGAAGGTGGTGGGCGAGACCGAAAAGCGTGGCACAGAGGTACATTTCCTGCCAGACACCGACATTTTTCAGCAAAACAACGATTTTCATTATGAAATCCTGAGTCGGCGCCTGCGCGAGCTCAGCTTCCTGAACAACGGCGTAAAGATCCGCCTCAAAGACGAGCGCAGCGGCAAGGAAGATGACTTCTCTGGCGCTGGTGGTGTGCGCGGTTTTGTGGACTTCATCAACAAGGGCAAGACCGTTCTCAACCCCAACATCTTCCACGCCATGGGTGACCGCCAGAGCGACCAAAACACCAATATCGGCGTCGAAGTGGCCATGCAGTGGAACAGCGGCTACAACGAGCAGGTGCTGTGCTTCACCAATAATATCCCTCAGCGCGATGGTGGCACTCACCTGACGGGCCTGCGCGCGGCCATGACCCGGGTTATCAACAAGTACATTGACGACACGGAAATTGCCAAGAAGGCCAAGGTCGAGGTCAGTGGCGACGACATGCGCGAAGGCCTGTGCTGTGTTCTCTCGGTAAAGGTCCCCGAGCCCAAGTTCAGCAGCCAGACCAAGGACAAGCTGGTCAGCTCGGAGGTTCGTGGCCCGGTGGAGGACATCGTGAGCAAGCTGCTTTACGACTACCTGCAAGAGCGCCCGGCCGACGCAAAAATCATTGTTGGCAAGATCATCGAGGCCGCGCGAGCGCGCGAGGCCGCACGCAAGGCGCGTGACATGACCCGGCGCAAGGGCGTGCTTGACGGCATGGGTCTGCCGGGCAAGTTAGCCGACTGCCAGGAGAAAGACCCGGCGCTGTGCGAGATCTACATCGTCGAGGGCGATTCCGCCGGCGGCTCGGCCAAGCAGGGACGCGACCGCAAATTCCAGGCCATTTTGCCGCTGCGCGGAAAGATCTTGAACGTGGAGAAAGCGCGGTACGAAAAACTGCTCACCAGCAACGAAATCCTGACCTTGATCACGGCACTTGGCACCGGCATTGGCAAAGCGGGAGGCAGCACCGGCAACGACGACTTCGATGTGGCCAAGTTACGCTATCACCGCATCATCATCATGACCGATGCCGACGTCGACGGCGCCCACATCCGCACGTTGCTGCTGACGTTCTTCTACCGGCAGATGCCCGAGCTGGTCGAGCGCGGTCACATCTACATCGCCCAGCCGCCGCTGTACAAGGTCAAGGCCGGCAAGGAAGAACTGTATTTGAAAGACTCGCCCGCGCTGGACACCTTTTTGCTGCGCATTGCGCTGGTCAACGCCTCGGTGTTCACCGGCGGCCCCAATGGCACCACGCTCAGCGGGGACACCCTGGCTGAACTGGCCCGCAAACACCAAGTGGCCCAGGCTGTGATTGCGCGCCTGCGCAACTTCATGGACGCCGAAGCGTTGCGATCCATCGCCGACGGCGTGAGTTTGAATCTGGACACCATGAACGACGCACAAGCGTCTGCCGCCGCCCTGCAGGCAAAGCTCCCCGATGCGGAAGTCATCGGCGAGTTCGACTCGCGCACCGACAAGCCCATTTTGCGCATCAGCCGCCGCCACCACGGCAACGTCAAGAGCAGCGTGCTCACCCAAGACTTCGTGCACGGTGCCGACTACGCCGCGCTGGCCGAAGCGGCCAACACTTTCCGCGGTCTGCTCAGCGAAGGAGCCCGGGTGATGCGCGGTGAAGGTGAGCGCCAGAAAGAAGAAAAGGTCGCTGACTTCAGAGAGGCAATGGCCTGGCTGATTTCTCAGGCCGAGCACGCCACATCACGCCAGCGTTACAAGGGTCTGGGTGAAATGAATCCGGCGCAACTCTGGGAAACAACCATGGACCCAACCGTGCGCCGTTTGCTCAAAGTGCAAATCGACGACGCCATTGAGGCCGACCGCGTATTCACGATGCTGATGGGTGACGACGTTGAGCCCCGCCGTGAATTCATTGAGACCAATGCGCTGCGGGCGGGCAATATTGACGTCTAGCGCTGGGCACGCCCTGCCCACCGGCGAACGCCGCCTTTGGTTGCTCACGTTGGGTCCCCTGCTGTGGCTGCAAGGGCGGCATGTGCGCCGTGTAACCCCTCGTTTGCCGGAACCTCCGGGCCCGCGGCAGGGCGCCACCGGCCAAGGGCCGCCGCTACGGCTGCTGATTGCCGGGGACTCGGCAGCAGCGGGCGTCGGTGCCCCGTCGCAGGATCAGGCTTTGTGCGGACACCTTGTTGATTGCCTGAGCCGAGGCCACACCGTAGCGTGGCGCCTGCTCGCGACTAATGGCCTCGATACGCCAGGCTTGATCTCGCTGCTCCGGAATCATCCAGCCCAGAAGTACGACGTTGTTGTCCTGTCAGTAGGGGTCAACGACGTGACCAGCCTTTGCCCACCCGAAAAATGGGCACGTCAGCAAGACGAGCTTGCCACCTTGATTGATGCGCGCTTTTCGCCAAGTCTGTTGATTCACAGCGCCCTGCCGCCGATGCATAGGTTCACCGCGCTGCCCCAACCGCTGCGCTGGTTTATGGGCCGCTGGGCGAAGGAGATGAATTGCCAATTGGCGGCAAGCCTGCCTGGGGGGCGGGCTCGGCGCCGCATGCACCCGCCTTTTCTGGTTGCTGACCAGGTATCCGACGGATTGGCCAGCGATGGTTTTCACCCCGGTCCGGCCGGATACGCCACTTGGGCAGAGGGTTTGTGCCTGTTTATTTTGGACGCGCTGCAAGAAACTGCCACCACCGAGTGAAAGGTTTTTGCTGTTCGCGCGACCAAAGTCCATCAGAACGACCGAGAATCAATCATGATCCGACGCCAACTACTTACCTACCTGGCGAGCCTGGGCCTAGCCCGACACGCCACGGCTGCCAGCGATGCACCAAGAGTGGAGCCCCTGCGCCTGAGCGATGCCCAATGGCGAAAACGCCTCTCGCCTGCGCAATACGATGTGTTGCGCGACGAAGGCACCGAGCCAGCCGGCTCCAGTGCGCTGAACACGGAAAAGCGCAAGGGTGCCTATCATTGCGTCGGCTGCGATCTGCCGCTGTTCACCGCTGCCATGAAGTATGACAGCGGCACGGGGTGGCCCAGTTTCTTCAACTTTCTGCCCGGCGCCGTGCAGACCAAGCTTGATTTCAAGATGATTTTGCCGCGCACGGAATACCACTGCGCGCGCTGCGGCGGGCACCAAGGTCACGTGTTTGACGACGGCCCGGCGCCCACGGGCAAACGCTATTGCAACAACGGAGTTGCCCTAAAGTTTGTCAGTCAAGCATGAGCGCGCGCCCTATAAAGCACTTGTTGCGCCGCGCCGCCGGGGCTGCGACGCTGCTCGCTCTGGGTCTGCTAACCAGTGCCCAGCTGCCGGCGCAAGGTGCAGCCGGGCCTCGCGCAGCGGCCAGGGGCAACACGGCCACCGCCGTCTTTGCCGGGGGATGCTTCTGGTGTGTGGAGTCGGACTTCGACAAGATCCCGGGCGTGCTCTCGACCATCTCGGGCTACACCGGTGGCAAGACCGTCAACCCCAGCTACGAAGAAGTCTCCGGCCACAGCACCGGGCACGCCGAAGCGGTCCAGGTGGTGTATGACCCCGGCAAAGTCAGCTACCAGCGACTGCTGGAGTACTTCTGGCACACGATCGATCCAACGGTGAAGGATCGGCAGTTTTGCGACGTCGGCACACCCTACCGGACCGCGATCTTCGCGCAGGACGCCGAACAACTCAAACTGGCCCAGGCCTCGCGCGCTGCGCTGGAAAAAACCAAGCCGTTCAAGGAACCTATCGTCACGGAAATTGTGCCCGCCGGCGTGTTTTACCCCGCTGAGGATTACCACCAGGACTACTACGTGAAGAATCCGGTGCGCTACAAGTACTACCGCTATAGCTGCGGTCGTGAGGCGCGGCTCAAACAACTCTGGGGTGAGCAGGCCGGGCACTGAGCAAGACGCCGCGGGAGGTTCAAAATCTTGCGCGTTTTCCGCCTCTAGCGCCCGTGAAACATGCGTAAGCAGCTACTAAAACAATAGCGTTATGTTGCTCCGCCGCTATTTGTCAGCGGCCATTTAGCACCTGTGTCCGGGGCAATCAGGTGCTGATATAGCTCGTCAACTGGGAAATCGTCTGCTCGTGCTCGGTGATGATATCGTCCATGATGTCGCGTATGGAAATCATGCCCAGGACTTTGGACCCGTCAACCACCGGTAAGTGACGAATCTTTTTGCGACTCATCAGCGCCATGCAGGCCCGCGTACCCGTCTGGGGTGCGACCGTCACGACATCGCGAGTCATGATTTCGGCCACGGTGGTTTCCTTGGAGTTCTTGCCCTGAAGCGCAATTTTGCGGGTGTAGTCCCGTTCGGAAATGACACCCACCAGCACACCCTGGTCCATCACAACCATCGCCCCCACCCCATACTGGGCCAACGATTTCAGCGCCTCAAAAACGGTGTCCGAAGGCGCAAGCCGACCAACTTCCGTCTTTTGATTCTTTAATAGTTCCTGAATAGGTTTCATCCCAACTCCATGATATTTGTCGACGTTGACTTGCAGTGTAAACAAACTATCCTCGATTGCAACCGTGAACAGCTCGCGTCAACAAAGCGACTATAGTATGACGTGTTTGTGATTAGGGATTCTGGTACCTATGCCTTACCTCATTCTCGGTCTGGTTATTTTTCTGGGTGCGCATTCCGTGCGCATCGTCGCCGACGACTGGCGTACTCGCACGCGATCACACCTTGGTGAGTTGCGCTGGAAAGGCTTGTTTTCGGTGGTGTCAGTGATCGGTTTTGGCCTGTTGGTATGGGGTTTTGGCCTGGCTCGGCAACAGCCGGTGCCGCTGTGGAGTCCGCCAACTGCCATGCGCCATCTGGCCGCGCTGCTGACGCTTGCCGCATTCGTGCTGTTGGCTGCCGCCTATGTTCCTGCTAACAGCATCAAGGCGCGCCTTCATCACCCGATGGTCTTGTCGGTCAAGGTGTGGGCGCTGGCACATTTGCTGACCAACGGTACCGTCGCACACGTTGTCCTGTTTGGATCCTTTGTTTTATGGGCGGTGCTGGACTTCGCTGCCGCGCAGCGACGCGACCGATCCACCAGCGTGTCCTACGCGCCGGGCCGCGCCGGTGCGACAACGCTCACCGTGCTCGCAGGATTGGGCGCGTGGCTCGTATTTGCGCTGTGGCTCCATGGCCTTGTGATCGGCGTGCGCCCTTTCGGCTGAAGTCGCCGGGTTGACTCGTGAGTATTCGAAACCTCGATTCGCTTTTTGATCCATCCTCAATCGCCGTCTTTGGCGCCTCGCAGAGAACTGGCAGCCTAGGGGCAGCGGTCTGGCACAACCTTAGTTCTGGCAATTACCAGGGCGAGTTGTACGCCGTCAACCCGAAGCACCGAATGTTGGGCTCACACCGGGTCATGGCGCGCGCGGCTGATTTGCCATCGGCGCCTTCACTGGCAATCATCTGCACCCCGCCGACAACCGTGGCGCCCTTGATCAAGGAGATCGCTCACCTGGGCACACGCGCTGCAATGGTGCTCACAACCGGGCTCGATCAACAACACAAGCGCGCCATGTTGCGCGCAGCGCAAAGCCACTTGTTGCGGATTTTGGGTCCCAACACCATGGGGCTGCTTAGCCCACACAAGGGGCTGAACGCAAGTCTTGCTCACATTGACGCCATCACAGGGGATTTAGCCTTTGTCTCGCAATCGGGCGCCTTGGTCACCACCATGCTCGATTGGGCACGTGCGCGCGGCATAGGATTCTCGCATTTTGTATCCCTTGGCGAATGCGCCGACATCGACTTTGGCGACATGCTCGACTATCTGGCCAGCGATCCCAAGACCCGGGCGATCTTGCTCTACGTTGAGTCGATCGAAGCACCGGCAAAGTTCATGTCTGCGGCGCGCGCTGCGGCGCGCAATAAGCCAGTGGTGATCGTCAAGGCCGGACGATCGCCTCAGGGCCAGAGCGCAGCAAGGTCGCACACCGGATTTCTTGCCGGGTCTGACGTCGTATTTGATGCGGCCATCGCGCGCGCGGGCATGTTGCGCGTGAATACCCTGCAGGAGTTGTTTTTGGCCGCACAGACGCTCTCGCGGTTTAGGAACAATACGGCAGACACACTGTGTGTCCTCGCCAATGGCGGAGGCGCAGGCGTCATGGCCGCGGACGCGGCCGCCTGGGCGGGCGTCGCTTTGTCTGATCTCGGTGCGGCGACCAGGGAGCGACTCGACGCGGTACTGCCCCCGGATAGCTCCAACAGCAACCCGCTCGACATCGGATGGGACGCGCCGGTGGCACGCTATGAGCAGGTCCTGAAGATACTGATCGCCGATCCGGCCGCCGGTGCCATTTTGTTCATCCATACGCCGACGCCGATGACGCCAAGCGCGGAAATCGCGACAGCACTGGTGCCGATCGCAAAACATCTTGACCGCGCAGCACCGCGGGTGCTGAGTTGTTGGCTCGGAGATCGCGCCGTTGAGCAGGCGCGCGGGCAATTTCAGGAAGCCGGTATTGCGAATTTCGATACGCCGGAGCAGGCGGTGCACGCGTTTTCGATGTTGCGGCGCTACCGGGACAACCAGATCGAGCTGGCGCAAACACCCGCCGCGCTGCTGACGGCCCTCCGTCCCGACACAATCGCCATCAAAACCATTGTGCAGGAGGCTCTGGCCAACGGTCGTGACCGATTGACGGAATCTGAAGCGAACGCTGTTCTTGGGGCGTGCCACATTGCAACAGCCGCAACCACGCAGGTCAAGCCCGAGCCACAAGCAGCGGTTGCTGCGGCTTCGACCATCGGTTACCCGGTGGTTCTCAAACTCCTGTCCGACGATATCGAGCACAAATCCAGACTCGGTGGCGTTGCGTTAAACCTGAAAGACGAGATCGCGGTGCGCGATGCGGCCGTGCTCATGCTCGATAGCGTGCATCACCAACACCCCGACGCCCGCATCCGTGGCTTCCTGGTGCAAGCCATGGTCACAAAACCTCATGCCCATGAGTTAATCGTCGGCAGCACGATTGACAGCCTGTTTGGCCCGGTGATCCTGTTTGGTCAAGGCGGCACCGCCGTCGAGATTTTGGCTGATCGGGCGGTGGCTTTGCCCCCGCTGAACGTGCCGCTGGCCAAGGCTTTGATTTCGCGCACTCGCGTCGCACGCTTGCTGGATGGTTGGGCGGACACGCCAGCGGTCGACCATGACGCACTGTATGGCGTTTTGATCGCGGTCTCACAACTGCTCGCCGAAGTGCCAGAGATCGCCGATCTCGATATCAACCCCTTGGTTGTTAATTTTGAAGGAGCCGTTGCTCTTGACGCCCGTATTCGCCTGAGCGCAAACGGCCCGGCCGGAGCAAACAGCTTTGCGATCCGTCCTTACCCTGTTGAGCTGGAGGAAGTCCTCCAGTGGCGGGGGCAAACCGTTGTCTTGCGTCCGATTCGCCCGGAAGACGAGTCACTGCATATGACGTTCCTGCAGCGTCTGAGCCCCGAGGACATTCGCATGCGCGTTTTCTACAGCAAGCGCGCAATGGAGCGCAGCGAACTGGCGCGACTCGTGCAAATTGATTACGCCCGTGAAATGGCCTTCGTCGCGCTGGCCACCGGGGCCGACGGTCAACCTCAGACCCTGGGCGTGGTGCGCGCCCTGACCGACCCAGACAATGTTGATGCTGAGTTTGGTGTCATTGTCAGTTCGGACCTCAAGGGCGGTGGCTTGGGGTTGTTGCTGATGCGAAAGATGATTGCGTACTTGCGTGCTCAGGGCACCCAGCGGCTGGTCGCCACCGTGTTGGATCAGAATGCACGCATGCTCAAACTGGCCAAGGAATTGGGCTTTGAAGAAGACAAGCTTGCCCAACATGGGGCGGGGACCAGGGAAATCGCTCTCTCGCTCAGGTGATCCCGATCAACCACTGAATGAGATACTTGGCGGCGAAGCCGGTCATGCCAAACGCCAGGCCCAGGAACAGGACAAAGGTGCCGAATTTTCCCGCCTTCGACTCCCAGGCCAGGTGGCCGATGATAAAAAGCATATACAGCATGAAGCCGCCTACGCCAAAGGTCAACCCGAAGGCCGCAATCTGTTCTTCCGAATAGCCAAACACTAGCCGGACTCCCGCTCCATCAGCGCGCCAACATCGACCAGGTCGCGGTAGGCGTGCCAGCTCGCGTGCCCCAGCAACGGCACCACGACCGTGAGTCCCAACATGAAGACGGCCATTCCAAGCAAGGTCATGGTCATGATGATGGCCGCCCAAAGGGCCATCAAAACGGGATTGGCCAGCACCGCTTGCCAGCTTGTAAGAATCGCCTTCAGCAAGGGGACGCGCCGGTCCAACAAAAGCGGTATGGCAACGACCGAAGAGGCATAAATGGGCGCAGCCAATACGCCGCCCAAAACCAGCCACATCTCAAACAGGACGCCATCCTTGGCCAGCACGACATGCCGAAGAAATTCAACCGGCGTCTGGATCGGCAATGGCGCCAGCAGCGTGATAAACGCGGCGGAAGTAAACAACCATCCCGTGCCCGCAAGTGCGAGCAAAGCACCGAACTGAACCAGACACCAGTAATCGTTGCCCCATTTGTTGAAATGGTTGTTTTGCCAGTTAAGCCAGGTTTTCGTCACGACGCCGAGGTCGGTTCTCTCCCCACGTTCTCGTGCACGACTCAGAGCATACAAACTGGTAGCCAGAATGGGCGCAACCAGCAAGAACCCTGAGAGCGCGCCAACAAGCAGCAAGAAGCGCTCATAAAGGGCTGCGACGGTGGCAACCCCCACCACAGCCAGCGCGAACCCGTGCAGGTAGCTTACCCAGCCACAATGGACCATGTCGGACCACCCCGAGGCAAGCCAATGCTGTGTGCGCCCAAGGCCCACCGTACGAATGCCAGCCTGGACACCAGCTACGGGAATGACCCCGGACGGGGGAGAAGTTGTGCGCATAAGGCCCGCCAGTGTAATGCCATGGTGTGGATATAAATCGAGCTGACAAGGCGCCGCATAATGCTAGCTTTCATACTCCAGGACCCTGCCATGCCGCGCTCCATAGTCGACGAATCAAAGATTCACCCTGCCGTTCGGGAAAAGATTGCAAGCCACGGACAGGAGATTGTGCAGGAGGTTCAGGCAGCGATTGCCAAGCACTCCGTGCTGGTAGTCGGAATGGGTATGAACCCGTTTCCGCGAAAAGCCTGCAAGGCACTGGACGAAGCAGCGGTGGCCTACCACTACCTCGAGTACGGGAACTATTTCAATACGTGGCGGCGACGCAATGCGTTGAAAATGTGGACCGGCTGGCCGACTTTTCCAATGATTTTTGTCAAAGGGGTCTTTATTGGTGGGGCCGCTGATCTAATTGCTCTGATACAAAGCGGGGAGCTCCAAAAGATGCTGGCGTGAGTGGTGGCTTCGCCAACACTTCAATTTCGGCAGACGCAATAGAAAGGTGACTGAACCCCCATGCAAAACTTTGAATTTTATAATCCGACACGTATTGTCTTTGGTAAGGGTAAAATCGCCGATCTCGCCAAGTTGGTGCCGATGCAGGCCAAGGTTCTTATCCTGGTCGGGGGCACCAGCGCCGAAAAGACCGGCACCCTCTCAGAGGTGCGATCAGCTCTTGGTGGACGGATCCACAGCACGTTTGGAGGCATTGAGCCCAATCCAGCGTTCGATACGGCAATGATGGCGGTAGAGCGGGTACGCAACGAAGGGTTTGACTTTCTGCTCGCCGTTGGCGGTGGTTCGGTCATCGACGCTGCAAAATTCATTGCTGCAGCCGTTCCGTTTGAAGGGGACCCGTGGGATATTCTCCTGAAAAGCGGTCGCAATATCGGGTCAGCCTTACCGTTTGGTACCGTTTTGACCTTGCCAGCGACCGGCTCGGAGATGAACAATGGAGCTGTCATCACGCGCCGTGCGGTTAGCGCCAAACTTTCCTTTCGCAGCCGTCATCTGTTCCCACAGTTCTCGGTACTCGATCCGACCAAGACCTATACCTTGCCAAAGCAACAACTCGCCAATGGAGTTGTCGACGCCTTCGTCCACACGGTTGAACAATACTTGACCTACCCGGCAAACGCGCCGGTGCAAGATCGCTTTGCCGAAGCGCTACTGCAAACCCTTATCGAAATCGGTCCGCGTCTGATGACAGCCACCGATCCTGATTACGACGACCGCGCAAGTTTGATGTGGGTCGCCACCTTGGCTCTCAATGGTTTGATTGGTACCGGCGTGCCGCAAGACTGGGCGACGCACATGATTGGGCATGAGTTGACCGCGCTGCACAATCTTGACCATGCCTGTACGCTGGCCATTGTGCTGCCGGCCATGTTGAACGAGAGACGACGTCAGAAGCGCGAGAAGTTGCTGCAATACGCCACAAGAGTTTGGCACATTGAACGTGGTAGCGACGAGCAACGTATTGATGCTGCCATCGACAACACCCGTTCCTTTTTTGAGGAGATTGGCATCCCGACGCGCCTTGGCGCCTACAAACTCGATCGTGGCGATATCGACAAAGTCATTGACCTGTTGGAAAAGCACGCAATGACGCAGCTAGGGGAACGACGCGAAGTGACCATCGATGTCAGCCGTCGCGTGTTGGAAAGCGCGCTGTGAGGTTTGCCAGTTGTCTGATAACTTCTTCTTTATAAATTAGTAGTAGTAGATAGGGGTTACCGGGAGCTGTGGACAAGGCACGATTTACCTTGTAAATCAACGTGTTGAAGAATTGAAACCCCTGTGGGTGAGCCTGCTTTGCCGGGTACTAGTTTTATGAACAACTTTTCAGTTTCTGGTTCCATCCCCGAAAACGATGAGTTGTGCCAGAACAATGCACAACCTTGTCATGGTGGGGGATGACATTGAAGTCGGCGACACCGCAGGTATTTTTCGGTTCGTCAACGAGTCGCGCAAGCCCTGATCATGTCGACTGCTTTTTCCGCAATCATGATGGTCGGTGCGTTTGTGTTGCCAGAGACAAGCTGCGGCATGATCGATGCGTCGACAACGCGCAACTGCTCGATTCCGTAGACCCGCAGGCTGGCATCCACACAGCCATGGGATCACTGGATGGGACCATCTTGCAGGTTCTGCAGGGGTGATATTCGGTATCTGATCGTTGTCGCAGGAATTCCTCAATCTGTACCGGGTTTTTGCGCTCCAGTGGGGGAGTAATAGAGTTTCATAGATGCCGTTTGGGTTTGAGTATTTGAACTGCCTTTTATGCAATTATCGTGGTGGGTGCATCGGTAATGTCGACAGTATTTGACTGCGTCACCGCAACCGCTGGTTGGATGTGACTCATGGCATGTTCCGTGATCGCCGTGATGGTCAGGCTAGGATTTACACCCAGGTTGGCACCAATCATCGAGCCATCACAAATCAGCATGTTCTTGTAGCCATAGACCCGGTTCTTGCCGTCGATCACACCACTTGCGGCATCATTGCCCATTGCCGCGCCGCCAAGAATATGAGCAGTGGTTGGGATGTTGAGAAAAATTTCTGTCAGCGAGGTAATCGGAGCGCCTGGGAACTGCGTAGCCATTTTTTCTGCGAACTTGTTCGCCTGCGGGATGTAGGCCGGCATCTTCTTGCCGGTGGTGCCCAGGACCTTGGCGAACGGATTGAGCCAGGAGCGACGTAGGCGCATGCCGATGTGGCTGTCGAGCGTCTGCATAACCAACAGGATCACCGTAGTCTTGGCAAAATTGAACGGCGAGGCGTTCTTGAATCCTTTCAGCGGGTGCCTTATCAACGTCCAGGCCCAGGCAAACATGCGGCCGATGCCAGGCTCGGCGTGGGTCATCACCGTGGTCAAGCCCCACATCGAATCGGATCCGACTGGATAACGTACCGCCTCAATGTGGGTGCTTTCATCGATATGAATTCCGGAACCGATGGCGATGCCGTCACCCATCGTCTTGGCCTTGTCGTCAAAGCGCACGCCAATGATCGATTCGGAATTGGTGCGGACGAATTCGCCAAGCTGGTCGCTCACATGGGGAAGCGAGCCGGATTGCTTGCATTGCATCAGCAGCTTGACGGTGCCCAAAACGCCACCAGCAAAGACAACCCCGCGCGCTCTAAAAACCCGTTTGTTCTGGCCGAACCAGCGCGTGGACTGAATGGTATGAATCTCGTAACCATCAGAGCCATCGGCCTTGTCTCCCAGCGGTTTGACGTCGACCACCAGCGTTTCAGGGATGACCTGCGCACCCTGTTTCTCGGCAAAATAGAGGTAGTTCTTGTCCAGAGTATTCTTGGCGTCATCGCGGCAACCCACCATGCAGCCGCCGCAGAGTTTGCACCCGGTGCGCTGCGGCCCTTGCCCGCCAAAATAGGGATCCGGCACCGTCACACCGGGTTTGCCAAAATAGACAGCCACGTCGGTATGGTAGAAGGTCTTGCCAAACCCTTGTGCCTGAGCGCTATCGCGTAGCAGTTTGTCTGCGCCGCCGAGGTAGGAGTTCTGTACCACGCCGAGCATTTGCTTGGCTGTGTCGTAGAACTTCGGCATGATGGCCTTCCAGTCGTTCAGTGCGCTCCACTTTGGGTCGTCCCAGACACCCTCTTTTGGAACCAGCGAGGTATTGGCATAAACCAGGGAACCCCCGCCCACACCCACACCGCTGAGCACAAAGACGTGACGGAAGATGGTCAGGCGCATGATTCCGTGCAGCTTGGCCAGTGGTGCCCAGTAGTACTTGCTAAGGTTCCAGTTTGTTTTGGCGAAATCATTCTGCCGGAAGCGCTTGCCCATCTCCAGGACACCGACCTTATAGCCCTTTTCGGTCAGACGGTGCGCAGAAACGCTACCGCCAAAACCAGATCCGATGATGATGTAGTCAAACCCTTGAACATTCATAAAGATCTCATTTGATATGCGAGGGGTTCCAAGAACGCGTGTATTTAATCTACTTGGTGAGGAAATTCAGGTATTTGGTAGCAAATTTTCCGTACGGTGGCCACAGGAACCGCATGGCGCTGAATGACGCCTGGTAGAACACCGGGCGCATCTTGGAAAAGGTCACAAAACCCTCGTATCCGTGGTAATGACCCATCCCGCTATCGCCGACACCACCAAATGGAAGGTCGTGCTGGCCAACATGGAATAGCGCATCGTTGACTGATACGCCGCCAGACATGATCCGATCAAGCAACATCTGGACCAGTTTTTTGTCATTGCTGAAGGGATAAATCGCCAGCGGCCGCGGACCGCTGTTGATGGCGGCAATCGGTTCCTCCAGGCTGTCGTATTCGAGGATCGGAAGGATCGGGCCGAAGATTTCGCGATTCAGTAACGTACTGTTGCCAGGCGTGTTGAGCACCAGGTGCGGTGCAATCTTGCGGCTGGCCGCGTCCCACGGCTGGCCCGCAACGAGTTGGACCAGTGTCGCGCCCGCGGCCTGCGCCTCCTGCAGCGCCTTGGTGAGCCGGTCAAACGAGCGTTGATCAATGATCGACGTGAAATCCGCGCTGTCGAGTTGCGCGTAGCGTGCCGACACCAGGGTTTTGGCCGCCGCCACAAACTCGGTAACAGCGCCCTTGGGCAGATAAACGTGATCGACGGTGGTACAGATTTGTCCAGCGTTGAGAAACTTGACAAACAACAGCCGTTCGGCCGCTTTACGCAGGGGATAGTCCTTGCAGACGATGGCCGGGGACTTGCCGCCGAGCTCCAGGGTCACCGGGCACAGGTTCTTCGCTGCGGCAGCCATCACTGCGCGTCCGGTCTGGCTCGATCCGGTAAAGAGAAGGTGGTCGAACTTGAGCTTGGAAAATTCGACGCCAACGCCGCCGGTTTCATCGAAGAAAGCAAGTTTTTCACGGGGGAAGTATTCGGGGATCTTGCTCATCAGGAAGCTTGCCAGGTGCCGAGAGTTCTCCGACATCTTGACCATGGCCCGGTTGCCTGCTGCGAAAATGTAGATCAGAGGGATAAAGCTCAGATTGATTGGAAAATTCCACGGAACGATGCAGCCAACAACGCCCAGCGGCTGTGCAATGACCCGGTTCTTCGCGCCGGCAAAATTACGCAGGTCGATGGGCCGCTTTTGTGGGCGCATCCATTTCCTGAGGTGTTTGAGCGCGTGGTTGACCGCGTCGATGGCGGGGAATATTTCGGTAAACAGGGTTTCATGTCTGGACCGGTTGCCATAATCGGCGTTGACCGCCGAAACCAGCGCCTCTTTGTTGGCACGCAAAAACGCCTGCAGCTTGAGGAGGTCGTCGCGGCGCTGTTCCAGACTGGGCACCGGGTGCTCGAAGTAGGCGGCTCGTTGCAGGCGCAGTGTGGTCTCAAGTTCGGTCAGGACCTGCTCGGGTGGAACGAAGTTCGGTGACGTTGGCGTACTCATGATGTTTTCTCGATCGGTGACATTGGGCTCGGTGCGAGGCTGGCTACTTTGCTGTGGCTCTTCATGCCCCGGGCGAGAGCGTAAGGCACAGGATAGGGGTCGATAGCCGGATTATCGATAATTTAGGGTATTCACGGTAGGGAAATAGGGAGCAAACCCCAATGCGGGCATCGCACGTGTGACTCGCCTGCAGTCCCTGTACGGGGCCTCTTTTGCTATAAAATGTATAGCTACATAAGCTTTAAATATAAGCGTTTCTGGTTGTTTTGTTATGTATTACCCGCAATCTTTTGATGTCATCGTGGTCGGCGGGGGGCATGCTGGCAGCGAGGCGGCGCTGGCCGCTGCACGCATGGGCTGCAACACCCTGCTGCTCACGCACAACATCGAAACGCTCGGCCAGATGAGCTGCAATCCGTCGATCGGCGGCATCGGCAAAGGACATTTAGTCAAGGAGGTCGACGCACTGGGTGGCGCCATGGCGGCGGCCACCGACGAAGCGGGTATTCAGTTTCGGATCCTGAATTCCTCCAAAGGCCCGGCGGTACGGGCAACCCGGGCCCAGGCGGACCGAGTCCTGTACAAAGCGGCGATACGGCATCGGCTGGAGAACCAGGCAAACTTGTGGTTGTTCCAACAGGCGGTCGATGATTTGCTGGTGCAGGGCGATCGAGTGGTCGGGGCGGTGACGCAAGTCGGCATCCGTTTTCGCGCAAAGACGGTGGTGCTGACGGCCGGTACGTTTCTCGATGGGAAGATTCACGTCGGGCTAAACAGCTACGCGGCGGGCCGCGCCGGGGACCCGTCAGCGCTAACCCTGTCGGCGCGCCTGAAGGAACTCAAACTGGGCCAGGGACGGCTGAAGACGGGCACGCCCCCGCGCATCGACGGGCGCACGATCGACTTCGGCAGGTGCATCGAGCAGCCCGGCGACGGCATGGCCGGTGGCATGGGGCAGGCCGTGCCGGTGTTCAGCTTCATGGGCCGCGCCGAGCAACATCCAGAGCAGGTATCGTGCTGGATGACCCATACCAACGAGCGAACGCACGACATCATTCGCCGCGGCCTGGACCGCAGCCCGATGTTTACCGGCAAGATCGAAGGCACGGGGCCGCGCTATTGTCCGAGCGTTGAAGACAAGGTCCATCGGTTTGCCGAGAAGCAAAGCCACCAGATTTTCCTGGAGCCCGAGGGGCTGAGCACGCATGAAATTTACCCGAACGGCATTTCCACAAGCCTGCCGTTTGACATTCAGTACGAACTGGTGCGCTCGATGGCAGGTCTGGAAGGCGCCCACATCATCCGGCCTGGCTACGCCATCGAATACGACTATTTCGACCCACGAGCGCTCAAGAGCAGCCTTGAAACCCGTGCCATTGGTGGGCTGTTCTTCGCCGGACAGATCAACGGCACCACGGGTTATGAGGAGGCCGCTGCCCAAGGGTTGTTTGCTGGCGTCAATGCGGCATTGCAGGCTGGCGCGACGACTTCGTGGCACGCCGACACCTGGTTGCCCGCGCGGGATCAGGCCTACCTTGGCGTTCTGGTCGATGACCTTGTCACCAAGGGTGTGAACGAGCCCTATCGGATGTTCACCAGCCGCGCCGAATTCCGCCTGCAATTGCGTGAAGACAACGCGGACATGCGACTGACCGAGATCGGGCGCCAGCTAGGCTTGGTTGATGATCTGCGGTGGGCCACCTTGAATCGCAAGAGAGACGCTGTTTCACGTGAAACAGAACGTCTGCGCTCAATCTGGGTGAACCCAAAAAACCTGTTGGCGAGCGAGGCCGAGCGCGTGCTTGGCAAGCCACTCGAGCATGAGCACAACCTGGCGGATTTGCTGCGGCGCCCTGGGGTCAGTTACGCCGCCTTGATGTCCCTCGAAGGCGGCAGGTACGCCAATCGCGAACTTGCCACTGCGTTGGCTGGCGAGTGCTCCAGCAAAGGGGTGGGCGAGGACACGTTTGCGGCGGCGGTGGTTGAACAGGTCGAGGTCGCAGCCAGATATGCTGGCTACATCGGGCGCCAAAAAGAAGAGGTCGAACGTGCCGCCCATTTTGAAAACCTGAAGCTGCCACCAGACCTGGACTATCAAAGCGTGCCTTCGCTCAGCATTGAGGTGCGACAAAGGCTCAACCAGTATCGTCCGGAAACCCTGGGAATGGCCTCGCGCATTTCCGGCGTTACCCCGGCCGCCATCTCGCTGCTGTTGATTCATCTCAAGAAGAACAAGCTTGCCGGGCTGTCGATATCGGGCGAAACCGTCCCGGCGCCGACGCATGACTTGCGCCCCGGCGCTGACGATCAGGCCCCATGATGCTGGAAATCAGAGCCGCCTTGCGCGACGGCCTGGCTGCGCTACCCGTCGCGCTGACACCAACACAGTTTGAGTGCCTGCTGCAGTACCTTGCGCTGATCCAGAAGTGGACACGGGTCTACAACCTGACCTCGGTGCGCGAACCTGCGCAAATGCTCACACACCATCTGCTCGACAGTCTGGCAGTCATCGGGCCCTTGCGGCGGCAGGTGGAGGCACTGGGGCGACCCGTGGCCAGGGCCGATGGGTGCGACGATCAGCCGATCCGGCTGCTCGATGTTGGCTCCGGCGCGGGCCTGCCCGGCGTCGTGATTGCGATCTGTTGTCCGGCCATCACCGTTGACTGTGTTGACTCGGTGGCCAAGAAAGCGGCCTTTGTGCAACAAGTGGCTATCAGCGTAGGCCTGCCCAACCTGCGAGGCGTGCACGCGCGAGCGGAAAGCCTGCGCGACAAGTACGACGTCGTGAGCGCGCGCGCATTTTCTTCGCTCGCTGACTTGGTGAGACTCTCGGATCACGCCCTGGCCGAACATGGCCTCTGGCTGGCAATGAAGGGCGAGTACCCTGCCGACGAGGTGGCCGCCTTGCCCAGTGCGGTGCAGGTGTTTCACGTGGAACACCTGGTCGTCCCGGGGCTCGACGCTAAGCGGTGTATTGTCTGGCTGCGAAGGGCCCCTTTGGTTTAAGAAATTGCAACGGCGCAAACTGACTTAAACTTCTCCGTCTATCTAGAAAGAATCACGTCATGGCTGGTATCGTGGACTACGGCGCATTTGTCGCTGCCATCATTGTGTTCCTGCTGATCCCGGGCCCGGGAAATCTGGCATTGATTACGTCGACTGGCAAAGGCCGGATCCAAGGGGGCCTGGCCGCAACGCTGGGCGTGATCCTGGGCGACCAGGTCCTGATGTGGCTTGCCGTCGCCGGGGTTGCAGCACTGTTGAACGCCTACCCGAGGGCGTTCAACGCAGTTCAGTGGCTCGGTGCGGTCTACCTCGTGTGGCTCGGTGGCCGGATGCTGCTGGCCAAGGCCGACGCTGCGCCCGTTCTGCGAATCAAGCCGCACCATTACCTGCGCCAGGCTTTCATGATCACCTTGCTCAACCCGAAGGCCGTGGTGTTCTACATGGCCTTCTTCCCATTGTTTGTCGACCCGGCCACGCATCGGGGGCTGATGACGTTCGCGGTCATGGCGTTGACCATTGCGGCGCTGACTTTCGCGTACGGCTTGACAGTGGTACTGCTGACACACTTTTTAGCCGAGCGTTTGCGTGCCAACCCGGTGATTCCGCGCGCCATGGGAAAAATCGCCGGCGTGTTTCTGATCGGCTTTGGCGTCCGGCTCGCGCTGTCACGTTGAATCACTGTTTGCAATTGCATCGCCACCGAGCCAACCGCCCATGGTAAAGATATTCTGTGTCGCCAATCAAAAGGGCGGTGTTGGCAAGACCACGACGACGGTGAATCTGGCAGCGGGGCTGGCCAAGGTGGGGCAGCGCGTACTGATGGTTGACCTTGATCCCCAGGGCAACGCGACCATGGGCTCGGGGGTGGACAAGCGCAAACTCGAGCTCACGATTTACGACGTGTTGCTGGAGTCGGCATCGGTGCGGGAAGCGCGGGTCAAGAGCGACAAGCTCATAGCTGGCGGGTGCAGCTACGATATTCTGGGCGCGAATCGCGAGCTCGCCGGGGCCGAGGTCGAACTTGTCGACGTTGAGCGCCGTGAAAAGCGCCTCAAACAGGCGCTGCTAGAAGTGGCGCCCGATTACGATTTCATCCTGATCGACTGTCCGCCAAGCCTGTCGATGCTGACGCTCAACGGCCTGTGCTGTGCGCATGGCGTGATCGTGCCCATGCAGTGCGAGTATTTCGCGCTGGAGGGGCTCACCGATTTGGTCAACACGATCAAGCAGGTGCACGCCAATCTGAACCGCGAACTTGCCATCATCGGCTTGCTGCGCGTCATGTTTGACGCTCGCATCACCTTGCAGCAGCAAGTCAGTGAGCAACTCAAGGCACATTTTGGCAGCAAGGTTTTCGACACCGTGATTCCGCGCAACGTGCGTCTGGCCGAGGCGCCGAGCTATGGTGTTCCGGGGGTGGTGTTTGACCCATCCTCCAAGGGCGCTCAGGCGTTTGTCGCCTTCGCCAAGGAAATGGTGGCGCGCATCGAGACGCTGTGAACCGTGGCTTGTCCCTGGCGTTTGCGTCAGGTCAACAAATTGATTAAATTGTCCGCTAAGACTTGTGTTTTGTGCGTATACAGCTATATAAATGATAGCAACTGTCGAGAATCAATGTGAGCTTGCCTGAGGTCCTGCTGCTGCCAGGCTGGCAAGACTCGGCGCCCGAGCACTGGCAATCGCGCTGGGAGATGACGCATGGCTACCAGCGCGTGGTGCAGCATGATTGGATGCGCCCATTGCGCGGTGACTGGATCGCCCGGCTCGAGGAAGTCTTGCTGGCCAGGGCGGATCCGGTGATTTTGGTGGCGCACAGCCTGGGCTGCCAGTTGGTCGCGGCGTGGAGCGCGGTCTCGCGTAACACGCAGCGGGTTCGTGCTGCGCTGCTGGTGGCGCCGGGCGACGTTGAGCGCGAAGAATTGCGCGCGGTGTTGCAGAGTTGGTCACCGGTACCTGCGCAGCGCTTGCCATTCAGCAGCATTTTGGTCGGGAGCCAGAATGACCCCTATTGCTCCCTGCAGCGCGCGCGCCAATTTGCCGCCGCCTGGGGTTGTGAATTCCACGATGTTGGCAGCTTGGGCCACATCAACGCAGACTCAGACCTGGGGCTGTGGCCACAGGGACACGCGTTGCTCGATCAATTGAACAAGGATAAGTAGATGGTGACCAAAAGACCAAAGGGCTTGGGGCGTGGGCTCGAAGCGTTGCTCGGCCCCAAAGTGAACGAAACGGCGTCGTTTGATGCGTCAGCCGGGAACCCCGTCAGTCCGGGTCTGCCCGCATCGTTGCGATTGGTGGACATGTTGCCGGGCATGTACCAGCCGCGCACGCGCATGGACGAGGGGGCCCTGTACGAGTTGGCTGAGTCGATCAAGGCGCAAGGCATCCTGCAGCCGATCCTGGTGCGACAGCTGCATGATGGCCCGAACCAGGGCAAATACGAAATCATTGCCGGCGAGCGCCGTTACCGGGCTGCGTCACTGGCCGGATTGGAAAGTGTCCCCGTGCTGGTTCGTGAAGTTCCCAACGAGGTTGCGGCGGCCATGTCCCTGGTTGAGAACATCCAGCGTGAAGACCTAAATCCGCTGGAGGAGGCCCAAGGCCTGCAACGTCTGGTCAAGGAGTTTGGGCTTACTCACGAACAGGCGGCACAGGCGGTTGGACGCTCGCGCAGCGCGGCCTCGAACCTGTTGCGCCTGCTCAATCTGGCCGAGCCGGTACAAACGATGCTGATGGCCGGGGACCTGGACATGGGGCATGCCCGCGCGTTGTTGGGGCTTGATCGCGCGCTGCAGATCACGGCGGCAAACCAGATCAGCACCAGGAAGATGTCGGTGCGTGAAGCCGAAACCCTGGTCAGAAAGCTCGGTGCGGAGTTCACGCTCACGCCGGGCAAACCGGCGCGTGAAAAGTCCCGCGACATGAAGCGGGTGGAGGAAGAGTTGTCGGATCTGCTGGCGGCAGCCGTCGAGGTCCGTGTCAAAAAGCGCGTCAAGCGCTCCGGGCGGATCGAGGAAATCGGAGAGATCAGCATCGGCTTCGGTTCGCTCGACGAGCTCAACGGTCTGATTGACAAATTGACGCGCGGCGCCGCGCGTTAGCGAACGTCGTGGCCGCGATTTGTCGGTACGGCCGCAGGTGTCGGCCGCATACAACTTGCGTGGGCAGCGGCCAATCAGTTTATTCGCGAGAATCGGCGCAGTAGCCTAAACTGCGTGCAGGGGGCACCTGCAATATGAGGGGCAAATTTTGAAATTACCTGATAGCCATCGGACCAATGACATGGAATCGATGCGCGCAGCCATGGCAGTTGCTGCATTTGCAATGGCAACGCTCGGCGGGACCCGTGGGTCCGAGCCGGCAAACCACATCCTGCGCGTCCAAAGTTATGTTCGGGCGCTGGCGCGGCGGCTGCAAACCGTGCCAAAGTTTGCTCCGGTTTTGACGGACGCGTTTATCGACGTCATTTGCGAGTCGGCGCCGCTGCACGATATGGGCGCGATCGGCGTGCCCGACCGCATTCTGCTCAAGCCTGGCCGAGTGACTGCGGACGAGTTCGAGATCATCAAGACGCACACCACGTTGGCGCGCGATGTCATTTTGGACGCCGAGAGGACCCTCGGTTGCCAGGCAGAACTGCTCAGAACGCTCAAAGAACTCGTCTACTCACATCACGAAAAATGGGATGGTAGTGGCTACCCGCAAGGGCTCGCCGGGGAGCAAATTCCGCTGAGCGCCCGACTGCTGGCCATTGGGGACGTGTACGACGCCCTGATCTCCGACCGTGTCTACAAAGCCGGTGTACCGCATGATCAGGCGGTGGCCGTTATCTTTCAAAACCGGGCAAGCCATTTTGATCCCGACATGGTCGACGCCTTCATCGAGATCCAGGACGAATTCAACGCCGTCGCCAAACGCTACCCCGACACCGAAGGCGACATGCAACGACGGATTGACTATATGGTCAACGCGATTGCCGAGGAAGCCACGTCGCCGGGCAAACTCTAGAGTGTAAAAATCTTGCCCGGGTTCATGATGTTTTTCGGGTCCAGCGCGCGCTTGATGGTGCGCATCATGTCAACGGCACCGGCGCCGGTTTCGGCAACCAGGAAATCCATTTTGTGCAGGCCAATGCCGTGCTCGCCGGTGCAGGTTCCTTCCAGCCGCAGTGCGCGCGCGACCAGCGCCTGATTGAGCCGTTCGGCACGTGCTCGCTCTTCGGGCTTGTCGGGGTCGATCAGATAACCAAAATGGAAATTACCGTCGCCCACGTGCCCAACCAGAAAATATGGGATGCCACTGGCATCGGCCTCGGCCACTGAGTCAAGCAGACAGTCGGCCAGGCGGGAAATGGGGACGCAAGTGTCGGTGGCGATGGCGCGGCAGCCCGGCTTGGACTGGATCGCGGCAAAGTACGCGTTGTGCCGGGCCGTCCACAGGCGCGTGCGCTCCTCGGGCGTGGTGGCCCATTCAAACCCGTGGCTGCCGAACTCGGCCGCAATTTCCTGCACCATTTCGGCCTGCTCCTTCACGCCCGCCGGGGAGCCGTGAAACTCCATCAGCAGCATTGGCTCCTCGCGCAGACCGAGTTTGGAATGGATGTTGACCATCCGCACGGTCCGCGCGTCGATCAGTTCGACGCGGGCAATCGGAATCCCAAGCTGGATAATTTGGATCGTTGTGCGCACGGCAGCCTCGATGCTTGGAAACGAGCAGGTCGCCGCCAAAATTGCCTCGGGCAGGGGATAGAGCTTGAGCGTCACCTCGGTGATCACACCGAGCGTTCCTTCCGAGCCCACCAGCAGGTGCGTCAGGTCGTAACCGGCGCTGCTTTTTCTGGCGCGGGTGCCGGTGCGGATGATCTCGCCGCTGGCCGTGACCACTTCGAGCGCGAGCACGTTCTCGCGCATCGTGCCATAGCGCACGGCGTTGGTGCCGCTGGCGCGCGTCGCGCACATGCCGCCGATGGTGGCATCCGCGCCCGGGTCGATCGGGAAGAACAGGCCGGTGCTCTTGATTTCCTCGTTCAGCTGCTTGCGCGTCACGCCCGGTTGCACGGTCACCGTGAGGTCCTCGGCATGCACGCGCAGCACCCGGTTCATCTGGCTGACATCGATGCTGATGCCGCCCTCGACCGCAAGCAAATGGCCTTCGAGCGAAGTGCCGACGCCAAAGGGGATGACCGGCGCGCCGTACTCACCAGCGAGCTTGACCGCGTCGGCCACGTCCTGTGTGCTCTGCGCAAACACGACCGCTGTTGGCGGGGGTGCGGCAAACGACGATTCGTCGCGGCCATGCTGCTCGCGCACCACCAGCGCCGTCGAGCAGTGCTTGGCAAAGCGCGCCTTCAGCGCGTCAATCAGCGCCGCTGGAACGGCACGCTGGTGGATGTCGGGTAGCAAGTGGGTCTTGGGAGTGGGTGCGTTCATGATGCGGGTGAGCTATGCGTATGCTGCAACAATAGCACCAATCACGCAGCCAGGAGATTTCCGATGGGACAGCGCCTCACACAAATAGCCACCCGCACCGGCGACGATGGCAGCACCGGCCTGGGCGACAACACCCGTGTCTCGAAGAACAGCCTGCGCGTGCACGCCATGGGCGATGTCGACGAGCTCAATTCATCTCTGGGCCTGCTGCTGTGCGAGGACCTTCCCGCTGGCGTGCGTGATCTGCTGGTGCAGGTTCAGCACCAGTTGTTCAATCTGGGCGGCGAACTCTCGATCCCCGGCTTTGAACTGCTCAAACCCGAGGCGCTGCTGGCGCTGGACGCGGCGCTGGCCGAGCACAATGCTGCGCTGCCGCGCCTGCAGGAGTTCATCCTGCCCGCTGGCACCCGAGCCGCTGCGCTGGCCCACGTTTGCCGCACGGTGGCGCGCCGCGCCGAACGTGCTGTGGTGGCGCTGGAGACATGCGAGGCGCTCAACGCCGCGCCGCGCCAGTATCTGAACCGGCTCAGCGACCTGATGTTTGTACTGGCCCGCGTGCTCAACCGATATCGTCCCGACGGCACACCGGGCGACGACGTGTACTGGAACAGCGAACGCCTGCGGCAAGCTGGGATCGACTGAAATTGCTATTAAATGTGTAGCTGCTCACGCTTGCTGCGCGGGCTCTGTGGGCATAAATTGCTATATTTTTGGCGGTGTCCCGTGCGCTCGCTAGTTGCCCGTGCTGCGGCATTCGGTGTAGCCGTTGTCGAAGACGATCTGCCACTTGCCATCGGCGCTGCGACGCCAAACGGAATAGAAACGCGCAAAGATTTTGCCGTCTGGCGCGAGCACCGGACCAATCGATTGCGCCAGTGTGCCCGATGGCAGGACCTCGACCAGATCGGGCTGCCAGGAAAAAGGCGCGGCTGCTTCGCTGTAGAAGCGTTTCCAGTGGGCGCCGATGGCGGCTTTGCCGCGCAGCGGCTTGCCGCCGTTGAGGAACACGGCTTCCTCGGCCACAAAGCTCAGAAAAGCAGTGTGATCGCGCTCGGCCATGGTTCTTGCAAATGCCACCTCGGTATCGGTCACTTGTTGCACTAGGGCTTCACGGTTCGGCGAAGCGATGATGGGCGCGCACCCGGCCAGCACAGCAGCGAGCCCGCACAGCACGACGCGTCGACGATGAAGCGGCCTGCGCAGCGATTCGCCGTTTGTTCCCACGTGCTACCCCTGCGGCTTGATCACCGGCCCGACCGCGCCTTCCAGGTTCGAGATAAACGCCTTGCGGTACTCCGAGACATAAAACTCGGCCGCCGTCTCCGGGTCCTGCTCGGTACCGGCGTTGCGTGAGGCAAAGTTGAAGGCGTTGTAGCGACCGGCGGCAAACAGGATGGCGGCGCTGGCGTCGCCCTGGTGGCCGCCCTCGGCCATGCGGTTGGCCAGGTCGATGAACTCGTCAACGCGCTTGAGAAATTCCGGGGGGTAGGCCATGAGCGTCTTTCCTTTTGCGAAAGACCGCAATTTACCTCATCGCCTGGATTGCGAGGGTGATGCGTGCCACGCAGGTCAGTTCACCGGCGTCGTTGTGCAGTTCAATTTGCCAGACGTGCGTGGTGCGTCCAATGTGCACGGCGCGCGCCGTGCCCGTGACCCAACCCGAAGTGGCGCTGCGCAGATGGTTTGCGTTGATGTCCAGGCCGACCGCGCGAAAGCCTTCGGGGCTGGCAAACATCGCGCCGCACGAGCCCAGGGTTTCGGCCAGCACGACTGAAACGCCGCCATGCAGCAAGCCAAAAGGCTGGATGGTGCGCGCGTCAACCGGAACGCGGGCGCGGATGAAGTCATCACCGACTTCGAGGAATTCAATGCCGAGGTGCGCCACGGTTGTATTGACGTGGGCCTCGATCAGGGCTTGAATCGAGAACGGCTTTATCCACAGGCGCATTGGAGCTCCAGGCTTTCGGGTTGACGGGGATCGGGCAACTATAAGCAACAATGGGTGCCCGGCCATGTCAAACTGGCGTCACCCGCACCTGTCTTCCAAACCAAAGTCGGATTAACCTCGAACCATGACCGCTGTCACCACCCCGCCCTTTGTGCCCCAGATCCGGCTCTACCAGGATTGGTTGCGCACCAGGCACGGGTTCTTGTTTGATTCGTATGACGCGCTGTGGCGCTGGTCGACCACCGATCTGGATGCGTTCTGGCAAAGCATTTACGACTACTTCGAGCTGCAGTCGGCCACGGCGCACGGCGTCGTGTGCGACGGCGCGCCGATGCCACACACGCGCTGGTTTGTCGGCGCCCAATGCAACTATGCGCGCCAGGTGCTACGCCACGTCGGCGCGGCTGATGCCGGCGGCTTTGCCGCGATCCTGAGCCACAACGAAAAAAGTTTGGGCCGCCAGGCCGCGCGGTCCCTGAGCTGGCCCGAGTTGCGCCGCCAGGTGGCCTCGCTGGCGCTGCACTTGCAGGCGCAAGGCGTGCACAGCGGGGACCGCGTCGCTGCCTACCTGCCGAACACGCCCGAAACCATGATCGCTTTCCTGGCTACGGTGAGCGTGGGCGCGATCTGGAGCGTTTGCGCCCCCGACATGGGCACCAACGCCGTGCTCGATCGCTTCCGTCAGATCGAGCCCAAGGTGTTGATCGCCTGCGACGGCATCACCTATGGCGGGCGCGATATTGACCGCATGGCGGTCGTCGCCGAGCTGCATGCGGCGCTGCCCTCGGTGCAGCATGTGCTGCTGTTCGAGAACCTGGGTTGCGCCGCTGATGCTACAAAAAAAATAGCTGCCTACGCAAGCTTCACGAGCGCTACAGCCAGAAATGATGCAAAAACCGAAACGTTTGAACCGCTCTGGCTGGCGTTTGATCACCCGCTGTGGATTGTCTATTCCAGTGGCACCACGGGACTGCCCAAGCCCATTGTGCACAGTCATGGCGGCACGGTGCTGGTGGCACTGGCGCTGAAGAACCTGCACAACGACATTGGTTGCAGCTACGAGGCCAACTCGCTCGGCGAGCGCTATCACTGGTATAGCTCGACGGGCTGGGTGATGTGGAACGCGCAGGCCAGTGGCTTACTCAGCGGCACGACCTGCTGCCTGTTTGACGGAAACCCGGGCGGGCGCACGGTCGATGTTGATGGCAACAAGATTGCGCCCGACTGGACCACGCTTTGGCGTTTTGCTGCCGAGCTTGGCGTCACTTTCTTTGGTGCCGGTGCCGCGTTTTACGCCAACTGCCAGAAGGCAGGCGTGGACCTGCGCAACTGCGGCGACCTGTCGCGCATCCGCGCGCTTGGCACCACCGGCTCGCCCCTGAGCGCCGAAGCGCAGGCCTGGGGCACGGAGCAATTTGCGCGCCTGAGCGTCGACGCGAATGCCGCCGCGCCGGGCCGCCCCAAGCAAGGCACGGTCCCCTCGGGGGGCAGCGACCCACACGCAGTGGGGGAGCGTGGGGGCGACATCTGGTGGTGCAACATATCGGGGGGCACTGATTTTTGCGGCGCGTTTATTGGCGGCAACCGGGAGTTGCCGCTGGTCCCAGGTGAAATGCAATGTCGCTTGCTGGGCTGCGCGGTGCAGGCCTGGAACGAGCAGGGCCAGGCAGTGATGGACGAGGTCGGCGAACTGGTGTGCACGCAACCGATTCCGAGCATGCCGCTGTTCTTCTGGGGTGATGTTGATCATCAGCGATATCTCTCAAGCTACTTCGATATGTATCCGGGCGTCTGGCGACACGGGGACTGGCTGAAGATCGGAACACACGGCGGCTGCGTCATCTATGGCCGCAGCGACGCCACCATTAACCGCCACGGCCTGCGCATGGGAACCAGTGAACTCTACAGTGCAGTCGAGGCGCTGCCCGAGGTGCTTGATTCGATGGTGGTGGATCTTGAATATCTGGGCCGCGAGAGCTACATGCCGCTGTTTGTCGTGTTGCGCGAGGGCTTTGAATTGAACGAGACGGTGCGCGGCAAAATCATTGATGCGATCAGGACGGCGTTGTCGCCGCGCTTTGTACCCAACGAGATCTTCCAAGTGGCCGAAATTCCGCGAACGCTCTCGGGCAAGAAACAGGAACTGCCGATCAAGAAGCTGCTGCTGGGCCAGCCGATTGAAAAGGTGCTCAACCGCGAAGCGATGGCCAACCCGGCGTGCCTGGATTGGTATGTGGCGCTGGCCAAGTCGCGCTCGAACGGCCAGAACATTGACAGCCCGCGACCATGATTCCGTTGTCCAGCAGCAGATCCACGCCTGGCAGCGAGGCGTCCAAGGGGCAGGTCCGCCAGGCCAATGAGGCGCGGATTCTGGCGGCGGCCGAGCAGGTCTTCGCCGGTGCCGGATTCGGCGGGGCCACGATGGCGGCCATTGCCGAGGCCGCCGGGCTGCCTAAAGCCAACCTGCACTATTACTTTGGAAGCAAGCAGGTGCTGTATCGGGCCGTGCTGGCGCGAATCCTGGAGGACTGGCTGGTGCCCATGCACGGCATCACGGCGCAGGCCGATCCGCGCACCGCGCTTGAGAACTACATCCGCGCCAAGATGGCCCTGTCCGAACAGCGGCCGCATGCTTCCCGGGTGTTTGCCAACGAACTGCTGCATGGCGCACCGGTGGTCAAGGTTCTGCTGGCCACCGAGTTGCGTACGCTGGTGCAGGCCAAGGCGGCGGTGCTCGACGGCTGGATCGCTGCGCGCCGCATGGCGCCGGTGGACTCGGTGCACCTGTTCTTTACGATCTGGGCCGCGACCCAGACCTACGCAGACTTTGGCGTTCAAGTCAGCGCCGTACTCGGGCGCAAGGACTTGCGGGCCCAGGACCACGCCCGCGCGACCGAGCACGTGGTGTCACTGATCCTGCGCGGATCGGGCTTGTTGTGAAGGAGGCATGATGCCAACAGAACGTTGCGAAGTCATCATTATTGGCGCGGGCATTGCCGGCATTGTCTGCGCTCTCGAGCTGCTCGAACAGGGGCGCCGCGTGCTCTTGCTCGACCGCGATCAGCCGGAAAAGCTCGGTGGCCTGGCACGCGAGAGCATGGGCGGCATGTTTGCCGTCGATACCCCCGAGCAGCGCCGGGCCGGTGCGCGAGACAGCGTCGAGCTCGCGCTGGCCGACTGGCATTCGTTCGCCGAGTTTTCCGCCGAGGCGCACTGGCCGCGGCGCTGGGCCCAGGCCTACGTTACGCATTGCACCGAGCACATGTACTGGTGGTTGCGCGGCAAGGGCGTGAAGTACTTTCCGGTGCCGCACTGGGTCGAACGCGGGCAGTTCACACCGGGCAATTCGGTGCCGCGTTTTCACATGGTATGGGGCACCGGGGAGGCGCTGGCGAATGTACTGATCGGGCATTTGCAGCCACATTTGCAAAGTGCGCGACTGACGCTGCGCTTTGGGCAACGCGTTGACGAGTTGCTCAGCCACCATGGTGCCGTTGTTGGTTGCCGCGGTGTGGGTCAGCAGGACGGCCAACCGTTTGAAGAGTATGCCGGTATCGTGGTGATCGCCGCGGGCGGCATCAACGGCAGCATCGACCGCGTGCGCGCGAACTGGCATGCCCACTGGCAGCCACCCCCGGCGGTCATCCTCAATGGCTCGCACCAGTACGCAGACGGGCGCCTGCACGACGCCGCGCAGGCTGTGGGCGCGCAGATCACGCACCTGGACAAGATGTGGAACTACGCCGCCGGTGTGCATCACTATGCGTCGAGCAAGCCGCACGCAGGGTTGAGTCTGGTGCCGCCCAAATCGGCGCTCTGGCTCAACGCCAGGGGCGAGCGTATCGGGCCGCAGCCGCTGGTGACTGGCTTTGACACACGTGACCTGGTGACGCAGATCTGCCGCCAGCCTGGGGGCTATTCCTGGCAGGTGCTCAATCACAAGATTGCGCTCAAGGAATTGGCGGTCTCGGGTTCATCCCATAACCCGAGCATCCGGGACCAGAACTGGCCAGCCTTCGTGCGCGATCTCGCCCTGGGCAACCGCTGGCTGGTGCGCACCCTGCTCGAAAAATGCCAGGACTTTGTCGCGGCGCAGACGCTGCCCGAGCTGGTCGAGAAGATGAATGCCTTGCAGGGCGACGACGCGGTGCAGTTGGCGGTGCTCGAGCAGGCGGTCGCGCGCTTTGACGCGCAAGTACGCCTGAAACCGAAATTTCGCAACGACGAACAGCTGCGCCGCATTGCCTACACGCGTGGCTATTCGGGCGACAAGATCCGCACCTGTGCGAGTCAGCCGATTCTCGACGCCAAGGCCATGCCGTTGATTGCGATTCGGGAATTTGTCATCAGCCGCAAGAGCCTGGGCGGCATTCAAACTGATTTGCAAAGCCGCGCGCTGGACGTCACCGGCAAGCCGGTCGAAGGGCTGTTTGCCATTGGCGAGGCGGCCGGTTTTGGCGGCGGTGGCGTGCATGGCTTGCGCGCGCTCGAGGGCACGTTTCTGGGTGGCTGCGTGCTCAGTGCCCGTGCGGCAGCAGCTGCTTTGGCCGGGCGCGACCTGTTGGGCATCTGAGCGAAAATCTCACGATAAGGAGACCTGAATCATGAAAAAGACTGGTGCCTGGCTGGCGCGTTATGCCCTGGAGCAACTCGGCATTCGCTATACCTTTGGCATACCCGGTGTGCAAAACACCGAGCTGTACGACGAACTCAACAATTCGGAGTCGATTCAGCCGGTGCTGGTCAGTCATGAGGGCGGGGGCTCGTTCATGGCCGACGGCCTGTCGCGGCTGTCCGACACCGTGGGTACGCTGGTGGTGGTGCCCGCTGCCGGGCTGACCCACGCTGCCAGTGGCATTGGCGAGGCGTATCTGGACGGTATTCCCATGCTGGTGATCTGCGGCGGAGTGCGCACCGACATTCCGTGGAAGTTCCAGCTCCATCAGATGGACCTGCACCAGTTCATGAAGGGCATTACCAAGGCCACCTACCTGATCGAGCGCCACGTCGACATCGTGCCGATGCTGTTCGACGCCTATCGCGTCGCCACCACCGGCGAACCTGGCCCGGTCTTCATCGAACTGCCGGCCAATCTGCAGTTGTTTGCCGAGGAAGTCGGTGCTTTACCAATCTGGACACCGCCCCCAGCGCCTGCCGCGGCCGATAGCGCCCTGATCGACGCTGCGGTGGCCCTGCTGAAGAATGCGAAGAAGCCCGGCCTCTTCATTGGCTGGGGCGCGCGCGATTGCCTGGCCGAAGTCACTGCGCTGGCCGAACACGTGCAGGCCCCGGTGAGCACCACCTTGCAGGGTTTTTCAATGTTTGTGGCCAGCCACCCGCTGCATGTCGGCTTTGGCTTTGGTCTGGCGGCGGTGCCCGCCGCGCGCAACGCGTTTGCGGACTGCGACGTGATGCTGGCCATCGGCACCCGTTTTGCGGAAATTGCGACCGGCAGTTTTGGTGTCACGGTTCCGGCACAACTGATTCACATTGACATCAATCCGAACGCGCTCAATGCCAATTTTCCGGCGCAAGTTGCGATTGCCGGAGATGCACGGGGCGTGCTGCCCCAATTGGTCGCGGCACTGCGTCAGGCTATGCCAGCACAAGCCCCCAACACAGCGCTGCAGCAACGCATCGCCAATGACAAGAAGGCTTATCGCGAAAGCTGGTACTCACATGACAGCAAGGGGCGGGTCAATCCGGCGCGGTTCTTCGACGCGCTGCGCGCCGCCAACCCGCCCGAGGCGGTGACCGTTGTCGACGATGGCAACCACACCTATCTGACGGCCGAGCTGATGCCGATTCTCAGCGCCAAATCGGCAATCGTTCCGACCGACTTCAATGCCATGGGCTACTCGATCCCGGCAGCGATCGGCGCCAAGCTGGCGCGCCCCGACGCGCCCGTGAACTGCATTGTTGGCGACGGCGGCTTTCGCATGACCTGCATGGAAATCATCACCGCCACGCAGCTTCGCCTCGGTGTCGTCTACTACGTTTTTGTCGACGGTGAGCTCGCGCAGATTGCGCAGGCGCAGCAGACCACCTACAACCGCAGCCCGTGTACGCAGCTCGCCACCGTCGTGCTCGAGGGCGTAGCGCATGCGGTCGGTGCGGTCTACCTCAAGATCGAAAACGACGGCGCACTTGCGTCCCAAATTGCTGGCGCCAACGCCGCTGCCAAGACCGGGCAGCCAGTGATCGTGGAAGTTGCGATTGACTACAGTCGGCGCACCGCGTTTACACAGGGCGCAGTGAAGACCAATTTTCAGCGTCTGACGCTGGCGCAGAAGCTGCGTATGGCCGGGCGTGTTCTGGTGCGAAAACTCACCGGTTAAGCCGGATGTATTTTGTCGAGCTGCCCGTTGAGCGTCGTTGCGAATTGGCCCTCGGCCAGGTCACGCCCCAAAATTTCCCGGCATAGCGGCAGGAACTCTGCTTCCTCAAACGCTGCGTGCGCGCCGTAGTCCAGTACCAGCGTGTGCACCGCCTCGCTGTCAAGGTCGAGGCTCTTGCCTTCAGAAATCAATTTCAAGGCTGGCTCCAGGCCGGTCCATAGAGCTTCGACCCGCCGGTGCTCGCGCGTCAGCTGCTCGATGGCGGCGGCAAGCTGTCGGTATTCCTTGCTGCGTGCCGCCCTCGAGAGCACCTCGGGAAACAGCAGTTGCTCCTCCTCGACGTGGTGCGCGTAGATCGTCTCATGAAAGAAGCTCAGCGACTCTGCGGCAAGCTTGCGCGCCTCGTCGAGGGTGGCGCTGCTTTGCAATGCAATGGGCAGACCACTGAAGGCCATCAGATGGGAGATGATTTCCGAATGAGCCTGCGAAAAGTCAGCAATCGCGTCCGCGCCGCTCTCTTCGAGCGGGGTCGATGTTTCCATGGGCAATGCCTGTTATTTTGAATTTTGATCCAACGGCGCAGTGTAACCCGCCGTTGCTACCACAAATAGGAATTACTTGCGTTGCGTCAACCTTTCCAGCGTGCGAGCCGGTCTAAATGAGATACAATCTCATTTACAACGCCGCAGACGCGTCGTTTTTGCGCCGCAATGGAAGGTTGGAATCATGGTTTTGTCTCAGCTACCCGACGGGTCGCACGCTCTGGTCGAGCGCTTGGTGGCGCGTTCCGGCGAGGTCGGCGCTGCAACCTTGCATCGTCTGGGCGAGCTTGGCTTCATCGCGGGCGAGCCGGTTCGGGTGTTGCGCCGCGGCCCGGGCGGGCGCGAGCCGCTGGCAGTCCAGGTCGGTGAGACCCTGTTTGCTCTGCGCCTGCTCGAGGCGCAGTGCATAGAGGTCAGACACACCGAGGTTTGCCCGGCCTGAGTTTCCCATGACCGAAGCGAGCGCGATCTCTGCCAGTGCCGCCCTCAAGAGCATCGCGTTGGTGGGCAACCCCAACTGCGGCAAGACCGCGTTGTTCAATTTGCTCACCGGCGCGCGCCAGAAGGTCGCCAATTACGCCGGTGTAACGGTCGAGCGCAAGGCGGGCTTGACCCGGCTCGCCGATGGGCGCACCCTGACCGTGGTCGATTTGCCCGGCGCGTACAGTTTGACGCCGGCCACACCCGACGAACAGGTGATGCTCGAAGTGGTCGAGGGACGCCGCGTCGGCGAGGCCGCGCCCGACCTGATCGTTGCGGTTGTCGACGCCACCAACTTGCGCATGAATCTGCGCCTGGTGCTTGAGCTCAGGGCGCTGGGCAAGCCCATGCTCGTTGCCTTGAACATGGCCGATATGGCCCGGGCGCAGGGGTTGGACATCGACCACGTCCGGCTTGGCCTCGAGTTGGGCTGCCCGGTGGTGCAGACGGTCGCGGTCCGGCACGACGGGCATCTCCAACTGCTCGAGCAATTGCAGAGACAACTCGGGCAGCCCCTGGCGGTTGCGCCAACCGCGCTAACGACACTGGGCGCGTCGTCCGACGACCTGCAGCGTGAAGTGCGCCGGATCCTGGCCCTAGTCGCGTCGGGGGCGTCGACGTCGGGGCGGTTCCAGCATCGACTCGACGCCGTGGTGATGCACCCGGTGTGGGGTTTGGCGTTGCTCGCTGCCGTGCTGTTTCTGATCTTCCAGGCGGTTTTTGCCTGGGCCAATGTGCCGATGGACGCCATCAGGAGCGCCATGGCTGTGCTGGCGGACTGGACCGTGGCACACATGGCTGAGGGCCCCTTGCGCAGCTTGCTGGTCGATGGCGTGATCGCGGGTGTCGGTGGTGTGCTGGTGTTTCTGCCGCAGATTCTTATTCTGTTCTTTTTCATCCTGTTGCTCGAGGATTCCGGCTACCTGCCGCGAGCTGCCTTTCTGCTCGATAACATCATGGGCAAGGTCGGATTGTCGGGCCGGGCCTTTATTCCGTTGTTGTCAAGTTTTGCCTGCGCCATTCCCGGCATCATGGCCACGCGCACCATCGCCAACTGGAAAGACCGGCTTGCCACGATCATGGTGGCGCCCTTGATGACGTGCTCGGCGCGGTTGCCCGTGTATGCGTTGCTGATCGGGGCCTTCGTGCCGCAGCGCGACATTGGCTGGGTCAGTCTGCGGGGCCTGACCCTGTTTGGACTTTACGTTGCAGGTGTCGTCAGCGCCATGGGCGTGGCCTGGGTGTTCAAGCGGGTGTGGATGAAAAGCGGCTATCAGCCGCTGATGCTTGAGTTGCCACCGTATCGGCTTCCGAGCCTGCGCAATCTTGCCTTGGGTCTGTGGGAGCGCGCACGCACCTTCCTGCGCCGGGTCGGTGGCATCATCTTTTCGCTGATGGTCCTGCTTTGGTTTCTGTCTTCGTATCCGGCGCCGCCCCCGGGGTGGGACGCATCCCAGGGGCCCGCCATTGCCTATAGCGTGACGGGCATGCTGGGGCATGCGCTGCAGACGGTCTTTGCACCGATTGGTTTTAACTGGCAGATTTCGATTGCCCTGGTGCCGGGCATGGCAGCGCGCGAGGTGGCAGTCGGTGCGCTGGGAACGGTCTATTCCCTGTCTGGCGCCAACAACTCGGTGGCCGAGGCGCTGTCTCCGGTGATCGCGAAGGACTGGTCGCTGGCCACCGCCTATTCCTTGCTTGCCTGGTTTGTATTTGCCCCGCAATGCCTGTCCACGTTGGCGGTGGTGCGACGCGAGACCAATTCCTGGCGTTATCCAGTGATCATGGCGGTGTATCTCTTTGCGCTGGCCTATGCGGCGGCATTTGCGACCTATCGCGTCGCGCTTTGGATGGGGGCCTAGATCGTGGCGCTGCAATCGGTCTTGGTGTTCATCGTGGTGGCATCGTCCTTTGCATACGCGCTGTGGACGCTCATGCCGCAGACGGCGCGACGCAGCCTGGCGGGCCGCCTGCTGCGATGGCCGCTGCCAAAAGTGCTGCGCACAGTTGTGCAGCGCGGCGCCGGACGATCGGGCGGTTGTCACTGCGACGGCTGTGACCGCGCAGCGCCCGAGCGAGTGCTGGTGTTTCACGCGAAAACCGGACAGAAGACAAGGCGGCTGATCCGCTCCGACGCCAAAAAATCGTCAAAATAGCTGAAAACACCCGTCACCATTGCGTAGCCAGCTATAAATAGCATAGCGACGGCAAGCTGGCGCTGTCATGCCACAAACACGCGCGCCGTGCGCGGCGTCAGCACCAGTGTTTCCCCGGTTTGCAAATCGAGTTCGCGAAACTCCCGCGCAGGGATATGCGCTTCGATCAGGGTGCCCGCGCCTGCTGCGGAGTTTTCCAGCGGCAACAACTCCAGCCGCGCAACAGGACCCACCAAGATGGCCCGCGTGAGTTTGGCGATGATGCCCCGGGGCCGAGCGCTGGCGCGGGGGGGCATGCGTTGCACGTCGAGGTCATGCGGGCGCACGTAGGCAAACGCTTTGGCGTCCTGCGCATCTTGGTGTTCGGGCGTGGCCAATCGCAGCCCGTGGTGATCTTCGCCAATGTGCATTTCGCCTTCGTGCGCGCGGCCATGAAACAGGTTGACGTCGCCCAAAAACCCATAGACAAAGGGGCTTGCCGGGTGATCCCAGACCTGTTGCGGCGAGCCGATTTGCTCCACTTGCCCCGCGTTCATCAGCACCACGCGATCGGCGACTTCGAGCGCTTCCTCCTGATCGTGGGTGACAAAGATGCTCGTGACGTGCAACTCGTCATGCAGGCGACGCAACCAGCGGCGCAGTTCCTTGCGCACTTTGGCGTCGAGCGCGCCAAAGGGTTCATCCAGCAGCAGCACCTTGGGCTCGACGGCCAGCGCGCGCGCCAGGGCGATGCGCTGGCGCTGGCCACCCGAGAGTTGCGCCGGGTAGCGGTCCGAGAGCCAGTCGAGCTGTACCAGAGCGAGCAGGGCGTGCACTTTTTGTTTGATCACAGCTTCACTTGGCCTGAGCGCGCGTGCCTTCATGCGCAGGCCGAAGGCAACGTTGTCAAATACGCTCATGTGCCGGAACAGCGCGTAATGCTGAAACACAAAGCCCACGTTGCGTTCGCGCACGTGCACCTCCGTGGTGTCCTCGCCGCTGAACAAAATAGTGCCGCAGTCAGCCGTTTCCAGGCCCGCGATAATGCGCAGCAGCGTGGTCTTGCCGCAGCCCGACGGGCCCAGCAGCGCGACCAATTCGCCGGAGTTGATATCCAGACTCACATCACGCAGCGCGTGAAAATTACCAAAGGCTTTGCTGACGTTGCGGATGGCGATGCTCATACGGTCTCCCTCATTGGCGCTGTGGTCGCCCCGGCGGTAATTGCGCGGCGGCCTTTTGCTCGCGCTCAAACCGCCACTCCACCGCCGACTTGATGACCAGGGTCAGCACGGCCAGCAAGGCGAGCAACGAAGCCACCGCAAAGGCCGCGACCGACTGGTACTCGTTGTACAGGATCTCGACGTGCAGCGGCAGGGTGTTGGTCTGGCCTCGAATATGGCCCGAGACCACCGAGACCGCTCCGAACTCGCCCATGGCGCGGGCGTTGCACAGGATCACACCGTAGACCAGGCCCCACTTGATGTTGGGCAGCGTCACGTGCCAGAAGATCTGCCAGCCCCGGGCGCCGAGCACCTGGGCCGCCTGCTCCTCTTCGGTGCCTTGCGCCTGCATCAGCGGAATGAGTTCACGTGCAATGAACGGGAAAGTGACAAACACGGTGGCCAACACAATGCCGGGCACCGCAAAAATGATCTTCATGTCGTGCGCCTGTAACCACGGACCAAGCCAGCTATTGGCGCCAAACACAAGCACGTAGAGCAGACCGACGACCACCGGCGAGACCGAAAACGGCAGGTCAACCAGGGTTGTAAGGAACGCCTTGCCGCGAAACTCGTACTTGGCAATGCACCACGCAGCGGCGACGCCGAACACCAGATTCAGTGGCACGGATAGGGCGGCGGTGAACAGCGTCAGGCCGATGGCGCTCCAGGCGTCGGGTTCGCGCAGCGCCTGCAGATAGGCGCTGACGCCCTTGCGCAAGGCCTCCGCAAACACGGCGGCCAGGGGCAGCAGCAGGAACAGGAAGACAAATCCGAGCGCCATGCCGATCAACGAACGGCGCACCCAGGCCGGTTCGGTATTCATGCCCAGGCACCCGAGCGTCGCCGTTGCCAGCTTTGCGAGGCGTTGATCAGCAGCAGCAAGACAAACGAGATCAGCAGCATCACGACCGCGACGGCCGTCGCGCCAGCGTAGTCGTATTGCTCGAGCTTGCCAATGATGATCAAGGGTACGATTTCCGACACCATGGGCATATTGCCGGCAATGAAGATGACCGATCCGTACTCGCCGACGGAGCGCGCAAAGGCCATCGCAAAGCCGGTCACCAGGGCCGGCGCGATGGACGGAAAAATCACGTGGCGAAAACTCTGCCAACGCGTTGCGCCCAGGCAGGAGGCGGCTTCTTCGATCTCCTTTTCCAGGTCCTGCAGCACCGGTTGCACCGTGCGCACTACGAAGGGCAAGCCGATGAAGATCAGCGCAATCACGATGCCGTTACGATTGAACGCGAGCTTCACACCCAGTGGTTCGAACACCTGTCCAATCCAGCCGTTGCCCGCCAACAGGGCGGTAAACGCAATACCGGCAACTGCCGTGGGCAGCGCAAACGGCAAGTCAACCAGCGCGTCGATGATCTTCCTGCCGGGAAACGAATAGCGCACCAGCACCCACGCCAACAACAGACCAAACGCCATGTTCAGCAACGCCGCCACCAGGGACGCACCGAAGCTCAGCTGGTAGGCAGCGACCACGCGCGGGGCCGTCACCGCACTCCAGAACTGTGGCCAACTCAACGCGAAAGTCTTGAGTACCAGCGCAGACAGCGGGATCAGCACAATCAGACCCACGTAAGCCAGGGTATAGCCCAGCGTCAGCCCGAAGCCCGGTAGCCCCCTTCGTCTCGGGCGTTTGCGGGTGTCGCCGACCCGCACACCCACATTCGTCATTGCGAGCGCAGCGCCGCAATCCATGACTTTGACTCGCGACGATGGACTGCCACGGCCGTCGGCCTCGCAGTGACGGAAATGTAGTGCAGTAACTTTGACCGCATTTACTTCACCGCATAAAGCTTGTCGAACTGGCCACCATCATTGAAGTGAACCTTCTGCGCTTCCGACAAGGAGCCAAAGTACTCGCCCACGGCGAACAGTTGAATCGGCTTGAACGTGCTGGCGTATTTCTGCAGGATCGCGCTCGAGCGTGGGCGCAGAGCGTGTTTGGCGGCGATCTCCTGCGCCTCGTCGGAATACAGGTAATCGAGATAGACCTTGGCCAATTCGCCGCTTCCCTTCTTGGTGACCGTGCGTTCCACCACTGCAACCGGGTTTTCGGCGATGATGCTCACCGAGGGGTGTACCGCGTCCACCCTGCCGACGCCAAACTCGCGTTCCACCGAGACCACTTCGGACTCAAAGGTGACCAGCGCGTCGCCGATATTGCGTTGCAGGAAAATGGTCGTAGCGTCGCGTCCACCCTTGGCCAGCACCGGCACGTTCTTGAACAGCTTGGCGACAAACTCGGCGGCTTGCGCGTCGGTTCCACCTTTCTTTCGCACATAGCCCCAGGCCGCCAGGTACACCATGCGGCCGTTGCCACCGGTCTTGGGGTTGACCACAATCACCTGCATTCCGGGTTTGACGAGATCGTCCCAATCCTTGATGTTTTTCGGGTTGCCTTTGCGCGTGAGGATCAGCATGGTGCTGGAGGTGGGCGAGGCATTGCCGGGAAATCGCTTGGCCCAGTCCTTGGCAACGAGCCCGTTGCTGGCGAGGAACTCGATGTCGGTGGTGGTGTTCATGGTTACGACGTCGGCTTCCAATCCGTCGTTGACAGCGCGCGCCTGGGCGCTGGAGCCGCCATGCGCCTGATCGATCTTTACGTCCTTGCCGGTTGTTTTTTTGTAGTGCGCCACAAACGCAGCGTTGTAGTCCTTGTAGAACTCGCGCGCGACGTCGTACGAAACGTTCAGCAGTGTGGTTTGCGCTGCTACGAAATTGGTAGCTGTCAACGCAAGTGCAGCAAGCACTAGCGCGGCTATTTGTTTGAATTTCATGTGGTTTCCTGAACTCTTTGGCCGACAACCTTGGGGCTGTGAGCTGCATTGTTGGCGATGATCGACAAAACTCAAACTACCGATTTCGCATTTGTTAATGGCTAAACTCACATAATGATCCTCGCGACCATCGCCCTATTCCGGTGCTGACTCCTACGCCACCAGATTGCCTACTCGTCGCCTGCCTGTGCGCCGACTGGTGCAGCGTCTGCCGCGACTATCGCGCCAGCTTTGAGCAGATGCAGCAGCGCTTTCCGCAGGCACGGTTCATGTGGATCGACATTGAGGACGAATCGGACCTGGTTGAGCCCCTGGACGTCGAGGACTTCCCCACGCTGCTGCTCGCCGCAGGCGCAAAACCGCGCTTCTTCGGTGTCGTGATGCCCCAGGCGCGGGCACTCGAACGCCTGATCCGCACGCAGCTTGACCAAGCGGCGGCGACAGCGCTGCAAGATCAGGCCGTAGCCGCCTTGGTCGCCAGGCTGTGGGCGCGCATGGCGCTGGAGCCGTAGGCGCGGCGCTAGCCCATTCGCGCCAGCAAGGCTTCCATATCCTTGAGCATGGGCGCAAGGCCGGCTTTTTGCGTGTCGTCGGGTTGCAGGCACGCGTCGAGCTCCTGCTCCATGAAACACATCGTCATGCGCAGATACGTGCTGTCGAGCGCCTTGCGCACGGCCGAGAATTGTTGCCCGATCTTCAGGCAGCTCTCGCCTTCTTCGATCATGCGCTGCACGCCCCGAATCTGGCCCTCGGCACGGCGCAATCGGTTGAGCACGTCGGTGCGTGCCGAAGAATTCATCAGTACCGTCATCGCCTTCTCCGAAAAATCGTCACACCGACTCACTTCAGCTTCACGCCCAAGGCGTCAAAAACTTCCACAGTGATCGGAATGCCCTGGCCAACGCTTTGTGTGACCGTGCAGAAGGCTTCAAACTGCGACAGAACACGATCCAGGTGCGCCAGTGCGGCGGCCGGGACGCCCAGCTTCAAAGTCGCTGTCATTCGCAGGACGCGGACCCGGCCCTCGGCATTGCGGCCGATCTCGGCCTGAACCTCGCAGCCCAGGGGGTCCGGCGACTGCTTGAACTTGCGCAAGGCAAACAGCAGGGAGTCAGCCAGGCAGTTGCCCACGGCAGCAGCCAGCAACTGTGCGGGTGACGGGCCCAACCCGGTGCCCAGTGGCGCGGGCTCATCGCTGGTGAGAACCGGCATGGCATCGTCAAAACGGATGTCAAACCGGTAATCGTGCTGTTGCTGCAGCTTGACGTGAATGGTTTTTTCGCTCACCGTAAGTCCCCTCGCTTAGCGCGCGCAGCTTGCGGCGGACTCGGGCACGCCGAGCTTCTTCAGAATGGTGCCCATCAGGCACCAGTTGCTCAGACCGGACTGAAACAGGTTGACGCCGACAAAGGCCGTAAAGGCCAGCGCCCACTGGCTGTAGAAGATCGGACTGGCCTCAATTCCAAGCGCCAGCGACAGCATCACGAACAGGCCGGCAATGACACGGATATAGCGTTCAACATTCATCAAAATACTCCTTGCAGTTAATAAAAAAGGGAACCTCAGGCTGGCTGTTCATGCGGCGCAAGCGCGGCCTCACACGCTTCGAGCCGACGCCGATACAGCGCGTAGTACAGCACCGGGATAACGACCAGCGTCAACAGGGTGGAGACAAATATGCCAAAGATCAGCGACACCGCCAGCCCGTTGAAGATCGGGTCATCGAGAATGAAGAACGCGCCGATCATGGCCGCCAGCCCGGTCAGCGCGATCGGCTGGGCACGCACGGCGGCCGAGTTTACGACCGCGTCCTTGAAACTCACACCCCGGCTGCATTGCAGCTCGATGAAATCGACCAGCAGGATCGAGTTGCGAACAATGATGCCCGCCAGCGCAATCATGCCGATCATGGACGTGGCGGTGAACTGCGCACCGAGCAGGGCGTGTCCCGGCATCACGCCGATGATGGTCAGCGGAATTGGCGCCATGATGACCAGCGGCGTCAGGTACGAGCGGAATTGCGCCACCACCAGCAGGTAGATCAGGATCAGGCCCACACCATAAGCGGTGCCCATATCCCGAAACGTTTCGTAAGTGATCTGCCACTCGCCATCCCACTTGATCGCGTATTGCCGGTACGGATCGGCCGGCTGGCTGATCCAGTATTCGCCAAGTTCTCCGGTTCCGGGCAGGGCGGCTGCGGCGAGTTTGCTACGGATCGAAAACAGGCCGTACAGGGGCGAGTCGAGCTTGCCCGCCATGTCGCCAAAAACATAACTCACGCCCTGCAGATCCTTGGTCAGCAGCGGCTTGTCGATGATGCCGCGCTCGACCTCCACCAGCTCGGACAGGGGCACCATCTGGCCATTGGCCGCGCGCAGGGGCATCGCCAACAGCGAATCAAGTCCGATCTGCGCGGTCTGGGGCAGTCGCAGTCTGACCGGCACCGGGTACTTGCTTTGCGCGTCGTGCAAGTAGGCGGCGTCCGAGCCTGAGAGTGCCATGGCGGCGGTTTGTGCCACCACCGCGACCGGAATTCCCAGCGATTCGGCGCGCTGGCGGCGCACCCGCAGGTAGGCCCGCGGCGCGTCTTCCTTGAGCGAGGAGTCGACGCCAACGATGTCGGGTGTGGCGCTAAAAGCAGCCGCGATCCGACTGGCCACCTGCTGGCGTCCGGCCTCGTCCGGTCCGTAGACTTCAGCGACCAGCGGCGACATGACCGGCGGACCGGGCGGCACCTCCACCACCTGGATCCGGGCGCCGTGGCGCAGCCCGATCTGTTCGAGCTCGGGGCGCAAGCGTTGTGCAATGTTGTGACTCTTTTCGCTGCGGTGGTGCTTGTCAATCAGGTTGACCTGCAAGTCACCCTGCTCGGCTTCAGCGCGCAGATAGTATTGCCGCACCAGACCATTGAACGTAATCGGCGAGGCCGTGCCCGCGTAGGCCTGAAGGTTTTGCACTTCGGGTTGCCGGGCCAGAAAGGCGCCAAGCTCGTGCAACGTGGCGGCGGTGTTTTCCAGCGGCGTGCCCGCAGGCATCTCGACCACCACCTGAAACTCGCTCTTGTTGTCAAAGGGCAGCATCTTCATCACCACCCATTCCACCAGCGTCAGGCCGACCGAAAGCAGCAGGGCGACCAGAATGCCCGCCAGCAGCAGCCAGCGTTTGCGCGCGCTGTGCAGCAAGGGCGTGAGGATTCGGGCAAACAGCGATTGCAGCGCGGTGCCGAGCCGGCTCGTCTTGTGATGCGCGCCGTGGCCATCACCATCGTGCTTCATCAACTTGAGCGCCAGCCAGGGCGTGACGGTAAACGCGATGGCCAGCGAAATGGCCATGCCCAGACTCGAGTTGATCGGAATCGGACTCATGTACGGCCCCATCAGGCCGGAGACAAAGGCCATCGGCAACAACGCGGCGATCACGGTCAGCGTGGCCAGAATGGTCGGACCGCCAACTTCGTCGACCGCGCGCGGAATGATTTTGCGCAGCGGCGCCTCGGGCGTGAGCTGCTGGTGGCGGTGGATGTTCTCGACCACCACGATGGCGTCATCGACCAGAATTCCGATCGAAAAAATCAGCGCAAACAAGGACACGCGGTTCAGCGTGAAACCCCAGGCCCAGGAGGCGAACAGCGTCGCTGTGAGCGTCAGGATGACGGCGGTGCCAACAATAATTGCCTCGCGTCGACCCAGCGCCAGGCCCACGAGCAGGATTACCGAGCCGGTGGCAAACGCCAGCTTCTGAATCAGCTTGTTGGCTTTCTCCGCGGCGGTCTCGCCGTAGTCGCGCGTGATAGTGGTCTCGATGTTGCTTGGGATCACCGTGTTGCCCAGCGCCTGGACGCGCTCGCGCACCGCGCGCGAGACGTCGACCGCGTTTTCACCGGGCTTCTTGGTCACGGTGATTGTCACGGCCGGTTGCACGGTGCCGACTTGCGCCGACGCTGCACCCGGCGTGAACCACACATAGCGCTGTGCCAGCTGGGCACCGTCCTCGATGCGCGCGACTTCACGCAAATAGACCGGCAATCCCCTGTTGACGCCGACCACCAGATCGCCCACGTCCTTTGCTGAACGCAAAAATTCACCGGCCTCGACGCTGAGCATTTGTGCTGCCTTCGCGGAGTTGTCGAGCACGGCGCCTGCGGGCATGCCAAAGTTCGATGCTGCCAAGCGACTGTTTGAGTCCGAGCAGGTCAACGCCGCGCTCGCGCAAGCGCACCGGATCGAGCCAGACATGGATGGCTCGACCCGGCCCGCCGATCGTCTGCACCTCGCGCGTACCCGGTACCCGCTTGATTTCGGCCTCCACCGCATGCGCCACGCGCTCGAGCTCCGACGCGGGCAGTGTCTGTGCGCTCGACAGCGTTACGGCCACCACCGGCACGTCGTCGATACCCTTGGGTTTGACAATCGGACTGAGCGTACCCAGATCGCGCGGCAGCCAGTCCTGATTCGCGTTGAGCACGTCGTACAAACGCACCAGCGCCTCGGTGCGCGCAACGCCGACCTTGAATTGCACCGTGAGCACTGCCAGTCCCGGGCGCGCCACCGAGTAGGTGTGCTCAATACCGGCGATCTGGCTCAAGACCTGCTCGGCCGGGCGCGCCACCATGTTCTGCACATCGGCGCTGCTGGCACCCGGAAACGGGATCAGCACATTGGCCATCGTGACGTTGATCTGTGGCTCTTCCTCGCGTGGCGTTACCAGCACCGCAAACAATCCAAGCAGCAGGGCCACCAGCGCGAGCAGGGGCGTCAGCGGGTTGTCCTGGAAGGCGGCGGCGATGCGCCCGGAAACGCCGAGTTTGGCTGGATTCGTCATGCTGCGCTCACTGGCTTGCGCCAACAACTGCGCCAGCCAGGCCGGCCTTGATCGGGTCCAGCGCCACGCGCTCGCCAGGCATCAGGCCAGCGAGTACTTCCACGCCGTCGGCACCATGGTCCGCGCCGAGACGAACCGCGCGCAGGGCAAAGCCCTTGTCGGCGACCGCGTAGACTGCGGTCAGCTCGCCGCGACGCAGCACCGCGGATGCGGGAACAACCAGCCGCTCGATTTGCTGGCCGACAAATCGCACGCGCACCTGTTGACCGGGCAGCATGACTTTGTTGACTTCGCTCGGCAGTTCCAGCCGCCACTCAATGGTTTGCGAAACGGCATCGGCCGAGGGCACCGTGCTGCTGGCGACCGGTAGCATCCACTTCGCGTTCCCCGACGCCCCGAGTTGCACCAGCACTTCGATCGCGCGTCGGCCGAGCGTGCCAGCGCGGCGCGCGAGACCGGAACCTGAACCACCGCGCGCAGTGGCGTTGGCGCATAGAGGGTGAGCAAGGGCTTGCCCGGCACCGCCAGATCGCCGGCCTCAACGTGCGTTTGTTGCACCCAACCTTCGAACGGCGCGGTGACACGGGTAAAGCCCTGCGCCAAGGATGATTGCCGCGCACCGGCGGTGGCCTGATCGCGACCCGCCTGTGCACCCTTGAGCTGCGAGTCGGCGGTGTCGAGCGCGGCCTTGCTGACAAAGCCCTTTTGTTGCAAATCACGGGTACGGTCAAAATTTGCCTGCGCGTTGCGCAGCTCGGCCTGCGCCTGCGCACTCTGCGCCTGGCTGCGCTGCACGCCGGTTTGCGTCTCACGGTCGTCAATGGTGGCGAGCAACTGGCCCGCGCGCACCTTGTCACCGGCCTTGACCAGCAGCGTGGCGACGCGGCCACTGGCCTGTGCCGAGATCGTGCTTTGCTTGACCGGTTGAACCGTGCCATCAAGCTCAAAGCCCGCCGCCACTGATTTGACCTGCGCTGGCGCGACGCCAACCAGCACAGCGCCCTGTGCGATGACGGCAGACGCGGCAAGCAGGGCAGCCCACAGCAGGGCGTGGCGGACGGGACGCGCCGACGCGCGAAAGTGCTGAATAAGCAGTGAATTCATGAGACGCCTTAATATACTGACCGGAGTATACACGAATACCCCCGGTAGTACAAGCGGCGCGTGGTTTCCGTATCGTTTGACGGGCCTCAGGCACTCGCAGTCGGGGTTGGGTGCGGCTATAGTCTGGCGGTCTACATGCGATTCTTTGGCCGCGTTTGTCACGGATAAGTGAAAGCATGAATCAGCGGAGAAATCTTGTGAACCCAATCGAAACCTACCTCGACACCGTCAAAGGGGCAAGACTCGTTCGCTGGCCTTTTCGCATTCTTGCGGCGGGTTTGGTTGGCGCTGGCGTGTTGGTGCTTGCCTTGGCGATCCGTGGCGCGATTTATAACCTTAGACCCAATGCGTTGTTGATTGCCGTCGTGTTTCTGCCCTTGGTCGCACTGCTAATCAGAACCTGTGGCCACGCGGCGTTGTCAGGCCACATGCTGCGCAATCCTCTTTGGCCATTTGCCTCCGGATTCGTTGCGGCGGCATGGATAGCCATCGTGACAGTGGTTATTGCATACGTCACGCACTGAGGCGGACTTGACTTTCCTTGCGATTTATCAAGATGATCCTTTTGATAACGCCGATGCTTCGAGAAGAAGCGTTTTTTGGGGTGTTCGCCCCGCATCTTTGGAAGGAAAGCAGATGAAGTTCCGCCTCTCGCTCATGCTCGTGGCGGTCGGCGCCGCAGCGCTCGCCGCCACCGCTTCCGCAATGCCCACCGGGCAAGGTCCAGGAAATGCCCCCGGCGCCTATCCCATGGACTGCGCCAAGGCGAAGGACAAGGCGCGCTGCGAATCCTTGAACAAGGACATCGCAGCCTGCAAGGACAAGACTGACGCCGAGTGGCGCCAGTGCATGCGCCGGCCCTCGTCAACGGCAAAGTTCATTGCGCCCAAGCCACGCGACTGTGCGAAGGCGCGTGACAAGGAGATTTGCGAGGCGCACACCAAAGCACTGCAAGCGTGCGCCGACCGCACGACGCGAGACGAGCACCGCAAGTGCATGACCGGACAGCTGCCCCCGAGAGCAAACTAGGCGCGGCGGGCGTGCGTACCGGGGAGCCGAAGGCGAGTACGGTGGCGCAACCCGTTAGCCCGCTGCGAGCGAAACCAGGGGAATTGATCGAACGGGACGAGCAATTCCTCGTCGGCAAGCAGAAGCCAGAAACCGTGCTTCGAAATGTGGGTAACCTCAGCCGCCAAAGTGGTGCTTCCAGGCATCTTGGATCTCCTTCAAGTGTGCATTCACAACCGCTTGCGCTTGCCGAATTTGCGTAGCGGAAAGACCAGTATGGTTGGCTAAAACCACCTGCGGTCTAAGCCAAAACTTTATTACCCAACGATGGCGCCCCGGGGCGCTGCTGCGCTGCGCCGCAATCTTGAGGGCTCCGCACTTTCACCGAACCTTGCTAAGCCTTTCGGCCATCCGTGTTTGCCAGCCTGCCCCCGTTGCCTTCCAGAGTTCGATAACGTCAGCCGGTAGGCGCAAGGAAATCAACTTGCGCGGGTTGCATGAAACAGGCCTGCCGCCCTTATTTACCTTCGCACGAGCCAGCATTTCCTCGGTGAGTTGCGGCAGCTCGTCGTATTCCTCGCTCCTCAAGACATGCGCATCGACCTGAGCCATGTCAGACTTCAAAGAGCGGCGCGATACGGTCGTTTTCGCGTTCATTGGCTTTCCTCATACTGAAGACGTGGCGATCCGCGCCACGCGGTGTGTAGCCTACGACGACCATCCGCCCTTTCAACATACCGTAGCAGATAACACGCGTTTCGCCGTAGTCTTTTCGCGTATCTTCGAGCTCCAAAGTGACGCCCGCAAAAATCAGTGCAGCATCATCAAAATCCAGCCCACGTTCTGCCAACGTCTTGTCGCGTTTGGCTGGGTCAAAGGTGATCCGCATGAGGTTATTGTAAATACATAAACCACCAGGTGCAAGACACTATTTGAACGCTGAACCGCTTTGAGCCGATAGGCGCGGCGGGGGTCCGTGCCGTGGCCCCTGCGCTCTCGCGGGCGGGACGCCGTTTGCCCTCGCGCCCCGCAGCGCCAACACTGAATGGGTTGCGCCATCCTTGTCATCGCCGCGAATGGGCGCAAGCGCCCCAGCACAGCCACCCGCCGCGCTCGCGACGTTACTGGGATTCGTGATCAATTGACAGGCAGGAATCGACGCTGAAAAAAGGTACTTGGATATTGATGGCGAGGGGGTCTTATAGACACGTTGCTGACACTCAAGCTTTCCGGAAGCTGTCGTTCGGAAGCATGGTTGGCGTCACTTTGTTTTGCGCACCGTGTCCAGTGCGAAGAGAGTACGCTTCCCTAGTTTGTCTTGACTTTCTAGTCGCATTTGCCAGGTGCCGGCCTCAGGGCTCCAGGTGAACGTGTTGAAGAACGGCCCATCAGGGTACTCAAACCGAAACTCGACTGAATTGTCCACTCGGATTCCCTTGCCGACGGCCGAGTACTTTCCGCCGAATGTGTCAGCCCAATGTGCGACATATTCACCTGACCCGTGGATGAAACCAATGAGTACTATTGCTTCGTAGCGTGACGGGGTAGCCGTGTCCTTCATGCGTAGCTGGAGAAACTGGTGCGAGAGTTCCCACGTCACGCTCAACGTGTTTTGCTCAGTCTTTCCATGGATCTGCCGTGTGATCAACCACTCGCCTTCAAGCTTAGATAGCAGGTCGTCAGCAAAGCGACCGCCTGGGCCGTCGAGCGGCTGTTGCGCATGAGTTGCCATTGGTGATAGCAGCGTTGCGCCGAGTAGCAGAAGAATGGGTCTGCGGGTCATAGTGGGTTGGATTTTCGCGAACAACTGCCGGCACATACGATGCTGCAGCCGAATTTCACTTGTTCGTGCCTATTCTTATGATTGATTGCTTTCGTTCTTCGGTAAATGCCCACCAAGGGCGGGGTTCTTCGCCGGCCATAAAGCGTGTCACCGACATGAAAACGTCAATGACGCATGGGTCGTGGCGCGATGCTGTTCTTTCGCAAAGCATCTCATACATCTCGAACGGACATTTGCCTTCAAGTTGGCTTGGCTCGTGAATACCAAGAAGCCTAAAGTCTTCAGCGCTGGCTTTCCCGACATTCGGGAGATCCGTCAGCACGACAACGCGAGTTCGATCAACCTTGTTCGGATTCATGACAGCGAATGTTTGTGCAAATTAGTCGCAACGATGGTATCAAACTGGACCATCCCGTCGGAAGACCGCTCCCGCTGCAAATCAACCCCTCACCGCCAAAACTTGATTACCCAAAAATGGCGAAGAAGAACCCCACGAACATCAACCCACATGCCAGCGTGCCGGGTGGCTGTGGCGGGGCGCTGGCGCCCATTCGCGGTTAGGTTGCGCAAGGCAAACCGCAGCAGGGTTGATCCTGTTCCATTGTTCAACCAGCGACGCCGCGCCCGCGAGAGTGCAAGCGCCACGCCATGGCCGCCCGGCACGCAACCACTGGCGTAGGACAGGCTGTCCTGGATTGCGGGTCGCGCCCGCAATGACAACTTCAGCTCAAAACGGAATGTCGTCGTCCATGTCCTCAAAGCCGCTGGCGGGCTTGGCCGGTGCCGCGGCCGGGCGTTGTGCGGCAGAGGTTGCAGGGCGTGCAGCCGGAGCTTCACGCGAATAGCCGGAGCCTTCATCGTCGCCGGACGGGCTGCCCATGCCCTCGCGGCTGCCGAGCATCTGCATCTCGTTGGCGATGATGTCGGTGGCAAATTTTTCCACGCCGTCCTTGTCGGTGTACTTGCGCGTCTTGATGCGCCCCTCCACGTAAACCGAGCGGCCCTTCTTCAGGTACTGGCCAACGATCTCGGCGAGCTTGCCGAAGAACGTGACACGGTGCCACTCGGTTTCCTCGACCATTTCGCCGGTCTTGTTCTTGTACTTGCTGCTGGTGGCGATGGTGACGTTGGCCACGGCGTCGCCGCTGGGCAGGTAGCGAATTTCGGGGTCACGCCCCAGGTTGCCGACCAGAATGACTTTGTTGACGGATGCCATGATTTCCCCTCTTTAGTTGATAGTTGCCGTTGCGCGGCCCATTATCCTGCCGCTGGCGTGCGCATCGGCCAGGCCACCAGCCAGCCACGCGGCCATGGCCACGGCGCAGGCGGTGAACAGTCCGGACGCACCGGTATGCTTGACCAGCCAGCCGCCAGCCACGCCACCGGCGAAGAAGCCAAGCGACTGCAAGGTGTTGTACACCCCCATGGCCGCGCCGCGCGCATGCGCCGGGGCCATGCGCGAGACCATGCTGGGCTGACTCGCTTCGAGCACGTTGAAGCCGTAAAAAAAGACAAACAACAAGGCCGCCATGGGCGCCAGGCTGGCGCCGGCATTGGCTTGCCAGAGCAGGCCCACTTGGACAAGCATCATCATGCCGATGGCGCTGAGGAACACCGCGCGCAGATGGCCGCGCTTCTCCAACTGGAACAGGGTGCCTCCCATCACGACAAACGAGCCCAGCACCGCGGGCAGATAAACCCACCAGTGGTGCTGACGTGGTAGCCCGGCCTGTACCAGCATGGCGGGCACGGCCATCCACATCGAGAGCTGCACCGCATGCAGCACAAAGACGCCAAAATTCAAGCGCAGCAGCTTGGTCAGCGCCAGCACTTCCATCAGACCACCACGGGGCTGGTTCTTGTGCTCCAGAGGTTCCCTGGGCACCCACCAGATTACAACGGCTACGCCCAGCAGCGCCAGCGCGCCGGTCAGACCAAACAACCCGGACAAGCCGACAAACCCGACCAGCACCGGCGCGGCGACCAGAGAAACAGCAAACATCAGCCCGATGCTCGCGCCGACCAAGGCCATCGATTTGGTGCGCACCTCATCGCGTGTCTGGTCCGCGAGCAACGCCGTCACCGCGGCCGAGACCGCACCGGCACCCTGCAGGGCGCGGCCGATCGCCAGCCAGGTCAGGGTCGGCGCCAGTGCCGCGGCAAAGCTGCCCAGCGCGAAGACGATCAAGCCAAACGCAATGACCCGTTTGCGCCCGAGCCGATCCGAGGCAAAGCCGTAGGCGAACTGCAACAGGCCCTGGCTCAGGCCGTAGATGCCCATGGTCAGACCGATCAGCGCCGGGTCATCGCCACCAGGAAGTTTGGCCGCCTCGATCGCAAAGACCGGCAGGATCAGAAACAGCCCGAGCATGCGCATGGCGAAGATGCTTGCCAGCGAAAAACTCGAACGCAACTCCAGGGCCGTCATGGCGTGGGCGGTGGCGGCACTCTTTTTGTTCACGGGGCTATCGGTGGTAGGCAAAACCAGGCTCTCCAACACAGGAAACCGCCACGGCAGGCGGCCATCAGGGCCCTGATTGTCCCCGATCCGGCGGCGCTGCGTTGGCGCTTGGTCAATGCACCTCTGCCAACAGAGCCGACTATGGCTATCATGGTAGGTTTTCCCGAGCACGCCACACCTTGAACCTACCCACCGAAGGCGATGATCTGGCGCCGGTCCTGCAGCAGCGCAGCATCAGTGTGCGCGGGGCGCGCACGCATAACCTCAAGAACATCGACCTCGACATCCCGCGCAACCAGCTCGTCGTGATCACCGGCCTGTCCGGGTCCGGCAAGTCGAGTCTGGCGTTTGATACCTTGTACGCCGAGGGCCAGCGCCGCTACGTGGAGAGTCTCTCGACCTACGCGCGCCAGTTCCTGCAGTTGATGGACAAGCCCGACGTCGACGTGATCGAAGGCCTGTCCCCGGCGATTTCGATCGAGCAAAAGGCCACCTCGCACAACCCGCGCTCGACCGTGGGCACGGTGACCGAGATCCACGACTACCTGCGCCTGCTGTTTGCGCGCGCGGGCACGCCGTACTGCCCGGAGCACCAGTTGCCGCTGCAAGCGCAAAGCGTCAGCCAGATGGTCGACGCCGTGCTGGCGCTGCCCTTTGATACGCGCTTGATGATCCTGGCACCCCTGGCGCGCGAGAAAAAGGGCGAGTTTCTCGATGTGTTTGCCGACATGCAGGCGCAAGGCTATGTGCGCTTTCGGGTTGACGGCCAGTCCTATGAATTCGACGCGCTGCCCGCGCTGAAGAAGACCGAGAAGCACGATGTTGACGTGGTGATCGACCGCATCAAGGTGCGTGGCGACGCCAAACAGCGCCTCGCCGAGAGCTTCGAGGCGGCGCTGAGGCTGGCCAATGGGCGCGCCATTGCTCTCGAAATTGATAGCACCCCAGGCACGACTGATGCGCCTTCCGGGCCAATAGAGCATTTATTCAACGCCAAGTTTGCATGCCCGGTGTGCAGTTACTCGATTGCCGAACTCGAGCCGCGCCTGTTCTCCTTCAACTCGCCGGTGGGTGCCTGCCCGGACTGTGATGGCCTGGGCGTGCAGGAGTTCTTTGACCCGGCCCGGGTCGTTGCGTTTCCGTCCCTGAGTCTGGCCGGTGGCGCCATCAAGAGCTGGGACCGGCGCAATGGCTACTATTTCGCGCTGCTCGAGAGCCTGGCGCGGCACTACAGGTTTGATATCGAACAGCCGTTTGAATTGCTACCGGCCGAGATCGCGCACGCGGTGCTGCACGGCTCGGGCGACGAGGAGATCAAGTTCAGCTATGTGATGGACTCGGGCAACTTTGCCGGCAAGAAGATCAACAAGAAGCATCCGTTCGAAGGCATCATCCCGAACATGCAGCGGCGCTACCGCGAGACCGATTCGGCGCTGGTGCGCGAGGATCTGGCGCGCTACCGCAGCACGCAGCCCTGCCTGGCGTGCGCGGGTTCGCGGCTGCGCATTGAAGCGCGCCACGTCAAGATCGGCGAAGGCGAGCAGGCACGCGCCATTTTCGAGATCAACCGCCTGACGCTGCGCGAAAGTCTGGCGTATTTCAACAGCTTGCAAATGCACGGCTCCAAGGGTGAAATTGCGTCCAAGGTGGTGCGTGAAATCGGCTTGCGCCTGAAGTTCCTCAACGACGTTGGTTTGAACTACCTGAGCCTGGAGCGCAGCGCCGAGACCTTGAGCGGCGGCGAGAGCCAGCGCATCCGCCTGGCCTCGCAAATCGGCTCGGGCCTGACCGGCGTCATGTACGTGCTGGACGAGCCCAGCATCGGATTGCACCAGCGCGACAACGCGCGCCTGATCGAGACCCTCAAGCACCTGCGCGACATCGGCAACTCGGTGCTGGTGGTCGAGCACGACGAGGACATGATGCGCGCGGCGGATCATCTGATCGACATGGGCCCGGGCGCTGGCGTGCACGGCGGGCGCGTGGTGGCGCAAGGCAGGTTTGACGATGTCCGCAACAACGCCGATTCATTGACCGGCAAGTACCTGGCGCAGGTGCTGAGCATTGCCATACCCGGCCACCGTACCGCTTGGCTGCCGGTGATAGCCGCGGTCGCCGAAAAGGTTCGCGCTGGCAGCGCCGCGCCGAGCAAGGCGGCCCTGGCTTGGGCCGATCGCCATGCAGAGCACCTCGCAACGCAGGGTGAGCTGCAGGCGATTCGTGTCATCGGCGCCAACGGCAACAACCTGCGCCGGGTCGACGTCGAGTTCCCGGTCGGCCTGTTCACCTGTGTGACCGGTGTCTCGGGCTCGGGCAAGTCCACCCTGGTCAATGACACGCTGTATCGGGCCGTGGCGCGCCAGTTGTACCGCTCGCACGACGAACCGGCAGCGCACGAGGCAATCGAAGGCATTGAGTACTTTGACAAAGTGATCAACGTTGATCAGAGCCCAATAGGCCGCACGCCACGATCCAATCCGGCCACCTACACCGGCCTGTTCACACCGATCCGCGAGTTGATGGCCGAGGTGCCGATGGCACGCGAGCGCGGCTACGGCCCGGGGCGCTTTTCCTTCAATGTGGCGGGCGGGCGCTGCGAAGCGTGTCAGGGCGACGGTATGGTCAAGGTCGAGATGCATTTTCTGCCCGACGTCTACGTGCCGTGTGACGTTTGCGCCGCTCGACGCTACAACCGCGAGACGCTGGAGGTGCAGTACAAGGGCAAGAACATTGCGCAAATTCTCGATCTCACGGTCGAGGCCGCGCACGAGTTTCTCAAGGCGGTACCGGCCATTGCGCGCAAGCTCCAGACCCTGCTCGACGTCGGGCTGAGCTACATCCGCCTGGGCCAATCGGCGACCACGCTCTCCGGTGGCGAAGCGCAGCGCGTCAAGCTCGCACTTGAGCTCTCCAAGCGTGACACCGGGCGCACGCTGTATATCCTGGACGAGCCGACCACCGGGCTGCACTTTGCCGACATCGACCTGCTGCTGAAAGTCTTGCACCAGTTGCGCGATGCGGGCAACACTATCGTCGTGATCGAGCACAACCTGGACGTTATCAAGACGGCGGACTGGATCATCGACATGGGCCCGGAAGGGGGCGCCGGGGGTGGCAGCGTGGTCGGTGTGGGTACGCCGGAAGCGATTGCCGCCAACGCCCAGAGCCATACCGGGCGCTATCTGAATCGGCTGCTGCACCACGACGCAAGCAATGCATAGCCCATATGTTTTCGTCATTGCGAGCGCAGTGAAGCAATCCATGCCTTCGGTATGCCAGCATGGATTGCCGCGTCGCCGCGCTCCTCGCAATGACAAAGAATAGCCTCACGGGCCGCGACTTGGCCGCTGCGCTGGGTGTGATCGTGATCTGGGGACTGAATTTTGTCGGCATGAAGTACGCGCTGCACGACTTCACGCCGTTTCAGCTCGGTGCTGCGCGCTACGTGCTGGCGGTGCTTCCGCTGGTGTTCTTCATCCGCGCGCCAGAACTGCACTGGAAGTGGGTGCTGCTGTACGGGCTGTTGCAGGGCGTGGGGCAATTCGGCCTGCTGTTCACAGCGCTCAAAGTCGGCATGACGGCGGGCCTGGCCTCGGTGCTGATGCAAACCCAGGTGTTTTTCTCTGCGTTGTTTGGCGCAGCGTTGCTGCACGAGAAAATGAGCCGCCCGTTGATCGGTGGGTTGGTGTTGGCCGCTGGCGCCCTGGCTTGCTTTGGCATGAATTTCGCGAGCGCTGGCGACGCCAGCATCACCGTGCTTGGCTTCATGCTCAACCTGTGCGCGGCGGCCATGTGGGCAGCTTCCAACATCGTTGCGCGCAAGGCGCAGCAAAGCAGTCCGCACTACGAGCCGCTGCAGTTCCTGGTCTGGAGCTCTCTGGTGCCGATCGTCCCGTTCCTGCTCATGAGTTTTCTGTTTGACCCAAGCCCGGCGAGTGCCGAAATGGCGTGGAGCAGCAGTGCCAAATGGGCCAGCGTGGCTTGGACATCCTGGCTGGCAGTGGCCTACCTGGGCTGGGTCGCCACCATCTGGGGCTACGCCATGTGGACCGGCCTGCTCAAGCGCCACCCAACCAACCGTGTCGCTCCCTTCAGCCTGGGCGTGCCGGTGGTTGGCTTAGCGCGGGCATGCTGGTGCTGGGCGAGGTCATCACGCCCTGGCAATGGGCCGGTATCGCCCTGGTCGTGGCGGCGCTGGGCTGCGTGCTGTTGGGTGGGTTGGTAGCCAAAGGCAAATAGCCCGAACCGCCCAGAGTTTGAACGCCTCGACGCAAACTCAGCTGCTGTAGCGCCCGAGCTTGTGCGCGAGCTCGACCGCCGAGGTTACGTCCATCTTCTTGAAAATGTTGGCCCGATGAAATTCCACGGTGCGCGGGGTAATGCCAAGATGATCGGCGATGTTCTTGTTGTAGCGTCCGTGGATCAACTCATCGAGCACCTCGCGCTCACGCGAACTCAGCGTGGCCAGCGCCTGGCGCACCAGCTGCGCTTGCTGGCCCTCGTCACTGGCGACCGAGGCCGCAGCCAGCGCCTCTTCAACCCGGTTCACCAGCACGTTGTTCTGAAACGGTTTTTCCAGGAAGTCCCAGGCCCCATTCTTGACCGCCGCCACCGCCATGCCGACATCGCCGTGGCCGGTCAGAAACAGCACCGGCCAGGGACAGGCCAGGGTCTTGAGCTCTTCAAAGGTGCTCAGGCCCGAGCGCGGCTCCATGCGAATGTCGAGCAGGACGACGGCGTGCCCCCAGTTCGGTGCACATGCTCGTGCTGCCTCAAGAAAAACATCGCCACCGGCCCAGGTTTGGGCCTGGTGCCCGCGCGAGTCAAACAGCCACGCCAGTGCCTCGCGAAAATCCGGGTCGTCGTCAACAATGTGAATTGCCGAGTTCATGCCGTCTCATTATCAGGCGTTGGCCCATCTTTATGAAGCACAGGCGGTAGCTCGGGCGCAGGCCCGACGCCCGGCAGCGGCAGCCACAGCGTGAACTGGGCGCCCCCGAGCAACGGGGTCCGCCGCCAAGTCAATGCGGCCGTGATGCGCCTCCACGACCGAGCGGCAAATCGCCAGGCCCATGCCCATGCCTCCTGGCGTCGCGCTGAAGAAGGCGTTGAAGATGTGCTCCTTTTGCTCCTCACTCACGCCCGGTCCGCTGTCACCGACCACGATGCCTGCGGCCGCGTCGCCTTTGACAATGGCGACCCGTACTCGCGGCGCGGCGCTGCCCTGCGAAGCCCAGTGCATGGCGTTGGCCACCACGTTGTGAACCGCGTGTTCGAGCAGCAGCGCATCGGCTTCGACCCAGATCGGCGTTTGCGCCAGCGTCAACTCAATGCGCAATCTGTGCGGTGCGAGTGTGCGCATCATGAACGCTGAAAGATCGAGCCGTTCGCGCGACATCTCGCGGCGCCTGGCGAAGGCGTTGACACGCTGGATGATGCGCCCGGCCTTGTCCGCGAGCCGATCCATGCGCTGCACCACCGGCACCACCTCGTCGAGTGAAATTTGCGCCGCGCGCAGCCGGTTGAGCAACCCGTTGGCGAAACTGCTCAGGGCCCCCAGCGGCTGGTTGAGTTCGTGCGCCAGCGTGGAGGCGACTTCACCGACTGCCACCAGGCGACCCGAGGCTTCCAGCCGCTCCTGCTGGCGCGCGGCCATCCGTTCGGCGCGCTTGCGCTCGCTGATGTCGAGCACCGAACTCATCCATCCGAGCTGTTCCCCGTTGGCGTCATGCAGCGGCGCTTCATGAATCAGCACGTCGATCAAATGCCCGTCCCGATGCTGAAACTTGAGCTCCACACCGGCCTGTTCGGTGCCTTTGGAAATCAGATGCCGATGCACCAACTGCAATTCGTCGGTCTGATCTGCGGGCCAGTAGGGCAGCGGCGCCGAGCGCCCGACCAACTCGCCCAACTCAAAGCCTACCATCCGACAAAATGCTTGATTCACGTACAGGATTTGCCCCTGCGAGTTCCATGCGCGCAGGCCGATCGTTACCGAATTCTCCATCGCCCTGCGCAGCGCCACTTGAGCCTGCAACAACATCTGCACCTGCTGACGCTTGACAAAGTCGCGCCGCAACGCCAGCAGGCTGACCAGCATGCCCGTCAGGAACAGCAAGGCCACCAGAAAGAAGATGCGCGGAACCGTTGCTGGTTGCGGCTCGCTCGGACGCACCTCCAGAAAGAGATCGGTGCCGGGCAGATTCATGGCAGCGCGGTACGGTTTGATACCGATGGCATCGCCTGGAGCTTCCCCATCTTCGTCCGTGACCAGACGTGTGACGTGGTTTTGCGCAAACCAGGCCGGTACCATCGCAAAGCTCGCCCTCTGCAGCGACAGGGCCGCCAGGTAATTGCCGACAAACTGTCCCCGATCGAACAAGGGGACGGCGACCCAAACCACATCCGTGGACGAGGCGTCGGCGCGCTGCATCAAGCCGGCATAGGCAGAACGTCCCAGCGCCCGGGTCGTGTCCTGGAGCGTGGCCAGCGCCTGCGCATTGGCCGGATAGGCGCGCTGATCTGTTGCCCAGCGCTGTGGCCCGCCATCGGCCCCATCGGGCAGACCGGCCGCGCGCCAGCCGTGCGACAAAACGACGCCCGGCTCACGCCACAGCAATCCACCGTGCACGCTGGGCGAGGCCGGCCGGTTGGTCGCCTCTTTGCCAGGGCCGTGCGACGGGGTAGCGTCCATTGCGGCTTGCCGAGCCAGTTCCAGCAGGTCAACTTCGAGTCGCCTGAAGTGAAACTGCACGCTTTGCTCAAGCCACTGTGCGTCGGCCGCGCGGCGTCGCGCCTCCTCTTCCGCTTCGAACGTATTGAGATACCACACCAGCGCCACCACCGAGGCCACCAGCAACAGCGACAGACCCAGCAGCCAAAACAGCGCGAGTCGGTTGCGGCTGGCGTGTCCTGGCATCGCCTGTTGCAGCAGGGCAAAGGCGGGCGCCTGATCTGCCGCAGTGGATTTATCTATTGCCATGTCTATTCATTCAAGCAAGCCTCGCATAATAGCCAGCATGTCACGCTTTGGCCTGTCTTTCCAACATGACCGCCGTCAGTGGATGCTTGGCGTGACCGCCTGCGCCGTTTCCACAACCCTCGCCGCACCAGCGGCGCACGCGGCACAAGGCAAGGAGATCACGCTTCGCTTTTCGCATGTGGTTGCGGAGGAAACGCCAAAAGGGCTGGCCGCCAATCGCCTGAAGGTCCTGCTCCAGCAGCGAACCCAGGGGCGCATTCGATTGCAGGTTTTCCCCAATGCGCAACTGTACGGCGATCACGACGAAATGCAGGCGCTGCAGTTAGGGGCGGTGGATATGCTCGCGCCATCGTTGTCCAAATTCGGACGCATCGGATTTCCCGAGTTTGAGTTATTTGACCTTCCGTTCCTGTTTGACAGCGTGGCTGACGTGCGGCGCATTACCCAGGGCGACTTGGGGCAGCGTCTTCTGCAGCGCCTGAGCCTCCAGGGGATCACCGGACTGGGTTACTTTGACAACGGTTTCAAGCAGATGAGCGCCAATCGCCCGCTACTCGCGCCCGAGGATTTCGTTGGCTTGCGCATGCGTATCCAGGCCTCGCGGGTGATTGCAGCCCAAATGCGCGCGCTCGGCGCGCAACCGGTGACGCTGCCATTCAGTGAAACCCGCCGTGCCTTGGCCTCTGGATTGGTCGACGGCACGGAGAACCCGGTCTCCAATTTCTGGACCCAGGGAATGGACCGCGTTCAGTCGGACCTGAGCCTGACCGATCACGGCTATTTGGGCTACGCCGTGGTCGCCAACCAGAGATTCTGGAACAGCCTGAACGGCCCGGACCGGGACCTGATTGCGCTGGCCCTGCGCGAGGCCCTGGACTATGGCAACCAAATTGCAGACGCGCAGAACACAGCGGCGCTGGCGGCCCTGCGCGAGGCCGGGACCAGCCGCATCCACGCCCTGACACCGGCCCAGCGCGCGCGCTTGCGCAAAGCGGTGGAGCCGGTCCATCAGGCACTGGTCAACCGCATTGGCTTGCAGTGGATGCAGGCCATGCGTGATGCCCTGAAGCAGAGTGGCGCGGGTTAACACCTTCGGGTAAACCCCACTGTTGAACGACACAGTTGCCCGGCGCGCGGGTGCTGGTTACGCTCCGAGCGGCTTTCAACAAACTCACTTGAGGTACGCACACATGAAACTCAAACTCGCAATTGCCGGTGCTTTGCTGGCTGTCGGCCTGAGCGCCGGAGCACAGACCATCATCAAATTCAGCCACGTCGTCGCGGCCGACACGCCCAAGGGCAAGGCCGCCGTGTTCTTTGCCCAAAAGGCCGCTGAGTTGACGCAGGGCAAGGTCAAGGTCGAGGTCTATGCCAACAGCTCGTTGTACAAGGACGGCGAAGAAATGTCGTCTTTGCAGATCGGCTCGGTGCAGATGCTCGCGCCCTCGCTGGCCAAGTTTGGTCCGCTGGGCGTGAAAGAGTTCGAAGCGTTTGACTTCCCCTTCATGTTCGACAACACGGCCGAACTGCACAAAATTACCCAGGGCCCGGTGGGCGCAGCCATGCTGGCCAAGCTTGACGCCAAGGGCATCCATGGCCTGGCCTTCTGGGACAACGGTTTCAAGTCGTTCTCGGCCAATACGCCGCTGAAGGTGCCCGCCGACTACAAGGGCAAGAAATTCCGCATCCAATCAAGCAAGGTGCTGGAAGAAGAAATCCGGTCCGTGGGCGGCATTCCGCAGGTAATGGCGTTCTCCGAGGTGTATCAGGCGCTGCAGACCGGCGTGGTCGATGGCACCGAGAACCCGATCTCAAACTTCTACACGCAAAAGATGCATGAGGTGCAAAAACATCTTTCCCTGACCAACCATGGCTATCTCGGCTACGCCGTGATCGTGAACAAGAAGTTCTGGGACGCTCTGCCCGCAGACGTGCGCGGCCAACTGGAGCAGGCGATGAAGGAAGCCACCGTTTATGCCAACAAGATTGCCCAGGAAGAAAACGACCTGTCACTCGCCGGCGTCAGGAAGAGTGGCAAGACCACGGTTTACGAGCCGAGCAAGGAAGAGCGTTTTGCCCTGAAGAAGGCGATGGCATCGGTGCACATCAAGATGGCCGATCGCGTTGGCAAGGAAACGCTGCAACAGTTCTACAAAGCCACCGGCTTTGATCCGAGCGCACTGTAAGTCTGCCGTTATCGTAAGCCTTGGGGCTGTCCGGAGTCCAAACCATGAAATTTCTTGATCACCTCGAGGAATGGCTCGTCACCTTTCTGATGGGCGCAGCGACGCTGATCATCTTTGTCGCCGTGCTGCACCGCTATGCCGCGGGCTGGGCGATTCCCGGGGTGCAGGACTGGCTCCTGACGCTCAATTTTGGTTGGGCGCAGGAGCTGACCATCATCATGTTTGTCTGGATGTGCAAGTTTGGTGCGGCCTATGGCGTGCGCACCGGCATTCACGTCGGCGTGGACGTCCTGATCAACCGGATGAACGATCAGACGCGTGGCAAGTTCATCATTTTTGGCTTGTGCGCGGGCGCCGTATTCACCGGCATCGTCGCCGTTCTGGCGACCAACTTTGTGTGGGAGAACGGTGCGCATCATGCTTGGTTCAATTGGTTGGGCATGTCGGTGGAGGGCATTCCGGAGGGGCCGACCACACCCGACCTGGAATGGCCGACCTGGATGGTTTACAGCGCTGTGCCCCTGGGCAGCAGCCTGATGTGTTTTCGCTTTTTGCAGGTGATGGTCAGCTTCGTCAAGACCGGGGAACTGCCGCATCACGACCACGGCCACGTCGACGGACTGGAAGCAGAAGTGCTGCCGGTGGACTTTGATCCGTATGCGATGAAAGACAACCTGCATCCGGATGAAACTCCCGACGACAAGGGAGGACCAGCATGAACGCCACCATCATTTTTGTGCTGTTGCTGGTACTGATGCTCACCGGCATGCCGATTTCCATTTCGCTGGGTCTGACGGTTCTGACCTTCCTGTTTGGCTTTACCCATGTGCCGCTCGAATCGGTGGCGCTCAAGCTCTTTACCGGCATCGAGAAGTTCGAGATCATGGCGATCCCGTTCTTCATTCTGGCCGGCAACTTCCTGACGCACGGCGGTGTTGCGCGGCGCATGATCAACTTCGCCTCCAGCATGGTCGGTCACTGGTATGGTGGCCTGGGACTGGCCGGCGTCGTCGCCTGCGCGCTGTTTGCGGCGGTCTCGGGCTCGTCACCGGCTACCGTGGTGGCCATTGGGTCGATCCTGATGCCGGCGATGGTCCGGGCCGGCTTTCCCAAGAGTTTTGGCGCCGGTGTCATCACGACCTCGGGTGCGCTGGGCATTCTGATCCCGCCAAGCATCGTGATGGTGATGTACTCGGTGGCTACCAACACGTCCGTCGGTGCCCTGTTCATGGCCGGCGTGGTGCCCGGCATCGCACTCGCTGGCGTGCTCGGAGGCGTTACTTTTTATCGCGCTCGCAAATTCAACTATCCGCGCCTGCCCAAAGCGACCTGGGCCGAACGTTTCAAGGCATTCAAAACCTCGGCCTGGGGCCTGCTGCTGATCGTGATCGTCATGGGCGGTATTTACACCGGCTTGTTCACGCCGACCGAAGCCGCCGCCATGAGCGCCGTCTACGCCTTTGTGGTCGCGGTTTTTGTCTACAAGGACCTGAGCCTCAAGGACGTGCCGCGGGTGCTTCTGAACTCGGCAAACATGTCGGCGATGCTGCTCTACATCATCACCAACGCCGTGCTGTTTTCCTTCATCATGGCCAACGAGAACATCCCGCAGGCCCTGGCCGACTGGATGCTGGGCAATGGTCTGGGCATGATCAGCTTCTTGCTGGCGGTCAACGTCATGCTGCTGCTGGCGGGCAACTTCATGGAGCCCTCGAGCATTGTGCTGATCTTCGCGCCGATCCTGTTCCCGGTGGCCATGAAGCTGGGCATTGACCCGGTGCACTTCGGCATCATCATGGTGGTGAACATGGAAGTCGGCATGTGTCACCCGCCGGTGGGCCTGAATCTGTATGTGGCCTCGGGCATCACCAAGATGGGCATCACCGAGCTGACCGTGGCGGTCTGGCCCTGGTTGCTGGCCATGCTCGGCTTCCTGGGTTTGGTGACTTACTGGCCGGGGTTGTCGACCTGGTTCCCGAGGCTGCTGGGGATGATGTAGCGTCCGTCGGCCCCGTGAGGCGGGGCCAAGTTAGGGAAAACCCGCCTGTTGAACACCACAGTTGGCAGGCGGTTTTGTTGTGGCTATCGTCGCATTTGTTCAAAAGTATTGGACAAATACATAACAGGAGCTTCAACATGAAATTCAAACTCATTCTGACATCGGTTGCGCTGGCGCTGGGCCTTGGCGTGCAGGCGCAGGCCGCGCCGATCATTGTCAAGTACAGCCACGTAGTGGCCGACGCCACGCCCAAAGGTCAGGCCGCGCTGAAGTTCAAGGAAATTGCCGAGAAGAAGCTCCCTGGCAAGGTGCAGGTGCAGGTGTTCTCCAACAGCCAGTTGTTTGGTGACGGCAAGGAGATGGAAGCGCTGGCGCTGGGCGACGTGCAGATCATTGCGCCCTCACTGGCCAAGTTCGGCAAGTACACGCCCAAACTGCAGATTTTCGACCTGCCTTTCCTGTTCGACGACATGGCTGCTCTTGACCGCTTCCAGGCGTCCAAAGAGGGACAGGCGCTGCTGCACTCGATGGAAAAGAAGGGCATTCTCGGCCTGGGCTACCTGCACAATGGTCTGAAGCAACTCTCGGCCAACGTCCCGCTTGGCATGCCTTCGGACGCCAAGGGCCTGAAGTTCCGCATCCAGAGTTCGGACGTGCTTGACGCCCAGTTCCGCGCGGTCGGTGCCAACCCGCAGAAACTTGCTTTTTCCGAGGTGTATCAGGCGCTGCAAACCGGTGTGGTTGATGGCACCGAGAACCCCTGGTCGAACATTTACAGCAAGAAGTTCCATGAAGTCCAGAAATACATCATGGACAGCAACCATGGTGCGCTCGACTACATGGTCATCACCAACGCGAAGTGGTGGAACGGCTTGCCGGCAGACGTGCGCAAGGGTCTGAACGAAGCCATGGTGGAATCGATCAAGTATGGCAACAAGGTGGCTGCCGAGGAAGATGCGGGATATCGCGCCAAGGTGATCGCCGACAACAAGGCCAAGGTGCTGCCCATGAGCAAAGAGCATCTGGACGCCTGGCGCGCCGCGGAGCGGCCGGTGTGGAAAAAGTTTGAAGGCGAGATCGGTGCCGACCTGATTCAGGCGGCGCTCAAGGCCAACAAATAGTTCGATCCCTATTCGGATTGGAAGTATCCTGAGTACCCCGGCGTGTCCGGGGTTTTTTTCGGAGACATCATGAAAATACTCGACCGCCTGGAAGAATGGATCATGTCGCTCATGCTGTTCGCCATGACCGCGCTGGCCTTCATGCAAGTCGTGCGCCGCTACCTCTTCAATACCGGGTTCTCCTGGACGCTGGAGCTCACCACGGTGCTGTTTGCCATCATGATTTTTATCGGCATTTCCTACGGTGTGCGGGTGGGCTCGCACATAGGAGTCGACGCCCTGGTCAACCTGTTGCCGGGGCACAGACGCCGTCTGGTGTCGATGCTGGCAGTGGCCCTGTGCATGGTTTATGTCGGCTTTGTCATGGTCGGCTCGCTGGAGTACGTGGGCAAGATGAAGGAAATCGGCATCGAGCTCGAAGACCTTCCCATCGAGCGCTGGCAGGTCCTGGCCGTCTTGCCTCTTGGTTATGCCATGGTTGGCTTTCGGTTCGCGCAGATTTTTTATAACCTGTTCACCGGCAAGACCGCGAGCCTGCATCTCGCCGATGAGGCGGCCGACGCCATGAAACTGCGCGCACACGAGGACGCAGAATGAATACCTTTGTCCTGTTTGCCGGGCTGTTCCTGTTCATGGCAATCGGCATGCCCGTGGCCATCAGCCTGGGCCTGTCGAGCCTGATCACCATCTTCTTCTTCTCGCAGGACTCGCTCGCTTCGATGGCGATCAAGCTGTTCGAGACCAGCGAGCATTACACGCTGATGGCAATCCCGTTCTTCGTGCTGGCGGGCAATCTCCTGTCCACCGGGGGTGTAGCCAAACGCATGGTGCGTTTTGCCATTGCTGCAGTGGGTCATCTGCGCGGTGGTCTTGCCATTTCGTCGATCATGGCGTGCATGCTGTTTGCCGCGGTCTCGGGTTCCAGCCCGGCCACCGTGGTGGCCATCGGCTCGATCGTGATCGCGGGCATGGTCAAGAATGGCTACACCAAGGAATTCGCGGCAGGCGTGATCTGCAACGCCGGGACGCTGGGCATTCTGATTCCGCCGTCGATTGTGATGGTGGTTTACGCCGCGGTGACCGAAGTATCGGTGGGTCGCATGTTCATGGCCGGTGTGCTGCCCGGCCTGCTGCTGGGGCTGATGCTGATGCTGGCGGTCTGGTGGCGCGCCGGCAAGCTGCAACTCACGCCGCCGCCCAAGGCCACGGTGGGGGAACTGCTGCGAGCATTCCGTGACTCCATGTGGGGCCTGCTCCTGCTGGTCATCATCATGGGCGGCATCTACGGTGGCGTCTTTACGCCCACGGAAGCGGCGGCGGTATCGGCGGTCTATGCTCTGGTGGTGGCGGTGTTCATCTACCGTGATCTGAAGCTGCGCGATTTGCCCGAAGTGTTTCTGGAGTCCTCCAAGACAACGGTGATGATCATGTTCATCGTCGCCAACGCGCTGCTGTTTGCGCACGTGCTTACCAGCGAACGCATCCCGCAGATGATTGCCGAGCAGATCATGTCGGCGGGCATGGCGCCGTGGATGTTCCTGCTCGTGGTCAACCTGATTTTGCTGGTGGCGGGCAACTTCATGGAGCCCACCGGCATCATTCTGATCCTGGCGCCGATCCTGTTCCCGATCTCGCAAAAGCTGGGCATTGACCCGATTCACCTGGGCATCATCATGGTGGTCAACATGGAGATCGGCATGGTGACCCCGCCCGTGGGCTTGAATCTGTTTGTCACCAGCGGCGTCACCGGGATGAACCTGATGCAGGTCACGCGCGCAGCCTTGCCCTGGCTGTCGGTGCTGCTGGTGTTTCTGGTCATCATCACCTACGTGCCCTGGATCAGCCTGGTGCTGCCAGACCTGATCTTCGGGAAATAGACGTCGGTCTGAGCGCTCAAGGCGGCGCGGTGGCCGCGCGCAGCAGCTCGCGCGTCTCGATGGCGACCTGACGCGCCGCATGCGCAAAATCCTCGCCGCTGGCCGCATACAGCACGGCGCGCGACGAATTGACAATGATCGGCGCGGTCGTGACCCCGTCGCGCCCGCGCCAGCCCGCCTTGACGGTGGCCGCTGCGTCGCCGCCTTGTGCGCCAATGCCCGGAATCAGCAGCGCCAGCGTGGGCGCCACGGCGCGCACACGCGCTATTTCTGCCGGATACGTGGCGCCGACCACCAGGCCGAGCTGACCGTTGAGGTTCCACGGCCCCTGCGCGAGTCGCGCCACATGCTCGTACAGCAGCGGCGTTCCGGCCACGCTGGCCAGGCGCTGGTTTTGCAAATCGTCGCCACCCGGGTTCGACGTGCGGCATAGCAGGAAGGCTCCCTTGCCCTCGTATTTCAGGTACGGCTCGATCGAATCAAAACCCATGAACGGCGAGAGCGTGACGGCGTCGGCACCGTAACGCTCGAACGCTTCAACCGCGTACTGCTCGGCGGTGCTGCCGATGTCACCGCGCTTGGCATCGAGAATCACCGGCACCCGCGGCGCGCGCAAACGGATGTGCGCCAGCAGGCGCTCGAGCTGGTCTTCCGCGCGGTGCGCGGCAAAGTAGGCAATCTGCGGTTTGAACGCGATAACCAGGTCGGCCGTGGCGTCAACAATGGCGGCGCAGAAGTCAAAGATCTTGCTGGCGTCACCGCGCCACCGGGCCGGAAACTTCGACGGCTGCGGGTCCAGCCCGATGCACAGCAGCGACTGATTCTGTTGCTCGGCGCCGCGCAGTTGATCCAGAAAGTTCATGGCCGCATTGTAGAAAGCGTGTGCCGCGCCAGGCACAGATCGGCCCAGGCGCGCGCCTTGTCCCGCGGGTTGCGCAGAAGGTAACCCGGTGCGTAGGTGACGATCACGGCGACGCCGTGATAGCCGTGAATCGTTCCGCGTAGTTTGCCCAGCGGCAGCGCAGCTGTCTGTGGCGCGTCGCCCTGCAACAGCGCTTGCGCAGCGAACCTTCCCATGGCCAGAATGATTTTCGGGCGCACCAGCGCGATCTCGCGTTGCAGGAAGATTTCGCAGGATTGCAGTTCCGCCGCACGTGGATTGCGCGCGCCCGCCGGGCGGCATTTGACGCAGTTGGTAACGTAGGCCGACTCCGCTGCCGTGCGTTCATTGGCGCTGTCACGTCGGCTCACGCCAACGGCCCCCAGCATGTTGTCGAGCAAGTCTCCGGCGGCTCCCGCAAAGGGCGCGCCGGCTCGCTCCTCTTCGTCGTCCACCGGTTCGCCCAGCACCAGCCAGTCGGCGCGGCGCAGCGCAGCGTCGGCGCCAAACACCGGCGCGCGACGGCCCTCGTGCATGCTGCAGGCCTGACATTGCTTTACAGCCTGCGTCAAAGCGGTCCAATCCATCGCGGCAACACTGCCCATCGGAACCGAAGAGACCGCCTGCTTCGTCGATGTTGTTGCCACAGCAGCCGGTTTCCTGCCTGCGGCGCCCGTGCTCATTGCGCGAGCAGCTATCGTTTGTGTAGCAACCTGGTCCGGCGCGGGCACCGCGGCCGGCGGCCACCAGACGCGCACGCCCATCTCCAGCAACATCGCGCGCTGGCGTGGGTCAAGGTCCAGGCTCATCGTGGCGTCCTCATCCGTCTAAAGGCGCAAGCTCATCACCAGCGCGTCCTCGCGCGGGGCATCGCCGTTTGGGTAATAGCTTCGACGCTCGCCGACACGGCGAAAGCCGATGCCCTCATAGACTTCGATGGCGCGCCGGTTGCCGACCCGAACCTCCAGCCACAGCCACTGCGCGCCCTGGCCACGGGCCCACAGCGAGAGCGCATCGAGCATCACGCGCGCCCAGCCCTGGCGCTGATACGCTGGCGCCACCGTGATGTTGAGCAGGTGCACCTCGTCGACCCCTTGCATCGCCACGAAATAGCCCAGCAGCGTGTCCTCGGCCAGCAGCAGTTGCGCCTGATAACCGTATTGCAAGGCGTCCTGAAAATTGGCGCGCAGCCACGGGTGCGCGTAGGCTTGCTGTTCCACTTGCATGACGGCGTCGAGCCGGTGCGCGCCGAGCGCTTCAAAGCGCGCCTGAGCGGATTTCAGTACGGCGCTCATGCTGCCCGCCCCTGCGCCGCGCGCTCTGCGGTGGTCTGCGCGACCCGATCCCGAACGTACAGCGGCAACGCCTGCTCGGCGCTGAGCGCAGCGCCCGCAGCCAGCAGGGCCGGCGCCAGGCGCAACATCGCGCTGGCACTGGGCAGCGCCTGCAATCTGGGCAGCGCCCCCGAGCCCAGCCGCGCGCCATAGTTGTCAAACACGTTGCCAGCCAGCGCATCGCATTCGTCAAAGCCCAAATCCTCAGGGCGAAACAGTGCGCAAGGCCCGTCCTGCAACCATAGACCGCTATTGAAAACATAGCGACATGCGTACAGTTCGTCCATCCTGGCGTCCAGCAAGGCCGTGACGCGCCAGCGGTTGGCAGCGCTGGCGTGCTCGGCACGCGCCTGCTCGGCCACGGCCAGCAGCGTGTCGATGGGCAGCACCTTGATGTCCGCGCCATAGGCCAGGCCCTGCGCGACCGAGCAGGCGCTGCGCAAGCCGGTAAACGAGCCGGGACCGCGGCCAAAGACGATGGCATCGAGTTGCGTGAACGCCAGCCCGGCCTGCGCCATCAATTCCAGGATGGCGGGAATCAGCCGCGTCGAGGTCTGTGCGCCGCCCGCGCCGCTATGTGCTCCACTGCGGCGCGCGCGCCTCATCGCTACGGGCTGCACGCTGCACTGCGATAGACATCGTTTCGGTACTCGTATCAAACGCCAGCAAATTCATGATGAATCAGGCCCGAACGCCCGCCGGACCTGCGTGAGCTGCTCCATTTGTGATAGCGTCGCGGGCGCCTGGGCGCACGCCAAAGATAATGCCAAGGGTGACCAGCGCCAGCCCTACGGCCAGGTTCCAGCCCAGCGGCTCGCCCAGCAGGAACACAGCGCCCAGCGCCGACAGGCCAGGCACCAGCGCCGTGATCATGGTCGAACGCACCGGCCCGAAGTAGCCGATCATGCGCGTGAATGTGATGCCCGAAATCACCACCGAACCCCAACCCTGGTAGGTCGCCTGAAAAATGACTTCGCTCAGCGGTGCCGCCAGCAATCGTCCCGGTACCAGTTGCGTCGCCAGCGCCAGCGTGTACAGCGGCACGTACGCGGCAAAGGCAAATGCGGTCACCGCGATCGTTGCCCGCACCGCGTCGAGTCGATAGCGCCGCGCCAGCACGCTGTAGGTCGACCAGCAACAAGGCGGCCAGCATGAACAGGAGCGTCGCCCTTCCAGACCTGGCCGCCGTCAAAGGCGCGCAGCAGGCTCGCGCCGCCAACCATCAGTGCGCCCGCCACGATCAGGCCCAGGCCGAGCGCGCGCGCCGTCGTGATGCGCTCGCCCAGCAGCGCGAGCGCCAGCACGGTGGTCCACAGCGGCAGGCTGCCGGGCATCAGCACCGAGGCGTGCGCGGCCGGGGCAAAAGCAAAGCCCTGGTAGGCGAGCACGGCGTAGAGCAAACCACCGAACAGGCCCACTCTGAGCGTGACGTGCAGCGGCAGCGGCGAGAAGCCGAACAGCGAAGCCTGCCCAATGCCGCGGGCGCGGTCACGGCGCACCAGCCAGGCGCCCCAGGGCAGCAGGATCAGGGCGGCACCGACGATGCGGCAAAACGCGATGTCAAACGGCGTGAGCGTGCCCCCGCGCGAGGGATCGGCCGAGGCGCGTGCGATCAGGATGAACGAGGTCCAGATCAGCACCGTGATCGCTGCTGCGCCGACGCCCAGCGCGCGCTCGGACAGGCGGGGGGAGACGGCGGGCAGCGGCGAAGGCATGGGCGCATTATCCCGCGGCCGGGGTGCACAAGCAGGCGCAGGATAATGGGCCCATGACATTGCAACGTGCCTTGCTTGGATGGGTCGCCGCTGTGCTGTGCCCGCTGGCACTGGCGCAGGCGCTGCCCCCCGAGGTTGCCGCTGCGCTGGCGCGCGCCAAGGTCCCGCTCGACGCTGTTGCCATGCTGGTGGTCGATGCCCAGGGCAAGGCGCCCGCGCGTCTGAGCCACCGCGCGCAGGCCGCGCTAAACCCGGCCTCGGTGATGAAGCTGGTGACCACTTACGCCGCGCTGGACCTGCTCGGCCCGGCCTACAGCTGGCGCACGTCGGTCTACGCGCAGGGGCCGGTGCGCAACGGTACGCTGCAGGGCAACCTCTACATTCAAGGTGGCGGCGATCCCAAGCTCGTGCTCGAGCGACTGTGGCTGCTGCTGCGCCGGGTGCAGGCGCTTGGCATCCACCGCATCAACGGCGATATCGTGCTCGATGCCGGTGCGTTCGAGCCGGTGGGTGAGGACCCGGCCAGTTTTGACGGCGAGCCGCTGCGCCCCTACAACGTCAGCCCGGACGCGCTGCTGATCAACTTCAAGTCGGTCGTGATGACCTTTGTGCCGGTTCGCTCCTCGGGCGGCGCCATGGTGCAGTTCGAGCCGCCCCTGCTTGGCGTACAGATGCAGACGCGGGTCCCCCTGGCGGGCACGGACGAGGGCGGCTGCGGTGATTTCCGCGCCGCGCTCAAGGCTGATTTTTCGGACCCGCTGCGCATGCGCTTTGCCGGCACCTTTCCCGTCGCCTGTGGCGAAAGGACCTGGTCGGTGGCCTACGCCGACCCGGCGAGCTACAACGGGCGCGCCGTCGCCGCCCTGTGGCAGGAGATCGGCGGCGAGCTCGGCGGCGCCGTGCGTGCGGGCCGCCTGCCCCCGCCCGGTGCGCCCGCCGAGCTGATGTTTGAAGTGAGTTCGCCCCCGCTCTCCGAATTGATCCGCGACATCAACAAATACAGTAACAACGTGATGGCGCAGCAGGTCTTCCTGAGCCTGAGCCTGCCCGCACGCGAGGAAAGCACCGCGTCGCCCGGTTCGGCCTCGAGCGTGCAAACGCCGCGCCCGGCCTCGCGCGAGGCCTCGCGCGAGCTGCTGCGCCGCTGGTGGCGCGAGCGCATCGGTGACGACGATGCGCCCAGTCTCGACAATGGCTCAGGGCTGTCGCGCAGCGCGCGCGTGAGCGCGCAGGCGCTCGCGCGCCTGCTCCAAGTCGCGTATCGCTCGGCGTTGATGCCCGAGCTGATGGCCTCGCTGCCGATCACCGGGGTCGACGGCACGCTCAAACGCCGTCGCGCCAATGCGCGCGGCAGCGCGCACCTCAAGACCGGCAGCCTGCGCGATGTGGCCGCGGTGGCCGGTTATGTGCACGCCGCCAGCGGCAAGCGCTACTGTCTGGTCGCCATCGTGAACCACGCCAACGCCGGTGCGGCGCGAGCGGCCTTTGACGCGCTGGTCGACTGGACGATCAACGACAATTGATTTGGCGGTCGGTGTGAGCGGGTTTACCCTGATCCGTCCACGTTTGTTTGAGTCCTATGATCTGAATCAAAGAGTGGACGACACTTTTACCCTTTCCCTTACTGTCAATCTTCAGGAGAAAACGGATGACTCAATTCAAGGCTTCATGGGCCGCGCTGGGCGCTGCGCTTCTGGTCGTAGCGTGCGGTGGCGGAGGCTCGGGACCGCTGGGGACCCAGGACGCCAACCCGGCGCGCGGCAGCCTGATACAGACGCCGCCGCCGCGTATCACTTCCATGACGGCGGCCGACTTCAACGCCAAGCTGCAGGCCAGCGCATCCGGGATGGGCTTGCTCCAGCTCGCCGGAGCGCCTGCTTGCGGCGTCGATGTGCAGTACATCCAGTACGGCACGGTGGGCGGCGCCGGTGAGGCGACCAACGCCTCGGGCGCGCTGATGGTGCCCACCGGCAGCGACGCCAAGTGCTCGGGCCCACGCCCGATCCTGATGTACGCGCACGGCACCAACATCACCCGGCGCTACAACCTGGCGGACTTTGCAGACGCCACGAATCCGGCCTATTCCGAAGCGCTGTTGCTCGCCGCCCTGTACGCGGCGCAGGGCTACATCGTGGTGGCGCCCAATTACGCCGGGTATGACAGCTCGACCTTGACGTATCACCCGTATCTCAACGCCGACCAACAGTCCAAGGAAATGATCGACGTGCTGGCCGCGGCCAAGAAGGCGCTGCCCACGCTGATGTCGCCCACCAGCGCCAGCGCCAAGCTGTTCCTCACCGGCTACTCGCAGGGCGGTTTTGTGGCGATGGCCGCGCACCGCGCGATGCAGACCGCAGGCATCCCGGTCACCGCTTCGGCACCGATGTCCGGCCCGTACGGGCTGGCCGCGCAGTCGGACGCAACCAACTTCGGCCTGGTCAACGCCGGCGGTACGGTGTTCACGCCGATGATCTACACCAGCTGGCAAAAGGCGTACGGCAATATGTACAACACGCCGTCGGACCTGTACGAAGCGGCCTATGCCACGGGCATTGAGACCTTGCTGCCTGGCAGCTATGACTTCAGCACCGTCATCAGCAGCGGCAAGCTGCCCCAGTTGGCCCTGTTCAGCAACACGCCTCCGGCGCCGGCGTTTGCCGCCATGACACCCCCGACGGGCACCGGCGCGACCGACGCGCTGTTTGCCATGGGCTTTGGTCCGAGCAACCTGATCAAGAACAGTGCCCGGCTGAGCTACCTGATGGATGCGCTGGCGCATCCGGACGGCGCCTTCCCGACCTTTACCAACGGCGCGCCCGCGGTTGGCGCGCAAAGCCCGCAGCGCATCGCCGCAGTGAAGAACGACCTGCGCGGCTGGACGCCGCAGGCACCGGTGCTGCTGTGCGCCGGGCATGGCGACCCGACCGTGTTCTACATCTTCAATACCGGCCTGATGGGCGCCTTGTGGGCGCCGCTGGTGACGGCCAAGCTGGTCACCGTGCTCGACGTTGATTCGCCACCGACCGGCGCCACCGATCCGTTTGCTGCAGCCAAGGTCGGCTTTGCCAATGCGCTGGCGGCCACGGCCGCGGCCGCTGGCCCGAACGCCGCGGCAGCGGTCACTGCTTCGTACCATGGTGGCCTGGTTCCGCCGTACTGCAACGCAGCGGCACGCGGCTTCTTTTCGCAGTTCTAACCCGACGGAGCAAACCCCATGAAATCATCCTATTTCTGCGCCGCCACGGTAGCGGCACTGGCGCTGGCTGCGTCGGGCAGTGCGTTGGCCCAGTCGACCACGCTCAAGCTTGGCCTGGTCAACATCGAACCAAACTCTTCGGCCACAGCGGTGGTCGGTCCGTTCACGCCGGTGGACGCGCTGAGTCTCAAAGTAAGAAGCCGCTCAACACTATTTTTCAGCGCGGCACGCGAGATCAACGACCGGTGGGAGCTTGAACTCGCGCTGGGTGTGCCGCCCACGCACGATGTTTCGCTTGTGATCCTCAATCCGGCGGCGGTGCCCGGCAGCGTTGCCGCGCTCGATGGAGGCCTTGCCGCCAAGGTACGCCAAGTGGCTCCCACGCTGTTTGCGAACTACCGCTTTGGCGATGCGACCAGCCAGATGCGTCCCTTTGTCGGACTCGGCCTGAATTACACGACGTTTGACAAGACCGAGTCGACCGCGTTGAACGACGCGGTCAATGGCGGTCCGACCAACATCAAGCTCAAAGACTCGGTCGGTCTGGCCATGCAACTCGGGGTCAGCGTCAAGCTCGGCGGCCCGTGGTCCCTCACCGGGGCCTGGTCTACCGCCAGGGTCAATACCAAGATGACGACCAATACGCTGGGCATTGAGCGCACCTCGGACATCACGTTTCACCCGTCGGTGCTGACGCTCGCCGTAGGCTACAGCTTCTAGGCAGGTCAGGCTGCCGCCGCGCGCTGCAGCCGATCGCGCACCGCGTCCCAGTCCGGCGTCGCAGGCGGCGTCTCGACCCAGATCAGGGCGGCGCCCTGGGCATCGAACTCACGCAGCGCGGCAAACAGTTGCTGTGCGGTCGCTGCCGGGTCATCGGGCATGCGCTTGCGCAGCACGCTGTGCGACTTGGTGGTGAGGATCACGCGCGAATAGGTGGCAATCCTTGCGGCGCCGCGGTCCACCTCAGGGCCGAGCAGATCGAGCGCCGTTTGTAGCGCCTTGGCGTCCATCAGGCGCAGCGTGGCCCTCGGCGCGTAGTGCGCTTCCAGCGTCCCAGAGGCCCGTGGCACAGGTGCAGCAAGCGTGGAGCGCTCCTCGTTTGATAGCACGCGCAATCCGCAGGCGGTTTGCACCTGGGCCGAAGTGATGGCACCGGGACGCAGCAGCACCGGCGCGCCGCGGCTGCAGTCGATGATGGTCGACTCGATGCCCACGCTGCAGGCGCCACCGTCGAGGATCAGCAGGTCGGCATCAAACTCGTCTTGCACATGCGCGGCCGTGGTCGGACTGACGCGGCCAAACTGATTCGCGCTCGGCGCTGCCAGCCCGTGCACGCCGCGCTCGGCGCAGGCTTGCAACAGCGCGTGTGCCACCGGATGCGAGGGGCAGCGCAGACCCACCGTGTCCTGCCCGGCGGCGGCGACCGCTGCCACACCCTCGCGGCGCGGCAAAATCAAGGTCAGTGCGCCGGGCCAAAACGCCTGCATCAAGGCGTTGGCGAAGCTCGGCACGCCGTGCGCGAAGCGGGCCGCGCCAGCAGCGTTGGCCACATGCACGATCAGCGGGTGCTCGGCCGGGCGACCCTTGGCTGCGAAAATGCGGGCCACCGCGCTGGCGTTGCAGGCGTCGGCGGCGAGTCCGTACACGGTCTCGGTTGGCATACCAACCAGGCCGCCAGAGCTTATGCAGTCTGCACAAGCTGCTATCGATTGTGCAGCAAAGCCGTCGACGATCATGCCCTTTGCGCGCTCAAAACGGCGCCACGCCAAGGATAGCGGCGGCGGAACGCGCGGTGGCAAGAAGTTCGCGCACGCTCGCGGCGGTGAACGTCAGATGTCCCATCTTGCGGCCCGCTCGTGCTTCGAGCTTGCCGTACAAATGCAGGTGCGCTCCAGGCAGCGCGAGCACCTGCGCAAAGTCGGGCGGACTTTGCGCCCACAGGTCGCCGAGCAAATTGAGCATCAACGTCGGGCTGTGCTGGCGCGGCTGCCTCAGTGGCAGACCGGCGAGCGCGCGCACCTGCAGCTCAAACTGCGAGACATCGCAGGCGTCGATCGTGTAATGCCCGCTGTTGTGCGGGCGCGGTGCCATCTCATTGACGACCAGGCTGCCGTCCTCCAGCACAAAAAACTCGACGCACAGGACGCCGACGTAGTGCAACTCGTCTGCTATTGATTTGGTAGCTGCTATCGCTTGTGCAGCAAGCGCTGGGGGCACATTGCCATCAAAAACCGAAGTAACGGCGAGAATCCCGCTGCGGTGCAGGTTGCTCTGCACGGGAAAGTTCACGCAAACGCCATCGGCCCCGCGCGCGACGATCACCGAGCATTCGAGGGCCAGCGTGAGCTGCTGCTCCAGCACACACGGCACGCCCCCCAATTCGGCCCAGGCTGGCGCCAGCGCGGCGCGATCGGCCACGCGCACCTGTCCCTTGCCGTCGTAGCCCAGGCGGCAGGTTTTCAGGATGCCCGGCAGAAGTTCGTCGCCCACGGTCTGGAGCTGCGCCGCCGTCTCGATCAGCGCCCACGGCGCCACGGGTACCGCACAGCGCACAAAATGCGCCTTCTCGCGCGCGCGGTCCTGCGCCACCGCGACCGCGTCGGCCGCTGGTGCGACCGGTCGCTGCGCGCCCAACGTCAGCAAGGCCGGTGCCGGAACATTTTCAAATTCGGTGGTGATCGCCGCGCAGCGCGCAATCAACTGCGCCAGGCCCTGCTGGTCGGTGTAATCGCTGCGGATGTGGTAGTGGCTGACCAACCCGGCCGGACTGGCCACGTCCGGGTCCAGCACCGCCGTGAAGTAGCCCATGCGTTGCGCGGCCTGCACGAACATGCGTCCGAGCTGGCCGCCACCCATCACACCCAGTGTCGCCTGCTGGCCCGTGCCCTGGGTCCCGGGTAAAAGCATTGCCCCCACGCTTGCCACTGCGTGTGCTGCGCTGCCCCCCGAGGGGGCCGTGCCTTGCTTGGGGCGGCCCGGCGCGGCGGCGTCTTGCCCGCTCATAGGACCGGTGGCAGGGTCATGCCACGGGCCGTTTCTGTTTGCGCAGCACGAAAGGCGTCAAGCCTGGTGCGCAATCCCGCGTCCTCGTTGGCCAGCATCGCCACGGCAAACAGCGCGGCGTTGGCGGCACCCGCCGCACCAATGGCAAAGGTGGCCACTGGCACGCCTTTGGGCATTTGCACGATGCTGTGCAGCGAGTCAACGCCGGACAAGTGTTTGCTCGGCACCGGCACGCCAAGCACCGGCAGCGTGGTCTTGGCCGCGAGCATGCCCGGCAAATGGGCCGCCCCTCCGGCCCCGGCGATGATGGCTTTGAGGCCACGACCGGCGGCTGCTGTCGCGTAGGCGAACATGTCGTCGGGGGTACGGTGCGCCGAGAGCACCCTCGCTTCATGCGCAATCCCAAACTGTTGGAGAATGTGGACTGCGTGCTGCATGGTGTCCCAGTCGGAGCTGGAACCCATGACGACACCGATGAGTGTTTTCATAGAGCCGAATTCTAATTTTTTTTACCCAGGGTGAACAAAAAATGCTGAACGTCACGATTGCCAACTTTGATGACGAGGTGATTGCGGCCTCCATGCAAGTGCCGGTGCTGGTCGATTTCTGGGCGCCGTGGTGCGGGCCCTGCAAGGTGATCGGACCGCTGCTCGAAAAGCTCGAGACCGACTACGCCGGGCGCTTCAAGCTGGTCAAGATCGATTCTGATCAGGAGCAGGAACTCAGCCAGGCCTTTGGCATCCGCAGCATACCGACGTGTGTTCTGCTCAAGGACGGCAAGCCGGTCGACGGCTTCATGGGCGCCCTGCCCGAGGGCCAGATCAAGGCGTTTCTTGACAAGAATGTTGCGCCAGCGGACGTGCTCGAAGCCGAGATCACTGGCGAGTCGGTCAGCGATGCCCCCGCCGAGGATGACCCGCAGGCTGTGCGCGAGGCGCTGCAGCAGGCGGTCCTGAAGACCCCGGACAACGATGACGCACGCTTTGATTATGTGAAGCTGCTGCTGCAGGCCGGTGAGATAGACGCGGCCAAGGCGGCGTTTGCCCCCGCCGTCGCCAAGATCGCGCTGGTGCGGCGTCTTGACTCCCTGAACCGCTGGCTCATTGCTATCGATTTTGTAGCTGGTTACGCAGATCGGGCGGGTGCTGCAGCTCAATTGGATGCAAGAATTGCAGCCAGCAAACGCGACTTCGAGGCGCGCTTTGGCAAGGCCCAGCTGAGCATGGCATCGCAGCAATGGACCGCGGCGATGGACGAGTTGCTCGAGATTTTGATGCGCGACAAGAGCTGGAACGAGGAACTTGCGCGCAAGACCTTTGTGGCCATCCTCGACATCATCGAGCCGCCCAAAGTCAAGGTCGCCGATGGCCAGATCCCGCCGGTGGACCCGACCGTGGCTACCTACCGGCGACGCCTGAGCAGCGTGGTGCTGAGCTGAGTCGGCGCGCCCTGGCGATCGGGGGCGTCAGGCCGCCGAGCCGAGGGCGACGCCCTGACGTTTGTGGTCCAGCCAGTGGGCGGCGATCAGCCACACCGTTGGCGCCAGCACCAGCAACACTGAAGCAATCTGCGCGTAAATTCCCTTGACCCAGCCCCTCACCGCAACGTGCCAGTACGCGTTGTCAAGGCCTGGCAACAGGTCGATTTCCGTGAACTCATAGAAAGCCTTGAGCACGAGCATGGCGGCAAGCGCGATCATGAATATGGAAGTAACGTTGAAGAAGCGTGACAAATTTACCCGTCGCCCGAACCTGGCCCAGAGCAAGGCGATCACGACGGCGATGCCCAACCCGAGAGCAGCTCCCGCGGCCGTGTCGCGTGTTTCGGTATTGCCCAGCAACGAAGCCAGCATGGTGGCGGTCTCGACGCCTTCGCGGCCGACCATCAGCACCGTGAAGCCAAACACTGACCACCACGCCGTGGGGCCGTCCAGCAGCGAGGCCCGACCCAAGCCGACAGCAATTTCGCCGCCCATCTGTTGGCCCATCTTGCGCATGTGCAGTACGCACCAGAGCACCGCGGCCGCAGCCAACAGCGCCAACATCCCTTCCCATAGCGGGGACATCTCCCCCACTTTGGCGAGCACCACGCCAAGGGCAGCCGAACCGACAACCGACACCAAGAGACCCACGCGAACGGCGCTGACAAGCCCATCACGAGAGGTTTTTCGAAGGTACAAGGTAGCAATCGCCACCATCAGGAAGGCTTCCAGGCCTTCGCGGAACGTAATGAACAGAGCAGCAAACATGGCGTGACCAGACAGAGTTGAGCGATGGTTAATGATAACCATTCTCATTTGAGGCTGTCAACAACTATTTTCCAGTCGTGGACTTTTTGCTTCTTTTCTGAGCGTCAGGAGGTCAGCCGTGTCAACGCTTCCTGGTACTTGGCCGCTGTTTTGGCGATCACATCGGCGGGCAGGCGCGGTGCTGGCGGCGTCTTGCTCCAGGGCTTGCCGTCGATGCGAACCTGCTCGAGCCAATCGCGCACGAACTGCTTGTCGTAGCTCGGCGGATTGATGCCTTCCTGGTAGCTCTCGGCGGGCCAGAAGCGTGAGGAGTCCGGTGTCAACACTTCATCCATCAGCGTGAGCGTGCCTTGCGCGTCCAGCCCAAACTCGAACTTGGTGTCGGCGATGATGATGCCTTTTTTCGCGGCGATCTCGCTTGCCGCCTTGTACAGCGCCAGACTGATGTCGCGCATTCGGGTGGCCAGATCGAGGCCGATCACCGCCACCGTTTGCTCGAACGTGATGTTCTCGTCATGCTGGCCCGCTTGCGCCTTGCCCGCCGGGGTGTAGATGGGCAGCGGCAATTTGGACGCATTCTTCAATCCGGCAGGCAGCCCGACGCCGCATACCGCCTGGTTTTGCTGATATTCCTTCCAGCCGCTGCCCGCCAGGTAGCCGCGCACGACCGCTTCGACCGGCAGCGGTTTGAGGCGCTTGACCAGCATTGAGCGGCCCGTAACCTGCGCCACCTCGCCGGCGCTGACCACGCTCTCGGGCGCCTCGCCAGTGAGGTGGATCGGGCAGATGTTCAGGCCATTCGGCCCAAGCCGTTCAAACCAGAACAAGGCCATTTGCGTCAGCAGCGCGCCCTTACCAGGAATCGGCTCACCCATGATGACGTCAAAGGCACTCAGGCGGTCGCTGGCGACCATCAGGATACGGTTTTCGCCCACGGCGTAGTTGTCGCGCACCTTGCCGCGCGCGAGCAGCGGCAAGGTCGTCAGCGTCGAAGTATGCAGCGCGCCAGCCATGTCAGTGCACGACCTGCGCGAGTTCACCCTTGGCGTAGCGGCTCGCGACCACGCTCAGAGTGTCGCCGCGGATCTTGCTGGCGCGGCCCTCGCAGCCGAACTCGATATAGCGTTGCTTGCAGATGGCCTTGGCCGCTTCGCGCGCGGGTTTGAGCCAGTCGCGGGCGTCAAACTTTTCCGGGTTCTCAAACATGAACTTGCGCACCGCGCCGGTCATGGCCAGGCGGATGTCGGTGTCGATATTGATCTTGCGCACGCCAAACTTGATGGCGCGCTGGATTTCCTCCACTGGCACGCCATAGGTCTCCTTCATATTGCCGCCGTACTGGCGGATGATCGCCAGCAGCTCCTGCGGCACGCTGCTCGAACCGTGCATCACCAAATGCGTGTTGGGGATGCGTTTGTTGATTTCCTTGACCCGCTCGATCGCCAGAATGTCGCCGGTGGGCTTGCGCGTGAACTTGTAAGCGCCGTGGCTGGTGCCGATGGCGATGGCCAGCGCGTCGAGCTGGGTGCGCTTGACAAAATCGGCCGCTTGCTCCGGGTCGGTAAGCATCTGCTCGCGCGTCATGGTGGCCTCGGTGCCGTGGCCGTCCTCCTTGTCGCCTTTCATGGTTTCGAGCGAACCCAGGCAGCCGAGTTCGCCTTCGACCGTCACGCCCCGGGTGTGCGCCGCATCGACCACCTTGCGCGTGACCTCGACGTTGTAGTCGTAGCTGGCGATGGTCTTGCCGTCGCTCATCAGCGAGCCGTCCATCATCACCGAACTGAAACCCAGCGCGATCGCGCCTTGGCACACTTCGGGGCTTTGGCCGTGGTCCTGGTGCATGACCAGGGGCAGGTGCGGGTAGGCCTCGACCGCCGCGAGAATCAAATGCTTGATAAACGCTTCGCCCGCGTACTTGCGCGCGCCTGCGCTGGCCTGCAGGATGACCGGAGCGCCGACCTCATCGGCAGCGGCCATCACGGCTTGTACCTGCTCAAGATTGTTGACGTTGAACGCCGGAATGCCGTAGCCGTTCTCGGCGGCGTGGTCGAGCAGTTCGCGCATCGAAACGAGTGCCATGATGGGTGTCCTTGAAGTGGGTGAGGGGGTCGCTATCTACTGCAATTTTAGCGACCAGCTCTCCGGCAAACCCAAATGTTGGCCTTGCCCCGCTTTCGGCACCCCTCCCCACGCCACCGGCCACGGGCTGGTGTGCCTTGGCTATACCAAGGCGGCGTCGAGCGCGCTACGGGCGAAAGCCCCTTACGTGCGTGTGGCAGACCGTGCAGGTTCGGCCGGTGTTGTGACCGGACGGGCCGTTGTTTTGGTGGAGGCCCGTGTTGGTGTGGCAGGTCTCGCAAACGCCGTCGTAATATGCGTTGCCGTCCGTGTCGCTGTCGGCAAAGGAGTGCAGCTTTGGCTCGCCCACATCGGTACCGCGGCTCTCGAAAACAACCTGGCGCACGCCGCTGTTTGGCGTGGCAATCTTCGCCAGTCCGGTGGCGTCGAGCTTGCGTCCGACCATCTTGCGGTTGGTACCGCCGAGCCAGTTCTGGCGATCCTTATGCGAGTCGTGGCAGCCAATGCAGGTGATGCGCGTAGCCACGTTGTGCACCGCCGCCTTGAGCACCGACAGCCCGCCCGGGCCGTGGCAGGACAGGCACAAGGCCTCGACGTTGCTGGGTACCACTTGGCCACCGTGCAGGTTGTGGCAGTAGGTGCACTGGTGATTCGGGTTGAGCGCCAGCGCCGCGTTCGCGCCCAGCAGCAAGGCAGCAAGGCCGATGATGCGGATGATCAGAGTAAGGTATTTCATGGTGCCACCCAACGATCAAAGCTTGCAATTCTGCCGTTCTGGTTATCCGTCACGTACAGCTTGTCCGTGCCCGGCGAATAGACGACATCGAGCGGGAGGTTGAGCGCGCCTGGCCCGGTTCCGGGTGCTCCGAGCAGGCCGAGCAAGGCGCCGCTGGCAGCGTCGAGAACCTGCACCTGGGATTCATAACTGTCCACCACATAGAGGTGCCCAAAACCGTCGACGCCCAGCCCCTGTGGCCGCGCCGACAGCCCGTTGAGCTTGAACTGCTCGGTGCCGCTCAGGTCGAAACAGCGCACAGACGAAGTTGGCTTCTTGAACATGTTGTCCGAGAACCCACCGAAATCGCTGACCAGCAGCAGGCGGCGCGCCGCATCAAAGCTCATTGCGCTGGGATTCTCGAGTGCCCCAGCCTGGGTCAATGGGTAGAGAAAGGTGCCGTCAAGCGCGAAGACCTTGATCACCTTCTCGAACGAGTCAAGCACCATGACACGCGAGGACTCGTCATCGAAGACGACGGCGTTTGGCAACAGGATGCTGCCGCGCGCACCGTAGGTCGTGAGCAGGTGTCCCCCAAGGTCGTAAGCCTCGACCCTGCCTTTGGTCTCGTTGCCGACAAAGATGCGGCCCTTGCCCCAGGCGACGGCGACCGGATTGCCGTCGACTCCAATGCTACGTTGAACCGAGAGATCGCGTTCTCTGACGACGTGAACGGCCTCGGCGCGGTAGTCGCTCACCAGCAGGCGAGCGCCGGGCATCAGCGCGATACGGACCGGCTCCACCAGCCGCTGCCTGTGCTCCCGGTCGGATTCGGCTTCTCTTGTCTGCGCAGCCTGTGAGGCTTGCGCGCCAGATTCACGTTCGCCAGACTTGGAGTCGGCATGGGCCGCAGTGCAAAGCAGCACCGGCATCCAGAGAAGCCAAGGCGCCGCCCGCCTGGCCAGTCGGGCTTTGAAAGTAGTTGACATCGCAGACCCCATCATCTTAGGCGTCATAAAGATCGAAAGCTTTTGCACGCTGCCGCCAGTGTAAGACCGAGGCCAACGCCCGCGCTAACGCGACAGATGAACGGACGACCCAAGCAGATAAACGGCACCCGATCCATTGCGCTAGGTCAAAGTCGACGAGGCGTTCAAGTCCTGACCGGAGCAAATCGTCGGTGGTTACGCCAATCACGCTACCATTGGCGTGGCTTGCGCGAACATCGGACCGGGTCCTGATCCAATGACAACACATAACTTCCTGATCATGGGCTTTCCCGCACTTGTCGCCCTGTGCGGAGGAATATTGGCCGCCTTCTGGACGCCAAGCCATGCCACTCGCAGCTTGATTCAGCATTTTGCCGCTGGCGTCGTGCTGGCCGCGCTCGCCGTAGAACTGCTGCCCGAGATTGGCCGCGAACATGCGCCGGCGTGGGTTTTGATCGCCAGTTTTGCGACCGGCAGCCTGTTCATGTACGCCCTCAAGCTGTGGACCACAGCGCTGGAGCACCAAGCGAAGGCCTCGGCACATTCGGCGGCGCTCAATACCGGTCTGTTGATGGCGACCTTCATCGACGTTGCGACCGATGGATTCATCATTGGCGCCGGGTTTGCCACCGGCGGCGAAACGGGAACCATATTGGCCTTGGGCCTGTCAGTGGAGTTGCTGTTCCTGGGTCTGGCGCTGATTTCCAGCGCAACCGCGGGCTGGAGAATTGTTGCCCTGACGGGAGCCCTGGGGCTGACCGTGTTGTTGTTTGCGGTTCTTGGAAGCGTGTTGCTTGCTGGAGCCTCCCATGCAGTGATCGGGGGGACGCTGGCTTTCAGTGCCGCAGCGCTGCTCTACCTGGTGACCGAAGAGCTGCTGATGGAAGCTCACGAAGTGGAGGAAAAGCCAGTCTCCACCCTGGTGCTTTTCGGCGGATTTCTGGCCTTTTGGAGCGTGCAGCTGCTGGCTCAGTAGCGCCGTTTTTTAGATGCCCCTTCCTTGCAAACCCTATGCCTTGAAAGGCGCCTCCAATTTCCGCGATCTTGGCGGTTACCCCGCTGCCGATGGCAGTCGGGTCCGCCCGGGTCGCGTCTTCCGTTCGGATCACCTCGCGGCGCTGACCCCTGAAGACCTGGAGGCGCTCAGAGCGTTGCGCTTGACGCATAGCATCGACTTCAGGGGGGTCCATGAAAGTGCGGAGCTGGCTTACCGAATAGACGGCCTGTGCAACGTTGCCCTTTGCATTGAACCGACGGTGGTGCAGAGGCTGCGTGTTCTGCTGAGCCAGGGCCAGACGCCGAGCACCGCGGAAACGGTGGAGCTGATGTGTGCTACCTACCGCAGCTTTGTGCGCGACCATGGCCCAACCTTTGCCCGCTTCTTGCGGCACCTGCTCGCGCACCCCACGCCCGTGGTGTTTCATTGCACCGCTGGCAAGGATCGTACCGGCTTTGCCGCGGCCCTGTTGCTGGGCGTTCTTGGTGTGCCGCGCCAGACCGTCATGGAAGACTACCTGCTGACCAACGAGCTATACCGCCGCGTTGCATCGGTCGAAGGCGCGGGCCCGGCGCACGTCATGGAAGTGGTGTGGCAGGTTCAACCGGCCTTTTTGCAGGCGGCCTTTGATGTCATCGACCACGAATACGAAGGCCTTTGGGGCTACGTGAATGGAGCACTGGGCTTCGCGCCGAACGAAGTCGCAGCGCTGCGCGAGGGCTTGCTTGAGCCTTGAGACGCGGGCGTGTCCGGTGCAGGATGAACAGCGTGGGTTCTTCGATATCCGAACCTGGCGCATTGCTACGCGGCCCGCATCGCTGAGCTTGTCTACCTGAGGTGCATCGCCCCGGTGCCAAACAGCCCGATGAGACCGATCATGATCAGGTAGATGGCCACAATCATGTTGAGCAGCTTGGGCATGACCAGGATCAGAATCCCCGCGATGAGCGAGATTAGCGGTGTGAGAACAAAGTTGATATTCATGACGTTTCCAAGGTTGTTGGGGTAAAGAAAAGAATCCTCCGGCCTGCCGGGTTACAGGGGTGGTATCCGGTCCATCATCATTTGCATCATCGACTCCATCATTTCCATGCGCTTTTCCATCATCTGTTGACGTTGCTCCATGTTGCCCGGCATCGGT
>CAWJOT010000055.1:0-140885 GCA_963844495.1 uncultured Pseudomonadota bacterium
GCCGACGCGTTCGCCACCGAGTTCGGCGATCCAGCAGCGCTCCCACTGCGGCTGGCGCTTGCGCAGGTACTTGGCGACGATGTCTGCCACCATCGCTTCAAACTCTGCGTTCCAGCCGTATTCGCCAGCATAGATTGCGCCATGCTGCTGCACCACCCAGCCCATATCGCCGGGCCCGCTCTCGCGCAGGACCAACTCTTGCGTTAGTGACCGCGTCGCAGCCGCCTCCACGCTGTCAGAGCGGCACGTCACTGAGTTGCTCCAGCACCCAGTTCGCGACCGTTGGGCTGGTGCACAGTTCGACGTGCCCGAGCCCTTCGAACTCGGTCACCGGTACGCCTTGGAGCCCGTGTTCGCGCTGCGGATAGACGACGTTGTCCTGCGGCGTGAGCGCAATGCGCATCAGCTTGCGCGTGCTCGCCGACTCACTCGCTGCGAGCTCCTTTAACCAAGCACTTTGCCAGACCATTTGTTGGCCGTTTGGCGTGGAATAGGGGTGGACGATTCGGGTGCCCGCGTGGGGTGTCCCCAGCGTCAGAACGCGCGCAACCTGGTCGGTGCCATGCACTCGCATCCAGGCCCGGATCGCCAGCCCGCCCATGCTGTGGCCGACCAGCGCAACTTTGGCCGCCCCGGTTTCGCGGCACAGGTTCTCGACGGCCTGACTGATCAGTGGCACGTAGTCGTCGATCGACGTAAAGATCGGCTCCAGATCGACTTCCTGCACCGGGTGCCCGGCCCGGCGCAGGCGCTCGGTCAGGGCGTCCCAGATGCGGTGATTGCACAGGTAGCCATGCACCAGCACCACCCCAATGCGCGGCGGGGCGCCAGTGGCGGGTTTGAACACCGGCGCCGACCAGGTCCAGGGAAGCTGCAGAAAAAACACGCGCGCGGTGGCCAAGATCTCGCCAACGAGGGAGCGCCACCACAGCGCGCTCGCACCGGGCTCGCGTGACAGCACGGCGCTGGTGACGATGGTCAGCTTCATCGTGACCAGGGGCAGCAACAGCGCGCCCGCCAGAGCGGCCCAATTTGACAGCCCACTGTAGCGCGCGATCAGCCAACCTAACAAGGCGCCGACGAACACCTGCAACAGCAGCACCGCACGCAGCATTCGAGACAACATGGGGCTTTCCCGAGGTTCGGCTATGCGCGCAAACTCAATAGACCGGCTGGTGGCGTTTGATCGCCTGCTTGACTTCCTCGCTCAGGACAAAGCCCGAACCAAAGCGCGCAGCGAGTTCATCGGCGCGCTTGACAAAGGCTTCGATGCCCATGCCATAGATGAACTGCATGGCACCACCGGTCCAGGGCGCAAAGCCGATGCCGAAGATCGAGCCGATGTTGGCCTCGTGCACGCTGGTGAGCACGTTCTCGCTCAGGCAGCGCGCGGTCTCGATCGCCTGGCGGTACAGCAGACGGTCCTTCATCTCGTCGATGTCCCAGCTTGCGTCGGCCTTCTCGAACAGTCGCTTCAGCTCGGGCCAGAGGAACTTCCTGGCCCCTTTTTCAGTCGGGTATTCGTAGAAGCCGGCACCACCGGCGCGCCCGGGGCGCTTGTGCTTGCGTACCATGTCGGCGACCAGCGACTGCGCCGCGCTGGCATCAAAGGACTTGCCCTCGGCCTCGAAGTCCGCGCGTGTTTGCTCCATCACGTGCAGGGTCAGACTCAGGGCTGTTTCATCGAGCACGGCCAGCGGGCCCACCGGCATGCCGCACAGCAGGCCTGCGTTCTCAATGGCCGGTGCCGGGATGCCTTCGCCGAGCATCGCCACGCCCTCCATCACAAAAGTGCCAAACACCCGGCTCGTGAAGAAACCACGCGAGTCGTTGACGACGATTGGCATCTTGCCGATCGCCTGCACATAGTCGTAGGCGCGTGCCACGGTTTCGTCGCTGGTCTGCTTGCCGCGAATGATCTCGACGAGCTTCATCTTGTCGACCGGGCTGAAGAAGTGGATGCCAATGAATTTTTCCGGCGCGACGCTGGCTTTGGCCAGTCCGCCGATCGGCAGCGTCGACGTGTTGGAGGCAAAAAAGCCGCCCGGCGCGAGCAGCGGCTCGGCTTCCTTGGTGACTGTGGCCTTGAGATCGCGGTTTTCGAAAACGGCTTCGATGATCAGCTCGCAATCTTTCAGATCGGCCAGGCTGCCGGTGGCGTGAATGCGATCCAGAATCTTCTTTTGATCATCGGCGCTCATGCGGCCTTTGTCGACGCGACCCTGCGTGATTTTGGCGCTGAAAGACTTGCCCAGATCGGCCTTCTCCTGGCTCACGTCCTTGAGCACGGTGGCAATTCCCTTGCTCGCCTGGACGTAGGCAATGCCAGCGCCCATCATGCCCGCACCGAGCAGCCCGACCTTGGCCGGCTTGAAACGTGGCACGTCCTTCGGGCGCGACTGCCCGCTCTTGATCGCATTGAGGTTGAAAAAGAAGGTGTTGATCATGGCCCGCGCGTTGGCGCCGGTCATGAGTTTTGCCAGGTAGCGGCTTTCGATGCGCAGCGCCGTTTCCAGGTCGACTTGCAGGCCTTCGACCATGCAGGCCATGATGGCTTCGGGCGCCGGGTACAGGCCGCGCGTCTGCTTCTTGATCATGGCCGGCGCCACCGCCAGCATCGGTGCCACGTTCGGGCTCGAAGGCAGCCCACCGGGCACCTTGTAGCCCTTGGCTTCCCACGGATGCTGCGCCTTCGGGTTGGCGGCAATCCAGGCCAGCGCCCGCGTTTTCATTTCGGCACCCGCGCTGTCCGAGGGCGCGACCAGATCGTGCACCAGCCCCATGCCCTTGGCTTCCTGTGGCGAAAACGTCTTGCCCTCGACCAGATAGGGTTGGGCACCCATCAGACCCAGGTGGCGCGTCATCTTGGTCACGCCGCTGGCGCCTGGCAGCAGGCCCAGCGTCACTTCAGGCAGCCCAAACTGGATCTTGTTGTCGTCGATGGCGATGCGGTGATGGCCCAGCAGCGCGATTTCCCAGCCGCCGCCGAGCGCGGTGCCGTTGAGGCAGCTCACCACCGGCACGCCCAGCGTCTCAAGGGTGCGAAAGTTCTTCTTGACCAATTCGATTTCAACAAATGCCGCGCCGGCGTCCGACGCCTTCAGGCGCATCGTGCCCTTGAGATCGGCACCGGCAAAGAAGGTTGTCTTGGTCGATGCCAGAACGATGCCCTTTATGTTTTGCTTGTCCTGCAGGACTTGGGTAACCAGCGCCGACAGGTCTTGCTGCCACTGCAGGCACATCGTGTTGACCGGCGATCCGGGCTCGTCGAAGGTGACCGTGGCGATGCCATCGGCAAGGGTGTATTGGATGGTTTTCATCAGATTCTCTCCACGATCGTAGCGATGCCCATACCGCCGCCCACGCACAGGGTGGCCATGCCGTAGCGCAGTTTGCGCCGGTGCAACTCGTCAATCAGCGTACTCAGGATCATGGCGCCGGTGGCGCCCAGTGGGTGGCCCATGGCGATCGCGCCGCCGTTGACATTGACCTTTTCGTGCGACACCTTCATTTCCTTCATGAAGCGCATCACGACCGCGGCAAAGGCCTCGTTGACCTCGAACAGGTCGATCTGCTCGATCTTCATACCGGCCTTGGCCAGCGCCTTGCGCGCCGCGGGCATCGGTCCGGTGAGCATGATGGTCGGGTCCGCGCCGCTGAGTGCGGCGGCCACGATGCGGGCGCGTGGTGTGAAGCTGTGCGTCTTGCCCGCTGCCTCGGAGCCGATCAACAAGGCCGCCGCGCCATCGACGATGCCCGAGGAGTTGCCGGCGTGATGCACGTGATCGATGCGCTCGACCTGCGGGTAGCGGCTGATCGCGACCTGATCAAATCCCATGGCGCCCATTTGCTCAAACGCTGGTTTCAGTCCGGCCAGGCCTTCGAGCGTCGTGCCGGGCTTGATGAACTCATCCTGTGCCAGGATGGTTTGCCCGAGAAAGTCCTTGACGGCGACGATCGAGCGGTCAAAGTAGCCGCTGGCACGCGCGTGGCTGGCACGCTTTTGCGATTCCATGGCAAAGGCGTCCACGTCCTGACGGCTAAAGCACTCAAGCGTCGCAATCAGATCGGCACCGATGCCTTGGGGCACGAAGTCGGTTTGCGAGTTGGTTTCCGGGTCCATCGCCCAGGCGCCACCGTCCGAGCCAATGGTGACGCGGCTCATGCTCTCGACGCCACCGGCCACCACCAGATCTTCCCAACCGGAGCGCACTTTCTGCGCGGCCATGTTCACCGCTTCCAGGCCCGAGGCGCAAAAGCGGTTGATCTGCACACCGGCGCACTGGTAGTCCCAACCGGCTTTGAGTGCAGCCACCTTGGGCAACACCGAACCCTGATCACCGACCGGCGAGACGATGCCCATGACGACGTCGTCGACCTTGGCGGTGTCGAAGTCGTTGCGTCGCTGCAGCTCGGTCAGTACACCGGCCAACAGATTGACCGGCTTGACCTCGTACAGGCTACCGTCCTTTTTTCCTTTGCCGCGGGGCGTGCGGATGGCGTCATAAACATAGGCTTCTGTCATGGTTTGATCCTCGACGATTTCGAAAATAGTGCTTGAGTCACTGCAAGAATGCAGTATATTCTTTTTTACCAAGCAAATGCTTTGTGTAAATACCGATTATTTTTCTACCCGATTGCCAATGCCATGATTGAACGAACACTCTTTAGCGCCGACCACGAAGCTTTTCGTGACAGCTTCCGGCGCTTTATTAACAAGGAAATTGCACCCTTTCATGCGCATTGGGAGGAGCAGGGCTTTGTGGCGCGGGAGGTCTGGAACAAGGCTGGCGAGAACGGCTTTCTGTGCATGACGATGCCCGAGCAATACGGCGGCTCGGGGGCTGACAAGCTGTTTTCGGTGATCCAGTTTGAGGAACTCGCGCGCGCCGGCGCCAGCGGCATCGGCTACAGCCTGCACAGCGAAATTGTGGCGCCGTACATCCTGCATTACGGCACCCCCGAGCAAAAGGCCAGGTACCTGCCCAGGTTGGCCAGCGGCGAACTCATTGGCGCCATTGCCATGAGCGAGCCCGCCGCCGGCTCAGACCTGCAAGGTATCGGTTGCAGCGCCTTATGGCAAGCCGGCCCCGGCGCGGGCGGTTCCGGTGGCCATTACCTGCTCAATGGCAGCAAGACCTTCATCACCAACGGCTGGCACGCCGATCTGGTGATTGTGGTGGCCAAGACCAACCCGGCCGCTGGCGCCAAGGGCACCAGCTTGCTGCTGGTCGAACGCAGCATGGCAGGCTACAGCGTGGGCAAGCGCCTGAAAAAACTTGGCCTGAAGGCGCAGGACACGTCGGAGCTGTTCTTTGACAACGTGCGGGTCCCGGCCGACAACCTGCTCGGTGGCAAGGCGCATGAGAACCGGGGCTTCATCTGCCTGATGGAGCAGTTGCCCTGGGAGCGTCTGCAAATCGCCCTCAGCGCGGTGGCTGGGGCACAGGCGGCGGTCCACTGGACGGTGGACTATGTGAAGGAGCGCAAGGTCTTTGGCCAACCCCTGGCGTCGTTCCAGAACACACGCTACAAGCTCGCCGAGCTGCAGACCGAAGTGCAGGTGGCCCAGGTGTTTGTCGACAAGTGCTGCGAGCTCGTCTGCAAGGACCAGCTCGACACCGCGACGGCCAGCATGGCCAAGTACTGGACGACGGACTTGCAGTGCAAGGTGATGGACGAATGCCTGCAGCTTTTTGGTGGCTACGGCTACATGTGGGAATACCCGATTGCCCGTGGCTATGCCGACGCGCGCGTGGCCCGAATTTACGGAGGCACCAACGAAATCATGAAAGAAGTGATCACGCGCTCGATGGGGCTGCTCGGGAAATAAGCGCCTCGATCTGCGCGTCCTTCTCCAGCCAGAGCTGATGCACCCATTTCTGGTAGGCCTCGCGCACCGCAGCGTCCCCGGCGTAATCCGCCTGCGCCAGCGCCAGCGGCACGGGCAGGGCGCGAACCCGCACCACCACCCGTTTGAGCTTGCCGAGCAGGAACTGCCCGAATTTTGGTGCGCCATCGGGGTAGACAATGGTCACATCCAGAATCGACTGGAACTTGTCGCCCATGGCGTTCAGTGCCAGCGCCAGGCCACCGGCCTTCGGTTTGAGCAGGTGTTGGTAGGGTGATTGCTGGCGCGCGTGTTTGGCCGCGGTAAAGCGGGTGCCCTCCAGGAAGTTCATCACACTGGTGGGAATCAGCGCAAACTTTTCACATGCCTTGCGCGTGGTGGCCTGGTCCTTGCCGCGCATTTCGGGGTGCTTCTTCAGGAACGCCTCGCTGTGCCTGCGCATGAACGGAAAATCCAGTGCCCACCACGCCAGCCCCATCACCGGCACCCAGATCAACTGCTGCTTGAGGAAGAACTTGAGCAGCGGAATGCGCCGGTTAAACAGGCGTTGCAGCACCAGAATGTCGACCCAGGACTGGTGATTGCAGTTCACCAGGTACCAACTGCGGTAGTTCAGATCGTCGATGCCCTGCACGTCCCAACGCACACGCTGCGTCAGGCGCATCCACAGGCCATTGCCCGCGATCCAGGCCTCGGCAATGTGCAGCAGCACCGGGTCAATGAGCAGGCGCACCGCCTTGAGCGGGATGATCAGCTTGATGCAGGAGAACAGCAACAGGATCGGCACCCAGAGCAGGGCGTTGAGCACCATCAGCAGCGTGGCAATCAGGCCGACCAAAACGGCGGGTAAAAAATTAAGCATCCATGGCGCTTTCGGTCGTAGGTTTCAGAACTTTCAGCGCAATTATCAGTTGTATTGTGGGCGCCCAAAGCGAGCATAGCGCGGCAACCCATGAACCGGGGGCGACCGCAAGGACGATCGGCCAGACTGATCTGACCGCTTTGGACGGTCTTAATCCCTTTGAATTCAGGGCTGGTATTTTCTTTCGCAAGCCGCAGCAGATAACAGGGCGAAGTGGTCTTAATCCCTTTGAATTCAGGGCGGGTATTTTCTTTGTGTCGCCGGCGAACGCCACGTATGCGATGCTGTCTTAATCCCTTTGAATTCAGGGCGGGTATTTTCTTGATGCAATTTGCATCATCAACTAACTAACTAGTCTTAATCCCTTTGAATTCAGGGCGGGTATTTTCTTAATTTTGACCCCCTCTAAAGTATGCGCGTTGGTCTTAATCCCTTTGAATTCAGGGCGGGTATTTTCTTCATACCTTTGCAGACATTGCTAGGTGGATCATGTCTTAATCCCTTTGAATTCAGGGCGGGTATTTTCTTGGATACGGAGACGCTCCTGGGCAACTTATGCCGTCTTAATCCCTTTGAATTCAGGGCGGGTATTTTCTTCACTGGCACGAAGGCAGTGAACGGCGCTGTAGGTCTTAATCCCTTTGAATTCAGGGCGGGTATTTTCTTGCCAGCAAACAACGGCCTATCCGTGCATACCGGGTCTTAATCCCTTTGAATTCAGGGCGGGTATTTTCTTCCTAGCGCGGTCTACTCTGTCACCCCTCTACCGTCTTAATCCCTTTGAATTCAGGGCGGGTATTTTCTTAGCTAGAACTAGTGTCGCCCGTCGCCCAAACCGGTCTTAATCCCTTTGAATTCAGGGCGGGTATTTTCTTTACGGCCTAGGCTGACACCTATCGCGCTCGGTGTCTTAATCCCTTTGAATTCAGGGCGGGTATTTTCTTGCTGACTATGTAATCATCGTGTCATTCGATGGTCTTAATCCCTTTGAATTCAGGGCGGGTATTTTCTTGCGCGGACCAGCTGATTGCGGGTGACTGGACTAGTCTTAATCCCTTTGAATTCAGGGCGGGTATTTTCTTGTTGACCTGTGCGAAGGCGAATGGCCTGTATGGTCTTAATCCCTTTGAATTCAGGGCGGGTATTTTCTTTTAAAAAGGATAACGGGCACTTTGATGTGTTGAGTCTTAATCCCTTTGAATTCAGGGCGGGTATTTTCTTATGATGCTGGTGCAGCACGCGCTGCAACACGGTCTTAATCCCTTTGAATTCAGGGCGGGTATTTTCTTGGCTGACGGCCCCGCCTTTGGGTCGCTGGCGTACGTCTTAATCCCTTTGAATTCAGGGCGGGTATTTTCTTTCCGCGAAATCACGCACATCATCGACGCTGAGTGTCTTAATCCCTTTGAATTCAGGGCGGGTATTTTCTTCGACGGCGGCAAGATCTTGGCGTCCATTCTCGCGTCTTAATCCCTTTGAATTCAGGGCGGGTATTTTCTTACCTAACCACGGAACCCTGCACTGTAATGGTGGTCTTAATCCCTTTGAATTCAGGGCGGGTATTTTCTTGCGATTGATGGTGTCGCCGCCGCCGGTCGTTAAGGTCTTAATCCCTTTGAATTCAGGGCGGGTATTTTCTTCAATATCTGCATGGGCACAGCAGCGGCGCAGCGAGTCTTAATCCCTTTGAATTCAGGGCGGGTATTTTCTTAGCGCGACGCCGGGAATTTGCCCGAGCCAGCACGTCTTAATCCCTTTGAATTCAGGGCGGGTATTTTCTTGTCATTGGCCGAGTTGCGCAACGCAGAGATGTCTTAATCCCTTTGAATTCAGGGCGGGTATTTTCTTCAATCCGGAATACAACGACCCGCCAGCAGTGTGGTCTTAATCCCTTTGAATTCAGGGCGGGTATTTTCTTTCTTCCGCGGTCGTTGATCCCTGGAGGGGTTCCTGTCTTAATCCCTTTGAATTCAGGGCGGGTATTTTCTTTCCAACTCTTTGCAAAGGGCAGAACAGGTTTTTGTCTTAATCCCTTTGAATTCAGGGCGGGTATTTTCTTATCGCAGCGCTGGCACGTGCATGACAGCCTTGGGTCTTAATCCCTTTGAATTCAGGGCGGGTATTTTCTTTGAGGGCTTGCAGAACCCGCTGGACGAAGTCGGGTCTTAATCCCTTTGAATTCAGGGCGGGTATTTTCTTACGCAATCTCTGTCGGCGTCAGCGGCGGCTTGCGTCTTAATCCCTTTGAATTCAGGGCGGGTATTTTCTTAGCTGCTGGCGCTGGCGAACGAATGCGAGGAGTCTTAATCCCTTTGAATTCAGGGCGGGTATTTTCTTTTCCGCCAGCGAGGCTCCACGCCGCACTTGGCTGTCTTAATCCCTTTGAATTCAGGGCGGGTATTTTCTTATGCGGAGCTGCTGACGGCGCTTCAGGATTGCTTGTCTTAATCCCTTTGAATTCAGGGCGGGTATTTTCTTACGGCGATCTCGATGAAATCGGCAGCCGGTATCACGTCTTAATCCCTTTGAATTCAGGGCGGGTATTTTCTTCACTAGGCTTGACCGTCGCCTGACCCTGTCCACTGTCTTAATCCCTTTGAATTCAGGGCGGGTATTTTCTTTGCTACGGCGAGATGTACAGTGCGTGCCGACGAGTCTTAATCCCTTTGAATTCAGGGCGGGTATTTTCTTAGCTCTGCCAAGAAAATTCAAAGCTGACAGGCACTTGAACGGGGGGTTGACGCCGTTCTGCGGTTTTGGCCAAGCCAGTGGCGATCATCATAGCGTGGCGCCTTCGCCGGGCAGGATGCCTTCTGGCAGGATGCTGGCGCCGAGGGTGACTTGCCACAGGTTTTGCGGCAGGCGGTAAGCGCGCACATCGTCGGCGTCGGCTTCAATGATTTTGGCAATTTGCACGATCAGATTTGCCATTTTCACCGCAGATGCCTCCAGCAAAAACACCGAGTATTGCACCGGGACGCCGTGTTTTTTCAGAAATTTGAACAGCGCACCCAATCGCTTCCGGTCGGCGATGTCGTAAGTGACAAGCCAGCGGGCGCTGGCGTGCTGGCTCATGTGTGCATCTCCTTCATGGCGTTGCGGTACAGGCTGGCCAGGTGCAGTGTGATGGCACTGGCATTGAGCGTGCTCCAGCGTTCAAACAGGGTGGTGAGTTCGGCCTCGGCGTCGGCCTGGTCGGCCAGTGCGCCGCTGGTCAGGTTCATTTCGGCCCATAACAGTTCGCACAGGTCCACGTCGAGGTCAATGCCTTGCAGACGCGGGCCCCACAGCACGGGTGCGAGCCCACAGGAGCCGAGTTGCGCTGCCACATAAGCCAGACACAGGCCGCGTAGACCGGCGGGCAGGTGAACGGTGACTTGGCCCGCGTATACCCATTCGCGTTTGGTGCTCTCCCATTGCTGTGGGCTGATGGCAGCGGCGCTGCTTTTGCCCCAGCGCATGAGCACGTCCATGCGCCGTGAGCGCAGCCAGTTCTGGTAGCGCGCCAGGCCCTCGGGGGTCTCCGTCCAAAGCTCCATGGCGGTAGCAAACGGGGTGCAATCACGCAATTGCGGGTAGATGGTGCCCACCGCTTGCCCGCGCGCATCCAGCCAGGTGATGCCAATGCCCGCGCGCATGCACAGGGCCAGTGCCGGGCCGCTCCAGTCCACCACGTCGGCGCTGCTCACCACGCGAGCCACACGCGCCACCGGGTAGCGCATGACTTGGGCGCTGGCGTTGGTGACCACCAGGGCCTCTGCTGTGCAACTCACCCGCTTGTGTTCGCGGCTGCCCAAGTAGAGCGCGCGCGCACCAGGGCCGGGCCTGATCGCTCGTGTGGATACGGCAAGCGCGGCTCGTGGCATTAATCAAGCTCCTCGTCATCGTTGACCAACCAGGCTTCGCCCTGCTGGCGCAGGGTGCGCGCCAGCAACCTTGTTTGGCTGCGCAGCCAGCGCTGCCATGGGGTGCATTGCTGTTCCCATTGCGCGTAGAAGATCTGGCGTCCGGCCTTGCCCAGCAGGCAGGCACCCTTGTCCAGGCTGAAGTGATCTTCTCGCAGTTCACGCCCACGCAGCAACTCCCACACCCACAGGTCCACCGCCGGGCGCAGCGCCTCAATCAGGTCGCTGGCCAGGCTTTCGCGGCCAAAGGCGGGGCGGTGATAAAAGCCCAGCAGCGGGTCCAACCCGGCGCTGATGCACATCTGCAGCGCCTGCACGTGCAGCATGGTGTAGGCCAGGGACAGGCAGACATTGACCGGGTCGCGCGGCGGGCGGCGGTTGCGCCCGTTGAAGTTGAGCGCTGGGGCAAACACGCCAGTCAGGCCACCGAAATAGGCTCGCGCCGCCGCTCCCTCAAAGCCGCGCAGGCTCTCCAGCGTGGGAACCGGGGCCGCGTCCGTCACGTTGTGTTCGGCGCTCTGGTTGAGATTTTGCAGGATGGCATCAAGCGATTGCAGTGCGTCAAACAGCGGTTTGCGGGCGTCCGGGCGGGCCGCTTGCAAGTGTTGCAGGGTGCGGCGTTGGCGCGCCAGTTTGGCGCGAACCACAGCAAGCGCCCATTGGCAGCACCAGGCGTTGTCCATCACACGGGCAGCCTGCGCCAGCCGCACAGCGGCATCGTTGTGCAGCGGCCCCAGCACCAGTGCCACGCGCCGGGGGCTGCGCGGACTCATCAGCACGGTGGTCACACCGGCCTGTGCGAGCTTCATCAGCACGCCGCTGTCAAGTCTTGTTTGGGCGCCGTGGATGACGCAGCGGTCAACGAGCTTGATGGGCACGGTGCCGCGGCGCACCCCGGCTTCATACAAAGCCAGGGTCTCACCTTCGGCTTTGACCTCAAGTTGGGCTCTGTCGAGCAACAGCAGACTCATGGCATTTTGGCCATGCAGCCCATATGCAGCAAGCGTGAGCAGCTATGAAATATGTAGCAGGTAGGGATCATTCCTAGCCTACGTAAAAGTAGTCGGGGTCGCTTGGCGCGAGCGCCTTGCCCAGCGTGTGAACGCGGCTGCGTGGGTCCAGCCGCAGCAGCAAGAAGCGGTCGGTTTCCAGGTCCATCAAGACGCCCATGTCTTGCACCAGTGCCGTGCGCTCAGCCGCCGTCAAATACAGCTCGTGTACCGACTTCTGGCCACCGGTTGCGTACGCGCGCGTGAGCTTGAGCGCAGCGCCCAGACGACGCGGTTCGCTGATGTCGTAGGCAGCAAGATGGAGTTCACGCTCGGGCATGGGTGCTTCAATTGGCTGGTGGGCTGGCCGATGGTGCAGCCAGATTGACCAGCGGGGCCAGGGTGCCCATTGGCACTTGGATGAGTACCGGGTAGTCATACGCGGCGCCGCTGCCGACATCCACCGCAGCGCCGATGAAGCCGCCAAACAGGATGTTGCCAAACGCCATACCTTTGGTCGCCGATTGCACTGCGGCCACGCCGGGCTCCATGCCATCTTTTTCGCAGCGCAGGTTGATGGCCTCCATAGAGCGGCGCACGGTGACGCTGCCTGGCGTCGTGACGTACCATGAGCCCTTGTCGTTGTCGAGCTTGCAGGCGGCACCGCTGAACGGCTTGCCCGCCTGCAGGGTTTCCACGCTCAGGCTCTGGTTTTGGCCAGAGACGATTGAGGCGCAGCCGGTGAAAAACGGTGCGATGGCGGCCAATGCGAGTAGGCGCAAGGTGGAGCAAGAAGCTTTCATGAATCAATTCCTTTGGGTTGTGTGATCAACCTGAATTGTTCTGCCGCCGCCCCATCCTGTCAGGTGCGGCAAGCTTGCCGCCTCGGCAATTGACGAGCGTCAGACTTCGAGCGTGTACCCGCCCAGCCCCATGGTGGCGTTTTTGCCAACGTGCACCCACTGGCCCAGCCAGAGCCAGGGCCAAAGCTCTGCCAGCGTGGCGGCAGTGCCGTGCAGTGTCCAGCAGCCCAGCACGCCGCCCAGCGTCATTTCTTGCTGCTGGCGTGACGAATAGCGCGTCCAGTCAAACCAGTGCAAATCGCGTGTGTCGGTGAGGGTTTCGCTTTGGTGCGTGATCTGCCGGGCGGCCTCGCCCCAGCCGCTTTGCCCGGCGTGAAACTCCATGAGCAAGGCGATGCGCCGCGCCAGCGTGGCCACCAGCGCACGCGGCGTGAGCTGCCCCACACCGAGCGGCTTGCCTTGCTGTTGCAGCCGCATTGGGGTCTGGATGTGCAGCGTTATTTTGCAATCATTTATGGCTGTAGCGCCCGTCGCATAAGCGTGGGCAGCTACTGTTTTAATAGCGGGTACGGTGACTTGCGCCGCGTGCTCCAGCAACGTGGGCTGCTTGGACGTCCAGACCGGGTGCGCAACGCCTTGCGCATCAAGCCAATCCACCTGCATCAGGTCGGCGGGTACGCGCTGGCGGGTCAGGCCTGTGCTGAGCGCGCGTTGCAGCGCAAACACGATCAGCGCGAGTTGATCAAGGGCATGGCCGATCAGGACCATGTGAAATTCAAAAGCGCCGCCCGTGGCAAGCATGCGTACGCGCGGTGTTGGTGGCTCCATCACATAGGGGTTGGGGATCTGACTGAAGTCCTGTAGCGCGTGCTGGCCTTTGGCTGGTGGTGGCGCCTCGAAAATGCGGGTGTAAGGGCAGGTTTGCAACAGCGGGCAGCCGGGGCACCTGGGCTGGCGCGTCATGCAAGCCACATTGCGCAGCGCCGCGCCAAACTGCCCGCGCAAGAGCGAGCCAGCGTACTCGGGCAGGGCCAGCGGCTGCTGCACGACCGCGGTGAAGCGGTAGCGGGCGAGGGGGAGTGTTGTCATTACGAGCGCAGGGTGGCAATCCATGATGTGTCATTCTCCTCGGGTCAGCCACAGGCGGCTGATAGCGCCTTTGAGATCCTTAAGTTGCGCGCCTGAGACGATGGCAATGCCAGCCTCAGCGGCGCGCTTTTGGTTGGCTTCGCTTTTGGATAGTTCGCCCCGGTAATCCACCACCATGCCTTTGGTGCGCAAGCCGCCGAGCTTGAGCAGCGACTCCATTTTGTAGATTGCCTCGGTTGCCTTGCTGTCTTCGCCAGTCCCGACCTGACCCAGGTTGGCTGTCTTGCATTCAATCAGGTGCAAGGTGTTGCGGTACAAGAAGGCCACGTCGATTTCGTTCTTATCCTTGCCGTTCGATTTACCAGCGGCACCGGCAAAAGCGACACGTATGCCCATGGCCACATCGGTCAAACCATTGTGCTGGGGGCGCAGCGACTGTAGTACTTCAACCACATGGGACTCCAACCAGCCGCCATTGGCAAAACACCGTGCCTCTTCGTCCTTGAAAACTAGCGCGTTGCCCTGTTGACGCAGCAGCCCCGCTTCCTCAAACAGGGCCACGATGTCACCCAGCGCAAGCGAACTCTGGTCCCGGTTTAGCTCCACCCGCAGATCGTTGTCGCGTGCCAGACGCGCCAATGCGTTGAACGCGCCCAACGCCCGTCCAGCACTGGCAACGTGATCGATCAGGCGGGCAGTCAGGTCGCGCAGCTCACGTTTGATTTGGGGCTGTTCCTGCATGGTGACCTTGTAGCCGTGTGCCCGCAACATTTCGTGCACCTTGAGCTTGGCAAGCAGCGGTTGACTTACAGCTTTTTCACCGATAACCAGCACTTCGTCGCTCTCTACGTTGACGTAAAACACCGGCTTGCCCTCGGAGCGAAACACCTCTTGCGCAGCCACGGCCATCAGCTTGGTGCCACCAGTGACGTTCAGCGCTATGTTCTCGTCGGCGTGCTCGGCCAAGTAGGTAAGAAAAGCCTCCGACAGCGCGGTGTAGTCGTAGGCGTTGGGCAGGTCCAGCAGGTCGACCACGATGCCGCCGCCTTTGGTCTGGATGACTGATTGGAGTGCCTGCGCTGCTTCCTTCATTTGAGCGCTGCACGCCAACACCAACCGGCGCGGTCGCCAAGCTTCGTCAAGTACCGGCAGCAAATTGGGCGTGGCTTGGGCGGAGACCAGGCAGAGGTGGGTGTCGTAGGAGGGCATGGGGTTTTAGTCTAGAAAAACTCGTCGCCTGCATTGTCAGCGGGTCGGTCGGAAATCAGTGTAAAAACCCGGGCATCTACGCATTTGAGCAGGGCTTCACGCTCGGCGCTGGGCAAGAAGGCATGCACAAAGGCTTGGCGTATCAGGGCCAGACATTCCCACAGGCTCAAACCGCCCTCGGACATGCGGGCAGCGGCTAAAAATTCGCCGGTGAGGGTGGTGCGCGAGATGGCAGGGTTGTCGGTGCATAGTGCCACCGGCAGGCCTGCCTGGATGAATTCGCGAAGTGGGTAGCGCGACAAGCTGGCCGATGCGGGGTAAGCCGGGTCGGCAAAGCCGACGACCTCGCGGTTGGAGCTGGGGCACAGCTCCAGGCAGATGCTGCGGTCGCGAAAACGTGCCGCCAGCTGCGGCTGTTGCGCGAGGGTCAAGCCGTGGCCGATGCGGTCGGCGTGCAGGTGGTAAGCGGCCTGCCAGATGTGGTGCGCGGCTTCGCCTTCACCGGCGTGGATGGTTAACGGCAGGCAGGCGGCAAAGGCGGGCATGAAGGCTGTGGCCAATTGCGCCAGTTCAGTCGGGTCATGCGTGGCTTCGTCGCCGGCCAGATCGAGACCGAGTAGAAAGCCGTCCAGACTGGCTCGTGCGTCAACCGCCTGTTGTACGACCACGGCGACGTTGAGGGGGTTGCGCCGGTCCAGAATCCAGATGAAACCGATGCGCAGTGTGGTCGCACTGCGCGGCGCTTGCGGATTGGTTCCAACCTGAGCGCCAGCCTGTTGCAAGGCTTGGTGCAGGTCGCGCAAAAAACCGGCCGGGTCGTGGGGGCTGTATTTTTGTGGGCTGCCGCGCAGCTCCAGATAGACCAGGCCTTCAGCGCGGGCCTGGTCAACGATGGCCTGTGCATATGGCACAACGGCGGCAGGGTGGGTCAGCAGCGCTGAGCCGCTGAGCTCACCGGGGCGCTCATAGGCGGCAAATCCGTGGGCGCTGGTTTTGAGGGCGAGGCGTGGCTCGGTTACATCAAACAGGTTGTGTTGCAGTTGGGCTTCGTTGGCATTGAGCAGCAGGGCGGCGCAGAGCTCGGCGCGATGGGGACCTTTCAACGCGTCAGGCCAGTTCCACGGCCACTCTGTTTTTGATAGCTGCTCACGCACGTCCTGTAAGCGTTGCAGCCTGATTTGGCGTGTAAGTTCAGACCAGATGGCGCGCGCCACCTCACGTTGTGCAGCCAAGCCCAGGCAGCCACCGAGGTGGCGGTGCAGGTCGGCTTTGGGCAGAGCCGTGAGCCAGTGTGCGTGGTCGTTGGCCTGCAAAGCGGTGTTGCGCAGGGTGTCAATTTGGGCCGGGGGCAGGCGGTACAGGCTGCGCCAGTTTTCATGACGTTCGGTTTGTGCCAACTGCGCCAGGAAGTTACCCATGAGCTGGCCGCTTTGGCGTTGGCGGCGCACCAGTTCGCGGTGCAGTGCGTCGCCTTGCGCCGGCAGCGGCCAAGCCAGTACTTGATTTGCTTCAGCCAATGGGAGCGCAAAAGTGGCGGCGCCGATGCGCTGGCCGTCAATGGCAATGTCCAGCAATTCATTGCGCGTGCCGGTTCCTGCCACTAATGGTGTGATGGCTTGGGCCAAATTGGGTGGCAGGGGCTGAGTAAAAAGCTCGGCTTGTGCGTCTTTTTCAGACTCAGTGCGGGCAAACAGCAGCGCCGGCGAGGGTTCCGGACTGACTACGTGCAGCCAGGCCGTAGCGCCAAACAGCGTGCCGGCGCTTTGCAGGTCAGCACTCATGGTTTTGCGACCACCGGCCAGAGATAACACCAGTTGGCCGCCGCGCGTGTGTTCGCTGGCCAGCAGTGTCACGCGCAAGGTGAGTTCACGGATGTGGTCGCACTCTGCCTGGCTGGCAAGCTGGCTTGTGCCCGCTGCAGCCCAGATTCGCAGCGGCAGCGGTTGACCCAACAACTGCCACCAGCGCAGCAGGCGCGTCAGGCTGGATTGGGTTTGGGTGCCTTCGGTTGTGCAAATCCAGAGCTCATCGGGTGCTTTGAGTTGGTGTTGCAGGCGCAAGCTGTTGAGTGTGGCGCGTTGCGGGTGGTGGGCATACAAATCGAGCAAATCGGGGGCGAGCCAGCCCAGAATTTCTGGAATAACAGCCCAACTTGCGCCCAGGGTACAGAGCAGGATGTTGCGGGGCTCTGCAGGCTGGTTTGCTTCGTTTTTCATAGCAGGTGCTGCGCCGCAAGTAGCCACAACTGGAGCGCCCGGCAAGCCGTGTATCGCCGCCAGTGTGTTGGTACACGGCCAACACACTTAGGCAAAAAGTAGCCGTTCGCCACGCGCCTGCGGAATCGCGCGGCCGGTCGCCTGGGCGGTCTCCAGCCATAGTGCGATTGCTTCCTTCACTGCGGCCAGGGCGGCCTCATGCGTATCGCCGTGTGCCATGCAGCCGGGTAATTCCGGCACATCGGCGACGTAGGTCTGGTCGTCGTTGCTCCAGAAAATGATGATCTCAAAGCGGTCCATGGCTCATACCTCTAGCTTGTATTTGACGATGATAGTTCTAACTTGTTTGACTTGATAGGGCTTAGCGTTGGCACCATCGCGTTGCAGGTTGATTAGCTCTGCCACGCCAGGTTTGCTGAACATGTGGTGACTGCCTCGGATGCGAACTTCAAAGCCCAGGTGGGTCAAGAGACTGCACAGTTCATCAAAGCCCATGCTGGCATCGGATGTGCCGCGCAGCAGGCGTAGCAGAAGTTTTTCGATTTGGGTCATTGCTATTGATTCCGCAGCGCAGCCAACTTCAGTTTCTTGCGTTCGTCTTTGCCCCACGGCGCAACTGCCTTTGGCAACCAGGTATCGATCATGTCTGCGAGCAATGACCTGTCGCTCTGTGTCCATTCGGTACCCGTCAAGGCCAGTGTCACCAGTTTGCTGGCATCCTGAAACAACCCAGTCTTGCCAATATCCGGTGCCTGCATTTTGTAGTTGCCGTGTGGCGGCATGTGGCGAGTCCAGTCTTCGCACTTCTGGCGCAGCGTTTCGATCAGTTTGCCTTGCTCCGTCATGCTCGCCAGTGCTTGTGCGCGTTGTTCGGCGGCCAACTGTTGGGCCTGTTTGGCGGCCTCACGCGCGGCAGCTTGCTCCGCCATTTCGGCTTTTAGTTTGAGAGCGACCCGCTTGTCGACTTCAAACTGTTGACGTAATTTGGCCATGTCGGGACGGCCTTGCGCCTGCGCATCGCACCATGCCTTGAGCTGGGGCAGATCGCCTTCCTGCGGGTCGATTTCGACCACGGCCCAACCGAAGGGGAGGAGGTGTTTTTGCTCGGTTTCTTGCTCTGCTGCCAGCCACACGGTTTTGGTGGTGTCTTGAATCACGGGCGGTTGGCCTTTGCCTTGCATGATTTTTATCTGCGCCACGCCATCGCCGGACAGGGTTTTGCTCTCGGCACCGCCGTACCGCCCTAGGCGGATCAAGAACGCATCGCCGTTGGTCAACTTCTTGCTCAGATCACCTGCAAGGAGCATCTCCAGAGATTGCTTCCACTCCGGATTGACGAGTCCGCGCCCATCCAACACGCTCAATTCACGCCGCAAGCGAATTTGGTTATAGGTGTTGGACTGTTTTGCAATCTTCCGCAAGTCGGTGGGACGTAGCGCCGGGGCTGGCGTGGTCTTGCCGTCCTGATGCGGGTCGAGCGACGGCAACACAGCATTGGCTACAAACGCTCGGTACTGCCCGTGCAGAATGCATTCCTTGCGCGCGGCGATTCCTTTGGGTTGGAGCTCTTGCCCGTCTTTGATGATCAGCTTCTTCTTGCGGTTGACGGCAAACATGATGCGTCTTGCGGGCTCTTGCACTGGCATCAAATCAGCCACCTTCAAAAGCCGAAGTGGGCTGGTGGCAAAGTCGCCTTGGAGTAAACGACGTTCAATTGCATCACTCTTGGCAGCGCCCCGCCGATCCATTTCATCTTGGTGGGTGATGCGCTGTCCCTGATTGAGGTCGTCCAGTATGGCGGTACGAACGGCACCTTTGAAGCTACTGCCCGGAATGAAAGGGAAGCTCGCTCGCCCGGTGTGCATGGTGCGCTCTATGAAGAGTTGGTTAAACACGATGTTCCCGTTGGCCTCAACATTTGCCGCACGCCCTACGCGCTGTTCATAGACCTGCGCGACCCCGGTACTCACGGGAATCAGGGTATCTGCCTGCGCCTTGAACGACTGCGCGTTGTCTTTGAAAAATCGCTGAACTGCCAACAGTGACGCTCGGTTTGCGGCATCCATGAGTTTGCTTTTTTGCAAATCGTTGAGCACGGCGCGGCTCGGGTCAAACCCGTACAACACGCCTTCATCAATCACATAGTCGGTCGGCTCAAAGTCTTCCCCGCAACCGATGTGAATGGGTGACAGCGGCGTAAGCTCCAAGCGGTAGGTTTTTAGGAAGGTGTTCATAACGCGGTCTCCAAGGCGCGCTCGATGGCGATCACCGGCGTATAGCCCTGTTGCACCGTCTCGGGCATGGACAAGGACACGGGGTTGTCGATACCACCCAAGCCACGACCAATGAAAGTGCAGGCAGGGTCGATCACCTCCGGCCAGAACACGCCGCCCGCTTTGGCTAAAAGCACGGGGCGTTTGAAGGGTTGGCCGGACTGCACTGCGGCGTCGCCATGACGACCGAAGCGGGTGGCGACCTGGTAGGTGCTGCGCACCGGGCAAAAGGCCTGGCCTTGCGGCGCGCAGGGGCCAAGTGTGAGGTAGCTGTTAGCACCTGTCGGGCTGTGCCACCTCACCGCCTCTGGATCTCCGTCACGCTCAAACTTGCCCAGGCCGATGCTGGCATCGCGCCCAAAGCCAGTTTTGCCCATCATGTCCAGTGCCGCTGTGAGTTCGACGACGCCCAGTCGTGCTTCATCCAGAACGACATGCAGGTCAAAGCGCATGGCCGGGTGAAACCAGATTTGCGGCATGGCGTAGGGCGCAAACTGACCCTCGGCAGTGGTGCCGGTCTGGCGGTTGATGGTGTTATGAGGCTGGGCGCGCTCGGTTTGGCTATTACCTTTTTCATCGCGGTGCCTGGCTTGATCGGCCCATTCTTTCATCCAAGGTTCTGCCACCTCAGCATCGCTTCGCGCACTGGCCTGCCATGCAGCAAAGGGTGTACCCAGTTCGGCAGTTGGCAGCCATTTCTTCTTCTTCAGTACTTTTCGGTCGGCGTTTGCTGTCTGCTGCCACAGGTTGGAGGGCACGCTTGGCAGTGGTACATGACCCGCGGGCAGCGCATCAGACACCACCACAAACGGCTGGCCGTTGGTGTAGCCCTGAAGCAACTCATTGAGATGCGAATTGCCCAACTTGTGACGCAACGTCCAGCACAACTGGCCAAACAGGGTGTCACCGGCCAGTGGCGTGCCGAATGCGCTCAAGGGGCGCAGGATGTAGCGGTAGGTCTGCATCGACTGCAAGCCTCTACCGCGCGCTGTTTTCAAACGGTTTGACGGCATCAAAGCGGGCTTGGCAGTCGGCATCGTCGATCTTCAGATTGACAAACTTAACCTTGCCGTAGCCACGAGAACCAGAGCCACCCACGCTGTCTAGCTCCAGCAGCTTCAACCCTTGCAGCACCGTCGCTATCAGTTCGTCACCATCACCCGTGAGTTTCCTGACCGACAGGCGAAAGTCAAATTGCGCACCGGCCGGTACGCGCTCGGTTTGGCGCGGGTGCTCGGCGACGCCCGAGATGCGGTTGATGCGGTTTTCGCTTTTGACTTCGGTGAGCGAAAAGTTGTCTTCGCGGATTTGTGCTTCCCACTCAGGGTTGAGGTTGCAGTCCCAGAATGAAATGCGGGTCGGACCGATTTTGCCCATTTCTTCAACGCCGACTTTGTCGCCACCGCTGATGCCGAAGAGTTGCAGGATGCGTTTGACTTCGGTCTGAGTTGTACCGCTGGCTTTCTCATAATCCTTCCAGCCAAGTGCCTCTTCCTTGACCGCACCGCTGCGCCACTCCAGCAGGCTGCGCATCTTTCCCTTCAGGCTGGAGCCGGGAATGTAGGGTGACTGGGTGTGCGGGTGCTTGATGACGGTGTTGTCGATTCCGCCGATGTGCATTTCGCTGTCGCCTGCGCCAATGCGCAGGCCGGTGACGAGTTCAAGCGTGGCGGTGATGGTGGTGATGGCGGTGAGTTGTGGCATGGCTTATTTCTCCTGGGCTTTATAGAAGCCCATGAAGGCTTCCATGAACAATTTGGCGTGCTTAAGGGTTTCGGCATCACTAATGGATTTGATGCAATGGCTAAACATGGCCTCGAAGCTGTCATCAACGTGGTTACGGCCTTTTGCATAAGCCACCTTCGCGTTCATCATTTTGATGAAGGGAGCAGATTGTTCGTAGCGTGCCTTACGTACAACGTCGCTTTTTTGACCTGGCTCCAGTTTCCCAATGCTGTGAACTTTGTCTGTCCACATCACCAGTTCATCGTAGAACTTGCGCAGTTGAGTTGATTTGTTTTTTGATTGATTGCCACGTTGATCCAGTCCACCCTGGAATATTTCATAGGATTTTTCTTTGGCGACTTCAGAAAACAGATCGTCCCCTAAGGCTTTGCCAAAAACGATCTTGCTATTGGGAATGGGCATGGTGCTTCCTTAACGTTGACGATAGAAATGGTTGAAAAGTGGAATACGGTAGCGCGTGCCAAGGTCTTCAATGCCTTGCTTGCCCAGCACCACCGACAGCTCGGTTTGCGCGCGCTCGCGCTTTTCGGGTTCGCGGATTTTGTCAACCACATAACGCCGTGTGCGATAGGCAAAGCGGCTGCGCCACATGGCATGTTCGGGATTGGTCTTATCGCTGGCCAGGTCAATGAGTTGCATCAGGCCATAGACATAGCCGGTGGACAGGTCATAACTGTCGCGAACCCGCTCCAACTGGTCTTGCGCAGCCTGCACTTGTGCCCAGTCAGGCCAGCGCACCCGCTCATTGAACAGCACCAGCGCATTCTTATCCGAACCTTTGGCGGCACTCAGGGCATCTTCCGCCTGTGTAGCGAGTGCGTGAATAGGCTGGCCGGGCTTGGTCATGACCATGCCCGCCGAGAAGGTGATGCCGGGGTTTTCAGTCACATAGGTTTTGAACTCTGCAGCCATGCGCGCGGCAAGCCGTTGCGTGCTGTGCCAGGGGCCGATCAGAAAGAAGTCGTCGCCGCCAGCAAACACCGTGTAGGTGTTGGGGAACTCGGTACGGCAAATGGCAGGTAGCCAGATGGCAAAAAATGCATTCATCTGGCGTGACAGTGCGGCCATCTTGGCGAATGTTGGCTCCTGCAGGCCTTGTTGAAAGATTGCCCCGAGGTTGTCCACATCGCCCTTGAGCGTCATCAGCGCCGCTTGGCCCTGCCAGCCTTCTCTATCCCGATGCGGTTGGCGATCTTCGCAAGCGATGTGATTGAGGGTTTTGCCCGCAAACCGCGCTTTGTCGAAATCCACATCTTCTGCTTGGCCCTGATATTTGTCCGACGCCCATTGATCAACTTCAGAAAACCTTGGCACATAGGCATTGATAGAGCGCCGCGCGTAGCCATTCCAGAGGGTGTCGGTCAGGTTGTCGGGCAGGCTGAAATCCCACGCACGAATGAGCGAACCGTCACGCGCCAATGGACCAAACTTGCCGGTAGTGTCCTCGCTGCCAGTGAAGGCAACTCTGAAGCCGAACACGGGCACTTCCAGCGTTGTCAGTTTGTTCCCAGTCAAGGCGGTCGGGTCACGCACGATTAGCAGGCGGTCTTCGCGAGTTAAGGCGCTGCCAAGCAGAATCTGGTCGCGCGACATGGCTGCGCTGTCGTGGCCCGCGTCGGCTGGCAGCTTGCCATTGAACTGGCACACGCCATCCGGATAGGCCACGTCAAACACTGGGTTGGCCGCAGCGGTCAGGTCAAAGCGTTGCAGCTTGGCCTTTTCCAGTGCGCCAAACAGCCCTTTCACCAGGTTTTTGAAGTTGCCTTTCAAAAAGTCGTTGCAACAGGCTGGCTTGCCGACCAGCCCCAGGCCAGCCAGTCCAAAGCTGTGATTCAAGAACCACTGGTTGATCTCGATACGAACTTTTTCAAGCTGATCGCGAACCGCCGCTGTGTTGGGTGCCACGATCAAGAACTTGCCGGCCGCGTTGGTGATCTGGCTGGTGGGCGGCAGCGACAAGGCATCCAGCACTTTGAGCGCCGCCAGCTCGGTAAACAAAGACACCTGAAACGAGCGCCCACGCAACAGTTTGGCAGCTGCCTTGTTGGTCTGGCTGCCTTCGGCAAAGATGAAATCCTGAATGCCGAAAAAGTCGCCTTGGATCAGCAGGAGCTTGTCGATGTCCCAATCGCTGCGGTCTTTCAGGCTAGCTGCTGCGCTGCTATCGGTTTTTGTTTCCGCCTCGTGCCAGCGCCACAGCGCTGTGGCCAGTGCCGCTGTGGTTTTGCTGTGGTCGTACAGCGAGACTTCTGGCTTGGTGCCAAAAGCGGTGGCGGCGGGTATGGCATGGGTGAAGGTCAGCCAGGCCGTGTCGAAGTGGTCCAGCCACAAAGACCAGTTGTTGCGGTGCGATGTGGGGATGTTTTTCAGTGCAGCCAAAAAATCATTCCAAAGCGCCTTGTATTGGGCTTGTGCCGGGCTGTCGTCGCCGGGTTCACAGACTTCGCGCAACTGCGGGAAGATGGCGGTGGGCGACAAGGCCTTGAGCGGGTAGCGCCATTTCAAGTCTTTGGCACTGACGACCCGGTTTTTGTCAATTTGCTCAAGCAGTGACAGCAGACGTGCTTGGTAATGATTTTTGTCTTCTGCTTTGTTATAGGTTTCAAACTCATCTCGCTCAAAGCCGCTGGCTACGCGGTCAGACGTGGCGATGATCCACTGCAAAAAAGTGTCGGGCTTGTGGTGCGCTGCGGCGGCATTGATCAACGAATCGGTGGCTTGGGTGTGGTCGTCTTGCAGCTGCGCTCGATTTATGAAGGGGTACATGTCGCCCTTGATCAAATCCGGTGCCGTTTGCTCCACCAAGTCAAAAGCCACCCCGGTGTAGGCGGCGTGGATATGGGTGTGATAGCCGTTCTTGCCGCCCGGGTCGGTAGTGCGAAACGGGCAGTATTGGGTTTTATGAACTGCCAGCGCGCTGGGTGGCACGTCAATCCTGGCCCGTTCCGCGAACTTGCCCAGATCGTGCAGATAGGCGGCCAGCGCAACACGGCAGGAAGCAGCCAATAAATCGGTGTCTCGCATGGTCATCAAATATCCTCCTTGAACGCCACGTCTGCAACAAATCGTACAGCATCCGGGTTCAGGGTTAACGCGTAGCGCCGCGGTCGCTTGCCGCCATCGTGGATGCGATAAATTTCAGCCGCGGGGCCGAGGGCGGTTTTCAGTCGTTTGTCGAGCTTCGATTTACGTTGTGAGAAGTACTCGCCGTCCATGCCGTCGCGCAAGGCACGCTCTGTTGATTCGATATCAGCCAGGGTGCCGGTGATGCGCCGGTATTCACCCAGGTAGCGCTTGGCCCAAAGGGCATCAGGTACGCCTTTGGTGGGTGCGGGCAGTGGTTCATGCCCCTGCAAAGTTCGTCGCGCAAAGACGGCCAGCAGCGCCAGTTCGGCTGGGGGCAGAGCGACTTCGCGCCCAGCCGCAATGATGCATTGCCGAGCCAGGTCAATTGTCAACTGCGCTGGTGCCAGTGCAGCGCGGACCGCTGCGACGGCGTCGTTAAAGCTCGCCTGCCCGGCCAGCAAGGCGGTGGGCAGGCCGTGGCGCAGACTCACAAACGGAATGTCGGCCAGCGTGACTTGCGCCATCGCCGTATCAGCCAGTTGGCCTTCGCGCGTTTGCAGCACTCGGCTGTACGGTGTGGGGTAAAAGAAGTCGTAGCTGGATTCAAAGGGCTCGCTCACCAGCACGTGGCTCAATCGGTCTTGCGCACGGCCGTAGAGCGATAGCGCGTAGCCCAAGTAATAACCCATGGTTTTGCGGCCCCCGGCAATGGAGGCATGCAGGGCACACGACGGGTCAGCGGTGATGGCGCGCACCTGGGCGGTGATGAAGTCGGCGGCGGCCTGATTGTCTGAGGGGCTGCGGATGTCGTTCATCGGCTGGCCGTGAGCGTCGCGCATGACGTGGATGTGGCTGCGGTCAAAGCGCACGCCGGGCAGGTGGTAGTCGGCGCAGAGTTTGTGAAACCAGCCGAGGTCGTCGCTGAGCAGGGAAAGCTCGGCACGGCGCGCTCCTTCGGCACTGGTGATCAGGTGTACCTCGGTGGGTATAAAAGGCGCGCATTCGTCGGCGGCCAAGGCGTAAATCGTTTCAGTGACAACTTGCGGCGTCAGGCCGCTGACGGCCAGCAGTACGCGGCGTGGGAAGTCAGTTGGCTCGGTGGCCGCCGGGTAATAGGGCACAGCGTTTGGATTCATGGCTATCAGTTTAGGCCGTTGATTCCGGAAAGTATCGCGCGGCAAGCTTGCCGCAGTACCCTTTTGCGAACGTTGCCAAGCGCAAAACCGTACACTTGCGGCGTGTTTCCCCGCCCGTTTCCATGAACACCCCCGTTGACGTTTCCTTCTTCCCGCGCGCCGCCAAGCCTTTGGGCAGCTATCGCAAGTACTGGGCCGCGCGTTTTGGCACGGCTCCGTTGCTGCCGATGAGCCGCGCCGAGATGGACGCGCTTGGCTGGGACAGTTGCGACATCGTTCTGGTCACTGGTGACGCGTATGTGGACCATCCGAGCTTTGGCATGGCTGTGATTGGCCGCATGCTGGAGTCCCAGGGCTTTCGGGTCGGCATCATCGCGCAGCCCGACTGGCACAGCGCCGAGCCGTTTCGGGTGCTCGGCCAGCCTAATCTGTTCTGGGGTGTCACGGCGGGCAACATGGACTCCATGATCAACCGCTACACGGCCGAGCGCAAGATCCGCAGTGACGATGCCTACACACCCGGTGACGTGGCGGGCAAGCGCCCGGACCGCGCCGCCATTGTCTACAGTCAGCGTTGCCGTGAAGCGTTCAAGGACACACCGATCGTACTCGGCGGCATCGAGGGTTCGCTGCGGCGCATCGCGCACTACGACTACTGGAGCGACAAGGTGCGCCGCTCGATCGTGGTCGATGCCAAATGCGATTTGCTGCTGTACGGCAACGCCGAGCGAGCCATTGTCGAGATTGCACACCGGCTGGCGGCACGCGAACCGATTGAGAGAATCACCGATGTGCGCGGCACCGCGTTTGTAAGGCGATCTTCACAGGATCAGGGCGCTGGCTGGTTTGAGATTGATTCGACCAGCGTTGATCTGCCCGGACGCGTCGAATCGCACATCAGCCCGTACCAGCGAATTTCTGAAACTGCTACAAAATCCGTAGCTGCTTGCGCAAGCACGACGGGCTCTGCAGGCCAGTTTGACTCAAAATTGCCGGATGTTTCGGTGAGTCAACCGCTGCATTTTGTGGCGAACCCGGCGCTTTACGGCAAAGGCAGCGTCAAGGTGCCACCACGCGACCAGTCGGTCATTCGATTGCCGAGCTACGAGCAGGTCCGCGCTGACCCGGTACTCTATGCACATGCCAGCCGGGTCCTGCATCTGGAGACCAATCCGGGCAATGCGCGCGCCCTGGTGCAGGCGCACGGCAGCGGCGCGACGGCGCGCGATGTCTGGATCAACCCGCCGCCCATTCCGCTGAGCACCGCCGAGATGGATCTGGTCTTCGGTCTGCCGTACGCGCGCAGTCCGCATCCGGTCTACGCTGATGCCCATGGTAGCCACGACGGCGCGACCAAAATCCCGGCCTGGGAGATGATCCGCTTCTCGGTCAACATCATGCGTGGCTGCTTTGGCGGCTGCACCTTTTGTTCGATCACCGAGCACGAAGGGCGCATCATCCAAAGCCGCTCGGAAAAATCGGTGCTGCGCGAAATCGAGGATATTCGCGACCGGGTCAAGGGCTTTACCGGCACCATTTCCGATCTCGGCGGGCCGACTGCCAACATGTACCGTCTCGGTTGCAAGAGCGCGGAGATTGAAGCCGCCTGCCGCAAACCAAGTTGCGTCTATCCGGGCATTTGCCAGAACCTGAACACCGACCACCGACCGCTGATCGAGGTGTACCGACACGGCCGCGCACTGCCGGGAATCAAAAAGATCCTGATCGGCTCGGGCTTGCGTTACGACCTTGCCGTCGAGTCACCCGAGTACGTGCGCGAACTCGTGACGCACCACGTGGGGGGCTACCTGAAGATCGCTCCCGAGCACACCGAGAGCGGACCGTTGTCAAGGATGATGAAGCCGGGTATTGGCAGCTACGACAAGTTCAAGGCGCTGTTTGACAAGTTTTCAGCCTGGAAGCGGGCAAGAAACAGTATCTGGTTCCCTATTTCATCGCCGCGCACCCGGGCACCACCGACGAGGACATGATGAACCTGGCGCTGTGGTTGAAGAAGGAACGGCTTTCGGGCCGATCAGGTGCAAACTTTTTACCCGAGTCCGATGGCCAGCGCGACGGCCATGTATCACACGGGCAAGAACCCGTTGCGAAAAGTGGACCGGGACAGTGAGACGTCGACGTGGTGCGCGGCGAGAGGCGTCGGCGTTTGCACAAGGCATTCCTGCGCTACCACGACGCCAACAACTGGCCACTGCTGCGCGAGGCGCTCAAGGCGATGGGCCGCGCCGACCTGATCGGTAACGGCAAGCAGCATCTGATCCCGAGTTTTCAGCCGCAGGGTGATGGCAGCTATCGCGCTGCGCGGCAAAAGAACTCAACGCCGGGGCCACGGCCCGGATCGGCGCTTACCCAGCACACCGGCTTGCCGCCCAGAGGCTAGCTGTCGGTCGCGCGCTGCAAGCGGATGTTGGCGGCCAGACCGCCGGTCGAAGACGTGCTCAGGCTAAAGGCGCCACCCATGCGCGAGACCGTCTTGTCAACGATGGCCAGGCCCAAGCCCGCGCCGTTGGCAGCGGTGCGCGCCGCCTCTCCGCGATAAAACGGGGTGGTCAGACTGGCAAGTTGCTCCTGGCCAACCCCTATGCCGTGGTCACGCACGCGAAGCAGCACCGATTGAGCGTTGGCGCGGGCCGTGATATCCACGACGGCGATGCCCGTGTCTACTGTCTTGCCGTATCGCAGCGCATTTTCCAGCAGATTGGTGAGCACACGGCCCAACTCGACCTCGTCAGCGAGCACGGCCAGATCGTCGCCGACGTTGACTTGGATCCGAATGTCGTTGCGACTGCGCAGGCTCTGCAGGCAGCTTTCGATCACCGGTTTCAGGGCCACGCTGCGCAACTGCGCGCTGCCCGGTCGCGCGTAATCAAGAAATTTGTCGATGATGGCGTCAAGCTGCGCGATGTCGGCAACCATGTTGGCGCGCGCCTGAGCGTCGGGAACGCTCAATTCGGCTTCCAGGCGCAAGCGCGCCAGCGGCGTGCGCAAGTCGTGCGAGATGCCAGCGAGCATGACCGCGCGGTCCTGCTCGATGGTGGCGAGCTTTTGCGTCATGCGGTTGAAGCCGATGTTGACCGCCCTGATCTCGGTGGTGGCAACCGTTTCATCGAGCGAACTCGCTTCAAAATCGCCTTCGCGGACACGGCTGGCGGCAAAGGAGAGTTTCTTGAGCGGCCGGTTGATCAGCCGGGCAATCAGCGCGGCACCGGCCAGCGACAGCGCGGCGGCCGTAAGCAGCCAGATGATCCAGGTGCTGCCTGCGGTGCGATTGAAGCGCGCGCGATCGGTGCGCATCCAGTAGTTGTCACCGTCGATCATAAAGCCGACCCAGAGCCCTTCGACCTGGTTCACGCTGTTGGCAACGACGGTGCCCGGACCGAGCCGGGCGCTGAGTTCGAGCGAAATTCGCTTGCCCAGCGCGTCAGTGTCAAACGGCTCGAATGTGTCGCCTGGTTCGCGTGGCACGATGCGCACGCCTTCTTGTTCGGTCATCGTCTTGATCAGCGAGACGCGAGCGATCGAGTCCGAATGGATCAGCGCGGCGCGGCTCAGATTGACCAGCGAGGCGATTTGCTGCGCCGTCTGGATCGCGCGTGGTTCAAATTCAAGGGCGCGCAGTGTCTGCAGCCAGGCCAGAATGCTGCCAACGAGCAGCAGCGCAAGCAGGAAGAACGTTCTCCAGAACAGACTCAAGTCCCAGCTCGCGGTCTTGGACCGGGCGCCAGGGTTGGCCTGCAGGGGCATCGCCCCGCTGAAGGCCGGATCCGGTACTTGCGCGCTAGCCAATCGAATCAACCCGCGCCGTCGGGAACAAAGACATAACCCACGCCCCACACCGTCTGGATGAATCGGGGCGATGCCGGATCGACCTCGACGAGTTTGCGCAGCCGCGATATCTGCACATCGAGGCTTCGATCAAAGGGTTCGAACTCGCGGCCGCGCGCCAGTTGGGCCAGTCTTTCGCGCGATAGTGGCTGGCGTGGATGGCGCACCAGGGCCTTGAGCATGGCGAACTCGCCGGTCGTCAGCGCGAGATCCTCGTCGTCGCGGCGCAGCGTGCGCGCGCCCAGGTCAAAGGTGAATGAGCCAAAGCTCACGACCTGATTGTCGCTCGCAGGCGAGCCTGGCGCCTCCAGTGCCGGGCGCCGACGCAGCACGGCGTGCACACGGGCCAACAGTTCGCGCGGGTTGAACGGCTTGCCCAGATAGTCATCGGCACCGACTTCGAGCCCGACGATACGATCCACGTCCTCGCCCTTGGCGGTAAGCATGATGATCGGCGTGCGGTCATTCGCGCCACGCAGGCGCCGGCAGATCGACAAGCCGTCCTCGCCGGGCATCATCAGGTCCAGCACAATCAGGTCAACAGCTTCGCGTAACAGAATACGCGTAAGCGCCTTGCCGTCTTCGGCCTGGACCACGTCAAAGCCCTCTTGTGTCAGATAACGGCGCAGCAGGTCGCGAATCCGCGCGTCGTCATCGACGATCATGATCTTGTCTTTTCTGCCGGGGGATTGACTCATCGTGGCACCTCAAATTTGTAACAAGGCCGATTTTGCAGGGTTGAACCGGTTGCGGTAACGAATTTGGCTACAGGCTGACACACTGTTACACAACTTGCCGCTGGGTACGACTCTGCCGCTGTTGGCCCTGCCTCGAACGCCGATTTTGCGTTATCGTGATACGGATGAAGCACGGCAGAATACTTTCGGCGTCGTTGGTGGTGGTGGCGCTAGGCGCTTGGGCGGGCGCGGAACAAGGGCGAGCTGACGGTGTGCCCAGTGCCCAGGAGCGCCGACGCGAAGAGTTGCGCGAAGCGCTCAAACAACAGTCTGCGCCGCGCAGTCTTTCGGTCACCGCACAGGCGCCCGACGACGGGTCCGGGCAACGTCGGCTCACGGCAAAGGAGCGCGCTGATTTGAGAGAGCAATTGCGCGATCACAGTTCCGAAGCCGCGCCGCGCCGTGAGTGATGCGTACTTCCGGGGGCGGCCCCGTAAAATGAGAATAGCTATAAAAATAGCAGCAGCATTTGCAATATTGACGGGTGCATGGGCCGCTTTCGCCCAACAAAACATGGCGACGGCGCCGCACAATGTCGTGCAACTCTCAGCCACCGGTTCGGTCGAGGTTGTCCAGGACCTGCTTTCGATCACGCTTGGCACGACCCGCGATGGCCCCGACGCGGCTCAGGTCCAGACCCAGCTCAAGTCGGCGTTGGACGCCGCGCTGAGTGAAGCGCGCAAGGCGGTGCACTCCGGGCAACTCGAGGTGCGCACGGGCAGTTTTGGACTGGCGCCACGCTACGGTCGCGACGGCAAAGCCCTGGGTTGGCAGGGGTCGACCGAAATGCTGATCGAAGGCCGTGACTTTGCAAGCGTCAGCTCGCTTGCTGGTCGCCTCACCACACTGAACGTAATCGGCGTCAGCTTCGGCCTGAGTCGCGAACAGCGTTTCAAGGTCGAGGCTGAGGCGCAAAGCATGGCGATCGAGCGCTTCAAGGCGCGCGCGCTCGACATTGCGAAGGGTTTTGGCTTTACCGGCTACGCGCTGCGCGAAGTCAGTGTCAGCGCCAGCGATCAGGGCGCTGTGCCGCGCATGCGGATGATGGCGATGGAACCGCGCGCCGGTGCCGCCGAGGCGCCGCTGCCGGTGGAGGCTGGCAAGACGACGGTGACCGTGCTTGTTTCGGGGTCGGTGCAACTGAAGTGACGGGCGAAGCGCCCGGGTGCTTACTGCGCGGCCCAGCCGCCGTCCATGTTCCATGCGACGCCGCGCACGTTGTTGCCTGCGGGCGAACAGAAGAACACGGCCAGCGCACCGAGTTCTTCGGGCGTGGTGAATTGCAGCGAGGGCTCCTTTTCGCCAAGCAGCAGTTTGGTCGCTTCGCCATTGGAAATGCCAAGCGCCGCGGCCTTGGCGTCAACCTGCTTTTGCACCAGTGGCGTGAGCACCCAGCCCGGGCAAATCGCGTTGCAGGTGATGCCGGTGCTGGCGTTCTCCAGCGCCGTCACCTTGGTCAGACCGACCAAACCGTGCTTGGCGGTGACGTAGGCGGACTTTTCCGCCGAGGCAACCAGACCATGCACTGAGGCCACGTTGATGATGCGCCCCCAGCCTGCGGCCTGCATCGCGGGCAGGGCCAGGCGAGTGGTGTGAAAGGCGCTGCTCAGGTTGATCGCGATGATCGCGTCCCAGCGTTCGATTGCGAAGTTTTCGATTCGTGCGACGTGCTGGATGCCCGCGTTGTTGACCATGATGTCGACGCGACCAAACTGTGTGGCAGCGAACCCCATCATGTCGGCGATCTCCCCGGGCTTGCTCATGTCTGCGCCGTGGTAGGCGACGGGCACGCCGCGGCTGGCGATTTCGGACTTCGGGCCTTCGACGTCGCCAAAGCCGTTGAGGATGATGGATGCGCCCTGGTCCGCCAGTGCCTTGGCGATGCCCAGGCCAATACCGCTGGTGGAGCCGGTAATCAGGGCGGTCTTGCCTTTTAGCATGAAGTTTCTCCTTTAGAAAAAGCCGGGCGCGGGGATTGAATTAGGATGCGGTGATTGTTATGGATTTCACCATGTCCGAACCTACGCTGAATTACGTATTTTGTCCCGATGCCCAGGGCGGCCACCGCATGGCCTACTGGCAGTGGGGCGACGCGCACAGTCTGCATGTGATCGTTTGCGTGCATGGTCTGTCGCGTCAGGGGCGTGACTTTGATGTTCTTGCGCGCGCACTTTGCGAGCGTTCGGATGGCGCCGTGCGCGTTGTGTGCCCGGACGTCGTCGGTCGCGGCCACAGCGATTGGCTGAAAGACCCGATGGGCTACCAGCTGCCACTCTACGTCGCCGATATGCTGAGCCTGCTCACGACACTTGAAGCGCGCACACTGGACTGGGTGGGCACCAGCATGGGCGGCCTGATCGGCATCGCCGTTTGTGCGCTGCAGGCAACTCACGAAGTTGCAAGCGTGGGGGCCGCCGCAGCGCCGGGCCGCCCCAAGCAAGGCACGGCCCCCTCGGGGGGCAGCGCAGCACACGAAGTGGCAAGCGCGGGGGCCTCAATACGTCGCTTGGTGCTCAACGACGTCGGGCCGCGCATCCAGTGGCGGGCCTTGCAGCGCATTGGCGAGTATCTTGGCGACACCGGGCGTTTCACATCGGTCGAACAGGCCGCCGCGACATTGTGGGCGGCGTCGCAGACCTTTGGGGCACACACACCCGAGCAGTGGCTGGCGCTGTCGCGGCCCATGCTCAAGCCGGTTGCGGGCGAGCCGGGCGTGCTGACGCTGCACTACGACCCGGCGATCGGGCAGAGCTTTCGGACCGCGACGCCCGAGTCGGTGGCGCAGGGTGAGGCGGCGCTCTGGCAGTTGTATGACCAAATTACCGCCTCGACCCTGCTGCTTCGCGGTGCGCAGTCTGATTTGCTAAGTGTTGAAACGGCCCAAGCCATGACCCAACGTGGACCGCGCGCTCGGCTGGAGGAGTTTGCCGACGTTGGCCATGCCCCGACCTTGGTGGCCCAGGCCCAGGTGGACGTTGTGACAGACTTCCTGCTGCAGGTTTGAGTCCATCGCGATCATTCGATGAAGAGTCTCCCCATCAAGCCCGGGTCCGCTGCGCCACTGATCGCGGCGACGGCGCAGAGCCTGCCGGAGCAGGCCGACGCCTTGGCCCGGGCGCGCTCCTTTGCCGAGCCGCTGCTGGCCAGCGAAACGCTCGACACTGGCGAAAATACGCTCTCGCACGCTGACGCAGTGGCCGTGATCTTGCGCAACGTTGGCGGTTCGCAGGCGATGCAGGCGGCGAGTTATTTGGTGTACGCCTGTGACCACCTGAACCGGCCGCAGGAAGTCATTGCCAAGGCCTTCGGCGAGAACTTCGCCGCGCTTGCCATGGAAACGACCAAACTGGTGCGACTGCAGCGCCAGGCGCGGCAGACCCAACTTGCGAGCGCGCGCGCGCCCAGTGCCATACCGATGGCGCAGTCAGCCGCGGCGCAGACGGAAAACGTGCGAAAGATGTTGCTGGCCTTTTCCCGCGACTTGCGCGTGGTGATGTTGCGGCTGGCCTCGCGTCTGCAAACCCTGCGCTTCTATGCCGCTGCCAAGCTCTCGCCTCCCGAGGACGTGGCACGCGAGGCGCTGCACGTGTTTGCACCATTGGCGAGCCGACTCGACATCCGCGAAGTCAAGTGGGAAATGGAGGACCTGGCGTTTCGCTTTCTTGAGCCCAAGGTCTATCGGCAGGTCGCTGGACTGCTCGATCAGAAGCGCTCGGAGCGCGAGACGCACGTCGAACAGTTGCGCGCCCGTCTCGAAGCTGAGCTCGGCGCGCAGGGCATCAGCGCTGCGGTGCAGGGGCGGCCCAAGCACATTTACAGCATCGTCAAGAAGATGCGCGGCAAGTCGCTCGGCTTCGATCAGGTTTACGACCTTCGGGCGCTGCGCATCGTCGTCGGCACCGTGCCCGACTGCTACGCGGCGCTGAGTTGGGTGCACAGCCAGTTCACGCCGGTGACACAGGAGTTTGACGACTACATCGCCAAGCCCAAGGCCAATGGGTACCAGTCGCTGCATACCATCGTGCGCGACGCTGCACAGCGGCCGATCGAGATCCAGGTGCGCACGCAGGCGATGCATGAGCACGCAGAACGCGGTGCTGCCGCGCACTGGGCCTACAAGGAGGCAGGCGCCAAGGGCTATGCCGGGGTGTCGGCCGGCGCCAACTACGACGCCAAGATTGCCGTGCTGCGCCAGTTGCTGGCCTGGGAGCGCGATCTTTCGGGTGAGCATGCTGCGGGCTCGCTCGATGACCGCATCTACGTGCTCACGCCAGGCGCGGCCATTGTCGAGCTGCCGCGCGGCGCCACCGCCGTGGACTTTGCCTACAGCGTGCATACCGATTTGGGGCACCGGTGCCGTGGCGCGCGGCTCGATGGTGTCATGGTGCCGCTCAATACCGCGCTGAAGAACGGGCAGACCGTTGAGATTACGGTGGCCAAGGAGGGCGGCCCGTCGCGCGATTGGCTCAATGCCGAGCTGGGCTATCTGGTCAGTCACCGCGCCAAGGCCAAAGTGCGGGCCTGGTTCAACGCACTGGCACTGAACGAGACAGTAGCCAAGGGGCGCGACGCAGTCGAAAAGCTGTTGCAACGGATTGGCAAAACCTCGGTCAAACTCGATGATCTGGCGTCCCAGCTTGGCTTCAATGGGGCCGATGCTTTGTTCGAAGTGGTCGGCAAGGACGAGTTCTCGCTGCGCAACGTCGAACAGCTGTTGCGCCCGGCCGAGCCGGCGCCCGCACAGGACGATCAGGTGCTGGTCAGGAAGTCGCGTTCAGCACCGGCTTCGGCCAAGGGCGGGCTGCTGGTGGTGGGCGTTGATTCGCTTATGACGCAGCTCGCCAAGTGCTGCAAGCCTGCGCCGCCCGATCCGATTTGTGGCTTTGTGACCCGGGGTAAGGGCGTGAGCGTGCACCGTGCCGACTGCTCGAACCTGCGTGAGATGGTCGCGCGCAATGGCGAGCGCGTGATCGACGTTCAATGGGGACAGTCGCCGCGGACAGCGGGCGCGCTCTATCCGGTCGATGTCGCCGTGGAGGCGACCGACCGTCAGGGTTTGTTGCGCGATATCAGCGAGGCCTTCACCAAGGAAAAGATGAACGTGATTGGTGTGCAGACGCAATCGGTCAAGGGTGCGGCTTGGATGACGTTTACCGTGGAAGTGGCCGAGTCGGGAAACCTCGCCCGTGTGCTGGGCATCGTTGCCGAACTACCCGGCGTGCGATCGGCGCGGCGCCGTTGAGTCGGAAGTCTGACCTGCAATGATTCGATGAATACCTTCCTCTGGCACGACTATGAGACCTTTGGCACTGAGGTGCGGCGTGATCGTCCGGCACAGTTTGCCGCGATTCGCACCGATGCTGAACTCAACGAAATCGGCGAGCCGATCATGCTGTTTTGCCAGCCCGCCAACGACTTTCTGCCTGATCCGCAATCCTGCCTGATCACCGGCATCACGCCGCAACTGTGTCTGGAAAAAGGCGTTCCAGAGTACGAGTTTGCTGCGCAGATTGAGAAGGCACTGTCAGTGCCAGGCACGATTGGCGTGGGCTACAACACGATTCGTTTTGATGACGAGATCACGCGCTTCATGTTCTGGCGCAACCTGATTGACCCCTACGCCCGTGAGTGGCAGAACAACTGTGGCCGCTGGGACTTGCTTGATGTGGTGCGCACGGCCTATGCCTTGCGCCCCGATGGCATCCAGTGGCCGACCAACGCCGACGGAAAGGCCAGCTTCAGGCTGACCGATTTGACCGCTGCCAATGGGTTGGCGCATGAATCCGCTCACGATGCGCTCAGCGATGTGCGCGCCACCCTTGAACTAGCGCGGCTGCTCAACAGTGCGCAGCCCAAATTGTTTGATTTCTGTTTTGCTCTGCACAAGAAGGAGCGCGTCGCCGCCGAGTTGGGTTTGCCTACTACGGCGGCCCAGGCCAAACCGTTTCTGCATGTCTCCGGCATGTTTGCGTCCGAGCGCGGCTGTCTGGCGCTGATGTGGCCGCTGGCCATGCACCCGGTGAACAAGAACGAGCTCATTGCCTGGGACCTGGCGCACGACCCGCGCGAGCTCGCGACCATGAATGTAGATGAATTGCGGTCGCGCCTGTTTTTCAAGGCCTCGGAGTTGCCCGAAGGCATGACGCGCCTGCCGGTCAAGACTGTGCATTTGAACAAGTCACCGATGGTGGTGGGCAACTACAAAGCGCTCACGCCGGCATTGGCGCAGCGCTGGGGCCTGGATCTGGAGGCCATGCTGCAGCACGCGACACTGGCCCGTGACCTGCCCGACCTCAGTGGCATCTGGCCGCAGGTGTACGCCCGGCCCCCGGCCGTGGCGGCGGACGTGGACGAAGACCTGTACGGCGGCTTCATCGGCAATGCCGACCGGCGCAGGCTCAATCATCTGCGCACACTGGCGCCTGAGAAGCTGGCTGCGCAGCGCAGCGCGTTTGACGATCCGCGACTGGCCGAGCTGGTGTTTCGCTACCGGGCGCGCAATTTTCCCGCGACGCTGACGGCGCAAGAGCTGGCAAATTGGGAGATGCACCGCACAGCCCGGCTGTTTGAGGGTGCAACTGGCGCGCGCACCATCGATGCGCTGTTTGCCCAGATCGATGAACTCTCGGAGAGCGCGGGCGAGCGCGGCGAGGAAATCCTGGGCACGCTTTACGATTACGCGACGATGATCGCGCCCTCCAGGCGCTGATTACTGCGTGCCAAATATCCGGTCACCGGCGTCGCCCAGGCCGGGCAGGATGTAGCCGTGGTCGTTGAGCTGTCGATCGACCGCGGCGGTGTAGATCGCCACGTCGGGATGCGTCTTGCGCAGGGTGGCGATGCCTTCGGGGCAGGTCAGCAGACAGACGAACTTGATCGACTTTGGCTGCAACACCTTGACCCGATTGATGGCCGCAACGGCTGAGTTGCCCGTGGCCAGCATCGGGTCGACCACTACCACGTCGCGTTCGTGCATGTCCTTGGGCATCTTGAAGTAGTACTCGACCGCCTGCAAGGTCTTGGGATCGCGGTACAGACCAATATGCCCGACGCGGGCGCCCGGCACAACGCTGAGCATGCCGTCGAGGATGCCGGTGCCCGCGCGCAGGATGGAAACCAGCACCAGCTTCTTGCCATCGATCATCTTGGCCGTCATCGACTCCAGCGGCGTTTCAATTTCGACGTCCTGTGTCGGCATGTCGCGCGTGACCTCGTACGCCATCAGCATCGCCAGCTCATTGAGCAGGGTGCGAAAGCTTGTCGTGCTGGCGTCCTTGCGTCGCATCAGCGTGAGCTTGTGCTGCACCAGCGGGTGGTTGATCACGTGAAGCATGGGGTCGGTGTTGATTTCAGTTGCCATATGGTTGCTCTCCGGGATGAATGTTGAATTGTCGTTCGATGTTGCGGGCACGCCTAGCGTTTGGATCCGCCGAATATGCCACCGAGTACGCCGCGAATGATCTGCCGACCGACCTCGCGACCAATCGAGCTCGCCGCGCTCTTGATCATTTGTTCCCCCGCAGTGGTTCTGCTGCGCCGCGCGCCGCCGCCAAACAGTGAGCCCAGGCTGTCGAGCAGACCACCGCCCGCGGCCGACGCCGCACCGGCTTGTCCGGCCACCGGTGGGCTCTGGGCAGGCGCGGCATTGCTGTTGGCTTGAGCCTCGGTCGATGCGCTCTGGCGTGCCGCCGTGCGGCCCTTGATCTTCTCGAACGCTGATTCGCGGTCCAGGGATTTCTCATAGACACCGGCGACGATCGAATTCGCGATCAGGGCCTGGCGCTGTTCGGTGGTTATGGGACCAATCTGGCTGGCCGGGGGCAGGACGAAGACACGCTCAGTGACGCCGGGGCGCCCCTTTTCATCGAGGAAACTGATCAGGGCTTCGCCCACAGCCAGTTCGGTGATCGCTGCGTTGATGTCCAGTCCTGGATTAGGCCGCATGGTGTCCGCCGCCGATTTGACGGCCTTCTGGTCGCGCGGCGTGAAGGCGCGCAGGGCGTGTTGCACGCGGTTGCCCAGTTGTGCCAGCACCGAGTCCGGAATGTCGAGCGGATTTTGTGTCACGAAGAAGACCCCGACACCCTTGGAGCGCACCAGCCGCACCACCAGTTCGATGCGCTCGATCAGAACCTTTGGCGCATCGGTAAACAACAGGTGCGCCTCGTCGAAGAAGAACACGATCTTGGGTTTGTCAACATCACCGACTTCGGGCAGTTGTTCGAACAGTTCGCTCAGCAGCCAAAGCAGGAACGTTGCGTACAGCCGCGGCGAGTTAAGCAGGCGGTCGGCGGCGAGTACATTGACGATGCCGCGCCCCTGCGGGTCGGTTTGCATGAAATCTGCAATGTTGAGCATCGGCTCGCCAAAGAAGCTGTTTCCGCCCTGGCCTTCAATCTGCATCAGGGCACGCTGGATGGCGCCGATGCTCGCCGCGCTGATATTGCCGTATTCGGTCGTGAACTCGGAGCCGTTGTCACCGACCCACTGGCTCATGGCGCGCAGATCTTTCATGTCGAGCAGCAGCAGGCCGTTGTCGTCTGCGATCTTGAAGACCAGTTGCAGCACACCGGCCTGGGTCTCGTTGAGGTTAAGCATGCGCGCCAACAGCAGCGGCCCAAGGTCACTGATCGTGGCGCGGACCGGGTGCCCCTGTTCACCAAAGACATCCCACAAGGTCGCCGGAGACGCTACAAATTCAGGAGCGGGTATCGACCTGTCGGCAAGCACTTTGGCCAGTTTTGCCCCAAGGGACCCGGCCTGGGACAGGCCAGTGAGATCACCTTTGACGTCGGCCATGAACACCGGCACGCCGAGTTTTGAGAAGCCCTCGGCCATGGTCTGCAGCGTGATGGTTTTGCCGGTTCCGGTAGCCCCGGTAATCAGCCCATGCCGGTTCGCCTTGTCCGGGCGCATGAAGCATTGCGTCTCGCCGCGCTGGGCCATCAAGATAGGTTCAGACATAGATCACTCAAAAAGTACAATTCAGACGATAGGGTAACGAACTTTTGAAGGATTCCGCGTGGCAGGACACAGTAAATGGGCCAATATTCAGCACCGCAAGGGCCGACAGGACGAAAAACGGGGGAAAGTCTGGACCCGGATCATCCGCGAGATCACGGTGGCGGCCCGGGCCGGGGGCGGGGATCTTGGTACCAACCCGCGCTTGCGTTTGGCGGTGGATCGGGCCAAGGCGGCCAATATGCCCGCCGATCGTGTCAAGTACAACATTGACAAGGCCACCGGCAACCAGGAAGGCGTGACCTACGAAGAAATCCGTTACGAGGGCTATGGCATTGGCGGGGCGGCGATTATCGTGGACACCATGACCGACAACCGGGTCCGAACCGTGGCCGAGGTGCGCCACGCATTCAGCAAGAATGGCGGCAATATGGGAACCGAAGGCTCTGTGGCGTTCCAGTTCAAGCATTGCGGACAACTGATTTTCGCGCCTGGAACCAGCGAGGACAGGGTGCTGGAGGTGGCACTGGAGGCGGGCGCTCACGACATCATTGCGGACGATGACGGCGCCGTCGAGGTATTGACCGATGTCAGCGATTTTGAGGCGGTCCGCGATGCCCTGGTCAAGGAGGGCTTGACGTCGGAGGTCTGCGGAGTCACGATGCGCCCGGAGAACCCAATCGAGTTGACCGGGGAGGACGGTGCGCGGATGCAAAAACTTTTGGACGCTCTGGAGGAACTTGACGACGTGCAGGAGATCTACCACAACGCAGAGATCGACAGCGACACGCTATGAACGTTCTGGTCATTGGCGGCGGCGGCCGTGAACATGCCTTGGCCTGGAAACTCGCGCAGTCGCCCAGGGTCCACAAGGTGTTCGTGGCACCGGGTAACGGCGGAACAGCTCGGAATGACCGCCTCGAAAATATTGCAATCGAGGGTGACACTGAGTTGCGGCAATGGGCGCTGGTAAACAAGATCGGGTTGACCGTGGTCGGGCCGGAGGCACCCTTGGCTCGCGGTGTGGTCGACGAGTTTCGCCGCTTTGGCCTGCGCGTGTTCGGTCCAACCCGATCCGCTGCGCAACTGGAAAGCTCCAAGGTTTTTTCCAAGGCATTCATGAAACGCCACGGCATACCGACGGCGCGCTACGAGTCCTTTTCCGACCCGGTGCTCGCGCACGCATACATCGACAGCGTTGGGACGCCAATCGTGGTCAAGGCCGATGGTCTGGCCGCAGGCAAGGGCGTCGTGGTGGCTCTGGAAGCGGCCGAGGCACACGCTGCGGTCGATTTCATGCTGTTGGACAACGCGCTGGGTGTGGCTCACAACGAGGGAGGTGCGCGCGTTGTCATCGAAGAGTTTCTGACCGGTGAAGAAGCCAGTTTCATTGTGATGTGTGACGGCAAGAACGTGTTGCCCTTGGCCACCAGCCAGGACCACAAGCGTCTGCTCGACGGCGATCTGGGACCCAACACCGGTGGCATGGGAGCTTACTCTCCGGCGCCGGTTGTTACGCCCGAGGTACACGCCCGCGCGATGCGCGAGATCGTCCTGCCCACGATTCGCGGCATGGAGAAGGACGGTATTGCCTTCACCGGCTTCTTGTATGCCGGGCTGATGATAGATGGTGACGGGCATCCGAAAACGCTGGAATTCAATTGCCGCCTGGGCGACCCCGAGGCCCAGGCGATCTTGCTGCGACTCAAAAGCGATCTGGTGGAAGTGCTGCTCGCCGCGACCGAGCCGGGTGCGCACGGACGTCTCGATCAGGTTGAGTTGCAGTGGGACCGACGCACGGCGCTGGGCGTGGTGATGGCCGCGCATGGCTACCCTGTGCGACCGCGTCGGGGCGATGTCATCGATCGCTTGCCAGCGGATGCCGAGGATGTGGTCGTGTTCCACGCGGGTACCGCGGTGGTTGAAGACCGTGTCGTGACGGCCGGTGGCAGGGTGCTGTGTGTAACTGCGCTTGCCGACAATGTACGCCAAGCACAGCTGCGCGCGTACGAAGTGGCCAGGTTGATTCATTTCGATGGCATGCAGTACCGCAGTGATATTGGACACCGCGCTGCCAAAAGCTGACTCCTGTGCATGGCCCCAGACGATTATCCAGGTCCCCATCCGGTTCGGTTTCGCCGCAGCGCGGTTGTCACCGCTGCGATGGCGGCACTTGGATGGAGCGTGCGCTTTGATGGACTGCCGACCAGACAAGGCGTGTTCGCGATCTACCCACACACCAGCAATTGGGACGTGGTTATCCTGGTTCTGGCAAAGTGGGCGCTGGGGATACCGGTCTGGTTTTGGGCCAAGGAAGCGCTGTTTCGGATTCCTGTGTTCTCGCCTTGGCTGCGCTGGATTGGCGGCGTACCGGTGAGCCGGACCTCGCCGCATGGCGTTGTTGGCCAGGCGGTGCAGCATTTTGCCCGCGCGCGCGCCGATGATCGCCTGTTGTGGCTGGCGCTCACCCCTGAGGGCACGCGAAAGCGCCTGGGGGGCTGGCGCAGCGGCTTCTACCAAACGGTCCTGCAAACCGGTGTGCCGCTGGGACTGGTGCGCCTGGATTACCGGCGCAGGGAAGTCTGTGTGACGCGTTTCCTGCGGCTGACGGGCAACGCGGGTGTCGATTTTTCGCGTATCGCGTGCGCCTTCGAGGGGGTCGTGGGCCGGGTGGCGCAGAACGCCTCACCGATTTGTCTGCTCGATCCAGCGGTGCCGCGTAGCGAAACAGTGGTGAGGTGAACATGATGAGTTCGGATGATCGCAAAGTTGACGAAGTGCGGGCCTTCTTTGAAGCGTTGCAATCGCGCATAACCTCGGCGGTGACCGCGGTCGACGGTTCCGCCTTCACGGTCGACGCCTGGCGCAAGGCTGCGGGCGAATCCCTGCAGGGCGACGGCATCACACAGATACTCGAAGGTGGCCCGGTCTTCGAGCGTGCAGGCTGTGGCTTTTCACACGTACGGGGGCCGCGCTTGCCGCCCTCGGCCACGCAGCATCGCCCGGAACTCGCCGGCGCGCCGTTTGAGGCGATGGGTGTGTCGCTGGTATTTCATCCACGCAATCCCTACGTGCCCACCGTGCATATGAACGTGCGCATGATCGCGGCGAGCGCTGCAACGGGTGAGCAGGTTTGCTGGTTCGGTGGCGGCATGGACCTGACGCCATACTACGGTTTTGAAGAAGACGCAGTGCACTTTCATGCCACTTGCAAGGCGGCGCTTGATCCTTTTGGTGAGGACAAATACCCGCGTTTCAAGACCTGGTGCGACGAGTACTTCTTCCTCAAGCACCGCAACGAGCAGCGCGGCGTCGGCGGCATCTTTTTCGACGATTTCTCCGAGCCTGGCTTTGATCAAAGTCGTGCGATGATGCAAGGCGTCGGCGACTCCTTCCTGGCGGCTTACCTGCCGATTCTTGAGCGTCGCAAGAGCACGCCGTATGGGCAGCGTGAACGCGACTTTCAGCTTTACCGTCGCGGCCGCTATGTGGAATTCAATCTGGTTTGGGACCGCGGCACGCACTTTGGCTTGCAGTCGGGTGGGCGAACGGAATCCATCCTGCTGTCCATGCCACCGTTGGCGAGTTGGTCGTACCGCAGTGTGCCTGAAGCGGGTACGCCCGAAGCCGCCTTGTACGAGCGTTTCCTGGTGCGCCGGGACTGGGTCTGAATTGAAGAGAATTGGTGTCTTCGGCGGTGCCTTCGATCCCCCGCACGCGGGCCACGTGGCGCTGGCGCGCGCGGCTATGAACGAGTTGCATCTCGACGAATTGCGCGTCGTTCCGACCGGGCAGGCTTGGCACAAGGCGCGAGCGCTGAGCTCCTCGCACCACAGGCTGGCGATGGCGCGGCTTGCCTTTTCCGGTTTGGAGCGGGTAGTCATCGATGCGCGGGAGACGCAACGTGCCGGTCCGAGTTATACGGTGCAAACCTTGCACGAATTGACGGCACTGTGGCCCGGCGCAGACTTGTACCTGATCGTTGGCGAGGATCAGGCGCGCGCGCTGTCGAGCTGGATGTCGTGGCAGGAAGTGCTGCAGCTTGCTATAATTTGTGTAGCTGAACGCGATGTCGGGACGGGCGCTAGACCGGTATTTGACCCCCCAAAATTGTACGAATCGCGCTTTCGGTCATTGCCTATGCCTGCGATGCGTGTCAGCGCCACCGAACTCAGGGCAAGAATTGCTGAGCACCGCAGTCTTTCCCCACTGGTTTTTGACGCCGTTGCGCGTTATATTGACGATCACCACCTTTATCAGACAGCTTGATGACTACAACCGCCCGTGCCAAGAGAGATATTCAGAAGCTTCAGCGAGCCATCGTCGATGGTCTCGAAGACGTCAAGGCCCAGGACATAGTTGTATTCGATACCGAGCACCTCTCCAGCCTGTTTGAACGGGTGATCATTGCCTCGGGGGCGTCGAACCGTCAGACCCGGGCGTTGGCGGCAAGCGTGAGCGAAGCCGTGCGCGACGGCGGGTTTCCGAAACCACGGATGGAAGGCGAATCCAATGGGGAGTGGATCATTGTTGACTGCGCTCAGGCCGTGGTTCACGTCATGCAGCCGAGCTTTCGCCAGTATTACAAACTCGAAGAATTGTGGGGAGAAAAGCCGGTTCGACTCAAGTTTGGCGCCACCCGACCCGAGGCCATCAAGTCAGGTACCCCGATCAAGGACAGCAAACCAGCGCCCAAGCCGACTACCAGCCTGCGCCGCTCCAATGCCGCAAAGACCGGCGTGAGCGAAGCCTTTCCGTCCAAGGCTCGCGAACGCAAAGCCAATAGCAAGCCTGCTCAAGTGAAGGTGCCGACAAAGAAGGCCCCGGCCAGGACGGCCGCACGGAAGGCACCTGTTCGCAAGAAGCTTTTACCCAAGGACTGAAACGGCTCGCCTGTGAGGCTGGTAATCGTCGCCGTGGGCCAGCGCCTGCCGGGTTGGGCACAACTGGCATGGGACGATTACGCCAAGCGATTTTCCGCCGACATCAGGATCGAGCTCAAGGCGATCAAGGCCGAGCCGCGCGGGTCAAAGTCAGCACAGGTAGTGCTTGGCGCCGAGCGTGCCCGCATTGAAGCCGCGTTGCCCAAAGCGTGCCGAATTGTCGCCCTTGACGAGCGCGGTATCGCGGTAACGACAATGGCGCTGGCGCGATGCTTGCAGCGCTGGCAGTTAGCCAGCGACGATGTGGCGCTGGTCATCGGCGGAGCCGATGGCCTGGATTCTGCATTCAAGCAAGCCGCGCACGAGCGCCTGCGGTTATCGGACCTGACCTTGCCGCACGCTTTGGCGCGCATCCTTCTGATCGAGCAACTGTACCGTGCCTGTTCCATCAACACCAACCATCCCTATCACCGTGAATAAAGCGCATGGACTGCACGCTGCCATGCCTGTGGTGGCCACGCCGGCGCACCGCGCGGCGCCGACGCAATTCATCTATCTGGCTTCGCAAAGCCCGAGACGAAAGCAACTGCTGGAGCAACTCGGTGTCCGTTATCAACTACTGTTGGCAGATCCGGAGGAAGAATGCGAGGCGCTCGAAGCGGCTCTGCCCAACGAGGCGCCCACGGCCTACGTCACGCGGGTAACCCAGCTCAAGCTCGACGCTGCGCTCATGCGAATGCGCAGCCGCGGCTTGGCTCCGGCACCGGTGCTTTGTGCCGACACGACGGTTGCGCTCGGGCGGTTGATCTACGGCAAGCCAGGCGATGCCGTCGATGCTGTGCGCATGCTTGGGGAACTTTCAGGACGCACGCACCGCGTTCTAACTTCAGTTGCTGTGGGCACCATGGACCGACGCGTTCAGGCGATGCATGTCTCGCGCGTGACCTTTGCAGCGCTGAGCGCGAGACAAATTGAAGCCTACGCAGCCAGCGGTGAACCGATGGGCAAGGCCGGTGCCTACGCCGTGCAAGGGCGCGCGGCGGCCTACATCACGCGCCTGAGCGGGAGCTATTCTGGCATCATGGGGCTTCCCTTGTTTGAAACCGCCGAGTTGCTGCGGTCTCTTGAATTCAGCGTTTAGAACGGTCCCATGCAGGAAGACATACTGATCAATTGGTCGCCCCAGGAGACCCGCGTGGCCATCGTGGAAAACGGGGCCTTGCAGGAACTGCACGTCGAGCGCACGCTGGGGCGCGGATTGGTCGGCAATGTTTATCTTGGCAAAGTTGCCCGCGTGCTGCCGGGGATGCAGTCAGCGTTTGTCGACATCGGGCTCGAGCGCGCGGCTTTCCTGCATGTTGCAGATGTCTGGCACCGCCAACCCGAAGGCGAGTCCCCGGGCATGGTGCGCAACGTGTTGCCCCAGATTCCGATAGAAAAGCAGTTGTTCGAGGGCCAGGCACTGATGGTGCAGGTGATCAAGGACCCGATCGGCAGCAAAGGAGCCCGACTCTCGACGCAGATCAGTATCGCCGGGCGCATGCTGGTCTTTCTGCCGCAGGATGATCACATCGGCGTGTCGCAGAAGATTCCGCCGATTCAGCGCGAAGAACTACGCTCGCGTCTGCAGGGCATGGCGGGCGCGGCCGGCGGAGGTTTCATCCTTCGCACCAATGGCGAGGACGCGTCGGACGCTGAATTGGCTGATGACATCATGTTCCTGCGCCGGGCCTGGAGCCGGATCCGGGACGCGGCAACGCATCTGCCGCCGCTGTCGCTGTTGCATCAGGATCTCAATTTGGCGCAGCGCGTATTGCGTGATCTGGTTGGTGAAGAAACGCAATCGATTCAGATTGATTCGCGCGAGCAGTTCGACGCGCTCAAGGAGTTCGGCGAGGAATTCATGCCCGCAGCCGCGGGCAAGCTGCAGTACTACGCTGGCGAACGTCCGATTTTCGATCTTTACGCCATCGACGATGAAATCATCAAGGCTTTGGGACGGCGGGTCGATCTGAAATCGGGCGGTTACCTGATTGTCGATCAGACCGAAGCATTGACCACAATCGATGTCAACACCGGTGGCTTTGTCGGCGCACGCAATTTTGACGACACGATCTTCAGGACCAACCTCGAGGCGACACAGGCGATTGCCCGACAACTGCGGCTGCGCAATCTCGGCGGCGTGATCATTGTCGATTTCATAGACATGGTGCGTGACGATCATCGGGAAGCTGTGCTCACCGAGTTCAGAAAGCAACTGATGCGTGACCGCGTCAAGACCATGGTCGGCGGCTACTCGCAACTTGGCCTGGTCGAGATGACGCGCAAGCGAACACGCGAATCGCTGGCCCATGTGCTGTGTGAACCCTGCCCGGCGTGTCAAGGCAAAGGCATGCTCAGAACCGCCCGCAGCGTCACCTACGACATTTTTCGGGAAATACTGCGTGCCGCACGCCAATTCAGCCCGCGCGAGTTCCGTATTGTCGCTGCACCTGAGGTGATCGAGCTTCTTCTGGACGAGGAAAGCCAGCACTTCGCGGGACTGAGTGAGTTCATTGGCAAGCCAGTGTCGTTGCAGAGCGAAACTGCGATGGGGCAGGAACAGTACGACATTGTTTTGCTGTAGGTTCAGGCACCGAGCCCTCTATGCAAAGTCGTCTCACCGCCAATCGGTCGTCGATCCCCATTCTGACTTATCACCAGATCGCCGTGGCGCCTGCGCGTGGCGCGGGCTTCCGCAGCCTGTACGTTTCCCCCCGAGCCTTTGACCGCCAAATGGCCTGCTTGCAGATGCTGGGCTACAAGGGGCTGTCGATGTCCGCGTTGCTGCCATACCTGCGGGGTGAGCAGACCGGCAAAGTGGTCGGTATTACGTTTGATGACGGCTACCTGAACAATTTGACCCATGCGATGCCGGTACTGCAAAGGTACGGTTTTACGTCGACTTGCTATTTCGTAAGCGGGCGACTTGGGCAGACCAATGTGTGGGATCGAGCCGCCGGTGTCGTTCAGACGTCACTGATGAACCCGCTGGAGTTGCGTCAGTGGCTTGCCGCAGGGCAGGAGGTGGGCGCACACACGAGAACCCATGCACGCCTGCCGCAACTTGAGATCGAGCAGTGCAAGGGCGAGATTGCCGACTGCAAGTCCGAACTCGAAGCGCTGACCGGTTCGCCTGTGCGGCATTTTTGCTATCCCTATGGCGACATGACGCGTGTCCAGGTCGAGATGGCGCAGAGAGTCGGGTTTGACTCCGCCACCACGACGCGGCGCGGTCGCTGCCAACTGGGCGATGATCTGATGCAATTGCCACGGGTGCCTGTGCTTCGCTCCAACGTCCTGGCGCTGTTCTGGCTCAAGGTGGCCACCGGCTACGAGGATCGGCGGGGCGTGCGATGACCGCCACACGCCGTCGCCTGCGAATTGCAGTGTTGAATCGGGTGTTTTCGGCAACAGGCGGTGGGGCCGAGCGCTATTCAATTGCGCTGGTCGAGCAACTGGCCCAGCGCCACGACATTCATGTGTTTGCCCAGGCGATCGACCATTGTTGGCCCGGTGTGTCATACCACCTTGTGTCAGCGCCGTTGTCGAGGTCACGCTGGCTCAATCAGCTTTGGTACGCGAGCGTTACCTGGTGGCGTACTCGGCGGGGTTTCGATCTGGTTCATTCACATGAAAATACCTGGCATGGGCAGGTTCAGACCGTTCACGTCCTGCCTGTGAGGTACAACCTGTTTCATGGCCAGACCGGCTGGCGTCTGGCTGCGCGCTGGCTCAAGGTGCTCAGCAGTCCCAGACTGATTGTCTATCTGGGGCTCGAGCGCAGTCGCTTTGTCGTGGGTAGGGTTCGCTCGATTGTTGCGATTTCAAGTACCTTGAGGAGGCAGTTGGCAATCGCTTATCCGGCCACGGCGCATCGCATCGAGCTTGTCACGCCCGGCGCCGCGCCGAGCGAAGGGGTTTCGACACCCTCGCAAAAGATCAACGCTCGCCAGCGGCTCGGGTTGCCTGCGGAGGGCCGGGGCGTCCTCTTTGTCGGCAACGACTTTCGAAAGAAGGGATTGCATGCCTTGATCGGGGCAATAGCGAAGCTTGCAGACGACGTGTGGCTTGCCGTCGTCGGCCAAGGTCAGAACAGCGCTGAGTTCAAGGCGCAGGCCACGCGCCTGGGTCTCGCTGATCGGGTTCATTTCCTGGGCGCCCTTGGCCGTATCGACGACGCCTATGTGGCAGCCGATTGCCTGGCGCACCCGACGCTGGAAGACACGTTTGCCATGGTGGTCCTGGAGGCGCTGGCGCACGGGCTGCCGGTGGTTGTCAGCAGCGAGGCCTATTGCGGAATTTCAGCGCTACTGAGGCATGAAACGAACGCTTTGATCCTGAATCACCCGCGCGACGAGGTCGCTTTGGCGCACGCGCTGGGTCGGATTCTCCACGAAGATGCGCTATGCGTCGGTCTGCGCGAAGCGGCTCTGGCGTTTGCCGACCGATATCGCTGGCCGGTCATTGCCCGTGAGCAGGAAAAAATCTATCTTTCGGTGGCGGGGGATGGGGCAAACCACAGAATCGCCGAGTCCTCGTAAGGGGGGTCACTCAAGCCGCATCGGCACTGTGCGCCTCGTCGTGCAGACCAAGGCGGTACAGCCTTGCGTAGGCCGCATCGCGTTCCATCAGATCTCGATGACTTCCTGTTTCCACAATCTTTCCGGCATCCATCAGGACGATTCGATGCGCGTGCTGCACGGTAGAGAGGCGGTGGGCGATGACCAGGGTCGTCCTGCCTTGCATCAGGTGTTCCAGGGCGGCCTGGACCGCGCGCTCGGACTCCGAGTCCAGCGCTGATGTGGCTTCGTCGAGAATCAGGATCGGGGCGTCCTTGTACAGCGCCCTGGCAATGGCCAGTCGTTGACGCTGGCCGCCCGAGAGTTCCATCGCGTTGTGCCCGACAACCGTGTCCATGCCCTGGGGCAACTCCGCGACAAAATCTGTCAAATTTGCAGCGCGCAGGCAACCCTCGATGCGTTCACGGTCGACCACCTGGCCCAATGCAACATTGACGGCGATGCTGTCGTTGAGCATCATCACGTGCTGGCTCACCAGTGAAAACTGTCGGCGAAGTGCCCGTAGATCCCAATCTTCGAGTGATTGCCCATCGAGCTCGATTCGGCCCGCGCTCAGCTCGATGAAGCGTGGTAACAGGTTGATCAGGGTTGTCTTGCCCGAACCCGATGCGCCAACAAGCGCAATCGTTTCGCCCGGCCGTATGTCCAGACTGAACCCCTGCAGCGCCGGGGTACTGCCGCCGATGTATGTAACACGGGCCTGATCGAATCGAATCCTGCCCTCGGCGCGCGGTTCGCAGAACGTCCCGCCAGTCTCGCTTGGGGTCAACGCGATCAGGTCCAGCCCCCGTTCCATGGCCGCAAGTCCGCGCGTGATCGGGCCGGCCAGTTCGGACAGATGCTTGACGGGCGCCACCAGCATCAACATGGCTGTCACAAACGCAGCAAAGCTGCCCACCGACGTCGATTCGCTCGCGCTTTGCGCCAGCGCAAGGGTAATCACAGCAGACAGCGCAATCGCGGCAAGAATCTGGGTCAGCGGGGTCATCGCGGCCGAGGCGGCCGTTGACTTCATGGACAGTCGGCGCAGTGATTCGCCCACCACATTGAAGCGCTGCGACTGCGACGCTTGCGCCTCCTGCAGGCGGACATCGCGATGGGCGAGCACATTTTCCTCGACCACGTAGGCCAGGCGGTCGGTGGCACTCTGGCTGTCCTTGGTCAATCGGTACAGACGTTTTGACAAAATCCGCATCACCAGCGCGACGGCCGGGAACAGGCAACTGACGATCAGGGTAAGCTCCCAGTTCAAGTACAGGAGATAACTGACCAACGCCACCAGCGTCAGGCTGTCACGGGCCAGCGTCAACAACGAATTGACAAGAAGGATGGCACCGCTTTGAACCTCATAGACCAGGGTATTGGCCAGTGCGCTCGATGACTGCTCCTTGAACAGCATCAGTTGTGCGTCAAGCAGTTTGTCGAACATCGTGCGGCGCAGGAACAGGAGCCCGCGGTTGGTCACCTTTGCCAGCGCGAGCTGCGCCGTAAAGCCGCTGAGACCGCGCACTGCGAACAACAGGATCAGCGCTGCTGGAACCACCCACAATTTCAGACTACCCTGCTGAAACCCCTTGTCCAGCAGCGGTTGCAGCAGGGCCGGGATCAGCGGCTCCGTGATCGACATCACAATAGTGGCGCCGATGACCACCAACCATGCGGTGTAGGGCTTGCGGAAATAGGGCCACAAGCGCGCGACTCTTCGGACCAGTTGGATCGGGGCGGTACCGGGCATGCTGAACTTTACTTGATTGTTTCGTGCGTCAAGGCGTCGCCCCGCGGCTGTGGCTTATGTAGACCCAGCGCGGCGAGCAGGGATGTCCCAATGAGAAAAAAGTCGCCGATCAGGGCGTCAAATAATGCACAATTGAATGCCGAGGCCAGCGCCAGCGCAAGCACGATCGACTGCATGGCCCGGCGCTCGGGCGGTGCCATGCCCAGGCTGTCCCGATACAGCGCCAGAAGCAAGGTCCCAAGCAAGGCGATTCCAGGCAGACCCAGCTCGACACCCCAAAGCAGGTATTCCTGATGCGGGTTACGGTAGCGAGTGCTGGCCCGGTTGAACAGTGTCGACGGATACTCAAGCGTTTGTTGACGCATGAATTCGTGATCCCAGCTTCCAGCGCCGGTGCCGTGCCAGGGACTTTCTTCGATCGAACGGGCGGATTGACGCCAAAGTTCAATCCTCACCGCTGATGATGTGCCGATATCGACTGTGGTGCTATAGTTGGCAATACTGCCAACGATTTCGCTCAGGCCGGCGCGGACCCGAACCGAGGTTGCGGACAGGACGAGCACGAGCGCGACCGGAACGAAGACGAACGGAAACCGAAAGCGTTTTGGCAACTCCCAGAGGATTGCCATGCTCAGCAGCGCAATCGCGACGCTAAATCCGGTTCGGCCCTGGAAGATGAAGAAGACGGCAATCAACGCCAGTCCAGAGATCGTCACCGCCGCTATGCCTGCGTAGCGCGCTGGCGCCAGGGGCCGCAAGTGCCAGCAGACCGCTGCAAGAACGGCGGTCATCACCGATTGGTCCAGGTAACTTGAGAACACTGCATAGGACTTGCCCGCTTCGTCGGACATGGCCCAGGGCACGCTCGCTCCCAGGAACATGAGCCACGTGCTGAGCAACAAGAAGACCTGGCCCGCGACAAACCACGCCACCGCCATCTTCGCCTCGCGGCGCGAGCGGATCAGGCCCAGAAAGACGGGGATCAGAATCAGCTTGCCATGTTTGACCATGGCTGTGAGGAAGTCGTCCAGGGTACCGGTACTCCACAGCCCACTTGCGGCCATCACGGCAAGCGTGAGCAGGATCGTCGGCGTCGTCAGGCCCGGCCACGCACGCACGGGCGGCGCACGCCCTAACCACCCGGTTGTCAGGACCGCCAGGGCCCACAGGACAAGCAGAATCTTGGCGCTGCTGACAAAGGCAATCGGCAAGGCCGCTGAAACCGCTGCGAAGCAAATCAGGCAACTGCGGACATCAATCGACAGCGGTGAGAGTGAATCTTTTAATGAGGATCTCATGGGCGGCGCAGGTGACGCATATTATCGACGTTGTCCACGACACAAAAGTCAGCGCGCTGGTGGGCTATGCTGTGCGCCTGCCATGAATTGAAAATGATTGCCACCGTGAGTCAGATCAGCGTCATCATCATCACCCTCAATGAGGCCGCCAACATCGAGGCTTGTCTGCGCTCGGTCGCGTTCGCGGATGAAGTGATTGTGCTTGACGGGGGAAGCAGCGACGGGACAGCCGAACTGGCGCGCAGTATGGGTGCGGTGGTGCAGGTCAGGGTGGACTGGCCAGGGTTTGGTCCGCAGAAGAATCGTGCACTGGATCTGGCCCGGTACCCCTGGGTGCTCTCGCTCGACGCCGACGAACGGGTCACGCCCGAACTGGCGCGACAGATTCAGCGGGTTGCCGAACAGGCAGGCGACCTTGCCTACGAAATTCCACGGCTGACCCAGTTTTGCGGGCGCTGGATCAGGCACTGCGGATGGACGCCCGACTATGTGTTGCGCTTGTTCCGGCGCGGCGCCGGACGCTTCAGCGACGACCTCGTGCATGAACGCGTTGTGTTTGGCGGCGCAGCGGTGCATCGGCTCACGAGCCCGTTGCTGCACTACAGCTTTCCGACGCCTGCGCACGGCTGGCGCAAACAGGAACAATACAGCCGGGCTTGGGCCCGGCAACGTTTTGCCGAGGGTCAAAATGCCTCCATGGTTCGTGCCGGTTTGGCTGGGGTGGTAGCATTCCTGCGTAGCTATCTTTTCCGGCTTGGCTTTCTCGACGGTGCGATGGGTTTTGCAGTCTGCGTCATGCAAGCCCAGTTGGCGTTTGGAAAGTACTTTGCCCTTTATTGTCTGAATCAGAAGAATGACCCTGCGCCTGAACCTCCGCCTCGCTGACCTAACCCGCCTATTCGTCCTTGCATGCGCACTGGGAATCGTCCTGCCCGTGCAGGCCCAGTTTCGGGTTGACGTGTCGGGTATTGGCCTGAACCAGTTGCCCATCACCGTCACGGCCTTTCGTGGAGAAGCAACTGCCCCGCAGAAAATCGGGGCAATTGTCCGCGCCGACTTGGAGCGAAGCGGTCAGTTTCGCAGCGTCGACCCCGCTGGAACAGTGATGGATGAGAGTAGCCGCCCGGACGTGGCGGCGTGGCGCCAGGCAGGCGCCGATTCCCTGGTTTCAGGCAGCGTTACCCGACTGGCCGATGGTCGCTATGACGTCAGATTCCGTTTATGGGATGTCGTTCGCGGGCAGGACCTTGGCGGGCAGAGTTACGCTGTCACGTCGTTGGACCTGCGCCTGGCGGCGCACCGGATCGCCGACTACATCTATGAAAGGCTGACCGGAGACAAGGGCGCATTTTCAACCCGCATTGCCTACGTGACAAAGAACGCGCAGCGCTACCAGCTATGGGTCACCGACGCCGACGGTGAAAATGCCCAGTCCGCGCTCGCCAGCCCTGAGCCGATCATTTCCCCGGCCTGGTCGCCCAACGGCGCGCAACTGGCGTATGTTTCGTTTGAGTCGCGCAAACCAGTGGTCTACACGCACGACATCGCGAGCGGAAAAAGGCGATTGATTGCAAATTTCAGGGGGTCCAACAGCGCGCCCGCATGGTCGCAAGACGGGCGCACGCTGGCGGTGACGCTCAGCCGCGACGGCGGCTCCCAACTCTATACGATCGACGCGACCGGCGGTGAACCGCGTCGGCTGGCGCAGTCGGCAAGCATAGACACCGAGCCGGTCTACACGCCCGACGGCAAGCTCATCTATTTCGTAAGCGACCGGGGAGGTACGCCTCAAATCTACAAGATACCGTCTGCTGGAGGGTCGGCGGAACGGGTTACGTTTACTGGAAGTTACAACATTTCTCCGGCGATTAGCGCGGATGGCCGGTGGCTGGCCTATATTTCCAGGGTCAGTGGAGCATTCAAGCTTCATGTGATGGAACTTGCCTCGGGTGTGACCAACGCAATTACTGAAACTGCGGCCGATGAGAGCCCGAGCTTTGCGCCCAACAGCCGCCTGATCGTGTATGCCACACAGCAGCAAGGACACGAAACACTGATGACCACGACGCTGGACGGAAAGATCAAGGCGCGCCTGTCAGGCCAAAGCGGCAATATTCGCGAGCCGGACTGGGGTCCATTTCAACCGCAATGATTTTAATGAAGGGTAACTTTATGAAGCAACTGTTCCTGGCTTGCTGCGTCGCACTATTGGTGGCGGGATGTGGCTCATCGGTGAATCTTGACAATGTTCCAGTCGAGGACAAAGCCGGCGTCAAGGTGATGCCGTCCTCGGGGCAGGGCGCGAGTGACGCGGTTGCCAAGGGCGCCGTGGCATCTGTCGATATCGGCAAGTCGGCCCAGAACGGCGCCATGCCTTCGGGTTCCCGGGTGGTCTATTTTGACTATGACAGCGCTGTGATCAAGCCTGAGTTTCAGGGCGTGATCGAGGCTCAGGCGAGCTTTATCAAGGCGGAAAAGACCCGAAAGGTCTCTGTCGAGGGGCACACGGACGAACGCGGCGGACGCGAATACAACCTTGCGCTCGGCCAACGTCGTGCCGAAGCCGTGCGTAGCGCGTTGGTGCTGCTGGGGGTCGGCGACGCCCAGGTGGAGGCGGTGAGCTTTGGCAAGGAAAAACCCGCGGCACCGGGTAGCGACGAGGCGGCAATGGCGAAGAATCGCCGTGCCGAGATCAGCTATCGATGAGGGGCCCCATGCAACGTTCGATGAAAATGCGTCCGATCCTTACCGGTCTGTTTTGCACTCTGTTGCTGACTTCGGCGCAAGCCGGTTTGTTTGACGACGAGGAGGCGCGCAAGGCCATTCTGGATTTGCGCCAACGGGTGGAGGCGGTGCGCTCATTGGCCGAGCAGGGCGGGACTCGGGCGACGGAGGAAACGACATCAATGCGGCGCAGTTTGCTCGAACTGCAGAATCAGATTGAAATGCTTCGCACCGAGGTGGCCACTTTGCGCGGCGCAAACGAGCAGTTGACCCGCGACATGGCAGACATTCAGCGTCGGCAAAAGGATATTACTCAGGGGGTGGACGACCGGCTGCGGCAGTTTGAACCGGTCAACGTGGCTGTTGACGGCCGCGAGTTCAAGGCAGAGCCGGCAGAAATGCGAAGTTTTGAGGCGGCTCTGGCGGTTTTCAGAAAGGGCGACTTTGCCGGTGGCCAAACGGCTTTTGTGGAATTCCTGCGTCGCTATCCGCAAAGCGGCTATGCGCCATCGGCGTTGTTCTGGCTTGGTAATGCGCAGTATGCGACCCGGGACTACAAAGAGGCGATGACCAATTTCCGCTCGCTGATCGCACGCGAGCCCGATCATCTGCGGGCGCCCGAGGCGGTGTTGTCGATCGCCAACTGCCAGCTCGAACTCAAGGACAGCAAAGGGGCACGCAAGACGCTGGAGGACCTGATTCGGGCCTACCCGCAATCTGAAGCGGCGTCGGTGGCCAAAGAGAGACTGACGCGTTTGAAGTGACGTTTGGTCAATGCAAACCGATCGGCGCTTTGGGGGTGTGGCCCGGCTGTACGGGGTGACCGGAGCGCAGCGGATAGCCAATGCTCATGTGGCCGTCGTTGGCATTGGGGGTGTCGGTTCCTGGGCCGCTGAGACGCTGGCCAGAACTGGTGTGGGAGCGATAACATTGATTGATCTTGACCACGTATCTGAGTCCAACATCAATCGTCAGATTCACGCGCAGGAGGAAACGCTCGGGCAGGCCAAGGTGCTGGCGATGAGCCACAGGATTCACTCCTATCATCCAGGGTGCACAGTCAACTGCGTCGATGCGTTTGTCGATGCCGCAAACTGGCCGGGCCTGCTGCCCGAGGGTGTCACAGCCGTCATCGACGCCTGCGATCAGGTCAGTGCGAAGACTGCGATCGCGCATTGGGCTCGGTGCAACCCGATGCATTTCATTTCGGCCGGCGCGGCCGGAGGCAAGCGCCATGCCCATCTGGTGGAGATTGATGATCTGGCCCGTGTCACCCACGATCCGCTGCTGGCGCAACTGCGCAACCGCCTGAGAAAGGAACACGGGGCGCCGCGCGAGAGCAAGAGAATCGGGCTGGCGTGCGTTTTCAGCCCCGAGCCAGTGCAGCCACCGGATGTATCCTGCCCGGGCTTCTCCGACGGCACGCTCAACTGCCATGGCTATGGATCGACCGTCGGTGTGACGGCCACCTTTGGACTGTGCGCAGCAGGATGGCTACTTGATCGAATCGCCGCTGGCGGTCAGGAACTCCTGAAAGTATGACTATAATTTAAGGCTTTACCAAATAGTGAAGACCAGGTGGTGAAACCTGATGGGATGTTAGCTCAGCCGGTAGAGCAGCGGACTTTTAATCCGTTGGTCGGGAGTTCGAATCTCCCACATCCTACCAATTGAATCAATGGCTTAGCCGCGAGGCTAGGTCATTTTGGTTTTGGAACGCAATCGAGTTGTCCTGCCTTGCGCTGGACTAGGGTTATTCTGGGCATCAGAATCCCATTTGTCTGATACCCTTACACGCCGGTCATGAGTCAATTTCAAATCAAGGAGCGGACAATGAATGCAGCATTGAAAAGATTTGGTCCTGCCGCGGCAGCAATTGTGTTGGCAACGTCGCAAACGGTGGCCTTCGCGCAGCAATCAAGCTGGGGCATTTTGGTGACTTATGCCCCCGTTACCGCGGCACCGATTCCCACATTGTCCGAGTGGGGCATGGCTGGTTTGTCGCTGATCTTGGCAGCCGTTGCGATCTACGCGCTGCGCAACAGGGCAGGGGGTAAACCTCTGGCCTCAGTCATGCTGGCGATTGCCCTGGCGTTGGGTGGCCTCCATGGCAACAACTTGATGGGAGAGGCCAAAGCCATCACCAACGCTGACTGTCCTGTCAACGACCTGGCATGCCCTATGGTCAATGCCGGTGGCGGAAGTATCACAAGTCAGAGGTACCGTAGCGACGTTGCCATCGAAAACCAGACCGGCGTTGCGCAGACCATAACGGGCGTGAGTGCGATTTCACCGTCAGACAACAGCGATCCCCCTGACGCAAGTCCAAGGTGCGTCGTTGGACTGGTCGTCCTGCCAACTGCACGTTGTTATATTTTCAATTCCGGCGGAGCTCCCGCCTGACCTTGCGATAGCCGCCTCGGTTGAGCCGGGAGTTCGAATGTTTCAAGCGGCCCGCAAGATGATATCGACTTGCGCTCCACCGCGATCTGAACGTGCGATCCGAATCTCGCCCTGGTGGCTGTTGACAAGGTCACGTACCACGGAAAGCCCGATGCCGTGGCCCGGCACTTGCTCGTCAAGCCGGACCCGCCGTTGCAGTGCCGCCTGTGGGTCCGCAAAACCCGGACCGTCATCGCATACGCGCACGCAAAGTTGCCTGGCCTCGTGCCAGGCCGAAACCGTCACCTGCAGTTTCGCCCATTTGGCTGCGTTGTCGAGCACGTTGCCAAGTATCTCAAACACATCGGCCTCAGTGATTCGCCAGGTCAACTCGGGCGGGCAAATGACTTCCATCGTCAATCCCTTCTCGACGTAGACCTTGGCCAGCGTGTCCACAATGCGATGCAGAACCGGCGCCAATGCCACGGGCAGTGCAAAACGGGCCGCGCCGCTGGCTGCGGCGCGGCCGAGTTGATGCACCACGATGTCGTTCATCCGGCTCACCTGTTGCGCCACGGTCGACGGCAGTTCGCCCGGCTCGTCGAGCGACGCTTGTAGCACTGCCAGCGGCGTCTTCAGACTGTGCGCCAGATCGTCCAGGGCATCCTTGTAGCGCGTTTGCCGCGAGCGCTCCTGATCGATCAGCAAATTGAGGTTATGCGTCAGGGCCACGAGTTCGCTGGGATAGGTTTCCTCGATTCTGGTTTGGTCGCCCTTTTCAATGCGCTGGATTTCCCGCGCCATCTTGCCAAGCGGCGAGAGGCCCCAGCGCAGCAACAGCGTCTGAGTCAGCAGCAACAGCACGCCAGTGCCTCCGAGCCAGCCCCATAAGGTGCGACCAAAGGCGGCGAGATCGCGGTCGAATTCGGCCTTGTCCTCCAGCACCGAGAAGACAAGCACCGCCGCCTTGTCACTGACCGACCACTTGACGCCGTAGCTCACCGCAAGGAAGGCGCGTCCAGCGGGCGCACTGCTGCGCTGCTGCTGAGCTGGCGCGGTGCTCACCGTGTCAAATTGCCATTGACCGGCCGACGCCCGGCGCTCAAACGGGAGGTCCAGCCCGAGCGTGGACAGGGACTGCCAGTCCTCACCGCGCTCCACGTTTGCAATATTGGCGTACAGGCCGGAGTTGGGCAGCGACAGCCGCGGCTCGGCCAGGCCCGCAGGGACCACCAGCGAGCCGTTTCCATTGATCTCCGCGCCGGCCATCAGCAAGTAGATGGTGGACTGCAGCCGGGCAAAGCGCTGCGTTCGCACGCTGTCGGCGTAGGCCTTTTGCACGACCCAACCAGCACTGGCCAGAAAGGCCAGAAGAACCAGAGCGGCGCCCCAGACCAGGCGCGCGCGAATGGACAACGGCACTTTCACTGGAGCACAAAGCGGTAACCGCGACCGCGCAGGGTTTCGATGGGCGCGAGTTCGCCTGCGGGATCGAGTTTGCGGCGCAGGCGTCCGATCAGGACCTCGAGCACGTTGCTGTCGCGATCCTCGTCGTGCGGGTAAAGATAGTCGGAAAGTTCCTGTTTGCTGACGACTCGGGCGCGCTCACGCACCAGGAACTCAAGCAACCGATATTCAAACGTCGTCAACTCCAGATCAGCATCGTCAAGCCGAGCCGATTGGGCAGAAAAATCAACCCGCAGCGCGCCCAACTCCAGCACGTCCGAGGCCGCCTTGAGCGAGCGCCGCAGCAGCGCCTTGACGCGGGCCGCCAGCTCGGCGTACTCGAATGGTTTGACCAGATAGTCGTCGGCACCGGCCTCCAGACCGCGAACCTTGTCCTGCCAGCTCGAGCGTGCAGTCAGAATCAATATCGGCAGGGTGCGACCCTCGTCGCGCAGGGTTTGTACGACGGTCAGGCCGTTGACCTTGGGCAGCCCAAGGTCAACAATGGCCAGATCCAGTGGATATTCACGGGCCTGAAACAGGCCATCCTCGCCGTCGCCAGCCTGATCCACACGGTAGCCGTCGGCTTCGAGCTGACGCTTCAGGCCCAGGCGCAGAACCGCATCATCTTCAATCAGTAGCAAGCGCATGAAACGGCAAGCCCCACGCCGAGCTAAAGCGTGCGACCGCTGGCCGCGTCGATCAGGATGACCTTGACTTCGCCCTGTGTGGTGAGGATCTTGACGCGCCAAACGCGTCGATCTTCATGCTCGGTTCTTTCAACCGAGAGAACACGCCCTCCGCTGATTTTCTGCGCCAATGTTACCGCGTCATCGCGGCTGACATCAGCCCAGGCCGGGGTGGTCAGCACGAACATCAGCGCGACGATCAGGGCGAGGGGCAGTTTCATGGCGGGAATGTTACTCCGACTGCCCGCCCGGGCCTAGGGTTCGATGGGGTCGACCGAAACGCGCACCTGCAGGCTGTTGCCCGGGTTTACCCGCATGAATGTGGCATAGCTTTGTCCGCGGTACTCGTACGTCACCCGATAGCCTGTCACGCGTGTCTGTGTGTCGTACACCGTGCGGCAACGCTTGACCTCACGTTGCACCGTGTCATACGGGGCATTGTCGTACTGGTCGCGTTGACTGTTGTTCTCAAGGCGGTCGCCGGTGATCGCTCCAAGCACCGCGCCCACGGCGGTGGCGGCATCCTTGCCGCTGCCGCCACCGATTTGGTGCCCGATGATGCCACCAGCCAAACCACCGACTATGGCGCCGCCGTATTGACGCTCTCCGTATTGGCGCTCACCGCGGCCGACCCGCTCATTGACCCAGTGACTGCTGCATTCGTTGCGCGGGACATTGATTTTTTCGTACTGTGGTTCAGCGCTTCGAACGCGCGCATTGTCGTTGAAGGTTTCGGCCTGGGTTCCGATCACTGCGGTGCCGATCAAACTGGCGATGAGAAGGCGTTTCATGCGTAGCTCCTTGGGTTGGTATGGCTCGCAGTTTGCGCTGCGCTGCGTGAACGCAGGCTGAACAGACGCGAAACAATATGTATCGCGCGCGCCTAGAATGTGCCGCCCGGTGCGAACTCCCGGATTAAGGATTCCATGAAGTACTTTTTCGATCTGGCTCGTGTTGCGTGCGTCGGCGCGCTCTTGACGGCCCTGAGCGTGGGCGCGCGCGCGCCCGAGGCGCCGCCTCCGGTGGCACCGGTGCGCGATGTCGTTGACATGCTGCATGGCGTGACGGTTCATGATCCGTACCGGTACATGGAAAACGTGCAAGGCCCGCAAGTGCAACGCTGGCTTCGCGCGCAGGGCCAGGCGACGCGCCAGACGCTGGACCGGATCGAATTGCGTGATGCGCTGCTGCGGCGCATCGAAGCCCTGTCCCTAGCAACCGGCGACAGCATTGCAAGCATCGTACGGATGCCCGGCGAGCGGATCTACTACCTGAAGCGACCCGCAGGCGAAAAGCAGTTCAAGCTGATGCTGCGAACGGGGCTTGGCGGAGCAGAGAAGGTCCTTGTCGATCCCGAAGTGCTGGCGCGGCGCCGTGGCGTGCCACACGCCATCAATTATTTTGTGCCGTCGTGGGACGGCGGATACGTCGCCTATGGCGTGTCTGCAGGGGGTTCCGAGGATGCCTCCTTGTCGATCCTCGATGTCAGCCGTGGCAAGACCGTGGGTGCGGCCATACCGCGCGTGCGTGAGGGGCTGGTTTCCTGGCTGCCAGACAGCAAGTCGTTCACTTACAACCAGCTCCAGGCCTTGCGACCGGGCCAGCCCGATACAGAAACCTATCTTGACAGCCGCGTCATGTGGCAAAAGGTCGGGGCGAGCGCGAATCAGGCGATAGCGGTGTTCGGACCCACGGTGACGAAGCGACTCGGACTGACTCGACTGGACGTCGCCGGTTTGATCTTCAGCCCGCAGAGTTCCTGGATGCTGGCGCGCACCACCGACACGACCTTGCCCGAAGGCTTGCTGTTTGTCGCCAAGGCGGCTGATCTGGGCAAGCCCGATGTGCCCTGGCAGCCGATCTCCGGCTACGCCGACAAGATCACCGAGGTGGCACTCAAGGGCGACGCTGCCTACCTGATGACCTATCTGCATGCTCCGCGCAACCAGGTATTGAAACTTGACCTGAAGCAGCCGCAGCTCGCGCTCGCGCGTGTGGTTGCCACACCGCCAGAGGGTGCCGTGCTGGAGGACTTCTCGCTGAACAGAGACAGCCTGGTGGCGAGCATTCGCGAGGGAACTTCAGTCAGCGTACGGCGCTACGCGGACGGCGATACGGTGGGGCATGCCCTGGCGCTGCCGTTTGTGGGCGCCGCCACGGTCCACGCCGATCCGGCCTACGCCTACAGCGACATCCTGTACACACTCAGTGGCTGGACGCAACTGCCGCAAACCTTCGTCGATGACGGCAAGACCTTGGTCGATGCGCGCCTGCGGAGTCGGCTGTCGCAACCGGTTTTTCCGGAGATCGAGATCACCGAACTGATGGCACCCAGTCATGACGGGACCCTGATTCCCATGACGGTCCTGCACAAGAAGGGGATCAAGCTCGATGGCAACAACCCGACGCTGCTCGATGGCTACGGTGCCTATGGCTTTTCGGAAACCGCGCATTTTTCGCCCTCAACGATGGTCTGGATCGAGCACGGTGGCGTGATGGCCTATGCCAATGTCCGTGGCAGTGGCGTGTATGGAAACGACTGGTACAAGGCTGGCTTCAAAGCCACCAAGCACAACACCTGGCTCGATGGCGTGGCGTGCGCGCGTGAGCTCATTGCGCGCGGCTACGCAACCCCGAAGACACTCGCCATCACCGGAGGCAGCGCCGGGGGCATTTTTGTGGGCCGCGCCGTCACCACCGCGCCGGAACTGTTCGCCGCTGCCATCTTCAACGTTGGCATGATGGACACGGTCAGGTCGGAACACAGCGCCAATGGCATCACCAATACCTCGGAGTTCGGCAGTGCCGGCAACCCGGCAGAATTCCCGGCCCTGTTCGAGATGAGTACCTATCACCATATCCGCGATGGGGTCGCCTACCCGGCGGTCCTGCTCGTGCACGGTATAAACGACCCGCGCGTCGACGTCTGGGAAAGTGCCAAGGCCGCAGCGCGCCTGCAAGCGGCCAGCAGCAGTGGCAAACCGGTGCTGTTACGTCTGGACCTGCAGGCCGGGCATGGCATCGGCAGCACCGCGACGCAGCGGTACGCAATGTCGGCCGATATCTACAGTTTTCTGCTCTGGCAGATGGGCAGGGCGACGCTCAAGCCATGAACCTGGCCGGGGCCGATAGCGCCGGGCCAAGCCGCGGACTTCACCACCCACGTGCGGGCGTCCTGAGCGAGCTATCGCCCACGCAGAAAGAGTCTGTCGAGTTCGGGCAGGCTGATCTGGCGCCAGGTCGGGCGGCCATGATTGCACTGGTCGGAGCGTTCAGTGGTTTCCATCTGGCGCAGCAAGGCGTTCATCTCTTCGAGTGACAGGCGACGGTTGGCGCGTACGGCGCCGTGGCATGCCATGGTCGAGAGCAACTCGTTTTGTGCGCGCTCAACGACGGTACTCGCATCGACCTGCGCAAGTTCAGCCAGCACCGAGCGCGCCAACTCGACCGCGTCGCCCTGCGCCAGCGTCGTTGGCACGGCACGCACCGCCAGCGTCTTTCCAGACAAGGGGGTGATCTCCAGCCCAAACGCCTGCAGGACCTCGCTGCTGGCCTCGGCGGTGGCGATTTCGTTCGGCGTGGCCGCGAACGTCGCGGCGATCAACAGGGGTTGCGACTGGAGTCGGTGCTCGCCACTTCGCACACCCGCCGTCTCCCACTGCATTTTCAGACGCTCGTACAGCACGCGCTCGTGTGCCGCGTGCATGTCGACAATGATCAGGCCTTGCGTGTTCTCGGCCAGGATGTAAATGCCTTGCAACTGAGCCAGAGCCTGCCCCAACGGCAACTCCGTTGCGGGCAGGGCAGGCAGCGGCTGGATGGAAATGGAACTGTCGGCACCGGAGGCGGCCCCGGGCGGATCCCACTGAGCACCCAAATCACTGACTTTATGTCCGCCAATTGCTTCAAAATTGATAGCTGGCTGTGCAGAATACATAGGCTCTGCAGGCTGATTTGATGCATAACCGGTGAAGGATGCCAGACCTTGCACGCTGGCGTCGGTGCGACCGGCGTGCGACTTTGCCAGTGCGTCTTGCAGTGCGTGCCGCACCGCCTGGTGCACCTCCCGGCTGTCGCGAAAGCGCACCTCGATCTTGGTCGGGTGCACATTGACGTCCAGTCGGGCCGGGTCGATCTCGACGTACAGCGCATACACCGGATGGCGCTGCCCGTGCAGCACGTCCTGGTAGGCACTGCGCACGGCGTGCGTGAGGACCTTGTCGCGTACAAACCGGCCGTTCACGTAACAGTACTGCTGATCGGAGCGCGAGCGCGCGGCTTCGGGAATGCCCGCGCGCCCCCATACCCGTACCGCGGGTGTGTGCTCGAGTCGGTTCGCCTGCGTGCGCCAGTCCAGCGCAATCGAGCGCTCGCCAAAATCGCCGCCGAGCACGTCCTGCAGGCGCTGATTGAGCCGCGACACGTGTTCATCAGCGAGGCAGGCTCGCCACTGCTCGACCAGTCTGCCTTCGTGCCAGAGGGCAAAACCGACCTCGGGTCGGGCCAGCGCGTGGCGACGCAGTGCCTCCACGCAATGCGCGAGTTCGGTAGCGTCGGTCTTGAGAAACTTGCGCCGCGCCGGTGTGCTGAAAAACAGTTCCTTGACTTCGACCGTGGTCCCGACGGCGCGTGCCGCCGGACTGATCTCACCCGTGCTGCCGTCTATTCTGTATGCGGTTGATTCGTCGGTAGCCCTTGAGGTAATTGCGCAGTCAGCTATTGAATGTATAGCAGCGAGGGCCTCGCCACGAAAGCCCATGGTGGCCACCGACTCCAGGTCCTGCAGACTGTGGATCTTGCTGGTGGCGTGACGCCTGAGCGCCATGGGCAGTTCTGCGGGCACGATGCCAGTGCCGTTGTCTTCGACCGAAATCAGTCGCACTCCACCGGCGAGCAGACGTACCGTGACCTGACTGGCGCCGGCGTCCAGCGCGTTGTCGACGAGTTCGCGTACCACCGAGGCCGGTCGCTCCACCACCTCGCCGGCGGCAATCTGGCTGATCAGCTCGCCGGGCAGTTCAAGAATCGGGCGGCGGGCAGGGGCGGGTGGGGCGGCGTTCACCGGGCTCATTCTAAGTTGGCGGGGATAATCCACACCCATGGAACTGCTAAGCTTTGTGTTGGACTTCATTCTCAACGTCGACAAGCATCTCGAGATCTTTGTGCGCAACTACGGGCTGTGGGTCTACGCGCTGTTGTTTCTCGTGATCTTTGTCGAAACAGGCGTCGTGATCATGCCGTTCCTGCCCGGCGACTCGCTGTTGTTTGTGGTCGGTGCCATGTGCGGCGTCGGACTGATGAGCTATCCACTGTCCGTTGGCCTGCTGCTGGCTGCGGCGGTGCTGGGCAACCAGTCCAATTACGCGCTGGGGCGTCACTTCGGACCGCGCGTGTTCCAGTGGGAGAACTCGCGCCTGTTCAATAAGGCCGCCTTTGACAATGCGCACGACTTTTACGAGCGTTACGGTGGCATCACGATCGTGGCGGCCCGGTTCATGCCCTTTTTGCGCACCTTCGCGCCCTTTGTCGCGGGCGTGGCACGGATGACCCGCGCCAAGTTCACGCTGTTCGATGTCAGCGGCGGCGCGCTGTGGGTCGTGAGTATCATCACCGTGGGCTACTTCTTCGGCAATTTCCCGTGGGTGAAACAGCACCTGGACAAGATCATCTGGGCCATGATCCTGATCCCGGGCTTTGTCATTTTGTTTGGTGCCTGGCGCTCGCGCCGCAGCGCGCGAAGCTGACACAGGCTCAGCTCACCTTGCGGTTTCTCGCCAGTGGCGGGTTCTTCGAAAAATACCCCTCAATGCCGCGCATCAACGCGTTGGCAAGCCGTTGCTGATAGTCGTCGCTGTTGAGCTTGGCTTCTTCCTCAGGGTTGCTGATGAAGGCGGCCTCCACCAGTACGCTGGGAATATCAGGGGCCTTGAGCACGGCAAAGCCAGCCTGCTCGACCTTGCCCTTGTGCAGTTTGCCCACGCGGGCAATCTCGCCGAGCATGGCGCCGCCAAGTTTGAGGCTGTCGTTGATCTGCGCCGTGGTGCTCATGTCATAAATAGCGTGTTTAACCTGGGTGTCGCGGATCTTCAGGTTCAGCCCGCCAATTTGATCGGCCTTGTTCTCCCGTTCGGCCATCCAGCGCGCCGCGCTGCTCGAGGCTCCGCCATGGCTGAGTGCGAACACGCTCGCGCCTTGCGGGCGCGGCGTAAAGAAGGCGTCGGCGTGAATGCTGATGAACAGATCGGCCTGCACGTGGCGTGCCTTTTGTACGCGAACGTGCAAGGGAACAAAGAAATCTGCATCGCGCGTCAGGTAGGCGCGTACCGTGTTGCCGTTGATGACGCTGGCGTTGATACGCTCGCGCAGCAAATGGGCAATGCGCAACACGACATCTTTTTCCCGCGTGCCCCCCGGGCCAATTGCGCCCGGGTCTTCGCCGCCATGCCCGGGGTCCAGCGCGATGATGATCAGGCGGTCGGTGACAGGTTCGTCCGCGGCTGGCACCGGCAGCGGATCGGCTCCGGCGTGCCGGGTCGCAGGATTGCTCGCCTGGCGAGCGATCAGTTCACCCAGTGGGTCGGGTGACTGCGAACGCCCGGCGCCGGTCGACGGTGCAGCGCCAGCATCGCCCTTGAGCCGCGATGCGATCAGTGCTTCCAACGGGTCGGCCACCTGCGTCGGATACATGTCAAACACCAGTCTGTGGCGATAGGCCGCCACCGGCGCCAGCGTAAAGACCTGCGGCGAAACCGCCTGCTTCAGGTCCAGCACCAGACGCACCACGCCCGGCGCATTTTGCGCGACCCGAATGCCGGCAATCGTCGGATCATTCGCGTCAACCTTGGCCACCAGTGTCTTCAGCGCCGGGTTCAGTTCAATGCCATAAATGTCCACTGCCAGGCGCGGTGGACTGGCGACAAAGAACTGTTTGATCTCGAGCTGGACGTCCGACTCAATGGTCACGCGAGAGTAATCAGGCGCTGGCCAGATGCGTACCGCCAGAATCGTCGCGGCACCGGCAAGCTGTGTCTTGCCCAGAAGCAGCACCAGCGAACTCGTCTGCAGCAACGTGCGCCGTTTCACGAGAGCGCCGCCTCCAGCAGGGCTACGCCAGTTCTGGTTTGCGGGCGCACCGTAACTGCTCTGGCTGCGTCGTCCAGAACTTCGAGATGGATCACCAAGTCTGCGCGCGGAAGGAAACCAGCGGCGTTTTCCGGCCACTCGGCAAGCTTCAGACCGGGACTGGCAAAGATGTCGCGAAAGCCCGCATCGTCGGATTCGCGCGGGTCCCGGAACCGGTAGAAATCAAAGTGCCAGACGGTGAGGTTTTCGAGTTCATAGCTCTCTGCGACGGCGTAGGTTGGACTCTTGATGCGCCCGCTCACTCCCAGGGCCTGCAGCAGATGCCGCGCGAGCGTCGTCTTGCCAGCGCCAAGGTCGCCGCGCAATTCGATGAAGGCGTTGCGCAGCAGCGGCTGCGCAGCGAGCCTGACGGCAAACAGCCCGGTTGCGGTTTCGTCGGGCCAGTGCAGGCTTTTTACAATGGGCTGGTGAGCCAATTCGATCATCAGGTCAACGCCAGTCAATGGCTAACAAGGATTCAGGCCTGGGCCCGGGAACTTGGATTCTCGCAAATTGGCGTCGCCGACGTTGATCTGTCTTCATCTGAAGCTGGATTATCAGCCTGGCTGGCGCGAGGGTTTCACGCTGACATGGCCTACATGGCTGCGCACGGCCTCAAGCGCGCGCGCCCGGCCGAGCTGGTTCCCGGCACGGTTAGTGTCATCACGGCGCGCATGGATTACCTGCCCACGGTCACGGCCCAAGGTTGGCAGGCGATCGAGTTCGAGCGCCTGCGCCGCCCACGAGAAGGCGTCATTTCGCTGTATGCCAGGGGACGCGATTATCACAAGGTGATGCGAAACCGCCTGCAGCAATTGAGCGAGCGCATCGCCAGTGAGCTGGGTCCGGTTCGGCACCGCGTTTTTACCGATTCGGCCCCGGTGCTCGAAGCCGAACTGGCCACGCGCAGTGGTCAGGGCTGGCGCGGCAAACACACGCTGGTGCTCAATCGCGAAGCCGGTTCGATGTTCTTTCTGGGCGAGATATTCGTTGACGTGGCGCTGCCCGAAACCGCGCCGCAGCCCGCGCACTGTGGCAGTTGCCGGGCCTGCATCGACGTGTGCCCGACGCAGGCCATCGTTACGCCGTATCAGCTCGATGGCAGACGCTGTATCTCCTACCTGACGATCGAGCACGCGGGGCCGATCCCGCTTGAACTGCGGCCGCTGCTGGGCAACCGCATCTACGGCTGTGACGACTGTCAACTGGTCTGCCCTTGGAACAAATATGCGCAGCGCAGCGTCTTGCCCGATTTTAATGAGCGCGACGGGCTGGTCGGCAGCCAACTTGCCGAACTATTTACCTGGAGTGAGGCCGAATTCTTGCGCCGCACCGAAGGCAGCCCAATCCGGCGCATCGGCCACGAGCGCTGGCTGCGCAATATCGCCGTAGCGCTGGGCAATGCGCTTCGCGCTGAGCGCGACCCAGGCCTGGTTGCAGCGCTGGCGAAGCGCTCGGAGCACCCCGTTGCTTTGGTGCGTGAGCATGTGGCGTGGGCGCTTGCCGTTTAGCTATTGAGACTTCCGTAAATCATGACATTACCGGCTGTCATTGCGATTGCCACGTCGCTTGCGCTCCTCGCAATGACAAATGGACCGCAGCAACGGCTGTCGCGAATTGCGGAAGCGTCAATCGTTGTGGGCTGCACAGCGCATGCGATAAGTGAAACCCGCAGCAAATACAGCACAATGGATGCAGATTCGCGTGAATCGACCAAGGAAACCTGATGAACGAGACCGCCACATTTCCGCCACTGCCCGACCACCTGTCGGTTGACCCAGGGAGCCCTTTTTATGTAGCGGCGGTGTTTGAACACGACGTGGGTATCCGGTTCAACGGCAAGGATCGCTTCGACGTGAGTGAATACTGCATCACCGAAGGCTGGATCAAGGTGCCTGCGGGCAAGACGCTCGATCGCAAGGGCCATCCGCTGCTGATCAAGTTGAAGGGCCGGGTCGAGGTGTTTTACCGGGAGTAGCCTCGCGGCCGCGCGCCGCCTGGCGTCAATTTCCTGGCGCGGCGGTAGCCCGATGTGGGCCTTGCTGAGCGGCCCACCAGCTCATCGCCATGGCCGCGAGCAAACCGGCCAAACCGAACCAGTGCAGGGCGCCCAGGCCAACCTGGCCGATCAGATAGCCGCCGCTGCTCGCACCCAGCGCCTGCCCGGCGTACATAGCTGAAGTGTTCAGCGCAATCGACGCCGATGCCAGTGCCGGGGCAATGCCCACCAGGCGGGCCTGCTGCGCCGAATTGGAGGCAAAGCAGCCCAGACCCCAGGGGATGGTAATCAGCGCGGCCAGCAGCACGCTGGTGCCCAGCGGCCACAGCAGCAGGCTCAGGGCCACGCTGCCAACTCCCAGCATAACCGCGCGGGGTGCGCCAATGCGGTCAATCTGGCGCGACATCAATACATTGCCGATCAGGCCAAACGCGCCAAACCACGCAAACAGCAGTCCCAACTGCATCGGTGTAATCTGCAACTGCGCCTTGTAGTAGGGGGCAAAGTAGGAGAACAGCACAAATTGCCCGGCTGAAAACAGCACCGTCACCGCGACGCAGTACATCAGCGCTTTTGACCTCAAGGTTTCACCCCAGGCCGCCTTCGACAAGGCCGGCGGCGCGATGCCGTTGGGCAAGACGCGCCAAAGCCACAGTGCGCTCACCAGGCTAAGCAGCGCGACAAACGCAAACGCGCTGCGCCAGCCCAGCGTGCCCCCGATCCACGCACCCAGTGGCATTCCCAGCACCGAGGCTACCGACCAGCCCAAAAAGATAAACGTGACGGCGCGCCCGCGTTGTTGCGGCGTGACCAGCAGACCGACGCAGGCCGCCGCCTGTGGTGTAAAAATGGCCGGTGAGACGACCGCCAGCACGCGCATCACCATCAGCGAAGCAAAGCCTGGCATCAACGCGCACAGACCGAGGAAGACGGCGTACCACAGCAAGGATAGCGTCAGCAGGCGGCGACGGTCCCATCCCGCCACAACGCTGGCGAACAGCGGTGCGCCAATGGCCATCACCACCGCGGCGGCGGAAATCAACTGCCCGGCAACCGGCACCGAGATCGCCAGCGAACTGCTGATCTCGTTGAGCGTACCGGGCACCACCATGACCCCGGTGCCGATGACAAAGTTGCCAAACAGCAGCGGCCAGAGGACTCTGGGTAGTGCGTCGGTTGCCGCTTGCTCGCTCGGGGCCATGATGACGGCGTGGCGGCTTGCCCCGTTTGTTAGCTGGCTTAGCTCACCGCAGGCCGCGCGGGCTTCGCCGGTTCATCACGACGCAGGCGCTGGAGTCCAATGATGGCGGCCATCAGCAGCAGCGCTGGCAAATACAACCACTCCTTGGCCATGCGATCGGTTGGCACTTCGATGCCGGTGACCACGAATCCTTGCTCGAAACCGGCTTTTTCGGCGCGGCCCCTCAAGCTCACGGCGCCGACCTGCACACCCTCTGGCGTGGTCATGATCGTCAGTCCGGCCTTGGCAATGCGTTGCGGTCCGGCGCCTTCGCCCTGCAACGGCAGCAGCACGGTTTTCTGGACCTTGTCGCCTTCGAGAGACGTGCCGGCAATGCGCACGCGCAAGCTCGAGTCCGGTAGCGCGGCGCTGGCCAATTCGACCAGCCGCGCGCCTGGCTCAACGCGGTACTTCTCGGTAAACTGATCCAGCCAGAAACCGGGCCGCAGCAGGCTGAAGGTCACGAGCAGCAAGGCGACCGACTCATACCAGCGGCTGCGTCGCATGAACCATCCCTGGGTGGCCGCGGCGAACACCAGCATCCCGGTGATCGAGATCACAATCGTCATCAACAGACGCCACCAGGAATGAATGCCGATCAGCAGCAAGTCGGTGTTGAAGATAAACATGAAGGGCAGGATGCCCGTGCGGATGCTGTACCAGAACGCCTGGATCCCGGTCTTGATCGGGTCCGCTCGCGCAATCGCCGCAGCGGCAAAGGAGGCCAGACCGACCGGCGGCGTGACATCCGCCATCAATCCAAAGTAGAAAACAAACATATGCACGGCGACCAAGGGAACCACCAGGCCCGACTGCGCGCCAAGCTCGACCACCACCGGTGCCATCAGGGTCGAAACCACGATGTAATTTGCGGTCGTTGGCATGCCCATACCCAGGATCAGACAGGCCACCGCAACCAGTGCCAGCATGCCCATCAGATTGCCACCCGAGATGGCCTCAACCAGGTCGGTCATCACCAGACCGAGGCCGGTCACCGTCACCGTGCCGACGATGATGCCGGCGCAAGCCGTGGCAATGCCGATGCCGATCATGTTGCGCGCGCCCAATTCAAGCCCCTGGACCAGGTCGGTCCATCCAAGTTTGATCCGGCCAAGTGGATTGACCTCGCCTCGGAAAAAGGCCAGCAGCGGCTTTTGCGTCAACAGGATCACCATCAATGAAACGGTTGCGTAGAAGGCAGACAGGCCCGGCGACAGTTCTTCGACCATAAGCGCCCAGATCAGGAGCACGACCGGCAGGAGGTAATGCAGTCCGGCCAGGATCGTCTCCTTGACCGGTGGCAGCACCAGCATTTCGGCGTCCGGGTCATCAATCGCCAGGTCGGGTTCCAAGGAAACCAGCTTGACGATGCCAATGTAAGCCGCGGCAAGGGCCGGGACGATGACCCAGATCGCGCCGCCGCCCAGCGCGGGCTTGAGCCAGCCCAAGCCGTAATAGACGGCGTTGGCGAGCAGAATCACACCACAAGCGGTCATGCCAAAGCCCAACAGTCGACGCAGCGTTGACGCTCCCGGCCTGCGCGGCAAACCGTGGATACCCGCCTTGCAGGCTTCCAGATGGGCAATGTAGAACAGCGCTATGTAGGACATCACCGCCGGCAAAGCGGCGTTCTTGACGATCTCGATGTAAGGAACGCCAACGTACTCAGCCATCAGAAACGCCGCGGCCCCCATCACGGGCGGCATGATCTGCCCGTCCACGCCGGCGGCGGTCTCGATCGCGCCAGCCTTCTCCGGGGTATAGCCGACGCGCTTCATCAGGGGAATGGTAAAAGTGCCGCAGGTCACGACATTGGCCACCGATGAGCCCGAGATCATGCCCATCAAACCCGAGGAGACGACTGCCGCCTTGGCCGGCCCGCCGCGTAAATGCCCGAGCAGCGCGAACGCCACCTTGATGAAATAGCTGCCGGCACCGGCTTTTTCGAGCAGGGCGCCGAACAGGACGAACAGAAAAATGTAGCTGGCCGAAACACCCAGGGCAACGCCGAACACGCCTTCGGTGGTGACCCAGTAGTGCGACACTGCCTTTGCGAGAGACACGCCCTTGTGGGCAATCGCATCTGGCATGTAGGCTCCGGCGAACGCATACACCAGCATCAGACTGGCGATGATGGCCATCGGCGGGCCGACCACGCGACGCGTGGCCTCGAGCAGCAACAACATGCCCGCCACGGCAACGGCGATGTCAAACGTCGTCGGCTGGCCGGGACGCTCGGAAAGCTCCCGGTAAAACAAAAATAGATAGCCGGCGCAAAACGCGCCGACCAGCGCCAGCGTCCAGTCCAGATAGGGGATGGATGTGCGCGAGGAGCGCTTGCCAAACGGATAGGCCAGGTAGGCCAGCAACAATGCCAGCGCCAGATGCAGCGAACGCATCTCCGTGGCGTTGAGCACAAAGATGCGTAGCGTGAATGGCAATGGTGATGCGTACCACAACTGCAAGAGCGACCAGCCGATGCAGATGGCGAATAGCAGCGTCTTGACCAGCCCGGTTGGGCTGCGGCCGCCAAGGTCGGCTTCTTGCACGAGTTGCTGGACATCCACCGGCGATGAAGACTGTGTGGGAGCTGTCATGGTGTTCTCCTGGCCTGGGGGCCCGGCGCCGTCGGGCGCGAAATGAAGAAGTGGCCGCTTGGGACTTTCCAAACGGCCACGGACCTATAGGGGGTGACGGGAGGCTATCGGGCAGTTGCCCTTATTTGATCCACCCCTTTTCGCGGTAGTAGCGGGCTGCACCTTCATGCAGGGGCGCGGTCAAACCGTCGACGACCATGTTCTTCGGATCGAGATGGGCGAAGGCTGGGTGCAGCTTCTTGAATTCGTCGAAGTTGTCGAACACCGCTTTGGTGATGAGATAGACCATGTCTGCCGGTACCTTGGCCGAAGTCACCATGGTGGCGAGTACGCCGTAGGTCTTGGTCGGCTGCGGATTGTTCGAATACATGCCGCCAGGAATCGTGGTGTAGGCGAAGTACGAGTGCTTCTTCACCAGGGCATCAACGCCGGGACCGGTGATCGGCACCAGTTGCGCGCCACAGGCGGTCGTCGGGTCCTGAATATTCGCCGACGGATGACCGACGCCGTAGAAGAAGGCGTCGATCTTGTTGTCGCACAGGGCCGCGCCATGTTCATCGGCCTTGAGTTCGGAGGCCAGCGAGAAATCCGAGGTCTTCATGTTCATCGCGGCCAGCAGGTCCATCATCGCTGCCTGCGTTCCGGAACCCGGATTGCCGATGTTGACGCGCTTGCCCTTGAGGTCGGTGAAGCTGTGGATGTTGGCTTCCTTGCGTGCCACCAGGGTGAAGGGCTCGGGATGCACCGAGAACACCGAGCGCAATTCAGGAATGGGCGCCTTGAATGCGCCGACGCCGTTGTAGCCCTGGGCCTGGACATCGGATTGCGCCATACCGAAGTCGAGTTCTCCGGCCTTGATCGTGTTGACGTTGTATGCCGAGCCGCCCGTGGACTCGACCGAGCAGCGCACGTTGGTCTTGGCGCGTTCCTTGTTCACCAGGCGGCAAATAGCACCGCCCACGGCGTAGTAGACGCCGGTGACACCACCGGTGCCAATGGTGACAAATTTTTGTTGGGCCATGGCCGGTGCTGATACCAGCATGGCGCTCATCGCGACGCTTGCGCACAAGGCGCTCAATGCAAACTTTTTGGTCATTTAGGTTCTCCTGGTTGTAAAAAAACTTCGTTCACTGCGCTTTCAATGCCGCTGCCAGCGCCCCATCAAGGCGCTCCACCACCATGCTCAGCTCGGACTCGCTGCTGATGAAAGGAGGTGCCAGCAACACGTGATCGCCTTCGCGGCCATCGACCGTGCCGCCCATCGGGTAAACCATCAAGCCGCGCGCCATCGCCTGCTGCTTGATGCCGACATGCAGTTTACGTGCAATATCAAACGGTGCTTTGCTAGCGCGATTTTGCACCAGCTCAATGCCCCAGAACAGGCCGCGACCGCGAATGTCGCCAACATGGGAGTGTTCGCCCCAGGTGTGCTGCATCAGTTGCTGCAGGAATGCGCCGCGCGCGCGCACTTGCGCAAGCAACTTGTCGCGTTCGAACACCTGCTGCACCGCCAGCGCCGCCGCACATGCAACGGCATGCCCGAGGTAGGTGTGACCGTGCTGGAAAAAGCCCGAGCCCGTGCGCATCGCATCGACGATCCTGGCTTGTGCCAGGACGGCTCCGATGGGCTGGTAACCGCCGCCCAGACCTTTGGCGATTGCCAGCAAGTCGGGCACGACGCCCTCCTGCTCACACGCATGCAGCGTACCGGTGCGACCCATGCCGCACATGACTTCATCGAGGATCAATAACACGCCGTAGCGGTCGCAGACCTCGCGCACCGCCTTGAAGTAGCCGGGCACCGGCACCAGGACGCCAGCGGTGGCACCGCCGACGGTTTCAACGACAAAAGCGATCACGCGGTCGGCGCCCTGATCAAGAATGGCCCGCTCCAATTCCTGGGCCAGCCGTTGTCCATACTGCTCGGCCGTTTCGTCGGTGGTCTGCTCGCGGTACGGGTAGCAGGGCGAGACGTGGGTGACGGGCATCAGCAGCGGCGCAAAAGGCTCGCGGCGCCACTGGTTGCCACCAATGGCCAGCGCGCCCAGCGTGTTGCCGTGGTAGCTTTGGCGCCGTGCAATGAAGTGCTGACGCTGCGGCTGGCCGATTTCAACAAAATACTGGCGCGCCATTTTCAGCGCCGCTTCCATTGCCTCGGAACCGCCACTGACAAAATACACTTGGCTCATGCCCTGGGGTGCCCCCTCAATCAGTTTGTCGGCCAGGGTTTCCGCGACTTCGGTGGTAAAAAAACTGGTGTGGGCATAGGCCAGCTTGTCAATCTGGGCGTGCATGGCGGCCAGCACGTCCGGGTGCCCGTGCCCCAGGCACGATACGGCCGCGCCGCCCGAAGCGTCGATGTAGGTCTTGCCTTGGGCGTCCGTCAAGTAGACGCCTTGGCCGCCCCGTGCAACGGGGGGCGTACGCTGCAGATGGCGATGAAATACGTGCGTGGATGGAGTGGCCATAACAATCAACCTTTTTCCGAAACGTTCGATGCACTCAAGGGTGTGGCTTTGTCCGGGCGCTGTTCCCAATAAGCGTGCCCCCGGTTGAGTTGTTCCTGCCTTGACTGCAGGCGTGCGAGCACCTCGCGTCCGCCGCTGACTGCTGCCGCGGCGGCCAGGGCTTCGGCCAGTGCCAACGCGCCAGCCATGGAATTGAAATACGACGGGCTGTCGGCCCGAAACAGCAGCACATGGGCCGCTGACCGGGCAATCGGCGAGAGTGCGCTGTCGGTCAGCACCAGAAGGCCAACGCCTTGTTCCTGCGCCTGAGCCACTGCGTCAACCGTTTGCCGGGTGTACGGCGCTGAGGATATGGCAACCAGCAGATCGTCGCGGCCAATTTCGCCGATCTGGTCGGCAAGAGTACCGCCCAGGCCCTGCACCAGAACCCCGTTGGATGCCAGCAGCCCATACGTGTAATGCAGGTACGACGCCAAGCCAAGGCTGGCGCGCATGCCCAGAAAGTAGGTGCGACGCGCCCGGAGCATGGCATCGGCGGCCGCCTCAAGTTGACTGGGGTGATTCAACCCAGCCACCGATGCCGTGTTGGCGTGCTGGGTTTCATTGAGCAGCGCGAGCCAATCGCCGCTGTCGCGCGCGCTTGCCTGAAAGACCTCGGCGCGCCCGGCATACCCAGCCTGCGCCGCAAAGGATTCCTGGCACAGCCGTCTGACCGCCTCAAAGCCATCGAAGCCAAGGGCCTGTGAAAGCCGGGTCAGCGTCGCCGGGGCCAGCACCGCGCGTCGTGCGCACTCGCGCATCGAGTGCAGTGCGACCTCGCGCGGATGTGCCTCGATCCAGCGCGCCGCCCGCAGCAGTTCGGGACTCAGGCCGTCGAGTGGGGCTTTGGCAAATAATTTGGAACTAATCATGAAACACTTGATTCAACATATCTAAAGTCTAATCCAATTGTTTCATTGGCGCACCGGTAATTACCCTAGGTCGGAGCGCGAAACGACCCTGGTGGCCCCCCGACGTCCGCGCCACTCGAGCAGCAAATCAGCCCGAAACGCCCGTCTTGCGAGCGCTAGCAGCTATGAAAGTCATAGCTAATTGATTGCGGTGTAGTGCTGAATCAATGGTAATCGTCTTCGCGTTGGTGGCGAATGGCGCCAATGATGACGGTGCTGTCATCGACTATTTCAAATAGCGCCACATAGCCTGAGTTTCCGAACGTGATGACGAGTTCGCGAACGAAAGGATTGTCCCCAACCTTGCGACAGGCAAATGGAGACGCTTTCAAAAAGCCTATACCGTCTTTAATGGCCTGGAGCGCTCTCTGCGCGATGTCAAGGTCACCCGTTTCACTGTCGAGTTCGCGCTGGAGAACAAAATCAAATAGCTCCTGCAGATCTTCCTCCGCGGCAGCGCTGAACTGAACCGTGCAAATCATCAATTGCGGTGCGATTGGGTTCTGCGTGCAGCCGCCAGCCTGGCTTCCAGTTTGGCAACAACCGCTTCCGCCGCAATGCCTGCGCCAGCAAGTCTTGTTTCTTCGATTGCGGCGATGCCCCGGCGCAGGAATTCAGCTTGATGCTTGCGCTTCAAAACGGTCTGACGCACTGCGCTCTCAACAAATTCTGAAAGTGTTTCGCCGTGCTCAAGAACACCTTCAACTTCAAGCCTGAACTCAGGTGCGACGCGAATGGGTGGAATAGTTGCGGTCTTCATGTTGCGATTGTATTGCAATTGCAACTCACAACAAGGGAGCTAACCACTTGCGGCCGGTTTAGTCTGCAACGCCCGTCTGGCAAGCGTAAGCTGCTATGAAAATCATAGCGACTGCAATACGCCCAGCGCAAACGGCAGGCTCAGCATGCCAAGGACCGTTGACAGCGTGACGAGTCCGGCGACGTAGGCGCCGTCATAGCCCATGCGTGCGGCCAGCACGTAGCAACTCGACGCCGTGGGCAGCGCAGAGAAGGCCAGCAGCACCGTGGTTTGAACCGGGTCGAGCTGAAACACGCGCGCAAAGCCCAGTGCCACCAGCGGCAGCAGGAGGTGCTTGATGCCGAGCACGGTGGCTGCCAGCAGTTTGGCGCGACCGATGGCACCGAACTGCATGCCCGCCCCGGCGGCCATCAAGCCCATCGCCAGTGAGGCCGCTCCGATGCGACTGACTGTGGGCTCGAGCCAGACCGGCAGGCGCAAGCCCAGCAGGTTGGCACAAAGGCCCGATGCGGTGGCGATGATCAGGGGATTGCGCACCAGTTCGCGAACCAGGCCACGCCCGCCGTGGCGGGCCATCGGCCAGACGGCGCCGACGTTGAACAGGGGCACACAGACGCCGATCAGGATGGCAAGCAGCAGCACGCCCCTGGGGCCAGCCAGGCGGTCGACCAGTGCCAGGCCGATAAACGAATTGAAGCGGAACGCAACCTGTGCACTCGCCGCGTGCGTGCGCGCGTCGATGAAGCGTGCAAATCCGGGCCAGCGCGGAATCGAATACGCCAGTGCGATGCCGCTCAGGCCCATCGCCCAGCCGGCACCGATCAGGCTGCTGGCCGATGCAAGGTTGAGCGGGCTCTTGATGATCGAGTGAAACAGGAGTACTGGAAAGAGCAGGTAATAGACCAGACTCTCGACCGGCTCCCATACCCTGCGGTTCAGCGCGGTGTAGCGGCACACGAGATAGCCGCCCAGGATCAGCGAAAAATCGGGGAACAGGAGTTGAAAGAAGTTCACCCGGCGAGAATAACAGTGAACAATGCCGTTACCTGCGGCACCGCGAGCAGGCCAATACAATCAATGCGCGAGGCCCTACGTTGACCGGTTCGCCAAACCGCAGACGCCAGGCAAATTTTCCGAAACTGGTCATGTTCCATCGTCTATTTGCCCTGGACCTGTCTTGAGCACCTTGAAGAACCATGCATGGTGATGCCTCCATTGATTCCTTCGTCGACGCCCTGTGGCTGGAAGAAGGCTTGTCTCGCAACACGCTGGCGGCGTACCGGACCGATCTTTCACTTTATGCGCGCTGGCTGGAGCAGCGCCAGCGAACCTTGACGCAGACCACCGAAGCCGACCTGAGCGCGTATTTCAGTGCAAAGCATGGACAGAGCAAGGCCACCACGGCGAATCGTCGGCTCACCGTTTTGCGCCGCTACTTTCACTGGGCGCTGCGCGAAGGGCAGATCGTCTCCGATCCAACGCTCAAACTGCAGGCCGCCAGGCAGGCCCTGCGGGTACCCAAAACCCTGACCGAAGAACAAGTGGAGGCGCTGCTGGGCGCACCAGACACGGAGTCGGTGCTGGGTGTGCGCGATCGCACCATGCTTGAACTGATGTACGCCAGCGGCCTGCGCGTGAGCGAGCTGGTGACGCTCAAGGTGTTCCATGTCGGTCTGTCGGAGAACGTGTTGCGGGTTTTTGGCAAGGGAAACAAGGAGCGGATGGTTCCGTTTGGCGAGGAAGCCGGTGCCTGGATCAAGCGCTACCTGGAGGGGGCGCGAGCCGCGCTGCTGGCTGGCAAGCAGAGCGAAGACCTGTTTGTGACGCACCGCGGCACACGCGCTGGCAGCGCCATGAGCCGGGTCATGTTCTGGATGATCATCAAGAAGCATGCGCTGCGCGCCGGTATCACGGTGCCGCTGTCGCCGCATACCTTGCGCCACGCATTTGCCACGCATTTGCTCAACCATGGCGCTGATTTGCGCGCGGTTCAGATGCTGCTCGGGCATGCCGATATTTCAACCACGACAATCTATACCCACGTCGCGCTGCAACGGCTCAAGACCCTGCACGCGGCGCATCATCCGCGCGGCTAGCGCGCGACGAACTCACAGCGAAGGAATGGCAATGGCAATATTTGAACTCGATGGGGTCGCGCCCAGGCTGGAAGATTCAGTCTGGATCGCCGACGGGGCCCAGGTCATGGGTAACGTGGAACTCGCAGCGGACGTGAGCGTCTGGTTTGGCGTGGTGATCCGTGGTGATACCGACGTCATCCGCATCGGACGCGGCTCCAACATTCAGGACGCCAGCGTGCTACACGCCGACGTCGGCAAGCCATTGACCATCGGTGAAGACGTGACGGTCGGGCACCGCGTGATGTTGCACGGCTGTACGATCGGCGACGGCTCGCTGATCGGCATTGGTGCCATCGTGCTCAACGGTGCCAGGATCGGCAAGGGCTGTCTGGTCGGTGCCGGTTCGCTCGTGACCGAAGGCAAGGAGTTCCCGGACGGCTCCATGATCATGGGTGCTCCGGCGCGGGTCGTGCGGCAACTCTCGCCCGAGCAGATCGAAGGCCTGCAAAGAAGCGCGCAGCTGTACGTCGGCAACGCCCGGCGCTTTCGCGCCGGGTTGAAGAAGCATGTCCGAACTGCATAAATTCCTGTTTCAAGACCTGCCGGTTCGCGGCGCCATCGTGCGCCTGACCGATGCCTGGGTCGAAATTCTGCAGCGTCACAGTGCGGGCGCCGGGCAGCCCTATCCACAGCCGGTGCAACGCTTGCTTGGTGAACTGGCGGCGGCGGCGACGCTGATGCGATCGAGCATCAAATTCAACGGCTCGCTCACTCTGCAAATCGTTGGCGACGGCCCGGTCAAACTGGTGGTGGCGCAAGTGCAGCCTGACCTTGGCTTGCGTGCGACCGCGACCGTGACCGGCGAGGTCGCAGCCGATGCCGGTTTGAGCGCGATGGTCAATGCCGGGCACACGGGCCGCTGCGCCATCACGCTGGACCCGCAAAGCGCCGTGCCGGGCCAAAACCCGTATCAAGGCGTCGTGCCCCTTGCACGGTCCGCGCGGGGAAGAACTCGACCGGCTCAGCGAGGTGATCGAGCAGTACATGCTGCAAAGCGAACAGCTCGAAACCACGCTGGTGCTCGCGGCCGACGACAAGGTCGCCGCCGGACTGATTAATTCAGCGGCTGCCAAGCCCGACCGAAAGCGACGCCATGGGGCACAACGAGGACTACAACCGGATCGCGACGCTTGCCGCCAGTCTGAAACGCGACGAGTTGTTGACCCTCGATGTGGCGACGATTCTGCGCCGTTTGTTCTGGGAAGAAACGCTGGTGCTGTTTGAACCGCTGGTCGGGTGAGACCGGGCCACGCTTTTCATGCACCTGCGGTCGCGAGCGGGTGTCGAAGATGATCGTGGGCTGGGCGCGCCCGAGGCCAACGGCATCGTCGCCGAGCGCGGCGAGATCGAAGTCGTCTGTGAATTCTGCGGTGCGCGAGAGCGTTTTGACGCGGTGGACGTGGCGCGGCTGTTTGCCGGGCAGGGCAGCGCACCGCCGCCCGAGCCGACCGTGCATTGAGTACGCGGGCGGGACCTCCTCCTCGGACTCGTCAAATCAGGGATCTTGGAAGTGGAGTTTTTTGTGTGAGCGTGTTTGGACGCGAATGCTTGTCCACAAAATCCACGGGCCGTAGCCCCGGCTATCGCCCCCAGCGCTTCAGACCGAGGGGATGGGGGCTGGCGAACCTGTGGGGGCTTGTGGTCAGCGTGGCATTGACTGACCACATCCCGCCGGATCGATCATTCGATGGATCCCCCAAATGGGGGATAGGCAAGCCAGTCATTCGCGTTGAAAATCTCTGTGCGGGCAAATAGGGCATCTGACATATCTTGCCGGGTTTGTCGCTTTTTGTTTGGAGCAAACTAATCAAGTTGGAAAGGCTCAAATGCGGGCTCTAGCAGTTGAAGTTGCCAAGTTGTATCGCAGCGCATTGCGGCCAACATCGTTAGCGCGCAGAATGCGAAGCGGCGGGATTTGGAGTTCCCTGGGCGCGCTCGCCATGATCGCGCTGCTGTCGTATTTGTTCTACTCTTAGCCGTACACCGCGGTCTCCTCTCGCTCGATTCATTCAAACTCCCTCGATAATTGCGAACCTCGACTTCATCGCTTTCCATCTCGCGCGCGCATCACGCTAACCTTGTACACATGTGCAATCCTCGGTCCTCGCTCGCGGAATTGGTTGACCCAGGTTGGGCGTCCGCACTTGCCCCATTCGCCGCGAACATCCGCGAAATCGGCCAGTTCCTTCGCGGCGAATCTACCGCAGGTCGCGCATGTCTTCCATCAGCCAAGGACAGCCTGCGTGCATTTATGCGCCCGTTCGACGGCGTACGGTTGCTCATCGTTGGCCAAGACCCTTACCCCACGCCCGGGCATCCCATGGGTTTGGCGTTCTCGGTGCAACCAGACGTACACCCCTTGCCTGCCTCGCTGAATAACATATACCGGGAATTGATGGACGACGTTGGGGTACCACGGCCACCGAACGGCGACCTGCGGCCTTGGGCGGACCGGGGCGTCTTGCTCCTCAACAGGGTGCTGACTGTTCAGTCCGGCAGGCCGAAGTCCCACTATGGATGCGGCTGGGAGGCCGTCACAGAAGCTGCTGTAAAGGCGCTCGTCGCTCGCGGCCGCCCCCTCGTGGCGGTCCTGTGGGGTACGGAGGCATGCTCCCTCAAGCATTTGCTAGTCCACGTGCCGTACGTGGAGAGTGTACACCCAAGCCCATGGTCGGCCTGCCGTGGGTTCTTCGGTTCGAAGCCCTTCTCACGTGCCAACAGGCTTCTCACGGCGCAAGGCGCAAGCCCAATCAACTGGGCTCTTCCCTAGACTTGCGCCGACATCCACCAACACGAAGTGTTCGTTCCCAAGCGTGTTGGCGCTGTGGCTACGCCGTGGTTACTAGTACCACTTTTCTGCATACCCACTGCGGCACCCTCGGCATCAAGCAGGCCTGGTCAGCACAATGTCGTGAATTTTGGAACTCAATATTCGTCGGACCGTAGGCGGTCAGAAGACGAGCTTCCGCAGCTCTTCAATATTGTTGAGCCGAAAAGTCGCCCCATTTGTTTTCGAACGAACGGTCCACGATTGTTCATTTGGTGATATGGTTTCAGCGACGATCTCATAGCTTCGATTCGTTAGTCTATCTAATAACGGTCGACATTCATTTCGAGTCTTGAGAACAAATTCGATGTCGTCCTCGGTTGAGGCTTTGCACTTTCGCTCGCGCTCACGTCTATCGATTTCCTGCTTTGCCGCCAGTTCCGCATCGAGCTTCTTTCGAATTGCATCGGTCGCTTGTTGAGTACTGAGTTCAATCAACTCCTGCGCTCGAATCTTGATGAACTCAATCTTGATCTTCAGCAAGTCACCGTTGAACTGAGTGAACAGCTTAGCCCTTAAGCCTGGTCGGCTCCCGCCCTCGAAGTCTTTGTAAGCGTCTTCCCAACACCGCTCCTCGTCGACTTCCACCTCATCTATATGGACCGGTGTATCAGGTGGCAGTTCGTATTTCTTGATCAATTCGGAAGCGATGTCCCGTATTCTCGATTTGGTACTGCCCCTGTGCGCTGGTTCGTCCTTCAATGCCATACTCCTCGTGTTGACGTATGCCTCCGGCATCATAGCCGTGATGGCAAAGGTATCCGGAAAACTCCAGTTCCAGATCAGCTGCCCTTCGTTCGTGTGGGTACTCTATCGACACTTCTCGTGCACGCTGAGTCCAACACGGTTTCTTTCGGCATGGCAGCGCGGCCAATAAACGTTAATCGCTATGTGGCATCGCTTTGCGTGACTCAATCGCTATTAAAACCATAGCGACTCGCGCACATTCCACGGGCGATAGTGGCACTTTTCGCTGAAAACATTGCACTCAACGGTGGTTCCGTGGTTCTGCGGACAGGTGCGCCGCCGCCGCTATGAAGCAACCACCACGAGACGGCGGATGCGTGAACCGGGACTGCGCCCGGTGCTAATTCAGGTGCCTGAATCTGGTCAACGATTGGCCTGCGTCTTGGGGCTTGCCGCCATTTGCACGAATATTTCGTTGGCCTTGACGGACACGCAGCAGCAGGAAGCCGCTTTGCGGCTCATGCTGTGTGCCGGTCAGCTTTGGCGTTGGGCATCAACATCAAGTTTGCGCGACAATTAGCTCTTTCGTAGGAGAAAATCATGGAACTCACCGCTGTTCTCACACATGCCGAAGAAGGTGGGTATATCGCCCTGAATCCTGAAACAGGCACTACGACCCAAGGCCAAACCGTTGAAGAGGCACTTATCAATCTGACGGAAGCAACCACGCTCTATTTATCTGAGTTTCCGCTTCCGGCTCCCGGACATCCGCTGGTGACAATGTTCAGCGTTCCAGCTCATGCCTAAATTGCCCCACGTCTCAGGGGCTGCTGTCGTCAAGACGCTTGAACGTTTAGGATTCACCAAGGTTCGCCAGTCCGGTAGCCACGTCATCATGCGACGTGGTTCAAAAGGTTGTGTAATTCCTATGCACAGCGAAGTCAAAGTCGGAACCCTTGCAGGTGTTTTGCGTCAGGCGGATGTATCACCGGAAGAATTCATCGCGGCATTGTGAGCCGCATGCCCAACCCAGCCGCCTGCGACTCAAATCGCTATGAAAACAGTAGCTGCCTGCGCACATTCCACGGGCGCTAACGACACTTTTCGCCTAAAAATGGCGCCCTCAACGGTGGTTGCCTGGTTCTGCGGACAGGTGCGCCGCCGCCGTGAAACAACCACCACGAGACGGCGGATGCGTGAACCTGGTCAACGACTGGCTCGCGTCGTGGGGCTTGCCGCGATTTGCACGAATATTTCGTTGGGCTTGACCATGCCGAGTTCAAGCCGGGCCTTTTCCTCAACCATTTCCAGACCTTCCTTCAGATCGCGCACTTCGGCGGTGAGCTGGTCGTTGACGAGTTGCGCCTGCTCGTTGAGCTGGTTTTGCTCGCGCAACTGCTCGGTCAACCGGGCCACGGCGGGGATGCTGCCGCGGCCAAACCATAGCTGCGCCTGCACCGCAAGCAGCAAAAAGAGCAGGATGGCAGGGACGACACGCCGACCCATGATGCGTTAGCGCAGGTTATAGAACGCGCGCCGACCCGGGTAGCTGGCGACGTCGCCCAGATCCTCTTCGATGCGCAACAACTGGTTGTACTTGGCCAGCCGGTCGGAACGGCTCAGGCTGCCGGTCTTGATCTGGCCCGCGTTCGTGCCCACGGCAATGTCGGCAATGGTCGAGTCTTCGGTTTCACCCGAGCGATGGCTGATGACGGCGGTGTAACCGGCGCGCTTGGCCATCTCGATGGCGGCGAAGGTTTCGCTCAGCGTGCCAATCTGGTTGATCTTGATCAGGATCGAGTTGGCAATGCCGCGTTCGATCCCTTCCTTGAAGATCTTGGTGTTGGTGACGAACAGGTCGTCGCCCACGATTTGCACCTTCTTGCCCAGGCGGTCGGTCAGGATCTTCCAGCCGTCCCAGTCGTTTTCAGCCATGCCGTCCTCGATGCTGATGATCGGATACTTGTCGACCCAGTTTGCAAGCACGTCGGTCCATTCTTGAGAGCTCAGCACCAGGCCCTCGCCGTCGAGGTGGTACTGGCCGTCCTTGTAGAACTCGCTGGCGGCGCAGTCCAGTCCCAAGGCGATCTGCTCGCCAGCGACAAAGCCCGCCTTGTCGATCGCTTCCAGGATCAGCCCAATGGCCGCTTCGTGGCTGGCAACGTTGGGCGCAAAGCCGCCTTCGTCGCCGACGGCCACGCTCATCGACTTGTCGTGCAGGATCTTCTTGAGCGCCTGAAAGACCTCGGCGCCGTAACGCAGCGCTTCGCGAAAGCTTGGCGCGCCCACGGGGATGATCATGAACTCCTGAATGTTGAGGTTGTTGTTGGCGTGCGCGCCACCGTTGACCACGTTCATCATTGGTACCGGCATTTGCGTTGCCGCCATGCCGCCAAAGTAGCGGTACAGCGGCAGGCCCGACTCTTCGGCGGCGGCGCGCGCCACCGCCATCGAAACCGCGAGCATGGCGTTGGCGCCCAGTCTTGATTTGTTTTCGGTGCCGTCCAGATCGATCAGCGTCTGATCCAGAAAAGCCTGCTCGGACGCGTCCAGCCCGAGCACCGCTTCGGAAATCTCGGTGTTGATGTGCTCGACGGCCTTGAGCACGCCCTTGCCCAGGTAGCGATTCGGGTCACCGTCGCGCAGCTCGATGGCCTCGCGGCTGCCAGTGGATGCGCCCGAGGGTACGGCAGCGCGGCCCATGGTGCCGGACTCGAGCAAAACGTCGCACTCCACCGTGGGGTTTCCGCGCGAGTCAAGAATTTCGCGACCGACGATATCAACAATTGCACTCATGGACTTCTTTCAATAACAAAGCAAAAATATACAACCAAATCCCGGCGCCAGAGGATTCATGGTGGCGCATCTCTCAGGCGAAACCCTGCTCCAGAAAACCGTGCCGCTTGGTCACGGCATCGAGCGCCATCAGGTTCTCGAGCAAGGCTTTCATGTGCTTGAGCGGCACCGCGTTCGGGCCGTCGCTCAAGGCCTTGGCGGGGTCCGGGTGGGTTTCCATGAACAGACCGGCGACGCCCACCGCAACGGCCGCCCGTGCCAGCACCGGGACCATCTCGCGCTGGCCTCCGCTGGCGCTGCCCAGGCCGCCGGGCAGTTGCACCGAGTGGGTGGCGTCAAACACCACTGGCGCGCCGGTTTCGCGCATGATCGCCAAGCTGCGCATGTCCGAGACCAGGTTGTTGTAGCCAAAGCTCGCACCGCGCTCACACGCCATGAAATTGTCCTCGCTCAGACCCCGGGCGCGCGCTGCCGCACGTGCCTTGTCGATCACATTCTTCATGTCCTGCGGTGCCAGGAACTGGCCCTTCTTGATGTTGACGGGCTTGCCCGACTGTGCCACCGCGTTGATAAAGTCTGTCTGGCGGCACAGAAAGGCCGGTGTCTGCAACACATCCACAGCCGCTGCGACCCGGGCAATCTGGTCCTCGCAATGCACATCCGTCAATACCGGCACATTGAGCTCGCGCTTGATCTTCGCGAGGATTTCAAGACCCTCGTCCAGGCCCGGTCCCGCGAAACGATGTGCCGCTGGAGCGATTCGCCTTGTCAAAACTGCTCTTGAAAATGAACGGGATACCCAGGCTGGTGGTGATCTCCTTCAAGGCTGCCCGCCGTGTCCATCTGCAATTGCTCGGACTCGATCACACACGGTCCGGCGATCAGGAACAGGGGCTGCTGCAGGCCGACTTCGAACCCGCACAGCTTCATCAGGCGACTGCCTTCAAATGAACACCGCCACTCTGATGCTCCAGCGCGGCCTTCACGAACGCATTGAACAGCGGGTGCCCGTCCCACGGCGTGGACTTGAACTCGGGATGAAATTGCACGCCGACGAACCAGGGATGAACGCTTTGGTTGAGTTCCACAATTTCGGTCAGGTGTTCGCGCTGGGTCATGGCGGATATGACCAGCCCGGCCTGGCGCAGCTTGTCAAGAAAATTCACATTCGCTTCGTAGCGATGGCGGTGCCGCTCGGTCAGGACGTCGCCATAAATCTTGTGCGCGAGCGTGCCCGGCACCACGTCCGAGCTCTGCGCGCCCAGACGCATGGTGCCGCCGAGGTCGGAGTCGGCGTTGCGCGTCTTGATCGAGCCGTCGGCGTCCTTCCATTCCGTGATCAGCGCGATCACCGGGTTGCCCGAGTCGGGCTGGAATTCGGTGCTGTTGGCGTTCTCCAGGCCTGCGACGTGCCGGGCGAATTCAATGGTGGCAACCTGCATGCCCAGGCAAATGCCGAGGTAGGGCACCTTGTTCTCGCGGGCGAAACGCGCCGCACAAATCTTTCCTTCGATGCCGCGCTTGCCAAAGCCCCCCGGCACCAAAATCGCGTCGTACTTGGCCAGTTGTGTGACGTTCTCGGGCGTGATCGTTTCCGAGTCGACGTAGCCGATCTTTACGCGATGGTGATTGCGCATGCCAGCGTGGCGCAGGGCTTCGTTGAGGGATTTGTAGCTGTCGCTCAAGTCCACATATTTTCCGACCATGGCGATGTTGACTTCGCCTTGCGGGTGCTCGAATTCATACACCAGGTCGTCCCAGCGCTTCAGGTTCGCTGGTGGTGTGTTCAGGCGCAATTTGTCGCAAATCAGGCCGTCCAGCCCCTGCTCGTGAAGCATGCGAGGCACCTTGTAGATGCTGTCAACGTCCCACATCGAGATAACGCCCCAGTCCGCAACATTGGAAAAGAGTGAAATCTTTTCGCGCTCCTCCCTTGGAATCGGGCGGTCGGCGCGGCAGATCAGCGCGTCGGCCTGGATGCCGATCTCGCGCAGTTGCTTGGCCGTATGTTGCGTCGGTTTGGTCTTGAGTTCACCGGCTGCAGCGATCCACGGCACGTAGCTCAAATGGACAAACGCGCAGGTGTTCTGACCCATTTTCAGGCTCATCTGGCGCACCGCTTCAAGAAACGGCAGCGATTCGATGTCGCCGACGGTGCCGCCGATTTCGACGATCGCAACGTCCACAGCCTCGGGCGTGCCAACGCCCGCGCCACGCTTGATGAATTCCTGGATCTCGTTGGTCACGTGCGGGATTACCTGCACGGTCTTGCCCAGGTAGTCGCCGCGGCGCTCCTTCTCGAGCACGCTCTTGTAGATCTGGCCAGTGGTGAAGTTGTTGGCGCGTCGCATGCGCGTTTCGATGAAGCGTTCGTAATGTCCCAGGTCGAGGTCTGTTTCCGCGCCGTCGTCGGTGACGAACACTTCGCCGTGCTGAAACGGCGACATGGTGCCGGGGTCAACGTTGAGGTAGGGGTCGAGCTTGATCAGGGTGACTTTGAGGCCTCGCGATTCCAAAATCGCAGCGAGGGAGGCTGAGGCGATTCCCTTGCCAAGGGAGGACACCACACCGCCGGTGACGAAGACAAATTTGGTCATGTCAGGTTGGGCGCGAAGCCCAATGGGGTGGAAATGTGAATTATAGAGGTGCTACATTGTTGGCATGAACGATTTGGCTGGAAAACATATTGTGCTCGGACTCACCGGCGGCATTGCCTGCTACAAGGCGGCCGAACTGTGCCGTGCCCTGATCAAGGAGGGCGCGACGGTGCAGGTCGTGATGACCTATGCCGCGACCCAGTTCGTCACTTCGATCACGATGCAGGCCCTGAGCAATCGCCGGGTTTACGACTCGACCTGGGACCAGCGTGAGGCCAACAGCATGCCTCACATCAATCTGAGTCGCGACGCCGACGCGATTCTGATCGCGCCGTGCAGTGCCGATTTCATGGCCAAACTTCTGCATGGTCGCGGCGACGATTTGTTGAGCCTGCTGTGCCTGGCGCGCCCGCTGCGCTCGGTGCCCCTGCTGATTGCCCCTGCCATGAACCGCGAGATGTGGCTGCATCCGGCAACGCAACGCAACGTGGCGCAACTCAAGGAGGACGGTACTACCGTGTTTGACGTTGGCAGTGGCGATCAGGCCTGTGGCGAGACCGGTGATGGCCGCATGCTCGAGTCGCACGAGTTGCTCGAAGAAGTGATCGCCTTTTTCCAGCCCAGGGTGCTGGCGGGCCAGCAGGTGTTGATCACGGCCGGGCCGACCTACGAAGCGATCGACCCGGTGCGCGGCATCACCAACCTTTCCAGCGGCAAGATGGGCTTTGCGCTGGCGCGCGCGGCCAGCGAGGCCGGCGCCAAAGTGACGCTGGTCGCCGGGCCGGTGCATCTGGCAACGCCGCGCGGAGTTGCCAGAATCGACGTCGTTTCTGCACAAAAAATGCTCGAGGTGACCGTGCAACAAGCGTCGGAAGCTACCATTTTTATAGCAACGGCGGCGGTTGCCGACTGGCGACCGCAGCTTGCCGCCGAGCAGAAGATCAAGAAGGACGGCAGCGGTGTGGTGCCAGCCCTCTCCTTCGTCGAGAACCCGGACATCCTGGCTACTGTGGCGCAATCGCCGCGCGCGCGCACCGGGGCGTTGTTCTGCGTCGGCTTTGCCGCCGAAAGCCATGATTTGCTGGCGCACGCCCAGGCCAAGCGGCTGCGCAAGGGCGTTCCCCTGCTGGTGGGCAACATCGGCCCGGCGACGTTCGGCCAGGACGAGAATGCTCTGCTGCTGGTTGACGAGCAGGGCAGCACCGAGATGGCGCGCGATTCCAAATTAGCCCTTGCTCGCAAATTAATAGCTGACATCGCAAGACGGACGGGCGCTGGAGCCAAAAAATAGTGGAAATTGACATCAAGATCCTGGATCCGAGGATGGCCGCTCAATTGCCAGCGTACGCGACGCCTGGGAGCGCCGGACTTGATCTGCGCGCCTGCCTGTCCGAGCCGTTGACGCTGCAGGCTAACGCCTGGCAACTGATCTCTACCGGTATTGCGATCCATCTTGCCGACCCCGGCTTTGCCGCGATCATCCTGCCGCGCTCGGGACTTGGGCACAAACACGGCATCGTGCTGGGCAACCTGGTGGGCTTGATCGACAGCGACTATCAGGGACCGCTCATGGTCAGTGCCTGGAATCGCAGCGACGTCGCGTTCACCATTGAGCCGATGGAACGCATCGCGCAACTGGTGATTGTTCCGGTGCTGCAGGCCCGCTTCAACGTCGTGCAGCAGTTTGCGCCGAGCCAACGCGGCGAAGGCGGTTACGGCTCGACCGGCACCGCCTGACTCAGTGCAAGGTGCGGTTGCCGGGGACGGTTGCAGGAGGCGACGCGCGGCGGAAGAAACCCGGTCCGACCGAACCTTGTTCGAGTTCTTCGGTGCTGGCGTCTCGCACCGCCTGAACCTTCAAACGCAGCCGTAGCGCCAGACCCGCCAGCGGGTGGTTGCCGTCGAGCACGACGTGCTCGGGATAGATTTCCGTGACCGTGTAGGAGCCGTGCCGGGGCAGGTCGGCGCTGCATGCCGCGGGCAGTGCCTGGCCGTCGAGGATCACACCTTCTTCCAGCGCAACCGGGAACAGCGAGCGCGCCTCCAGGAAGACGAGCTGATCGTCGTAGTCACCGAAGCCCTGTTCGGGCTCGATCTGGATCTCGATTTCGGCACCGGCCTCGCGGCCCAGCAGGGCCTGTTCGATCGGTTCGAGCAGATCCTCGCCCCCGAGCATGAATTCGACGGGTTGCTCGAGCACGTCGAGTTCTTCGCCCAGCGTATCTTTCAGTATCCAGGTCAGCGCGACCACACAGGTTGGCTTGATTTTCATGGGCGGATTGTCGCAGGTCGAACAGCCGTTATTATCGCGTGGCTACGGTGTCGAATGTTGCTAGGAACTGCCATGTCCGATCCTCTTCCCAGCGGTCGTTTTGCCGGCCGCGAGGCGTTTGAACAACTGGTGCGCGACGCGCTGGAGCGCGCCGCCCAGGAAGGTTGGCGCGAGATTGTCCTGTGCGACGCCAGCTTTCTTGATTGGCCCCTGCGCGAACGCGTGGTGGTGCAGTCGCTGCACGCGTGGGCGACTGCAGGCCGGCGAATGATCATGCTCGCCGCGCGCTACGACGAAGTCCTGCGCCACCATGCACGGTTTGTCGAGTGGCGAAAAACCTGGAGCCACATCGTCGAATGCCGCGTTTGCCGCGACGTCGTCCCGGATGATTTCCCCAGCGCGCTGTGGAGCAAGGGATGGTTTATGCAGCGTGTGGAGTTGGAACACAGCGCTGGCGTTTGTGGCAATGACCCGCAACGCCTGGTCCAGCTGAGGGAAGCTCTGGAGGAGAAGAAGCGCCACAGCAGCCCGGGCTTTGCGCCTTCGATCCTGGGATTGTGAATAACTGTAATTACATACAGGTATCTGCCATTTGCGGACTACAATTCGCAGCCTATGGCAGTTAAACCAATCAGCGATTACTCCGAAACGTCCATTCGCGTCCTCAAGGGCCTGGAACCGGTCAAGCAGCGCCCCGGGATGTATACCCGAACCGACACGCCGCTGCACGTCATCCAGGAGGTGTTGGACAACGCAGCCGACGAGGCGCTGGCCGGGCACGGCAAGAAGGTCAAGGTGGTACTCCACGGCGACGGCTCGGTCAGTGTCGAGGACGACGGCCGGGGCATTCCGTTTGGCCTGCATCCACAGGAAAACGCGCCGGTCATCGAGCTTGTCTTTACCCGGCTGCACGCCGGCGGCAAGTTTGACAAGGGCCAGGGCGGCGCCTACAGCTTCTCTGGTGGTCTGCACGGCGTCGGGGTGAGCGTGACCAACGCGCTGGCAACCAGGCTCGAAGTCACCACGTACCGCGAGGGCAAGGTCGCGAGCATGGTTTTTGCCGGTGGCGACGTGATCGGGCCGCTGCAATCGCGCGCGCAGGCCACCGGTGAGCGCAAGTCGGGTACTACGGTGCGGGTCTGGCCCGACACGCGCTATTTCGAGACGCTGGCGCTGCCAATGGCCACGTTGACGCATCTTCTGCGCAGCAAGGCGGTCCTGATGCCGGGCGTTACCGTGACGCTGGTCAACGAGAAGTCCAAGGAGACGCAAAGCTGGATCTTCAAGGGCGGCCTGCTGGATTACCTGATGCAGGCGCTTGGCGGCGAGTTGGTGATTCCGGTTTTCGAGGGCGAGGGCTTTGCCGACGCGCAAAGCGAGACTTTTGCCGAGGGCGAGGGCGCCGCCTGGTGCGTGGCGTTCACTGAAGACGGCGCGACCGTGCGCGAAAGCTACGTGAACCTGATTCCGACCCACGATGGGGGCACACACGAAAGCGGCCTGCGTGACGGCCTGTTTACCGCGGTGCGCAGCTTTGTCGAGATGCATTCGCTGCTGCCCAAGGGCGTCAAGCTGTTGCCCGAGGATGTCTTTGCCCGCGCCAGTTATGTGTTGTCGGCCAAGGTACTCGATCCGCAGTTTCAGGGCCAGATCAAGGAGCGATTGAACTCGCGCGACGCGGTGCGACTGGTCTCGGGCTTTGTCCGGCCCAGCCTGGAGCTTTGGCTCAATCAGCATGTCGAGTACGGCAAGAAACTCGCTGAGCTTGCCATTCGCTCGGCGCAGGCGCGGCAGAAGGCTGGCCAGCGGGTCGAAAAGCGCAAGGGCTCGGGCGTTGCAGTGCTGCCAGGCAAACTGACCGACTGCGAGAGCCGGGACCTCGCACGCAACGAAGTATTTTTGGTCGAGGGGGACTCGGCCGGCGGCAGCGCCAAGATGGGTCGCGACAAGGAGAGTCAGGCCATCCTGCCCTTGCGCGGCAAGGTCCTCAACACCTGGGAAGTCGAGCGCGACCGCCTGTTTGCCAACACCGAGATTCACGATATCGCAGTGGCCATCGGCGTTGATCCGCACGGCCCGGCAGACAGCGCCGACTTGAGCGGTCTGCGCTACGGCAAGGTCTGCATTCTCAGCGACGCTGATGTGGATGGCTCGCACATTCAGGTCCTGCTTTTGACGCTGTTCTTCCGCCATTTTCCCAAATTGATCGAGGCCGGTCACGTTTACGTGGCGCGCCCACCGCTGTTTCGGGTCGATGCGCCGGCGCGCGGCAAAAAGCCCGCGAGCAAGTCGTATGCCCTGGACGAGGGCGAACTCGGCGCCATCCTTGACAAGCTGCGCAAGGAAGGCGTTCACGAAGGGGCCTGGAACATCAGTCGCTTCAAGGGCCTGGGCGAGATGAACGCCGAGCAATTGTGGGACACCACACTCAACCCCGACACGCGCCGCCTGCTGCCGGTGGCGCTGGGCGATATCGACTTCGCCGCGACCGAGGCGCTGATCACCAAGCTCATGGGCAAGGGCGAAGCGGCGGCGCGGCGCGAACTCATGGAGTTGCACGCAGACTCGGTGGAGATTGACGTATGAGCAACCAGGAAGTTCTTGATCTCGCCCCGGTCCAACCCGAGGACGACAGCGCACTGAACCTGGCCAATTACGCGCGGCGCGCCTACCTTGAATACGCGTTGAGCGTGGTCAAGGGCAGGGCGCTGCCCGACGTCAGCGATGGCCAGAAGCCGGTGCAACGGCGCATCCTCTATTCCATGTCGCGCATGGGTCTTGGTTTTGGTGGCGTCAATGGCAACTCGGGCGCCAAGCCGGTGAAATGCGCGCGCGTCGTCGGTGATGTGCTCGGGCGCTTTCATCCGCATGGCGATCAGGCCGCCTACGATGCGCTGGTGCGCATGGCGCAGGATTTCAGCCAGCGTTATCCGCTGATCGACGGTCAGGGCAACTTTGGTTCGCGCGATGGCGATGGTGCGGCAGCGATGCGTTACACGGAAGCGCGGCTGGCCAAAATCACCAGTTTGCTGCTTGATGAAATCGACGAAGGCACGGTCGATTTCATGCCCAACTACGACGGCTCGACCGAGGAGCCGCGCCAACTCGCGGCGCGCTTGCCGTTTGCCCTGCTCAACGGTGCCAGTGGCATTGCCGTGGGCCTGGCCACCGAGATCCCGAGCCACAACCTGCGTGAAGTCGCCGATGCCTGCGTCGCCCTGATCAAGAAGCCCGAGCTGCGGCACGAGGACTTGCTGGCGCACATTGCTGGCCCGGACTATCCTGGCGGCGGGCAAATCACCAGCAGCAGCGAAGAAATTGCCGAGGCCTATCGCAGCGGGCGCGGCTCGATCAAGGTGCGCTCACGCTGGAAGATCGAGGAACTCGCGCGCGGTCAGTGGCAGCTCGTGGTGACCGAGTTGCCGCCGGGGGTGAGCACGCAGCGTGTGCTGGAGGAAATCGAAGAGCTGACCAACCCGAAGATCAAGGCCGGAAAGAAGACGCTCACGCTCGAACAGAATCAGAATCGCGCAACCCTGTTGTCGGTGCTCGACCTCGTGCGTGACGAATCGAGCAAGGACGCCGCGGTTCGCCTGGTATGCGAACCCAAGACGAGCAAGATCGGACAGCAGGAGTTGATCACGACGCTGCTGGCCTATACCAGCCTGGAGACGACCTCGCCAGTCAATCTCACGCTGATCGGCCTGGATGGCCGCCCGACGCAGAAGTCGCTGCGCCAGATATTGACCGAGTGGATTGCGTTTCGCCAGATCACGGTCGAGCGGCGCTCGCAGCACCGCCTGACCAAGGCGCTCGATCGGATCCATATCCTCGAGGGGCGCCAGCTCGTGCTGCTCAACATCGACGAAGTGATCGCCATCATCCGTCAGGCCGACGACCCCAAGGCGGCACTGATGGCGCGCTTTGCGCTGTCGCCGCGCCAGGCCGAAGACATTCTTGAAATCCGCCTGCGCCAGCTCGCCCGGCTCGAAGCCATCAAGATCGAGCAGGAACTCGCTGGGCTGCGCGAGGAACAGAAGAAGCTGCAGGAAATTCTCGACAACCCCTCGACTTTGCGGCGTCTGATGATCCGCGAAATCGAGACTGACGCCAAGACCTTTGCCGATGCGCGGCGCACGCTGATTCAGGCGGAGAAGAAGGCCGTTCTTGAAGTCAAGGTGGTCGATGAGCCGGTGACGGTAGTCGTCAGCGAGAAGGGCTGGGTGCGCTCGCAAAAGGGCTGGGCCAGCGAGCGCGGCAACGCTGGCGCGCCGGAGTACAACTTCAAGGCTGGCGACGCCCTGTACGGCGCCTTTGAATGCCGCAGCGTCGACACGCTGCTCGCGTTCGGCAGCAACGGGCGTGTCTATTCGGTGTCGGTCGCGGCGCTGCCGGGCGGGCGTGGCGACGGGCAACCGATCACCAGCCTGCTCGATCTGGAACCGGGAACCCGGCTGCTGTACTACTTTGCTGGCGCGCCAGACGGCAGCCTGTTGCTGAGCAGTTCGGGCGGATACGGCTTTGTCGCGACGATTGGAGACATGTGCTCCAGACTGAAGGCAGGCAAGGCATTTGTCACGTGCAATGAAGGCGAGCAACTGTGCGCGCCGTCGCAGCTGGCGGGCCATGGCGGTGCGCCCACGTGTGCACCGGCCACCCACGTGGCGTGCGCATCGACCGGCGGGCGCATCCTGACGTTTGAGATCGGCGAGCTCAAGTCGATGAGCGGTGGTGGCAGGGGTTTGATGCTGATGTCATTGCAGGACAAGGACACGCTCGCTGGCGCTGCCGCCTACACGCGTAGCGTGAGAATTGAAGGTGTCGGGCGCGGCGGCAAGCAGCGTGAGGAAACGCTGGAAATTCGCAGCCTCAACAATGCCAGAGCGCCGCGTGGGCGCAGAGGCAAAGTGGCCGATCTGGGTTTCAAGCCGACGTCGATCACCCGCATTGAGTAGCGCGCTTGGCGGCCCTGATGGATGGATTGCCGCGTCGCTTGCGCTCCTCGCAATGACAGAAGCGTGGCAATCCAGGCCTTATTTGGGCGCGTTCTTCAGCTTGCCGCGAACCGGCACTGTGGTCGTAATGGTCGGGCGAACCGCTTCGGCCGATACCGGTTTGGCCGGTGCGCTGTCCTTTTTCGGTTTCTTGACCATCTTGTTACTGTTTTGTTGACCTTTTGCCATCTTGTTCTCCTGTCAAGGGTTGCTACCGGCGTCGATGCACGCGCGGCGTCTGGATTATCGCGCGAGCATCAAACATTTTTTCAGTTTGTTGGCAATAGCCGACACCACGAGGATTTGGGTGGTGATAACTTTGCGCCCTGTTTCCCAATACCTGAGCATCATCATGCCAAAAACCCTGATTGAACCATTTCGCATCAAGAGCATCGAGCCGATTCGCATGACGACGCGTGGCGAACGGGTGGAACTGCTGCAAGCGGCCAAGCTCAACGTTTTCAAGCTGCGCGCCGAAGACGTACTGATCGACTGGCTAACCGATTCGGGCACCGGCGCCATGTCGTCGCGGCAGTGGGGCGCCATCATGGAAGGCGACGAGAGCTACGCCGGTGCGCGCAGTTTCTACCGTCTGGAGGCGGTGATCCAGGACATCACCGGTATGAAATTCTTTGTGCCCACGCATCAGGGCCGCGCTGCCGAGAAGGTCTTGTTCACCGCTGTTTGCAAGAAGGGCGATCTGGTTCCCAACAATTGCCACTTCGATACCACGCGCGCCAATCTGGAGTACCTCGGGGTTGAGGCGGTTGACCTCGTGATCGCCGAGGGGCTGCAGCCATCGACTCTCCACCCGTTCAAGGGCAATATTGACCTGGAGCGCGCGGAAGGCCTGCTCAAAGCGCAGGGCGAGCGCATTCCGTTTGGCATGCTTACCGTCACCAACAACACCGGCGGGGGCCAGCCGGTTTCCATGGCCAATATCCGCGCCTGCGCCGCCTTGCTCAAGAAGTATGGCAAGCCATTCATCATGGACGTGTGCCGCTTCTCGGAGAACGCCATGTTCATCAAGATGCGCGAGAGCGGATACGAGCACACGCCCATCAAGCAAATCGTGCAGGAGATGTTCAGCTATGCCGACGGCGCCACCATGAGCGCGAAGAAAGACGGCATGGTCAACATCGGCGGCTTTATCGTGCTGCGCGCCGAGGAGTGGATGGACGCGGTGCGCAACGGCCTGATCATGGCCGAGGGCTTTCCGACCTATGGCGGTCTGGCGGGGCGCGACCTCGAAGCGCTGGCCGTCGGGCTGGAGGAGGGCATGCAGGAGGACTATCTGCGGTACCGTCTGCGCACGGCGGAGTACCTGGGCGAACGCCTGGAAGCGGCGGGGGTAGGTTTTGTCAAACCCACCGGCGGCCACGCCGTCTACATCGACGCCAAAACCGTGTTGCCCGACATGCCGATCGAACACTACCCGGCCTGGGCCTTATGCAACGCGCTGTATCTGGAGGGCGGCATTCGCGGTGTGGAAATTGGCTCGGTGATGTTTGGCAAGCGCCTGGCTGATGGCAGCGAGACGTATCACAGCATGGAGCTGGTGCGCCTGGCCTTCCCGCGGCGCATGTACACGCAAAGCCACTTTGACTACGCCGCCGAGGTGATCGCCGAAGTGAAGGAAAAGTCGAGCAGCATCCGTGGCGTGAAGATCGTCAAGCAGCCCCAGTTTCTCAGGCATTTCACCTGCGAATGCGCCTGGGTGGACGCCTGAAAATATTAGCCATTTTGGCCTCTAACGCCCGTGCAACAAGTGTGGGCGGCTATTGTTTTTGTAGCGCAACAGGGTGGCCGGGAGCCGATTGGGGTGGCGGCCTCATGCTGTCAAATGCCCAGAAATCGCCCGCCACCCCAATCCGCCCCCGGCTGGCGAACGGTGGTCACGTTGCCTTCTCCGCCAAAGTGGCCATAATCCGATCAAACAACAGGGGTGAGGCATTCAGTCCCCTATCCGCCAGCGTCAGTGCAGGCGGTTCGGTCCAACATGGTTTATCGACTGCGGGAGGTGTTTATGGTTTCTACGAACATCGCAGCGTGGCTAGTTGACGCCAATCGTTAGCCCGCATGGCACTTGTTTCTTGGCAGATATTCGCTGCGAAGATCGTGATTGGGTCTACCCTGGCCTTTGCTCTTGCCTGGTGCACGCGAGATAGGTCGAGTGCATATCGGCGTGGCTGGCAATGGAGTCTGTTGGTTGTGCTCGTGCCAAGTTGCGTGCCTTTGTTTCAATCGGACCCTGTCGGTGCCAATCGGGCGGCAGAGGAGTTCGCTTGGACCATGGTTCCGCTGCTGGGCGCTTGGCTGGTTGGTGTCGCCATCGCGATTGAGGTCGCTCGGATAGTCAGGTGGAAAGAATGAAAGTCGCTAACAGGTCATCTATGTACTCTCCCACAAGTGCAAGAAACTGCCGCTCTGCACGCACCATCGTTGGCCAGGTTGAAAAAGTACGCCATGCGGTTGGCTGTGATCTACAGGTAAAGCTTGTACCGCACAAGACGGCATGACGTCGAACGGGTCATCACGTGTGCCGACGGATATCCTGGCCAGAGCGTAGAAGGATATAGGTATGAACACCCGCCCCATAGTGGTCAATGACTTGATGCAGCAGAACTACATCTACCTGCTGACGGAGCCGATGGGCCAGAACTTCGACCCGGACTTTCGCCCTGAACTGATTCCGAAGGAGATGCTGGAGCTTGGCGTGTTTGGCGGCAAATACATGACCGACTGTGCGCCGGAGTACCCTGCGGACTGGTTCGCGCGCGCCAGACTGTGCCCGGAGCGTCACGACGCTGCAATGAATTTCTTTGGCGTGAACGCCTCGCAACCGCTTTCTGCCTGGACCGCCAAGGGGTGGCTATACAGCGAAGATCCGCGCGGCTGGTTTCAATGGTATTGCCGATACTTTATGGGGCGGCGGTGTCAGGACGACGCGCGCCAGATTCAGCGCTGGAATGCCATGCGGCGCCACGCCGCCCAGATCAGGAAAAACTGCACGCCGTGTGACTTGAACTGCCGGCGCAAGCAAAGACAGGCGCTTCTGCATTGGGCCTATGACTCGCGCAAGATTTGATATCAACGCAGCAACAACACGGCGGTCGTATCCCTGCGCCTGACGTCGAGGTGCACGCCTTGGGTCCGCAGAGATTGTGCGAGTTGCGCCGTCGCCGTGTCGAAATCCTGATCCGTCATCGCCAGCGTTGCCATGCCGGCCGGGTGCTCCAGGCGTTCGAGGGTCACCATTCCGATCCACAGCGGTACGGGCAGATTGTTTGCCGAGACGACCCGGTAGGATGTCGGCCAAAGGCGGATCACAAAGCGCTGCGATGGGTCGAGTTCGCGCTCGAAGGTTATGGTCGGCGACGCGCCCTGGTGAAATTTCGCCAGCACCGGCAGCTGCGCGGCGGTGCTGGATGGCAGTAACCACAAGAGCATGGTACCGAGCGTCCACGGGGGAGGCGTGTGCCACCCCGCTGCTTCAAGCGCTTGCACGATCTGATCCTGCGTGCCGGCCCATTGCACCGACAGCGGCTCCTCATGATCACCGTCGATCTCGGTTCGACGCGCGCTTAGGCGCTGCCATCCGTCGACCGGCCAATCGACCAGCAGGCCCGGGGCGGCGCTCTGGCGGGGCGCGTAGCGCTCGGCGTCGGCCGCATGATGCGTTGCGACCACCACGGTGCCCGCCAGGATCAGCGTCCCCAACGCGGTGAACGACATGGCGCGCGCAGGCAGACGCTCGGTACGCACATGCTGCGTGTAGGCGATGCACAGCAGCGCCACCCAGGCCGTGCCCAGACTCAGACTGGCGAGCACATCCGACAACCAGTGCGCCCCGAGGTACAGCCGCGAGAACGCGATCAGCCCGACCAGCCCTGCCGCCAGCAGTGTGATGGCCCATCTAAGCATGGGCCGTCGCCCGCGCGCCAGCAAGAACGCCAGGAAACCGTAGAGCACGATACTCGAGACGGCGTGGCCGCTCGGGAACGAAAACTGGTCGGTGCCGCCGTACATGGAGATCGGTCGTGCACGTTCCAGCGTCATCTTCAGCACCCAGACCAGCGCCTGTGCGAAACCGACGGCGGTCAACCAGTACGCCAGCGTGCGCCAGCAGCGTTTCCACGCGAGCAAAACTGACACCGCCGCGATGACGGCGATCGCAACCATGGCGCTGCCGAGTTCGGTGGCGGCGACCATCACTTCGTCGACCAGGCCAGTGCGCAATTTCTGCAGCGCTTCGAATACGACGTGATCGAACTGCACCAGCGAATCGCTCGACACCACGTCCTGAGTGATGCCAAGGAACACCCAGGCCCCGCCCAGCAACATCACAGCCGCTATGAGGAGCCCGAGCGACTCCGGCCGTGCGGGATCAAGCAGCGACAGGATGACGCGCGGCAATACGCCAGGCCTGCCCTGCGCCCACGCCACCATCCGATCGCGCTGTCGACTGAAGACCGCCCGGGCACTCCGATGGGTCAGGCGCAGCAACACGGTGCACAGCCATGCGACGGCAACCACCCCTGCCAGGAGGATGAGCAGGCGCGAGCTCACCGCACCGGCCAGCTGCAGCGAAGCACCGAACAGCGCGCCGGGCAGCAGGTGCGCTGCCGACCAGGCGATGGCGGACAGCACATTGACCATCGTGAACCTGAGCACCGGCATGTCGGACATGCCGGCGACCACCGGGACGATGGCACGGACCGGGCTGAGGAACCGGCCCAGGAACACGCTCTTGCCGCCGTGCTCTGCAAAGTACGCCTGCCCGCGTGCGAACAATTCGGGATGGGCGCTCAAAGGCCACCAGGCGCGCAGCCGTTCGTGATAGCGGTGACCAAGCCAGTAGCTCAAGCCGTCGCCAAGGGTCGCGCCAATCACGGCCACCGCTGCCGCCCACCATGGATCGAGGACCTGAAGGCCGATCAGGATACCGGCCGCGACGACCACCGAACTACCTGGGATGATGGTGCCGATCACCGCCACGGACTCCAGCAAGGACGCGGCGAACACCACTGAGAGTGCCAGAGCGGGGTAATGCGAGAGGAAGTCGATCAGGGCTTGCACGGGTGATATATGAAATGCGTATCCGCCATCATGACGCAAAACGCCTCACCGGCGCGAGCCTGACGGGGTCGCGCTGTCAGCCAGGCAAGGCGGGCCGATAGCAAAGCCCATCATGATTGCTCCACGCTGAGAAGTCCGTGCGTTGGCGAACATGCGTATGGCGGTGAGCAGGGTGATCGTGGCCGACATGTGATCAGAATCAAATCGGGCTTGCAAGTACGCTAGCGTACAGACGGGTTCGCCGAGTATGGTCAACATGGGCCCTTGAACCTGCCAGAATTTCTTCGTGGTAGTCGTGTTGCTGTTGGTCGTGCTGAGAAACATTCAGAAGGAATACACCATGTCGAAGCCATCGCGCTTTCTTGCCCTCACGGGTGCTCTGATAGTTTGGCTGTGCACAGCCTCGGCTGCGAGCGCGGCCTACGTTGACCCTCCGGGGCGCGTGGCGCGCTTGGGCCACACGCAAGGCACGGTGAGTTACTCGCCCGCCGGTGAGGACGACTGGGTCAGTGTGGTGCGCAATCGTCCGCTGATCCGCGGTGACAGGCTCTGGACCGATCGTGATGCGCGTGCGGAGTTTCAGGTGGGCAGCGCCGCCATCCGGCTCGGCTCCAATACCAGTGTTGAAATCCTCAACCTGAGCGATCGCATCGCTCAGGTCCAGTTGACGCAAGGCACGCTCAATTTGAGCGTGCGCCGCATCCATAGCGGGCAGACCTATGAGGTTGCCACGCCCATGTTGGCATTTACCATCAACCATGCCGGACGCTATCGCATCGACGTGAATCCGCAGGATGGCGTAGCGACCATTGTGGTTTGGGAAGGTGTCGGTGAGGCCTATGGCGAAAACTCCAGGTTCTCGCTGCGTGCCGGTGATACGGTGCGTTTCTACGACGCCGATTTGCGTGATTACGAAATGTACGGTCTGCCGCGTGAGGACGAGTTCGATCGCTACAGTCGTGAACGCGATAGACGCCTAAGCCGCTCGACGTCGCTGCGTTACCTCGATGACGATGTGGTGGGCTACGCGGATCTTGACGAATACGGCAACTGGCGCCCGGTACCCAGCTACGGTACAGTGTGGTTCCCAAGCCGGGTCGACGCCAGTTGGGCGCCCTACCGGGACGGCCATTGGGCATGGCAGGAACCGTGGGGCTGGACCTGGGTCGACAACGCGCCCTGGGGCTTCGCACCATCGCACTACGGACGTTGGGTCAACGTATCCCATCGCTGGGGCTGGATTCCCGGACCGCGCAACGTGCGCCCGATTTACGCACCAGCTCTGGTCGCATTCGTCGGCGGACATGACTGGAGCGCGTCGTTCTCGCTCGGCGGCGGTTCACCGATCGGCTGGTTTCCGCTCGGACCGCGTGAAGTCTATATGCCATCCTATCAGGCCAGTCGTGACTATTTCACACGGGTCAACGTGAACAACACAGTCATCAACAACACGATCATCAACAACGTCTACAACAACTATTCCACCGGCACAATCAATGTCGGGCAGGTGGAATATGCCAACCGTCTGGTGGTCGGCGCTGTCACAGCGGTGCCCAGCACCGTGTTCGTGAATGCGCAACCGGTGCGACCGGCCGTGCTTCGCCTCGACGGCAAGGCAGGCAGGGGCGGCGAGATCACGCGCGTTGCCCCGCTTGCGCCGAGCGTACGCAGTGTGATCGGGATTGGCCCGGCGACCGCGGCGCGTCCATCGAGAGAAGCGTTTGACCGTCGGGTCTTCGTGCGCAACGCGCCACCAGCCGGAGAGCGGCCGTTTGCTGCGCGTGAAAAAGAGTTGCAGAAGAATCCGGGACGGGTACTGGAGCCCGGCGGCATCAAATCGGCGCAGAGTCGCGATGACAAAGCAGCGCCAAACGTGCACGTGATTGGTGAACAGCGCGGCGCGGTGGATGCGCGCGCCGCGGGATCAACCCGACCAGGCGACAAGCCCGTCGCAACCTCAGCCGCGCCCGCTCACTTGCTACCGCTGAATCGTTCGATCGAACCCGCGAAGGAATCTGCTCCCCGCACGAGCAATCAAGGTCCGGACCAAGAGCGCCAAGGTCAGGGTAATGCAAAGCCGCCTGCCGCCGAGCAACAGCAGGCTGAGCGCCAGCGTCAGGCCGAGGCGCAACAGCAGGAACAACGTCAGCGCAAAGCCGCCGGTGAGCAGAAGGCCGCCGAGCAGCAGCAGGTTGGGCGTCAACGTCAGGCCGAGGCGCAACAGCAGGAACAACGCCAGCGCAAGGCCGCCGGTGAGCAGAAGGCTGCTAACGAGCAGAAAGCTGCCAACGAGCAGAAAGCCGCCGAGCAGCAGCAGGTTGGGCGTCAACGCCAGGCCGAGGCACAACAGCAGGAACAACGCCAGCGCAAAGCCGCCAGCGAGCAGAAGGCCGCCAGCGAGCAGAAGACCGCCAGCGAGCAGAAGGCCGCCAACGAGCAGAAGGCCGCCAACGAGCAGAAGGCCGCCAACGAGCAGAGAGCTGCCAACGAGCAGAGAGCTGCCAACGAGCAGAAAGCCGCCGAGCAGCAGCAGGTTGGGCGTCAACGTCAGGCCGAGGCGCAACAGCAGGAACAACGCCAGCGCAAGGCCGCCGGTGAGCAGAAAGCTGCCAGCGAGCAGAAAGCTGCCAGCGAGCAGAAAGCCGCGGAGCAGCAGGCTGGGCGTCAGGGTCCGGCGAAGCCGCAAAAGCAGGAACAACCGAAACGCAAATCCGACAGCGAGCAGCAGGCCGAATGTGAACGCCAGGCAACACAGCAAAATCAGGATGCGAGTAAATGCTCAAACGTGACGCAGGACAGCCCCGACAGTCCGAATAGGGGCAAGGGCCGTAAGTGAACGAATGAGAACATCGCGTCGGCGACCGGTACGTTGATGTCGGGCTGGCGATCAATATGACTTGGGCGTCAACATGGGGCTATCCGCGGAGTTAAAGTGGTGTTGATGAGATTGCCAGCCAATCCGACCACTGCGAGCCATCTGGCGCAGGCTTTGTTTCATTTCAACCATGCTTTTGACATGTCCGTTGGCCAGGCGTCAAAGGTGGACGTGGCTCGCACGCTGTTCGACGGATTAGACAAGCTACAAATGCAATGGCTCATGGGTCAGGCTGAGCGGCACTTGGGCGAGCTGGAGGCCTTCCGAACGATGATCCTGCTCGGGCTATCTTCCGAAGCGCAAGATACTCTTGTGCGAAGCACGCAGGTTCAACGCCTTGTGGCGCTAGACCCAAAAATTATGAACGACGACATTGCGACCCCGTCGAGCCTTGCCAAGGACGCGGCGCAAGTGCATCGAAAGCTTGAGAACGCGTATCGTGACTTCCACGCAAATCGGCAGGGGGCGCCGCAACGGGTGATCAGGCAAGTCGCCGAATTGTTGGACCTGGTCAGATCCAATATTTCCGACGGTGGAACGACTCTTTATCGGCCATACCTGAGCAAGCGCGAGCGCGACGAGCAACTCTGTTCCTGTATCGTCCCCGTGCAGGAACTGCTGCTTGACATGCTCCTGGGGCAGCCCAGCAGGAAACTGATTGCGTATGGCAGCCTCGCGCCCGGCCAGCCGAATCACTCGGTGATATCGGATTTAAGAGGGGAGTGGCAAGCGTGTGCTATTCGGGGCACCATGAGTCACAAGGATGAATGGTTGGTCTTTTCATGGAACCCCGCTGGCCCGCAACAGAACGCCAGTCTCTTCACGTCCAACGAGTTGCCAGACTATTGGCCCCGGATTGACCAGTTCGAGGGCGCAGACTACAGACGGCGACTGGTCCCGGCGCAGACGCAAGGGTGTATCGCCATTGGCTATGCCTACACTGCGGCCCGGTAATCGTCCGTACAGTGTGGCAGTTGCTCCGAAGGTGCCGACTCAGCGCTTGATGCGGGTAATCTTGGTGCCTTCGATACTCAAACTCGCCATCAGGCCCTGCTGGTCGGAAATGAACGCGTACGCATCGTCCTTCAGCGTGGAGGTCGAGAGGTTTCTGGCCACGCCCTCGTTGACCACCACCACGGTCGGCCCGACACCGAATTCCCAGCCCTTGGACGAGGCGAGGTATTTCACCGCCTTGTCGCTCATCAGAAACACAAAGTACGCGTACGTCTCGGCACCGGCCTGCCAACCCCAGGATGCTGACACCGAGTTGTAATAGTCAGTGACGTGCGAGCCCTTCATCAGCACGCCTTCGCCGTAACTGCCACCGAAAACGAGCCCAGCCTTGACGATTTTCGGGAAGACGAGAATCGCTTTGGCCTTCTTCGCTATGGCCTCTGCGGTTGGATTGGACTTGTAAAGGGCCTGCAGCGATTGTGCAGCGTCCTTGTCAAGATCCGCCGCCGTTGCCGCGAGTGACTGACTCCCGATGGTGCCCAGAAAAAGCGTTGCCACGGTTGCCAGCAACACTTTGTGCATGGCACGTCTCGTTTGAATCATGATGATCTCCAATAATCTGGCCAATTGCCAGTGTCGAGGATAGGTTCATCCGCAGCCCCGGACTGTGCGCCAGCGAACATACCTAGTTGAAACCAAGCGCCTTGTAGGCTTGTGCCTTGAACACGAACGAGTACGGGTTGCCGAATCCAAAGTACCGCTGCGTCATCAACACGCCGGCAATTCCGATGCGGGGATTGATCCACCAGATCGTTCCAGCCAGACCACCCCATCCGACCTCGCCAACAACTTCAGCCGGTTCCCAGGCGCTGGTCCCGATGCTCACCGACGATCCCAGCCCAAAGCCCTTGGTCTCAAAACGAGGCATATTCGGGAATTGAACGCACAAACCTGCCTTCAACTGGTTTTGGCACATCAATTCGATGGTGGCGGGCTTGAGCAGGGCCGGTCCGCCAGGCAGGAAACTCTGGATGAACTTGACGGTGTCGCCCAAGGTCGAAACCAGCCCGCCGCCACCCGACTCGCGCGGGAGTTTGCTGAGATAAGCACCAGGAAACGGTTTGTCATCAGCTCGCAGCAGCCCGGGCTTGGTCGGGTCCAGAAGATCGACGCCGACATAGAGTGCGCACAGGCGGTCAACTTTGTCCGGCGCAACCCAGAAATCGGTATCGACCATGCCCAGCGGCGAGAAGATGCGCGCAGCAAGAAATTCGCCAAACGACTGGCCCGAAACGACCTCCACCAAGCGGCCCAGCACATCGGTCGCGACCGAATACTCCCACTGCGTCCCGGGCTGAAAGGAAAGGGGCAGCGCGGCCAGCGTGGTCATCATTTCACCGAGCGCCTTGGCGGTGTCCATCACGTCAGCCTTGTTGTAGGCGTCAAACATGACCGTGCCGGGATCGAATATCCCGTACGACAAGCCCGAGGTATGCGTCATCAGGTGACGAATGGTGATCGACGACTCGGCTGGTTCGACCTCGTCAATCCGCGTCGCACCTGATTTCAGGACCTGGCGCGAGCCAAGCTCGGGGATGTAGGTCTCGATCGGATCGTCCCATCGAATGCGTCCTTCTTCGAACAACATCAGAACAGCACAGGCCGTGACCAATTTCGTGTTGGAGAACATTCTGAAAATGTGGTCTTCCCGCAAGGCGATGGAAGCTTCCTTGTCGGCAAATCCGCAGCAGAATGTGTCGACCACATCGCCGCCTTTAAACAGCGCGGTGGAAACACCCGGCAGGAACTGCTGGTCAACCTGAGCCCGCATCGCTGTATGCAGCGCGTCAAAATTTTGATTCCCCATGTTCTCTCCTGCCAGTTTGAGTCGATGCGCCAATTATGCGGGACATGTCAGCATCGCGAGGTCGCTGCCCGTAAGTCTACTTAGGCGATTGTCTTGCCAATAACCGCAAAGTGCAGGTAAAGTGGCCCCGCGGCCAACCGTGGAAAGGGCAGAGCGATGACAGGAAGACAGCACACACCAGGCGCTTCGACAACGACCTGCAGAGCGCAATTGTTGCCCATGCCCAAAGCCGTTCCAGGAATCGTGTTGCTGGCGCTGGTCTCAGGATGCGCCACCTCAGGGATGCAAGCGGTCGATCGGTCGTCCGGGAGCGCAACCAAGGGATACGTAGAGTTCCGCATTTCAGAGGGCGCAGACTTCAGCATCATGCGCGAGCCCGTTACCGTCTATATCACCCGGGAAGGAGATAGCAAGGCACTCGGGTTTGTTGGCGCGGACGTCAAGTTTTCCCCTGCTGGCTATGTTCATCAACTCATCGTCACCGAAGCTCCGGGAAGCCACCATTACGGATACACCTATCAGACCATGGGCAAGGCCCTGGGCCCGGGCGCCATCACACCCGTGCCGGGCAGCCAGAATTTTGTGCCGACTGTCACCATCAAGTACCTTGGTCTTGAGCACAGCCAGGGCGTGGTGACGGTCGACGTTGCGGATCATCAGACCACTCCAGTGACCTTCTCGCTCGGCCCCAAAGAGGTTAAGGGAACCCTCGTCAGCAGGCGCCTTGACCCGAGTCAGTTCAAGGTCGAGACCGGGACAGCCTATGCCGGTGAACCACGGGTGGTTGCGAAGTAACGACCCACGGGGCGTCCGTCAACATCAGGCCCTGGGCGCGATATGAGATTCATTCGCTGGATCCAAGCAATTCTGGTTCCATTGGCGCTTATGGCGCTGCTATTCGCTCTTTGCGCCTACGGCTTGCTGCTCCTGAATCTTCAATGTATTGAGTCCTTCGGTCAGACTGACAAACACATCTGCAATGTCAGTTGGGGACTACTTGCAATTCGCTTGTACATGCTGTTTGCATTTGGTGCAACATCACTTCTTGCCGCGTACTGCGCGGCTCGCATGTCCCCAAGGCACCCTCGTGCGCTGGCGCTTGTCTTTCTGTTGATCGGTGGGAGTTTTACTCTATTCATGATGCTTATCGATTGAGCCCATCCTGAAAGAATGTGTGCGGTGTCAACAGGCCGGGCCATGGCTACTTGGCAGCATTGAGCCGCTTCACCCCCGCCACAAAACGCGCCAGCGTGGTCGAGAGCACGCCGCTGGGGATGGTAATGTCGATCAGCTGAAAGCGTCCGCGGGTGGCCATGGCCTTGTCCAGCGCGGCCTTGAGTTCGGCGCGCGTGTTCACGCGCACGCCGTCGCCGCCCATGCCAGCGGCCATTTCGGCAAATCCCCAGTGGCCCAGGTCGTTGAAGCTCGACTCGGGCTGAAACGTGCGCAGCATCTCCCAGCTCGCGTTGTTGAACAGCAGCACGATCGGGTCCCAGCCATAGCGCTTGCAGTTGCCCAGCTCCCAGCCGGTCATCTGAAAGGCACCGTCGCCCACCAGAATCAGCGGGCGCTGTCCGGTTGCTGCCTGAAGGCCCAGACCGGCGGGCACACCGAAGCCCATCGTTGCGTAGTAGCCGGGCGCGATCAGGGCGGTGTGCTCGATCTCCATCGCCGTAAACAGGCAGTCGCCCATGTCCGATGCGATGGGCATCCTGCCGTGGGTTGCCATCAGGTCGTTGACTGCGGTGGCAATGTCGGTCGGCGTGATGGTCTGCGTGTCCGCTGGCATGTCGCGCGGAAAAGTCTGGCGCTGCACGTCAAAAGGCTTGTCGGCACCGCTGATTTGCGCGAGCAAAGCGTCCACCACGGCCGTCAGCGGCAGCTGCGCGTAGCTGTGGTAGCCGATGGTGACCCCGCCGTTGAGCGCCTGAATCGTCTTGCGCATGTCGATCTTGGTCTCGGACACGGCGAAGTTCGTATCGCAGATGATTTCGCCCAGCAGGAACAGACCGTCAGAACTCTCGACCAGTTGCGTGACTTCGGCGTCACCGGCCACGCCCATATAGGTTCCCAGCAGCGGCGCGTCCTCCTCGGCGAGCAGGCCGCGGCCCATGAAACTGGTCACGACAGGTATGCCAAGACGGCGCGAGAGTTCGGCCACCTTGGCCTCCAGACCGTAGCGGCGCACTTCCACGCCGACCATCAGCACGGGTGATTTGGCGCGGGTCAGATGTTCGACGATTTCCTCAGCGCAGGCGTGCAGCGCATCCGCATCGGGCACAAAGGCCGGCTCGGCGAGTACCGGCGTGCATGGCTTGGCAACCATGTCCCGGGGAATCTCGATGTAGACGGGTTCGGAGTTGCGCAGGCAGTTGGCCAACACGCGGGCGATATCGGCGGGAGCGCGCGCGGCGTCGTCCAGGCGCACTTGGTCGCAGGTGATTTCCTTGAAAATTTGAAACTGCGAATCAAGCGTCTTGGCCTGATGGTGCAACAGCAATCCAGAGCGTGATTCCCCCTTGCCGGGGCCACCTGAGAGCACGACCAGCGGCGACTTTTCGGCGAAGGCCGCGGCCACCGAGTTGATCATGTTCAGGGCGCCGGCCCCGTAGGTCACGGCCGCAACGCCCAGGCCGCAATGGGCGCGCGCCGACGCGTCGGCGGCAAAGCCGACGCCTGGCTCGTGCGACAGCGTATACAGCGGCAGAATTCCGGACTCTTCAATGATGCGAAAGTAGGGCAGGGCAAAGTCGCCCGGGATGCCAAAGATCTGGCGTGCGCCGTGGTCCTTGAGCGCGTGCAGCAGGGATTCAGTAAGGTTCATGCGTGGGATTTGAGTTCGGGTGGCTGAAACAGAGGGCACCTTCATGCAGGCGTTGCCCAAGGGCGTCATTTTGCCTGCTTTGGCCGCACTGCCGCCGATCGATGGTTGCAGCGCAAAAGCGGCGACAATCCTGATTCACTTCCAATTTCAGGGGTTTGCCCCGGTTCTTTCATGCCCAGCACCTCCAACTATGAAGTCCGCAGCGCCACGCTCGCCGACGCGCAGGTCATCGCCGAAATTCATCGCATCGAGAGCCCGGCCTACTGGCGCGAGGCCATCGAGTTCTGTGAGCCCCAGGTGTTGGTGGCAGTCCACGGGGGTGACGTCGTTGGGTTTGTTGGCTATGACCGCTCGCGCGACGCTGGCACACCGCCAGTGACCGGCGAGATCTGGGCCATTTACGTCGTGGCCGCCCATTCTGGCAGGGGCGCAGGCCTGGCGCTTTGGGACGCGGCGCGCGAAGGCCTGATCGAGGAAGGCTGCGCGACCGTGACAGTGTGGTTGCCGCTGGCCAACGAACGCGCCATTCGGTTTCACGAACTCGCGGGCTTCAAGCGCGAGATGAACAGCATCAAGACGGTGGTGCGCCGCGGCCACCGGGTCGAGGAAATCCGCCTGAAGCGCGCGCTTGAATGAGGCGCGGAACTCAGTGGCGGCGAACGATCACGCTGCCGATTGAATAGCCCGCACCAAACGAGCAAATCACGCCCACCTCGCCCGGCTTGAAGTCGTCGTGGTGCCGGTGAAACGCAATGATCGAGCCGGCTGATGCGGTGTTGGCAAACTCGTCGAGAATGACCGGCGCTTCATCGGCCGTGGCGTCGCGACCGAGCATGCGCCGTGTGATCAACTGATTCATCGCCAGGTTCGCCTGATGCAACCAGAAGCGGCGGACACCGGCCGGTGCCAGATCGTGATCGGCAAGATGCTGGACCATGTGCTCGGCGGCCATCGGGCAGACCTCCTTGAACACCTTGCGCCCCTCCTGGTAAAAGAGCTGGTCGCGTTCTGTGGGGGCGCGGTCTTCAGCGCGTGACATGAATCCCGCATTGTTGCGGATGTTGCTGGAAAACGTGGTCAGCAATCTTGTGCCAAGCACCTCAAAGGCTCCAGCCGGTGCCGCATCGAGGCGCTCGACCAGAATGGCGGTGCAGACGTCGCCGAAGATGAAGTGGCAGTCGCGGTCCTTCCAGGCTAGGTGTGGTGAGGTGATCTCCGGGTCCACCACCAAAACGGCGCGGGCCGAACCGGTCTTGACGGCGTTGACAGCCAACTCAATGGCGAAGGTTGCTGAAGAGCAGGCCACGTTCATGTCAAAGCCAAAGCCTTTGATACCCAGGGCGGTCTGGATCTCGATGGCCATGGCTGGGTAGGCACGCTGCATGTTGGCCGCTGCGCAAATCACGCCGTCGATGTCCTGCGCTTGCCGGCCAGCGCGTGTCAGCGCGTCGCGGGACGCCGCAACGCCGATTTCCGCCATCAGTGAAATTTCCGTATCGGGCCTGGGCTGCAAGCGCGGGTACATGCGCGTCGGGTCAAGAACACCCGATTTTTCCATCACGTAGCGGCGTTTGATACCCGAAGCCTTTTCGATGAATTCAACGCTCGAGGGCGGGATGGCGGTCCGGGCGCCGGCAGCAATTTCGTCGGCGTGCGCTGCGTTTTCCTGCTCGGCAAAGCGATTGAAGGCAACGACCAGTTCGTCGTTGCTGATAACTTCCGGCGGAATATACAGGCCGGTGCTGCTGATGGCGACGCGATGCATGACTTGATCCTGGTGAGGTTCGGCGCCGGAGAACCCAGCGAGGCCGTGATTATCAACCCAATCGGGTCGGCCGTGCCGCCTCAGACCTCGCCGCCAAAGCGCTTGGTCAGGTTATCAATGTACTGTTCGACCATTTTTTCAAATTCCTTTTCCACGACCGGTGCCACCACCATCTTCATCATGGCCGGCAACGGCAGGGTCAGATCGCCGTTGATCTGCAGCACGATTGAGGTCGACTTCTTTTTCTCGGTAATCTTCCAGTGGCCCGAGACCAGCGCGTTGCCCTCGCCCTTGATCGGGGTCCACACGACGCTGCCCTTGGCGCGATCCGATACATACTTTGACGCGTAGATCGTTTGCAGGTTGATCTGAGCGATGCCGATCTTTGCCATTTCCCAGCGGTAGGTGCCCTTGCCGAGGTCCACGAGTTTGTCAACTTTGGGGAAGTGGCTGGCCGAGGTTGGCACGTCCGAGAGCACATCAAAAACGTCATTAAAGCCAGCCTTGACTTCAAATTCGTAGCCTAGATCGATTGATACGTTGAGCGCCATGAAGACCTCGCAAATGGAAGGATGGGTTGAACAGGGCCAACGCAAAGTATAGAGCGAATCGGATCGCCCACAAACCAGTCATGTTTGCGACTGCGCCGCGCCAGCCCACGGGTTGCCGGCAGGCTAAACTCGACGATTCTTGAAGGAAGCGATTCATGGCATCAGGAAAAATACTTGTGGCCCAGGGTGGCGGCCCCACAGCCGTGATCAATCAGTCCCTGGTTGGTGTGGCGCTGGAGGCGCGCCGGTTTGGTGCGATCGAGCGCATTTATGGCGCGCGACACGGCGTTCGCGGCATCGTCAACGAGGACTTTGTTGACCTGACGCAGGAGACGCACCACAACCTCGAACTGGTCGCGAGCACGCCCTCGTCGGCGCTAGGTTCAACGCGCGACAAGCCCGACCTGGCCTATTGCCGCGAGATCTTCAAGGTGCTGCAGGCGCATCAGATCGAGCATTTCTTCTACATAGGCGGCAACGATTCGAGCGATACCGTGCGCATCGTCAGTCTGGAGGCGCAGCAGGCGCGCTACCCGCTGCGCTGCATGCACATCCCAAAAACGATTGACAATGACCTGGTGGGTAATGACCATACGCCGGGGTTCCCGTCGGCGGCGCGCTTTGTGGCGTTGGCCTTTGCTGGCGCGAATCTGGACAACGCGGCCTTGCCTGGGGTGTATGTGGGCGTCGTGATGGGGCGACACGCCGGATTTCTGACGGCGGCCTCGACGCTGGGCAAGAAGTTCCCCGACGACGGGCCGCATCTGATTTACGTGCCCGAACGCACCTTTATGCTGGAAAATTTCCTGGCCGACGTGAAGAGCACCTACGAACGCTACGGTCGCTGCGTGATCGCCGTCTCCGAAGGCATTCACGACGCTTCGGGCGCGCCGATTGCGGCCATGCTGGCCAAGGATCTGGAGCATGACGCGCATGGCAACGTGCAACTCTCGGGCAATGGTGCCCTGGCCGACTTGCTGTGTGAGGAGATCAAATCCAAGCTAAAGATCAAGCGCGTACGTGGCGATACGTTTGGCTATTTGCAGCGCTCCTTCATCGGCTGCGTTTCCGACGTTGATCAGCGCGAGGCGCGCGAGGTCGGTGAGAAGGCCGTGCAGTACGCGATGTGGGGTCGAACCGACGGATCGGTCGCCATCAAGCGCACCGGTTTCTATTCGGTCGACTACGAACTGTTGCCCCTTGAGGCGGTGGCGGGCAAGACGCGTGTGATGGAAGACGAGTTCATCACCGAGACCGGGACCGATGTGACCGATGCGTTCCGGATGTACCTGCGCCCGCTGCTCGGATCCGGACTGCCCGACGCATTCAGACTGCGCCACAACCCGGTGGCGAAAATTTTGCAACCAAGAAAGTGAAAGAAATGACGATAGATTTCAAAGACCGTGTAGCAATCGTGACCGGCGCTGGCGGTGGCCTCGGGCGCGCCCATGCGCTGGCGCTGGCCGCGCGCGGCGCGCGCGTTTTGGTCAACGATTTTGGCGGCGCCCGCGATGGCTCTGGCGGGTCCGCCAGCGCGGCCGAGGCGGTGGCGCAGGAGATCCGTAATGCGGGCGGCCAGGCGCTGGCCAATCATGCGTCGGTGACCGACTTCGCAGCGGTGCAGGCGATGGCCGAGCAGGCCATCCAGGCCTGGGGTCGGATCGACGTTCTGGTCAATAACGCGGGGATATTGCGCGACAAGACCTTTGCCAAGATGGAACTGGCCGACTTCGAACTGGTGCTCAATGTGCACCTGATGGGTGCCGTGCATTGCACCAAGGCCGTCTGGGCGATCATGAACGAGCAGAAGTACGGCCGCATCGTGATGACCACGTCTTCTACCGGTCTGTATGGCAACTTTGGTCAAACCAACTACGGCGCGGCCAAGCTGGCGCTGGTCGGTCTGATGCAGACCCTGGCGCTCGAGGGCGCCAAGAATAATATTCGGGTCAACTGCCTCGCGCCGACGGCAGCCACGCGCATGACCGAAGGTCTGATGCCCGAGGCCGTGCTCGCCGCGCTCAAGCCTGAGGCGGTGGTGCCGGCCATGTTGGTGCTCGCCAGCGAGAACGCGCCAACGCGTGCCATCCTGTGTGCCGGTGCCGGTGCATTTGAAGCCGCGCACATCACGCTGACACAAGGCAAATGGATTGGCCAGGACGCGTTGGCACCTGAGCGGCTGGCGCAGGCGTTGACTGAAGTGATGGATCGTGCTGGCGAGACGGTGCCGCAAAGCGGTGCCGCGCAAGGCACCAGCGAAGTGGCCAAGGCGATGGCTGCGGCCGGCGCCGCGCGTCCTACTCCATAGCCATCATGTAGGCGACCATGGCGTCGATGTCGGTATCAGACATCGGCTTGATGCTCTTGGCCATCGCGGCGTCCAGGCGCACGCCGGTGCCCGTGCGGTAGCGTTTGAGTGCGCGGTTGAGGTAGACCGGCTGCTGGCCGGCAATCCGTGCCAGTTCCTCGTCACCGTGCCCGTTCTCGCCGTGACAGCTCTGGCACGCCTTCTTGTAGAGTTCCTTGCCCTTGGCCACCAGGGTTGGGTTCGTCACCGGCTTGGGTGTCACTTTCTGCCGCGCATAGAACAACACCATGCCGACTTTCTCATCGGCGTTCATGATCTTGATCATCCCCTCCATGAACGTGTCCTTGCGTTCACCGGCTGCATATTGGCGCAACTGCTCCAAATGGTAGACCGGAATCTGACTGGCGAGGTTGGGTACATCAGGCGTCGGACTGTTGCCGCCGACACCGTGACAATAGTCGCAGACTGAAGCGACTGTGCGCCCGTTTTTCAGCGCCGCCTCCAGCAGTTTGGGGTCGCGTTCGACTTCCTTGAGACGAGCCTGCAGGTCAACGCCGGCGCTGGCGCGCGCACGCGCCGCCTGCGCGGCAGCCGACAACGGCATACTCAAACACAATCCCGCCAAGACCATCGCCAGCAATCGGTTTGACATCATAGGTGTTCCATGTTCAGTAGAGCGTATTCTAGAGAACTCTCAAGCGGCCGCCATGACGCGCCTGTCTAGGCGAATTCGGCTAGCGGAACGCAGGAACAGAACAGGTTTCGATCTCCGTACACATTGTCGACCCGGCCCACCGGTGGCCAGTACTTGACCTGCTTGAGCGTGGCCAGCGGAAAGGCGCCGAGTTCACGCGGGTAGGGCCGGTCCCAGGCCTCGCCGAGCAAGGATGCCGCCGTATGCGGCGCGTGCTTTAGCGGATTGTTGTCGTGCGGCCATTCGCCACGCTGGACCTTGTCAATCTCCTCGCGAATGGCAATCATCGCATTGATAAAGCGGTCGAGTTCGTCCAGAGTTTCGCTCTCGGTCGGTTCTACCATCAGCGTGCCCGGTACCGGAAAGCTCAAGGTGGGCGCATGAAAGCCGTAATCCATCAGGCGCTTGGCGACGTCTTCGGCGGAGACGCCGTGCACGCCACCGCTGCTTTCCTTCAAGGGACGCAGATCCAGAATGCACTCGTGCGCCACATGGCCGTTGGCACTGGCGTACAGCGTCGGGTAGTGTTCGCGCAGACGGGCACTGATGTAATTGGCGTTCAGAATGGCCACTTCGGTGGCCGCCTGCAGGCCCTGTGGACCCATCATGCGGCAGTACATCCAGCTGATGGGCAGCACCGCCGCGTTGCCCAGTTCGGCCGCCGAGATGGCACCCACGCCCTGACCGGGCAAGTACGGCACCAGGTCAGCGACGACGCACACCGGTCCGACACCCGGACCGCCGCCGCCGTGTGGAATGCAAAACGTCTTGTGCAGGTTGAGGTGGCTGACGTCGCCACCAAACTCGCCCGGCGCAGCGACGCCCACCAGCGCGTTCATGTTGGCGCCATCGACATAGACGCGCGCACCGTGCGAATGGACCAGCGCGCAGAGTTCGCGCACACTGGTCTCGAACACGCCGTGCGTGCTGGGGTAGGTGATCATCACGCAGGCCAGGTTGGCGCTGTGGAGTTCGCATTTGGCTTTGAGGTCGGCCAGATCGACATTGCCGCGGGCGTCGCAGGCGGTGACCACCACTTTCAGACCCGCCATGTTGGCGCTGGCCGGGTTGGTGCCGTGGGCGCTGGATGGTATCAGGCAGACGTCGCGCTGGCCCTGGCCATGCGCGCGGTGGTAGGCGCGGATCGCCAGCAGACCGGCGTATTCACCTTGCGAACCGGCATTGGGCTGCAGGCTCACGCCAGCGTAGCCGGTGGCCTGGCACAGCCAGGCGCTCAATTGCGCGTCGAGTTCGGCGTAGCCCTGGCGCTGCTCGGCCGGCGCAAACGGGTGCAACTCGGAAAATTCGGGCCAGGTGATCGGAATCATCTCGCTGGTGGCATTGAGCTTCATGGTGCAACTGCCCAGCGGGATCATGCTGCGGTCCAGTGCCAGATCCTTGTCGGCGAGCATGCGCAGGTAACGCAGCATGCTGGTTTCGCTGTGGTGCGTATTGAACACCGGGTGCGTCAGAAAGGCGCTGCTGCGGCGCAACGTCGCGGGCAGCAGGGACGGTGCAACGCCGTCGAGCGCAGGCAGCGCCGGAAGCGTCTGGCCGTCCTTGGCAAAGAAGCTCCAGAGTTGCGCGATGTCGTGGCGTGTGGTGGTCTCATCGAGCGCCACGCCGATCTGGGTGTTTGAGGTCAATCGCAGGTTGACTCCCGCAGCACGGGCGTGGAACGCTATCAAATCCGTAGTGTCACCGGTCTGCACGGTAAGCGTATCAAACGCCGTGCTGTTGGCCACCGCGTAGCCCATCTCGTGCAGGCCACGCGCCAGGATGGCGGCGAGGGCCGCCACGCGAGAAGCGATGCGCGTCAAGCCCTGGGGCCCGTGGTAGAGCGCGTACATGCTGGCGACCACTGCGGGCAGGACCTGCGCGGTACAGATGTTGGAGGTGGCCTTCTCGCGGCGGATATGCTGCTCGCGCGTTTGCAGCGCCAGGCGATAGGCCGGATTGCCGTGCGCGTCCACACTCACGCCGACCAGGCGCCCGGGCATGGAACGCTTGAACTCGTCGCGGCAGGCCAGGTAGGCGGCGTGCGGACCGCCGTTGCACATCGGCATGCCAAAGCGCTGGGTTGTGCCCACGGCGATGTCGGCGCCGAGTTCGCCCGGAGGCGTGAGCAGCGTCAGTGCAAGCAGATCGGCGGCCATGATCACCGTGCCGCCACGCGCCTTGTAGGCGGCGATCAGGGCGCGATCGTCACGCACCACGCCGCTGACGCCCGGGTACTGCAGCAGCAGGGCAAAGCTGTCCTGCGTCAGCGCCTCCTGTGGCTGACATGATTTGACGCTGATGCCCAGCGGCTCGGCCCGTGTCTGGATCACAGCCAGCGTTTGCGGAAGGACCTCGGTGTCGACCAGGAGCGTTGTGGATCTGGATTTGCCCGCACGCATGGCCAGCGTCATGGCTTCGGCCGCGGCGGTGGCTTCGTCGAGCATCGAGGCGTTGGCCATCGGCATCGCCGTGAGGTCGGTGATCATGGTCTGGAAATTGACCAGGGCTTCCATGCGTCCCTGGCTGATCTCGGCCTGGTACGGCGTGTAGGCGGTGTACCAGGCCGGGTTTTCCAGGATGTTGCGCAGAATCACGCCCGGCGTGTGCGTGTCGTAATAGCCCTGGCCAATGTAGCTCTTGAAGACCCGGTTCCTGGCTGCAATCGCCTTCAATTCGGCCAGCGCTGCGGCCTCCGTGACGGCAGCCGGTATGTCCATCGGCTGTGTGCGGGCAATGGAACGCGGGACGATGCCATCGATGAGTTCGCGCCGTGAAGCGGCCCCGACGGCTTTAAGCATCATGGTCTCGTCGGCCGCGCTCACCCCAATGTGACGTGCAATGAATTCGCCGGTATTTTCCAGATCAGCAAGTGTGGGAGTGGGCATGAAGGTGACTCGGAAAGGGGTTAAGGAAGTGAACTGGTTTTGTCATTGCGAACGAAGTGCAGCAAACAATGACCGCTGAAAGGATGGATTGCCACGGCCTGCTGCCTCGCAATGACGGGGGCAACGGGTTCAATGGGCGTTGTCGGCGGCGAATTGGGTGTAGCTGGTCTCGTCCATCAGGGCGTCGAGTTCGGCTGGGGCTGACAGCGTCACTTTGAAGAACCACCCCGCACCCAGCGGGTCGCTGTTGGCCAGCGATGGATCGGCGCGCAGCGCCTCATTGACTTCCGCGACGGCGCCGCTGACGGGCATGTAGACATCGGCAGCGGCCTTGACCGATTCAACGACGCCGGCAATGTCCTTCGCGGCAAAGCTCTTGCCGACTTCGGGCAGGTCGACAAACACCACGTCGCCCAACGCATCTTGCGCGTGCTGCGTGATGCCGACGGTGGCGGTATTGCCTTCGACCTTGATCCATTCGTGGTCCGGGGTGTATTTGATGGTCATATTGATCTCCTGAGAAGTTGGGATGAAAGTAGAGGAAAGAAGGGCAAGTCGCCGCCGGGCCGCCCCAAGGCGACTTAGCCCCCTCGGCGGGCAGCGACCCGTGCAACGGCGGAGCGTGGGGGCGTCATACGCCGCGGAAATAGTTGGTCGGCACAAACGGCATGGCCACGACTTCCATCGGCACGGCCTTGCCGCGCACCAGGGCGTTGACACGCGTGCCCAGCGTCGCGAACTGCGTTGCTACATAGCCCATCGCGATCGGTTTGTCGATGCTCGGCCCGAGCAGGCCACTGGTGACTTCGCCGATCCGCTTGCCCGCACCATCCTGCAGTTCGGTGTGCTCGCGTACCGGGATCCGCTCAAGTGCCACCAGACCCACACGCTTTCGGCCTGCAGCGCCCGCGCCAACTGCGAGTTGCGCCAGGATTTTTGTAGCGCCAGGAAAACCACCAGCGCGCGCGCCATCGGCCCTGCGCACCTTTTGCATGGCCCAGTTCAGCGCCGCCTCGACCGGTGTGGTCGTCGCGTCAATGTCGTTGCCATACAGCGGCAGCCCGGCTTCGAGGCGCAGTGAGTTGCGCGCGCCCAGGCCAATCGGTTTCACCTCGGGCTGCGCCAGCAGGGTGCGCGCCAGCAGTTCGGCCTGCGACCCTTCGACAGAGATCTCGAAGCCATCCTCACCGGTGTAGCCGCTGCGTGTCAGGAAGCACGACAGTTTTTGCGTTCCGCAGGCGATATCGAAAGTGCCGCCGGTCATGAACACGAGCTTTTCCACGCCGGGCGCCAGCCGCGACAGCGCCTTGACTGCCAGCGGCCCTTGCAGTGCCAACAGGGCCTTTTCGGGCGTCGGAATCACGTCGCAGCGCTTGCCGATCTTCGCCTGGATGTGCGCGATGTCACCGGCTTTGCAGGCACCGTTGACGATCACAAAGATGTCGTCCTCGCGCTTGAAGAACATCAAGTCGTCGATGATGCCGCCTGCTTCATTGAGCAGCAGGCCGTAGCGCTGCTTGCCCACCGGCAGATCAATCACGTCAACCGGCAGCAGGCTCTCCAGCGCGGCGGCAGCGTCGGGCCCGACCAGGCGCAATTGGCCCATATGCGATACATCAAACAAACCGGCTGCGGTGCGAGTATGTTTGTGCTCGGCCATCAAACCGGCGGGGTATTGCACCGGCATCGAGTAACCGGCAAACGGCACCATGCGCGCGCCGAGTTCGACATGCAAGTCGTTGAGCGGAACTTTGAGTAGTTGGTCGGACGAGTGGGTCATGGGCGGACTCCTACGTGGCAAAGGGGCAAACAATTCCATGTATTTGACCGCGGTCAAAACCATGGGCTGCCCCCGCTGTCCGCTTTACCTGAGAGATTCGCCTGGCGATGCAGGTTTGCTCCTTCGGTGGGCTGCACCAGGTGCCGCCTCTCTCCAGTGGGGAAACGTCCCTTTGACGGGACGCGTGTCAGTCCTTTTGCCTGAGCGTTCACCACCCGCGTTGGCGGGCGCCTGCGCCTTCGGCGGCACTTCGCTGAAGTACTCTCTTCTGACCGTGCAGATTCTACCGCGTGTTGGCGCGGCCCTTGCTCTCAGTTGTTCAGGAGCAGTTGCAGGATGACCCCGGTGGCAATGGCAACCAGAACATAGTCGGTGCCCATCTGGACCCATTGGTAGCCGCTTGGCGGGGGACACAGCAAGTGGCGGCGCCAGTCGTCAACGACGAACTGTCGGCTGCGGAATTGGCGTGGCAGCAACTGGCCTTCGCGCAGGTTGTGATCCGGCCCCGCGCCACGCGTTTGCGCCCAGGCACCGGGAACGGGCCTGCGGTCTTGCCCCTGCGCTCGGTCGCGATGGTAGACCCGGGTGTCGCGACAGTCGGGCTGCGGTCCCGAATACGCCTGCGCCTGGCGCTGTTCATCGAGGCGTGTTTCGTAATTGCTGGCCTGCGCGAATGTCAGGCCGGAGGTGGTCAACGACATGGCCATCGCGGCACAGACAACTGCTTTGCTCTTCATGCTGGGCTCCTTTGACGAGAAACAGTCGGTTCGACGTGGCAAGTGTAGCGCCGTCCGTGTCGGTGGCGGTGCTTCAGCGGCTATTTGTAGACCAGATCGCGCAGTGTCAGCGACAGGCTCGGCACGTAGGTGATGACCATGAGGCAGGCCAGCACGACCAGCACAAAGGGTATCAGGTCCTTGACGATGCGGTCCAGCGAAATGCGTGCCACGGTACACGCGGCAAACAGGTTGACGCCAAAAGGCGGCGTGATCATGCCCAGCGCCAGGTTGACGACCATCACCAGACCGAAGTGCACCGGGTCAATGCCAAAGCGCTGCGCCACCGGTGCCAGGATCGGCGCCAGCACGATGATGGCCGCGCTGGTCTCGATGAACATGCCGATCAGGAACAGCGCGGCGTTCACGCCGAGCAGGAAATAGGCAGGGGATTTCAGAACCTGTTCGAGCCAGTGCCCGATCGCATCGGGCACGCCAGCGCGCGTGATCAAGAACGCAAACAGCCCGGCGTTGGCAATAATGAACATGATGACGGCGCTGGAGAGCACCGATTTGCGCAGGATGATGATCAGGTCTTTGAGCTTGATCTCGCGGTAGATAAGCAGGCCGACGACCAGCGCGTAGAACACCGCCACTGCGGACGCCTCGGTTGGCGTGAAGATGCCGCCGTAGATGCCTCCAAGGATGATGACCGGCATCAGCAGGGCCCAGCCAGCCTGCAGGGTGGCCTTGCCAAGGCTCTGGCGGGAGTCGCCGTCGTTCTTGCCCCAGCCCCTGAACTTGCAGTTTATGAACACGAACAGCATCAGCGCGCCTGCGATCAATACACCCGGACCGAACCCGGAAATAAACAGTTCGCCAATCGATACCTCGGCGCTCACGCCGTAAAGAATCATCGGAATCGATGGCGGAATGATGACGCCGAGTTCGGCACTGGTCGCTTGCAGCGCCGCGGCGTAAGTCACAGGGTAGCCATGCTTGATCAGCGCCGGAATCAACACCGTGCCAATGGCGAACGTGGTCGCCACCGACGAGCCCGAGACGGCGCCAAAGATCATGCAGGTGAGCACGCAGGCCATCGGCAAGCCGCCTTGCACACCACCGACGATGCTTTTGGCAAATTCGACCAGACGGCGCGATATGCCGCCGGTCTCCATGATGTTGCCCGCAAGTATGAAAAACGGTATGGCCGCCAGCGGAAACTTGTTGATCGCGTTGAACATCTCCTTGACCGAGATCAGCATGTGCGCGTCGCTGGCCTGCATGCCTACGATCGATGCCAGCCCGATCGAAACGGCCACCGAGATGGTCAGGGCAAAGCACACCACCATGGTGATCAACATGGCGATGGTCATAAAGACGCACCCCCACGGTTGCCCACTTCGTGTGGCGCCCTGCCCCCCGAGGGAGCCGTGCCTTGCTTGGGGCGGCCCCGCGCTGCGGCGCTCATTGAGCTGTCTCCAGTTCCTGGCGCTGCGGGTCAATCAGGTTGCCGATGATGCCGATGACGGCAAAGACGCCACCCACCGGCAGCGCCAGATAGGCCCAGAACATGGTGACGTCCTCAAGACCAATGACGGTCTGCACCCGCCCGCGCAGGGCGTAGTCCCAACCCCACCAGATGATGATGGCCACCAGTGTCAGCGCCGCAGCACTGACCAGATAGTCGAGTACGCGGCGCACGCGCGCAGAACTCCAGCGGTAGACGACGTCGACGCTGACCATGGCCCCGATGCGAAAAGCTGCCGGAATGCCCATGAAAACCATCCAGATCAGGCTGAAGCGAATCAGCACCTCCGTCCACTCTGCCGGTGCCTCGATGATGAAGCGCATGATGATCTGGAACAGTCCGAGCGAGGCTGCCAGCGCCATCATGGCGCAGGCGACCACGGTGGCCAGACCGGTCGTGTAGCGCTCCAGTGTAAGAAACATCTTCTTCATCATGAATCCACCATGACAATTACAAAAAAACGCCCGTCAACCTTATTTGACGGGCGTTGGTAGCTGCAAAAATAATAGCTTACGGCGATGCTTTGACAGCTTACTTGTAGTTGCGGATGCGCTCGATGTTGGCCTTGCCGAACTGCTTTTCGAACTCGGCGTTGACCGTGGTCAGTGCCGCGACGAACTTGGCCTTGTCCACGTTCTCCACCACGTTCATGCCCTTGGCGCGCAGGTCGGCTACACCGCTGGCGTCGTCGGCGTCGACGCGGGCCCGGTTCGCTTTCGCACCTTCTTTCGCGGCGTCGAGGAACGCCTGTTTGTCGGCTGCGCTGAGCTTTTCAAACGCTGCCTTGTTCATCAGGAAGATGGCCGGTGAATAGACGTGCCCGGTCAGCGACAGGAATTTTTGCACCTGATCGAATTTCGCTGACATGATGACCGAGAGCGGGTTTTCCTGACCGTCAACGGTGCCCTGTTGCAGAGCCGTGAAGACCTCCGGGAAAGCCATCGGCGTGGTGATGATGCCAAAGCCCTTGTAGGCGGCAACGTGCACCGGGTTTTCCATCGTGCGCATCTTCAGGCCCTTGAGGTCCTCGGGCGTGTTCACAGCGTGCTTGCTGTTGGTCATGTGGCGAAAGCCGTTCTCGGCCCACGCCAGCGCCTTGAAGCCTTTGGAATCGAATTTGCCGAGCATCTCCTGGCCGATCGGGCCGTCGAGCACGGCGCGTGCGTGCGCCTTGTCACGAAACAGGAACGGGATATCAAGAATCTTCGCTTCGGGCACAAAGTTCGGCACTGGCCCGGTCGAGGAGAACGCCAGTTCCTGCGTACCGAGCTGCACGGCCTCAATGGACTCGCGCTCACCGCCGAGCGAGCCGCTGTAAAACGTCTGGATCTTGTAGCGCCCGCCGGTGCGCTTTTCGACTTCCTTGGCGAAGGTGTCGATGGCCACGCCCTGGTGCGAGTTCTGGGCCACCGAAATACTGATCTTCATGGTGGTTTGTGCCGTCGCGCCAGCGACAAAACCTGCAGCAAGCGTCAAACCGATAAGCAACTTGGTGAGTTTCATGGAGGTCCTTAGAGTGTTGAGAGGATAGTGAATTTCGCCCTGGGCCGCCCCGGCTTGCCCGGCAGGAGGCCCAGATTCAAATTTGCAGCGGCTGATTATGCACAGATCCCGGGCTGCACGGCATCGGGGTTTTCGCGCACGTAGTCGCGAATGATGCTCTCGAAGTCCGAGTCTGGCAGCAGCCCCAGGCCACGGGCGCGCGCGGCGTCAATGCGCGCGGGCCAATTGGTCACGATGTTGGCTATCGCTGTGTCCGCTCTCCAGTCGATCAAGTCACCGACCACCTTGCCCGCCACGCGTTCAAGCGCCTGTGCCATCTCGCCCGCGGTGGTGCTCAATGCGGGCAGGTTGACCGCGGTGCGTGCCCCCCAGGCCTCGTCGCTGGACTGCGCTGCGCAGAGCAAGCCCTCGATCGTCCTGGCGGGCGAAGCCAGCGCGACCTTTGTTTGTGGTGGCACCGGACAGGCACCGGGCAGACCGGCGAGCGGTTCGCGAATCATGCCGCTCAAGAAGCTCGACGCCGCGCCATTCGGGCGCCCCGGGCGCACGCTGACCGTCATCAGGCGCACATTGCGACCCTGCACAAAGCCCTTGCGGGTGTAGTCGGCAACGAGTTGCTCGCCGATGAACTTCTGAATGCCGTAGCTGTTTTGCGGTGTCGGCAGCGTATCGTCCTCGATGATTGCTGGCAGCGGTTGTTGTGGCGAATTGCCAAACACCGCCAGCGAACTGGCAAACACCAGCAGCGGGCGCGTCCCCAGCGCGCGGCACGCTTGCAGCAGGGCCCGCGTGCTGTCGACATTGCTGCGCAGGCCCAGATCAAAGTCGGCCTCGCACTCGCCGCTGACGGCGGCTGCCAGATGAAAAATGATAGCGCTCTGCGCACTGACGACGGGCTTTGCAGGGTCATTTGCCTGCAACAGAGTGATCAGGTCGCCGGTGATTGCGCTCACGCGCGGGTCCGCCAGCAGGTCCGCCGGTGGCGCGACGCGATCAACCAGCGTGATCCGGCTGATGTCACTCGCCGCTGCCCCGGCCCGTGACAACCGGCCCAGCGCCAGCAGCGTGCGCCCCAGGCGCAGCCCCAGAAACCCGGCGCCGCCGGTGATGACGATTTGCATGAATGCGCTCCTGCTCAAATGCCTGGAATGGTAGCGGATCGTTCCAGATTGAGCGCGCCGGGCGTTGTGCGGGTTGGTGCGCGCACGGCGGGGCTGGCTCGGATGCCGGAGCCTCATACGCTTCGCTTTTTGAAATCGGCCCCGACATCCGAACCACCCCCGCCTCGGGTTGTCGGCTCTTGGTGGCAGACTTTGCTACGCTTTTAATAGCTGCCTGCGCTTGCTGTGTCTGCGTTACAGCCTCTTTTTGCTCTGAAATATCGGCTGAAGTCAGGCGTGAATCGCTTGCCCGATCGCTGGCAACTGATCGATTAAGCTGGGCAATGCTGTTTGTGTGGGTTGGCGTGTGGTGTCCAGCATGTGATCAAGGTGATCGGCGACCCGGCTCGTATTCATACCGGGCGCGCCTCGGCAAGCACTTTGGCCCTGAACTTCACTGGCAAGTCGCCCGGCGTCAGCAGGTCTGAAGTTACGCCCAGCAGCGATTCAAGTTCAACCTGCAAACCACCTAGGTCGAACAAGGTGGTGCCAGGCAAGGGATCCACCAGCAAATCAATGTCACTGCCGCTGGAGTCGTCGCCGCGCAGGGCCGAACCAAAAACGCGCGGATTGGTGGTATGAAAACGTGCCGCCGCCTCACGCACGGCGACGCGGTTTGACTCCAGTGTGGTGGAAGGCTTCATGATTTTCTGAATCAGGTTTGTTGGATGCTAGCGGAACGCGCCAGATTCAGGCGCGTGCCAAGCTTTAAGCCGTGGCCTGCGCCACCACATCGGCCAGCCATGCGTTGAGGCTCTTGCCGGTTGCTGCGGCGGAGGTTGCTGCACGCTGATGCAGTTCGGTGGGCAGGCGCACCATCAGCTTGCCGGAGTAGTGCTTGAGCGGTTCCACGCCATCCTCACGGCACATGTCGAGAAAGACTTTGAGTGAAACTGCGCCTTCGCGTTTCAAGGATTTCACGTCGGATGCGTAAAAGTCTGCGCCCCCGTTGAGGTCAATAAATTCGCCCCGAAACTGATTGGTGTCCGGATCGAACACGATCAGCGCCTTGTAGCCGTTGATGTCCATGACGTTTTTCACGGTTTCACTCCATTGCTCTCCAGCCATTTGCGTACACTTTCTACCGCCGCCTTGTCCGTGTCAGGCGACGGGTGCGGGCGGTGGAAAACCCGGCGATCGGCAAACAACTTGACGCCAACCCGGGAACCCTCGCGCTCGCTGATTTGGGCACCAAGTGCCACGAATAGCGTCTCAATATCGCGCCACTTGATGCCACCCGGTACGGGCCGAGAAAAAATAAGTTCCAGTGTTCGCTGGTTTTTCCGATGCATGGCAAATGATACTACATTTTGGTGTCATATGACTTTGACGATTCCGCCCGCGCCAGATTCAGCGCCAGCAGGCGCTTGAGGATTTCTTCGTCGGGCAGGGCTGGTGTGTAGTCGCTCCAGCCGTAGGCTTGTGCCACCGCCATGTCGAGCGCTTCGTGCGCCATGGCGAGCCAGGCGGGGCGTTGGTTGTAGAGATTGGTGAGCGTGCGTTTTTGCAGTGCCGTGAGGTCGGCTTCGCTGATGCCCGGCCGCGGTTCGATGCGATCAGGGTACGGAGATGTGTTCATGCCCAAGGGAATCACTTCGCGCACCTTGTGCGTCCACTCTGGCGGGTTGAGCCAGGCTTCGCGCAAGTCGTTGAGCTTCTTGGCGGCTTGCGCGATCTGGATGGCTTGCTGACGTGTTGCTGGGTGGCTCGTTGCCGGTTGCTGCGTTGTCTGTTGGTGCGCGCACGGCGCCGCTGGCTCGGACGCCGGGGCCTCATACGCTTCGCTTTTTGAAATCGGCCCCGACATCCGAACCACCCCCGCCTCGGATTGTCGGCTTTTGGCGACAGAATTTGCTACGCTTTTAGTAGCTTCCTGCGCTTGCTGCGTCTGCGTTACAGCCTCTTTTTGCTCTGAAATATTGGCTGGAATCAGCGCGCCGTCGGTCACCGTCTCGGTGCGCTGATGTGCGGTGTCGGCTGGGGTTAAACCGGCGGGGAAGGGGAAGGTTTCGAAGCAGGTGGTGGGCGTGTAGCGTGGCCGGTCTTCCAGCGACGTACCCATGCGCAGCGACCAGAGTTCGTGGAAGCGGCTGTGCAGGATGCCGAAAATGGTGTCGTCGGAGCGGGCGGTGACGTCCAACAAATTCATCGCCAGCGTGGGTGAGCGCCTCCAGGCGAAGATGCGGTGTTTAGCCACGACCGGTGTGACGATAAAGCGTGTCAGCTTTGCTGTCGTTTTACGCATTTCGATGCGCGGGCGTTCGTACAACCACCACTGATCGCGGGTTTTGGCGTTGCGGTCTTTGGCGCGAGCGGGTTGAACGTTTTGCTTTGCAAACTCGAATGGCTTTTCGTATAAGGCGGCGTCGTCTTCGGACAAGCCAGTGAAATCAATCACCCACGTGTCGGAGTCATTGCGGACGACGTCCGTGGCGTTGATCCAGGGGCGCAGCACGTCCGAGTTCGGGCGCTGGTTCGGATTGCCGGCCTGCCTCAGCCAAGTGCGTGCGCATACCCCAGGTACGTCGAACGCGCCGTACTTCTTGATGCCCTCAAAGCACGTCGTGGCATTTTCAGCGAGGCGCTGTGCTGTGGTCAGATTCGCCATTGAGCCGTCCGCACCGCCGGGAGTCAAGTCGGCGTGAATGATCTCCGTAGGCTGACCATCGAGAGTCACTGCCTGCGTTGCGTTCCCAAACGCTACCAGCGACACGCGCCCTTCATACGTTTTGCGCAGCACTTCGGTGTAGCCATCCCCTAACTCGGAGCGCATTTTCTTGTCACCCAAAAACGGCGGATTGCCAATCACCACATTGGCTTTGGGCCAGGTTGCCTCAACCACTTGATCGGTCAGGGGTGTGGGTGGGGCGGATGTTGGGGGCGATTTTAAAAAGCGAAGCGTATGAGCCCCCGGCGTCTGCCCCGCCCGCGCCCCGGGTTCAGAGCTACTGACGAGGCTGGATAAATAGGGGTCAGAGCCCGAGTTTTGCTGCGCAAAATCGCGATCCGACCCCCATTTGTCCAGAAGCGCATCACGGCACTCGATGTGCTCCAGCGGCTCCAAAACCGGGTTGGTCTTGAAATCGTAGCCGTGCGCCAAGCGCCATTGCAGCTCGCCAATCCAGACCGTCACGCGCGCGAGCTCGGCGGCGTATCCGTTGAGCTCGATGCCCAGCACGTTGTGCGGCCCGGTCACCAGATCGGCTTCGCGGTCCAGCCCCAGCGCGGCGGCCTCCAGGTGGCTCTTGTGCTCAATGTCTTTCAACGCCTTGAGGCCGAGAAACAAAAAATTGCCGCTGCCGCAGGCCGGGTCGAGGATGCGGTAGTCCTTCAAATAGCCCAGCCACTCAACGAAGCAGGCTTTGGCGGCGCGGTGATTTTTGTCGTTTTTGCGAGTGCTTTTGGCCTGCAACGCCCGTAGTTCTTGCGTAACCAGCTCCCATTTTTGTAGCAACGGGCGGCGCAGCACGGGCTCGATGATGCGGTCGATCGTCGCCGTGTCGGTGTAGTGCGCGCCCAACTGGCTGCGCTTGGCCGGATCAAGGCCACGCTCAAACAGTGTGCCAAAAATCGACACGTCGATGGCCGACCAGTTCAGCGCGGCGGCGTTGCGCAGCTCGGTGACGTCAAGGATCGTCAGCACTGGCACGTCGATGCTCTTGAACAGGCCACCGTTGAACCAGGGGATGTCGTCATTGCCGTACAGGCCGCCAGCACCCATTACGGTGAACAGATTGTGCAGGCCGGTGGCGAGCTTGTCGCTGGTGAGGTGCTTGTTGTTCACTAGGCCCTCGAACATGCGCCCCGGCAGCAGCCCGACGTCTTCGGCAAAGAAGCAGAACAGGCACTGCGTCAGAAAGTGGGCGACCTGGTTGGCGATGACGTCCGGTGTAGCAGGCGTGCCTGCAGCGGATGTCGGGGCCGATTTCAAAAAGCGAAGCGTATGAGGCCCCGGCGTCTGCTGCGGGTGCGCCTGCGGGTTAGCACCACGGCGGCGCAAGCCTTCAGCCAAGGTCGAGAAACTGCGAGCGGCGGCTTCTGTGATGTCGCGGCTGGTCTGTTTCGGGCGAAAGCTCTCGGGGTTGGTCCACAGGCGGCGCAGCAGCGTCTGCTTTTCAGGCTGGTCCAGTTCGGCCAGCAGCACCGTATGCGTCTCGCTTGGGTGGCCATTGAACTGCGTATGGATGCGGATCGTGAGGCGGTCGCACACCACCAGCAGCGGCGGATTCGCCAGCGCCAGGCTGTAGGTCAGGAGTTGTTTGAGGGCGGCGTCTAGATTCTTGCCCGGTGCCTTGTTTTCCCAGGCAAAGTGGTCGCGCTTGAAGACGTCGGCATAGCCGCGCGCCTCGCCCAGCACCAGCGTGTCTTGCTCGAACAGGTAATCGCCGTCGCTGCCGGGCGTGGGCACCCCGAGCAGGGCACACAAGTCCATGAAATGCGGTTGCGCGCCCTGGCGCTCGTTGAGGCCAAACGCCGGGCCGCCCGGGCCCCACTTGGTGATGAATGCTTGCGGCGTCATGCAGCGCCGCGCGTCACATCCCTACGTAATTCGGTCCGCCGCCGCCCTCGGGGGCGATCCAGACGATGTTTTGCGTCGGGTCCTTGATGTCGCAGGTCTTGCAGTGCACGCAGTTGGCGGCGTTGATCTGCAGGCGGTCGCTGCCGTCGTCGTTCTTGATGAACTCGTAGACGCCGGCCGGGCAGTACCGCGCCTCGGGACCGGCATACTTCGCCAGGTTGAGCGCGACCGGGACGCTGTCGTCCTTGAGCGTCAGGTGCGAGGGCTGGTTCTCCTCGTGGTTGGCGCTGCTGATGTAGACGCTAGAGAGCCGGTCAAAGGTGAGTTTGCCGTCGGGCTTGGGGTAGACAATGGGTTCGCACTCGGCCGCTGGCTTGAGGTAGGCGTAGTCCGGTTTGTCGCGGCGGATTGTCCAGGGCATGTTGCCGCGCAGTACGAACTGCTCCAGGCCATTCATCATCGACCCGATGGTCAGGCCGTACTTGAACCAGGCCTTGAAGTTGCGCGACTTGTTCAGTTCGGTGTAGAGCCAACTCGCTTCGAATGCTTCGGGGAAGGCGCTGAGCTCGTCGTGCGCGCGTCCGGCACCGACGGCGTCGAAGGCGGCCTCGGCCGCGAGCATGCCCGACTTCATGGCTGTGTGGCTACCCTTGATCCGGCTCACGTTCAGGAACCCGGCTTCGCAACCCACCAGCGCACCGCCCGGGAACACGGTCTTGGGAAGCGACATCAGGCCACCGGCGGTGATGGCGCGCGCGCCGTAGGCCAGTCGCTTGGCCGGTTTCAGACCCTGCTCTTCACCTTCGAGGTAGTAGCGGATGTTGGGATGCGTCTTCCAGCGCTGGAATTCCTCGAATGGACTGAGGTAAGGGTTGGTGTAGTTAAGCCCGGTGATGAAGCCCAGCGCGATCTTGTTGTCTTCCATGTGGTACAGGAACGAGCCACCGTAAGTGCTATCGTTCATCGGCCAGCCTGCAGTGTGCACCACCAGACCGGGTTCATGCCGGGCCGGGTCAACCTCCCACAACTCCTTGATGCCCAGGCCGTAGGACTGCGGGTCGCAGCCTTCGTCGAGCTTGAACTTGTCAATCAATTGGCGGCCCAGGTGCCCGCGCGAACCCTCTGCAAATATTGTGTACTTGCCGTGCAGTTCCATCCCGATCTGGAAGTTCTCGCCTGGTTCGCCTTCCTTGTTCACGCCCATGTTGCCGGTGGCCACGCCTTTGACTGCGCCCTGCTCGTTGTAGAGAACTTCGGCGGCTGCGAAGCCGGGAAATATTTCGACACCCAGGCTCTCGGCCTGCGTGGCCAGCCAGCGCGTGAGCGCCCCAAGGCTGATGATGTAATTGCCGTGGTTCTGGCTGCATTTGGGCAGCAGGAAGTTGGGTGTTCGGTAGCCCTTGGTCGCGCTGAGAAACAGCATCGCCTCGTCGGTGACGGGCTGATTCAGTGGGGCGCCCATCGCCTTCCAGTCGGGGAACAGCTCGCCCAGCGCGAGCGGATCGAGCACCGCACCCGAGAGGATGTGCGCGCCGGGCTCGGCGCCTTTCTCCAGCACCACGACCGAGACTTCCTTGCCCTTTTTGGTAGCGAGTTGCTTCAGCCGTATGGCAGCGGACAGTCCGGCCGGACCTGCGCCAACGACGACCACGTCGTACTCCATGGCTTCGCGGGGGCCGAACTGGGTCAGAATTTCCTGGTTTGTCATGCTGTTACTCGCTTGATAATGATTGCGCGGTCAGGAACCGGACCACGACCGGGGAAAATTCAAATGCGACACTGATTTTATGCTTTGAGTGGACATAATCGGGCGATCATTTCGAGCAACCAAGGAGACTTTGAAGATGGCTTACTGCATGGATCTTTCGGGCCGGGTGGCCTTTGTTACCGGTGCCTCCAGCGGCCTGGGGGCCCAGTTTGCCAGAACCCTGGCGCGCGCGGGCGCAGCTGTCGTGTTGGCGAGTCGCCGCCTTGACAGGCTCAAGGAGTTGCGCGCCCAGATCGAAGGCGAGGGTGGTAGCGCGCATGTGACCGAACTCGACGTCAACAGTCTGGACTCGATCAAGTCGGCCGTCGCCCATGCCGAGACCGAAGTCGGCTCGATCGACATCCTGATCAACAACTCGGGCGTGAGCACGACGCAGCGCATTCAGGACGTGTCGGAACGGGACTACGACCTCATGTTCGACACCAATGTCAAGGGCGCTTTCTTTGTGGCGCAGGAAGTCGGCAAGCGCATGCTCGCGCGCGCCAAGGGTGCCGCACCTGGTACCTACACCGGCGGACGCATCGTCAACATTGCCTCGATGGCGGGTCTGCGCGTGCTGCCGCAGATTGGGGTCTATTGCATGAGCAAGGCATCGGTCGTGCAAATGAGCAAGGCGATGGCGCTCGAGTGGGGACGCTTTGGCATCAATGTCAACGCCATCTGCCCGGGCTATATCGACACCGAAATGAACCATCAGCACTGGCAGACCGAGCAGGGCAAGAAGCTCGTGCAAATGCTGCCGCGCAAGCGCGTTGGCCAGGCCAGCGATCTCGACTCGGTGCTGGTCATGCTCTGCGCCAATGAGAGCCACTTCATCAACGGCGCCGTTATCTCAGCGGACGACGGCTTTGGCGCCTAGGATCGCCCCGGCCGAAAACTGGTCATGCTGACCGGGATTCTGGCGGGGCTGGGTGCCGGGGCCTTTTGGGGGTTGGTGTTTGTTGCGCCGCGGATGGCGCCGGGTCTGTCTTCGGTTGATCTGACCGTGGGGCGCTTTCTGAGTTATGCCGTGGTGTCGGCGCTGGTGATGGTCGCCGGGCAGCGCGCGCACCGACTGCCAACACCGCGCCAGGCGCTGTTTGCGCTGGGCATGAGCGGGCTTGGTTTTACCGGCTACTACCTGCTGCTGGTGCTGGCGATCGATGACATCGGTGTCGAGTTGCCAACCCTCATCATCGGCACCATTCCGTTGTGGCTGATGTTGCTGGGCAAACCGCATCACTTGAGCTGGCGTGGCCTGGTGCCGGGCCTGGTGTGCACGGCCGCCGGGCTGTGGTTGATGATGGACATCACGCGCAGCGGCGCTGTGCCTGCGGTGGCGCTTGCCTACTGGCGTGGCATCGGCCTGGCGGTGGCGGCGATGCTGTGCTGGAGCGCATTCGCGCTGCTGAACTCACGGTGGTTGCAGCGGCACCCCGAGGTCAATGCCACCGAATGGACCAACTGGCTTGGTGTGGCCACCGGCCTGGGTGCCGTGCTCCTGTGGGTGGTCGGTGGTTCATCAACAAAAGTCCTGCTGACCATTGATTCACCAGCGCAGGCAGCTATTGTTTGCATAGCAACGGGGATCGGCTCGGCTTGGCTGGGATCGATCCTGTGGAACGTCGCCAGCCAGCGCCTGAGTGCCAGCCTGTGCGGTCAACTCATTGTGAGCGAGACGATCTTTGCGTTGCTGTATTCCTTTGCCTGGGACGGCCACTGGCCGACATCGGCGCAACTGCTCGCGTGTGTTCTGTTCGTGATCGGCATCGTGCTCTCAATCCGCGCGCACCGCCAGCCTACTTGACCTTGGGTGTGCGGCCCATCAGGTAGAACTCGGGGTTGGGCAGCATGTTGCTGAACGAGGCCATGCGATTGGACAGACCGAAAAACGCGGTGATGGCGGCGATGTCCCAGATGTCCTCGTCGGTGAATCCGTGTTCATGCAACGCGGCAAAATCGGCCTGAGAAATCTCGTCGGACTTCAGGCACACCTTCATCGCAAAGTCGAGCATCGCACGCTGGCGCGGCGTGATATCGGCCTTGCGATAGTTCACCGCCACCTGGTCAGCGACCATCGGCTTTTTCTCGTAGATGCGCAAGATTGCGCCGTGCGCGACCACGCAATACAGGCATTTGTTGGCCGCGCTGGTCGTGGTCACAATCATTTCCCGGTCGCCCTTGGTCAGGCCCGAGTCCTTCAGCATCAGGGCGTCATGGTAGGCAAAGAATGCGCGCCACTCGGCTGGGCGCCGGGCCAGCGCCAGGAAGACATTCGGAATGAAACCGGCCTTTTCCTGCACTTCGAGCACTTTGGTGCGGATGTCCTCAGGCAGGTCCTTGAGTTCGGGGGCTGGGTAGTGCGTCATTGATTGGGCTCCTTAAGTAGAACGCAGATAATATCGCGCGCCCTGAGTTGACCGCGGCGCTGTCGATCCTTTGGCGGTCAACTGTGGGAGGTTCATGGAAGCTTTGTTCATTTCAATCGGCGTTGTAGCCCTGGCAGAAATTGGCGACAAGACGCAATTGCTCGCACTCCTGCTTGCCGCGCGTTTCAAGAAGCCGGTACCGATCATTGCCGGCATTGTTTGCGCGACGCTGTTCAATCACGGTCTGGCCGGTGCCTTTGGCGCCTGGATCACTTCGGTCGTGAGTCCGCAAGTGATGCGCTGGGTGCTGGGACTGTCGTTCCTGGCGATGGCGGCATGGACCATGATCCCAGACAAGATTGAAGACGAAGAAGCGCAGGTTGCCCGGCGCATGGGCGTGTTTGGCGCGACCCTGGGGACGTTCTTTCTGGCCGAAATGGGCGACAAAACCCAGATCGCGACCGTGGCGCTGGCGGCGCACTATGGAGCGCCGGTGTTGGTCGTTGTCGGGACCACGCTGGGCATGCTGGTGGCCGACGTTCCTGCGGTCTTGGTCGGCGACCGCTTCGCCGCACGAATCCCGATGCGACCTGTGCACATGATCGCTGCGGGCATCTTTGCCCTGATGGGCCTGCTGACCCTGTTCAAAGTAGAGGCGCTGTGGCAGTAGCTACTTCATCAAAGCGGACCACATTGCGTCCGGCACGTTTGGCCCGGTACATTGCGCGGTCCGCGCGTGTCACGATCGTCTGCGCGTCCGAGTCCTGGTTGGTCAACAGCGTAACGCCGATGCTCGCGGTGCAGTGGTGCTCCACGCGGTCATCGGAATTCGGCGAAGCTGAGATAATCAGCTGGTAGGGTTCGGACACTCGCAGGCGGATTTTCTCGGCAACCGTGGCGGCCTGCGAACGCGAAGTTTCGGCATCGATGCCCAACTCGCCGAGCATGACGACGAACTCGTCGCCACCAAAGCGCGCCACACTGTCGGTTTCGCGTACACAGGTCACCAGGCGACGGGCCAGCTCAGCCAAAAGTTGGTCGCCGACCACGTGCCCGTACTGATCATTGATGGGCTTGAAGTTGTCCAGGTCGATCATCATCAACGCGCCGTACAAGCCGCTGCGCCTGCTTGCGTTCAGGGCCTGCGTCAAACGGTCGTCGAGCAGGCGGCGATTCGGCAATTGCGTCAAAGGATCGAAGAATGCGAGCTGGCGCACTTCGTCTTCCAGCGCCTTGCGCTTGGTGATATCGGTCGAGATGCCACAAAGCGCGTAGATCACGCCAGCCTTGTCGTGCAGGGGCATCTTGACACTGAACATGGTCGCGGCGGTTTGCCCCTTGCGGGTGACGACGTCCTCTTCGGCCCTGACCGTTTCGCCCCGATCCAGAACCCGTCGATCATTGGCGGCCATGAGCGCAGTCGAGCGTGTGTCAAACAGCTCGTCGTCGCTGCGGCCGACCAGTTCCCAGCTGTGGGTCGCGGTCAACTCGCACATGCACTGGTTGGCAAACAGATAGCGACCATCGCGATCCTTGAGGTAGATGCAGGCATCCACGCTGTTGAGAATCAGCGAAAGCTTCTTCTCGTTCTCCAGCAACTCCTGCGTGCGCGCATCGACCATGCGCTCCAGGCTCTCGTTGGCGCGTTGCGCCTGCGCAAATTGCTCTGCCAGCGATTGCGCCATCACCCTGAAATTGCGGATCAGCTCACCGGTCTCTTGAACCGTTGTTTGCGGCCAGGCAACGGTTTGGCTGGGGGCGGACAGTCTTGTTGGCAGGTCATGCGTGAGCGCGCTCAGTTCCCGCACCGTGGCCAGCGTACGCCGACTCAACACTTCGGCGAGCACCAGCGCGCCGAGCAGGACGGCAAGCAGCATCACCATCTTGCGCGTATAGGCGTCATACAGCACTTTCTGGAACGGGGCCACGGGTTGCTCCAGGATCAGGGTCCACTCAGCCAGACCGCCGACGACGGTTTCCGTGACGTAGAACGAGTCGCGCCAGCGCTCAGAGGCCGGCGTGTTGACTGGTAGCGGCGGAACCCACTGGTCGATCTGCGCATCCAGGTGCGCGAGCTTGCCGCGGCCGCGCACGAACGGCTTCATCACGGTTTGAGCTTCGTAGTTCGTCATGATGACATTGCCACTCTTGTCGAGCAGGGTGTAGCGCGAAGCATGGTCGGTCACGCTCTCGTCCAGATAGGTGCGGATTTCGGCCAGACTGAGCGTGCCCGCGACGTATCCGCCAAACTCTCCCTGATCGAGCACCGGCGCGACAAACAGGACAATCGGTCTGGGTTTGCCCACGCGACTGATGACGACCTCCGAGAGCATCGGTTTGAGCAACAGCTTGAGTTTGCTCAGGACCGCGCTACCCTGGGTACTCTTGCCGATCGGGCTTTGTCCAAGTTCGTCTCGCTGCGGCGAATAGGCGCGAAAGACGGCCTGCCGGTCGAGCAGACCCACGCGTTCGAAGTTGTCGTCGGCGAGCCTGGCCTGCTCCAGATGCGCCTGCATCTGCTGGGGTGAATTCGTGACAGCGAGTTCGGCCAGGTGCGAGAGCGCTCGCTGGCGATTGACAACCCATCGGCCGAGGTATTGATCGGCGTGTTCGCGTTGCTGGCGCAGGGAGGTGCGAATCAGTGAGTCGGTCTCGAGAAAATCGGAACGCCCGCCGACCGTCAGAAGTATCAGCGCGGGCAAGAGGACAAAGGCGGCCAGCAGGTTGTAGATGGTCTCGCGTAGTGAGATCTGCGACGAGTGGGTCCACAACGAAAATCCGGTATAAATCAGTCGAGCCAGCAGCGCGTTGCCAATGCCGTTCAAGGCCTGCTTGCTGATAATGATGGCCGTGCTGCTCAGCGGCGTGTGCAGCACATCGGCGTAAAAGAAGTACGCCAGGGGCATGCCCACAGCCAGCCAATACAGGGTGTCGGCGAGCACCATGCTGATCCTGCGCCGGTCCATCAGGGTGCCCACAACCGCGACCTCGGCGGTCAGGATGACGATGGCGTAGGGCTCGTTCCACAGAACGTAGGTGTAGCTTGAAATCAGTGCCGCAACGAGCACACCCTGGCCGGTTCCGAAGAACTGCAGCGCAAGCATGGCAAAGACGCTGCCAAAAAGAAAATGGATGTCCAGGAATAACAGGACATTGAAATAGTTGCCGGCAAATCCAGCGGCGATCAGCAGTCCGAGCAAGGGCATGGCGTAGCGGAGCCTTGTTTGCTCGCTGAACCCTGCTCCATTGATGGCAAGACTGAACATTTCACTCCCGGCTGTTGGACCTTGCTCTTGATGACAATTGGTCGTAGTGCACTTTATCACTTTGGCAGCGGTGCCTCGCCAGAACGCCTGGCGCGGTTGGCGCAGGGACGGGACTCTAGCCGGCCATCAGGCGGTGGACCAGATCGCCGGAGTTGGACGCCTTGTACTTGCGCATCAGTCTGGCGCGGTAGATTTCCACCGTGCGGTGGCTGATGGCCAGTGCCCTGCCGATTTGCTTGGAGGTCAGCCCGTCGAGCAGGTGCGCGGCAACCTCGCGTTCGCGTGCCGTCAGTTCGGCCCTGACGATGCGCCCGGCGCTGAGGTCTTCAAACGCCCAGATTCCCGCTTCGTGCGGCGCCGACGGTTTCAGGGCCCGCCCACTCACGTGGCACCAGAAGGTTTCGCCATTGGCGCGCTTCATGATGCGATCATCGGCGTAGCTGCCGCTGCGGTTCAGGATCGGCGCGATGCGCGATCCGGTGCGCTCGAACTCGATCGCGCTGGGGTACAGCAGCTGAAACGACTGGCCCAGCAACAACTCGCGCGATGCGCCGAACATCTCGCACAGGCGCCGGTTGCAATCCACGATGATGCGATTGCGTGAGAGCGCCAAACCGACCGGGGCGAGGTGAAATGCCAGGCGGTAGTCAATGTCCATAAAATGGTTCCATGGCACCTAGGGTTTATACGTTAAGAAGAACTACGTATGCGACTAGGTAGTATGGTACGGCAAGACTTCAACAGGAGAACAATTGATGAACAAGATTTACCCCAGCGCGGCCAAGGCGCTCGAAGGCATTGTCCACGACGGACAACTGCTTGCAGTGGGCGGCTTTGGCTTGTGTGGCATTCCCGAGGCGTTGATTGACGCCTTGTGTGCCTGCGGCGTAAAGAATTTGACGGCCATTTCCAACAACGCCGGGGTGGACAACTTTGGCTTGGGCAAGTTGCTCGAAACACGCCAGATCACGAAGATGATTTCGAGCTACGTGGGCGAGAACAAGGAGTTTGAGCGCCAGTACATTGCCGGTGAACTCGAGCTTGAATTCACGCCCCAGGGTACGTTGGCCGAGCGGCTGCGCGCAGGTGGCGCCGGGATCCCCGCCTTTTATGTTCGCACCGGCGTGGGCACGCTGATTGCCGAAGGCAAGGAAACCAAGGAGTTCGACGGCCACGTCTATGTGATGGAGCGCGCGCTGTTGCCCGAAGTCTCGCTGGTCAAGGCCTGGAAGGCCGACAAGAGTGGCAACCTGATCTTTCGGCGTACCGCGCGCAATTTCAACCCGGCGGTGGCGATGGCGGGCAAGATCACCGTGGTCGAGGTGGAGGAGATTGTTGAAACCGGCAGCTTCGATCCGGATGCCGTGCATTTGCCGGGCATCTATGTGCACCGCATTGTGCTCAATGCCACACCCGAAAAGCGGATCGAAAAGCGCACCATCACCGAAAAATCGACACAGAAAGCAGGAGTCTGATCATGGCCTGGACACACGACCAAATGGCGGCCAAGGCCGCTGAGGAATTGCAGGACGGTTTTTACGTCAACCTGGGCATCGGTCTGCCCACGCTGGTGGCCAATTTTGTGAGCCCGGACAAGGAAGTCTGGCTGCAAAGCGAAAACGGCATGCTCGGCATTGGTCCGTTTCCGACGGACGATGAAGTCGACGCTGACTTGATCAACGCGGGCAAGCAGACCGTGACCACCATCCCCGGCTCGTCGATCTTCGGCAGCCACGACAGCTTCGCCATGATTCGTGGCGGCAAGATCAACCTGAGCATTCTGGGCGCCATGCAGGTCAGCGAAAAGGGTGATCTGGCGAACTGGATGATTCCGGGCAAGATGGTCAAGGGTATGGGCGGCGCCATGGACTTGGTCGGTGGCGTCAAGAGGGTGATCATCCTGATGGAGCACGTGGCCAAGAAGAAGGATGGCACGATTGACCTCAAGATCATCGCCCAATGTACGTTGCCGTTGACTGGGGTGGGCGTGGTCAACCGGATCATCACCGATCTGGCCGTGATCGACGTGACCCCGGCCGGATTGAAAGTCGCTGAGATGGCACCCGGTGTGACGCGCGAAGAACTGCAGGCCAAGACCGGCGTACCATTGCACTGAACAATCGCGCGCGCAAGAGCCGGGCCAGGCTCCAGGGAGCGAAGACTTGAATGCAAAACTGAGCAGGGTTCCCGGCGTGCTCTTGCGCATCGTGCTGATGCCGCTAGTGGTGATTGTGCTCGCCGTCTTGCTGATGCTGGCCTGGCTGGTGCTGCTGGCGTCATTGTTGCGTCTGGTGTGGGCGCGCCTGAGTGGCAAGCCGTTGCGGCCCTGGACTTTTCGCGTCGATCGCCGGGCGGTGTGGAACCGCTTCTATCGCACGCCGGGGCAGCGTCAACGTGCGCCCACGCAGCGCGATGAGGCCGACATTATCGATATCGAACCCAAGGAAGTGCAGCCGCCACAACGTTAGCCTGCCCCGCAAGTGGCTGGCAGATTTGCTATCGCAACTTAGGTTTGTTGCCGCCGTAGCGCGAAAATTGCACCCAAAACAATCAGGCTCGACAAGACGATGATTCCCCACTGCGAAAGTGTTGGAATTGCCGCTGGCTGGATCAAGGCCGTTTGGACATTCACATTGTCTATGGCGATGGCCTGAGCTTGGCCGAATGCGTTATAGCCGACCAAGTTGCTGGCGCCAACGCGCAATTGATCAAACCCGTTTGGGTCATTCCATCCAACGATAGTGCCCCGAGTGGTCGCAAGCGTGCCTGATCCAACCTTGCTTCCCGCTTTCCACGCTTCCCAGTAAACATAGGTCTGGCCGCCAACGCCGTACCCGTCTCCAACCAGCATCTCAATGCCCCTGATCGGGACATTGTCAGTCGTGGAAATCGCGGTGTAGCTGTTGTTACCGCCGCTGGGATAAAACAGCTGCGTCGCGGGCCCGGCGCCGAATGCGTCAAATCCGACATGACTGGTACTGGGCGTGGTAATGCTCAACAGATTTTCGGAGTAGGCACTGAGGTCGATGCCCCAGGTGGTGATGGAATCGAATGTGGCTGATCGATTGATAACCGTCACTGATGAACCAGCACCAGTGGTCTGTGTAACCGCCGCGTGCGAGGACGTTGAGAGCAATCCAAATACAAGTGCAAAAACGGCACCGCAATACTTCATTTCAATCCCCTGGGATGTTGTGATTGGCGCAGTGTAGGTTCGAACAATTGGGGTGTCAAGAGCGTTCCAAGCCTTGAATGTGCTATGAATTCAATAGCTGTCTGTGCTCGTCGTTCGTGCTTCAGCGGCCATAATGCTTACAAATCAATGATGGCTTTGGCAAACCGGTCGATCCGCTGTTTTCCTTGTTCGATCCGATCGGTTGGGCCGACTGGCCCCCTTGTCTTGCGACGTCCCGGTTCAGCGTGCATCAAAGTCGAGCAGTGTGGCGCCCGCCTTGCCCGGTGTCGTCACATATTTAAGCAGCAGGCGGTAGGTGTCCAGATCAAAGGCGAGTGCACTTCGACTGACCAGTGCTTCGGCCAGTTCGGCGTCATCGTGCACGGTGGCCAAATGGCACCACTGTTCAAACAAGTGAATGTCGGTGCGCCCGCTAGCAGCGTTGTGCTCGCGCAGGCCGATCTTGCCGCGATACGGCCAGACATGGAGTTTGTGCTGGGCCAGCGCCATTGTCAGGCGCAGGTGGTGCAGCTCGTGGCGCTCCTGACCACAGCACACGCCTTGGCAGCGACCGATCTGGTGTGCAAAGCAATGTCCTTGGCCGGATTCAAGCCCCAAAGCCTGTGGGCACAGGGCATGTTCGGTGGCGAGTTCGCGCAGCGCGCCCAGCGCCTGGCGTTTGGAGCGGTACACGCCAAACATCTGATCGAACACCGCGGGTTGCAGTTCTTCGCCGCGCACGAGGCACAGCAGCGGGCGGGCCTGCGGGTCCGGCTCAAGCCGCCAACTGCACAGGTCGGCGCCGCGGCGCAACTGGCGGTTGTGGACCGGCTGCTGCGCCTCGACCAACCGGGCCTCGAGCAGCAAGGCGCCGAGCTCACCGGCCGTCTGCACCCACTCGACGCGCCGGATTTCCTGTGCGATGCGCATCTCGCGTTCGTTCTTGGCAGAGGCCTGAAAGTGCGACATGACGCGCGCGCGCATCCTGATGCTCTTGCCGATGTAAAGCGGCAGTGGGCCTTCGCCGAAGAACAGGTACACCCCCGCAGCTTCGGGGATGTCGCCAATCGGGGTCTCCAGCAGGGGCGGCAGGGCGGCGCTGCCCTGCAGCAGCGAGAGCGCGTGCGCTCGGAGCCGCTCGGCTCCATGCTCGGCCGATGCCAGCGCCAGCCAGGCCAGCACCATGTCAACGTCGCCCATGGCGCGATGCCGCGAACCGGTGGCAAGGCCATGACGGCGCATGATGGCGTCGAGTCCGTGGCCGCGGTGCTGCGGGCAGAGCAGGCGTGACAGGCGCACGGTGCACAACGTTTTTACACGCAGGGCAACGTCGATACGGGCAAATTCATGGAGCAGGAAGCCATGGTCGAAACGCACGTTGTGCGCCACCAGCACGGCGCCGTCCAGAAGATCGAGCAACTGTGGTGCCACTTCGGCAAATTCTGGTGCGCTGGCCACCATTTCATTGGTGATGCCGGTCAGGCTCTGGATAAAGCCCGAAATTGCGGTTTTCGGGTTGACCAGCGTGCTCCAGCGCGCGATTTCCTTGCCGTCTTGCACCCGCACCGCGGCGATCTCGGTGATGCGGTCATGAACCGGACTGCCACCCGTGGTTTCAAGATCAAGCAGAACGTAACACGGGAGCATGCGGGTAGCCTATTGCGCTAACAAAAGATGAAGGCCAACCACACCGGATCATCAACAAAGTTGAGCAGGAGATACGCGCCAACGCGGTAGCTCCAGTACAACAGGCTTTCGCTGCGCGGCAAGGGCTGGCTAAACGATGTCAATGGCATGAATCGTGAACTTGCCCGCGCGCCGGTCAGCAAAATAGTGCTTGAGTGTTTCGCGCACCGTTCGGAAAGCAATCTCATCCCAGGGAATTTCTTCCTCGGCAAAAAGCCGGGCTTCGAGCGTTTCAAAATTGGGTTTGAAGGTATCGCTAAGCAGGCGGGCGCGGTAGAACATATGGACCTGGCCCACGCGCGGCACATTGAGCAACGAAAAGAATTCTTCGAGCTCAAACTGCGCGCCCGATTCCTCCACGGTCTCGCGCGCGGCACCCTGGGCAACTGTTTCGTTGAGTTCCATAAAGCCAGCGGGCAGCGTCCATTTACCCCAGCGTGGCTCAATGTTGCGTTTGCACAGCAGCACCTTGTCGCCGTAATAGGGTACGGTGCCAACCACGTTCAGCGGGTTCTCGTAGTGCACGGTCTGGCAGACTTCGCAAACCGCACGCTCGCGCGTGTCGCCGTCGTCGGGCACGCGGTAGACCACGGCGGTGCCGCAGTTCCTGCAGTGTTTGATCGGCGTGCGCAGCATGCTTTCGACTAGACAACCGTGAGCGTGATCGGCACCAGTCCGGTGATGCCGCCCGTGAGCGTATCGCCGACCACGACCGGCCCAACGCCCTCGGGCGTGCCGGTGTAGATCAGGTCACCGCTTTGCAATTCCCAGGCCGCTGACAGGTGCTCGATCGTTTCGGCAATATTCCAGATCAGTTTGGAAATATCACTGCGCTGCCGATCCTGACCATTGACCTGCACAAAAATTTCTGCCTTGCCCATGTCACCTGTGGCATCTGCAGGCGTGATCGGACCGATCGGTGCGGCGTGATCAAACCCCTTGCCGATACTCCACGGGCGACCCTGTTTCTTCATCTCGTTTTGCAGGTCGCGTCGTGTCATGTCCAGGCCAACCGCGTAGCCAAAAATGTGCTTCCTGGCATCGGCAGCGAGGATGTTCTTGCCGCCGACACCAATGGCTACCACGAGCTCAATCTCATGGTGCAGGTTCTTCGTGAGACTGGGGTAGGGCAGACGCGCACTCTTGCCGGCGTCGGCCACCACGACGGCATCGGCCGGTTTCATGAAGAAGAAGGGCGGCTCGCGGCCGCTAAAGCCCATTTCCTTGGCGTGTTCTTCGTAGTTGCGCCCAACGCAATAGATGCGGTGCACCGGAAAACGCAGTGCTGTGCCTACGACTGGCACGGACACGATGGGGGCCGGATCGAAAACGTAGTTCATGATGCTTGCTTCCGTTCAGGCCGATTTGGCCAGAAGTTCAAAATGCTCCACCACGGGCGGCGCGGCAAAGAACGGCCCGACGATGGCGCGCCACTCGGCAAAAGCCGGTGACTGTCGAAAACCGACGGTGTGGTCTTCCAGCGTGTCCCAGAACACCTGCAGGATATAGCGTTCCGGGTTTTCAATGCCGCGATTCACTTTGTAGCCATGAAATCCCTTGGCGTTCTGGATGCCGGTGGTCAATCCGCGCTTGATGGCTATTTCAAAAGCGGCGTTCTGACCCGGGTGAATGCGGATGTCAGCGAGTTCGAGAATCATGAAAACTCCAATCGGGCTGTCGTTAGCTAAGGTTTGAGTTTAGCGCCATGCATTTGAC
>CAWJOT010000056.1:0-17049 GCA_963844495.1 uncultured Pseudomonadota bacterium
GATACCCGGTAATCTCCTGAATGTCCTTGTACAGCGGCTGCAGCCGCTGGTACATGCGGCAGTAGACGCGGCGATACAGTTGCTCGTAGGTGTTGGCGTGTTCGGGTTCAGGCGTAAACACTTCGCCAATGCGGGTCATCGCGGCAATGGCGCTGGCAAAGTCAGGATGCAAGCCCAGACCCACCGCGGCCAGAACGGCAGCGCCCAGGCCGCTGGTCTCGTACAAGTGGGCTCGCTCACACGGCAAATTGAAGATGTTGGCCGTGATCTGCATGGCCGCGTTGCTCTGTGAACCGCCACCGGAGACCCGTACCCGTGTGATGCGCGCGCCGCCGCGCTTTTCGATGCGCTCCTTGCCCTCGCGCAGTGCATAGGCCAGCCCCTCCAGGATGGCGCGGTACATGTGGGCGCGCGTATGTACATCGCCAAAACCGATGACCGCTCCCTTCGCCTCGGGGCCGGGTACCTTGATGCCGGGATTCCAGAACGGCTGCAACATCAGGCCCTGCGCGCCGGGGGGCACCTGATTGACCAATGCGTCGAACAGACTCTCGGGCGTGACACCGCGCTCGATCGCCAACTGCTGTTCGTGCAGCCCGAACTGCTCCTTGAACCAGTTGACCATCCAGAAACCGCGCGTGATCTGAATCTCCGTGTTGAAGTGACCGGGCACGGCGGCCTGATACGGCGGCACAAAGCGTGTCGCCTCCAGATAGCGCGGCGTCGTTGTGTTGATGGTCGCCGCCGTGCCGTAGGACAGGCAGGCGATCTCGGGCGTGAGGCAGCCCGCGCCGATCACCTCGCAGGCCTTGTCGGCAGCTCCGGCCACCACTGGCAAGATCCGGCGGAATCCCGGTCTGCAGCGCCACTTCGGCGCTGACCTTTCCGATGATGGTTCCCGCAGGCACCAGCTCGGGCAGCATGGCCGCAGTGATCGGCAATGCCTGCCATTTCCAGTCCGCCGCCGCCGCCCAGCAGCCCTTCTTGTAATCAAACGGGATGTAGCCTACCTGCGAAGCGACGGAGTCAACGAAGCGGCCGGTCAAGCGGTAATTGAGGTAACCCGAGAGCAGCAGAAACTTGTCGGTATTGGCCCACAGTTCGGGCTGGTGTTGCGCGATCCAGTTGGCTTCGGCCTCGCGCTGAAAGAAGCGCACCGCATCGCCCATGCCGATGACTCGAAACGCCGCGTTCCACCACCAGGCGAGCTTGGGCGTCTTCTCGGCACGGCGCTGGTCAAGCCAGATCATGGCCGGTCGCAAAGGCTGGCCCTGCTTGTCCAACGCGACCGTGGTGCCGCGCTGCGTGGTGACCACCACGCCGGCAATCGCGGTCTTGGGCACGGTGCTGCTGGCCCACAATTGCTGACAGGCCTGGCACAGCGCGTCCCAGAACGCCTGCGGGTCGTTTTCCAGCCAGCCGGGCTGCGGCGACTGATAAGTTGTATACGGGACTTGCGCCTTGTCGACCAAATTGCCCTGCAGATCGAACAGCAGGGCGCGAATGCTTTGGGTACCGGCGTCGATGGCCAGCAGGTGTGTCTTGCTCATGGTGCCGGTCCGGTTGCGGGTGGTTGATAGAAGGCGGTAATCAGTGCGCGGTAGCGAGTAACTTCCGCGCTCCACTGCGCATCGTCCCAGCGCAGATGGGGCTGAGACAGGGCGCGGATGCGTGCCAAATGATCGAGGCCGCCGCGCGGCAACAGGATGCCCAGACGCGTGCGTCGCAACAGCAAATCGTCGAGATGAACGACGGCCTCGTGTTCGGCCGCCACAGCAAGTTCCCACCACAAGGTGTTGGTTCCCGGGACGGTTTGAAGGTCCGCGTCGGTGGCATCGGCAGTTAACTGTTGCGCGAGACAGCCGTAACGCGCTGCCAGACGGTGGCACACCGCAGCACTGCACCGCGGGTTCAGTGCGCCCACTGGCATGAACACGGCCGTGTCATCGCGCGCGAAGGGTTTGCCGGCATGCCTGGCAGCCAGCGCCAATGCGTCCTGCGCCATCAATCGAAAAGTGGTGAGCTTGCCGCCGGCCAAGGTGATCAGCCCCGACTCGTCGAGTACCACATGCTCGCGGGGTGCTTTGGAGCTTGCCTTGGTGCCGTCATCGACCACCGGACGCACACCAGCGTAGCAGGCGCTGATGTCGGCGCCGCGGATGCGGGCGGCCGGGAACTGGTCGTTAATTGCTTCGAGCAGGTAATCCACTTCGGCTGCGGTGATGCTGGCCTCGGTGTCGAGGCTGTCGCAGTGATCCAGATCGGTGGTGCCGATCAAGGTAGCGCCCTCCCAGGGGTAGAAGAATACCGGTCGGCCATCGCGCGGGTGCATCAGGCTGACGCATTGCGCCACTGGCAAACGCCAGAACGGCAGCACCAGATGGCTGCCGCGCAAGGGTCGCAGCATCGGCTTGCCGTTAATACCGGCGCGTATTTGATCGGCCCAGGCACCCGTGGCATTGATCACGGCCTTGGCGGCCAGTGTGTAGGGCTGGCCGCTGCAAACATCCTTGACGCTCAAACCCGATACGCGGCCTGCCTTGAGTTCGGGGGCGAGCGCTGCCACGTAATTGAGCACCAGTGCGCCATCGCGCTGTGCCTGTGCGAGCACGCGCCAGACCAGGCGGGCGTCATCCGTTTTTGCGTCCTGAAACACCATGGCGCCGCGCATCCCCGGCGGCGCCAGGCCCGGCGCCAGCGCTTGTGTGGTGGGAAGATCGGCGTGGAAGTGGCTGCGCTGCGCCGCCATCAGGTCGTAGATCATCAAACCGAGCTGAAACAGCCAGCGTCCGGGCTTGCGTCCAGTGCAGTCGGCAAACAGAAAGCTTTGCGCTTCGATCAGCTCGGGCGCTTCGCGCATCAGGCGTTGTCGCTCCCGCACCGAATGCAGCGTGGTCTTGATGTCGCCCTCTTTGAGGTAGCGCAGCCCGCCATGCACCAGCTTGGAGGATCGGCTCGATGTGCCCCAGGCAAAGTCGCGCTGCTCGATCAGCAACACGCTCCAGCCGCGGCGCGCCGCCTGCTGCGCGACACCGGCACCACTGATGCCCCCGCCAATCACCGCCAGATCCCAGACCCCGGACTCAAGCTGAGCCAGTGCTGCAGCGCGCCGGGCGCTCGCGCCTAGCTCGCCCATGGCCCCGCGTCCTGCAGCAGCTTGCCCGGGTTCATGATCTTGTTCGGGTCGAAGTGGTGGCACAGCTCGGCCAGCGTGGCCATGCCAAGCGGGCCTTTTTCATCGGCCAGGTGCGCCGCGTGGTCGCGCCCTACACCGTGCTGGTGGCTCACCGTACCGCCGTGGGCTGCGATGGCATCGGCCACGGCCGCCTTGAGTTTTTGCCAGCGCTCGAAGTTGGGCGCAAAACCGCCGGGCGCGGTCGCCCACACAAACTGGGAATAGACGCTGCTGCCCTGCGGGTACAAATGCGACAGATGGGTAAACGGGTGCACGCGCTCGCCGTACTGGGCGAACACGTCGCGCGCGGCTTGCTCCATGGCCAGCATCATCGGTTTGACCTGTGGCCAGTCGACCGCCGATTCGATCGTGTCGACCGAATAGCCCAGGTCCCACAGGGTGTTGCGCAGGTACGGGCCTTTGAACCGGTTGGCAGCCCACTTGCTGCCCATAGCCGCGCCAATGTAGACGCCGCCGTGGCGCGCGAGCAAGCGGCGTGCATCGAGCAAAGAGCGGCGGGCAGCGGGCTTGTTGCCGGTCACCCCGAGCATCAGCATGCATTTGCCCTGGGCACACCCGCGCCAGGAAAGATAGCGCTCAAGCCACCCGATTGCTTTGGCATGGCCGGCCAGCGTGAGGTTGGTGGCGGTCTCGATGCCATTGGACAGGCGCAGCATCGAGAGCTGCGGCTTACCTTGCACCAGCTCGCGCACTGCTGCTTCGGCCGCGTCCCAGTCCGGAAAGAACAGTGCGTGAAAGCTCTCGTGCTCAGGCAGACGCGAGACCCGCAATGTGGCTTCGGTAACGATGCCAAAGCGGCCTTCGGAGCCCAGCACCAGCTCGCGCAGATCGGGGCCGGCGCTGGCCGCTGGCACCGTGGGGACGATCAGGGTGCCCACCGGCGCTTCCATCCGGCCACCCGCAAACAGCTGCTCGATGCGGCCGTAGCGCAGCGACTGTTGACCGCTCGAGCGTGTCACCACCCAGCCACCGATTGTCGAGTACTCAAATGATTGCGGAAAATGTCCCAGCGTGTAGCCGTGCGCGCGCAGCTGCGCTTCAACCAGCGGGCCGGGCGTGCCCGCTCCGAACGTGGCCAACTGGCTGGCTTGGTCCAGATGCAGCAGCCGATTCATGTGCGTGAGCTTGATCGAGAGGATGGGGCGCGCGCTGATCGGGCAGTCCAGGTGCCCGGCCACACTGGTGCCCCCGGCAAAGGGAATCACGATCCAGTCGTTTGCGTTCGCCAGATCGAGCAGTTCGCGCACCTGCTCGGTCGACTCGGCAAAAGCCACGCCGTCGGGCACCGGTGGCAAGGCACCACAGCGCTTGCGAAGCCAGTCGGCGTAGCTTTCGCCCAATGCACAGGCGAATCGGTTGGCAGCGTCGGTCTCGATCAGATGGTGTCCTGGATCCAGACGCGAGGCCGGTATCTGCACGAGCAGCGCATCGTGCGTCGCGTCCAGCGGCACTTGTCCCGGTCCGAGCAGCGAGCGCATCATTGCCCGCGCGGCCTCGTTCAGTTCCATTGAAGTGGCCTCGTCACCCCAGCCGTTCCATCGTCGCATTGATTGCTCCACCAGTCGAATTCTCAATCTGAAATGTAGCTCGGTTGGGCTTGCGCCGGAATATTCATTGATTGTGCCGAGCCCAGCGGTTAGAGTCTGGCCCTCGAATACGTTTTTTGGAAGACACCTATGAAGCTGGCAGCCGGTTGGGTCAAGCGCGTCCTGACGTGGTTGTTCGGTTCATTGCTGGTCTTGATCGTGCTCGCCGTTGGCGCATTGACGTATTTAGGTATTCCGCAAAACGCCGCCGGCATGGCGGCCAAGGGCATTTGTTCGGCTGCGTTCGTCGCGGGCCGGCCCAGGCAGGACCTGATGGCGCAGGACGTGTCGCCCGCCAGCCCGGTGCTGGCACTGATCAAGGCTGATATCGACGAGGCCGGTCACAGCGTTACAGCACGGTTTGCTGGATTGATATCACGCCGGGCCGTGCTGCTCAGCAATCGCGGTTGCGTGCTCGACCTGGAGCCCGATGCCACCGCTGTCGCGTATACGCCAGTGGTCGATCCCGACCAGCCGTGGCCAAAGGGGGAAGCGGTGATACCCGTGGCGCAGTGGGGTGAGGGCGTTGACACCCAGAAGCTCAAGCAAGTTGCCGAGCAGGTCTTCGTTGGTGCCGGCGATCCGCAGGCGGCCAATGCGCGTGGTTTTGCCGTTGTTCAACACGGACGCATGCTGGTGTTGCGCAACGCCCCGGGCTTTGCTGCGGGCACTGGCTTGCACGGCTGGTCGATGACAAAAACGGTCAATGGCATGCTCGTGCACAAGCTCGCACAGGACAAGGGCTTGCCGCTGGACGCCGCGGTGATTGACGCCTTTGCCGATGGCCGCGAGCCGCCCTGGGTCGCCTACTGGCGCCGCGACGCGCACAAGACCATCAAGGTCTTGGATCTGTTGTACATGCGCGATGGACTGGCCACCACCGAGGACTACGCGCCATGGGGGTCGGTGCCTCACATGCTATGGGGTACCCCCGATACCGCGGCCTGGGCGGCCAGTCATGATGTCGAGGCGGCCCCTGGCACGCGCTGGCGCTATCTGAGCGCGACGGCCAATCTGCTGGCGGCGGTCGCGCGCGGACGCTTTGCGACCGATGCGGAGTATTGGTCCTACCCGAGGAAAGCATTGTTTGAACCGATTGGTGCGAAATCGGCCGTGCTGGAGACCGATACCAGCGGTAACTGGGTCGGGTCCTCCTATCTGTGGGCCAGCGTGGGGGACTGGGCGCGTCTGGGCCAACTTATGCTTGACGACGGCAGGTGGGGCGAGCAGCAGGTGTTGCCCGCGGGTTGGCTCAAGCGTGCCAGCACTCCCGCCACCGCCGAAGGTGAGGGCCCGGGCTACGGGGCCATGAGTTGGCTCTACGGCAATCCGCAGGCGGGCCTGTGCCGGAATCAGGCTGGTGTGCCGACCGATACCGTGGTCATGGGGGGACACTGGGGTCAAATCGTTGCCGTCGTGCCGTCGCGCGATGCCGTGATCGTGCGCCTGGGCTGGACCTTTCGGCGCGATCAGTTTGATGCCTGCAAGCTACTGGCCGACGTGCTCTCCGCCTTGCAATGACGAATCGGGTTGTCATTGCGAGGAAGGGAGTGACGCGGCAATCCACAAGACGGCATGGATCGCCACGGCCCGCGGCCTCGCGATGACAGCCTGGAAAAGTCAAATGACCTTGGCGATCGCGGCGCAGACGTGATTGATATTCTTGCTGTTGAGGGCGGCGACGCACATGCGCCCGGTGTCGGTGCCATAGACGCCGAACTCGCTGCGTAGGCGCACCATCTGGTCTTTGCTCAAGCCGGAGTAGCTGAACATGCCGACTTGGCTGGTGATGAAGCTCATGTCCTGCTTCACGCCCGCTGCCTTCAAGCCGTCGACCAGTTTCTGGCGCATGGCTTTGATCCGGGCACGCATTTCGCCCAATTCCTGTTCCCACAGGGCGCGCCATTGCGGGTTGCCCAGAACGGCAGCCACGATGGCGCCGCCGTGCGTTGGCGGGTTGCTGTAGTTGGTGCGGATCACGATCTTTAGCTGGCTCAACACGCGCCCGGCTTCTTCCTTGTCGGTGCATAGCACGCTGAGCGCGCCGACGCGTTCACCGTACAGGCTGAAGCTTTTGCTGAAGCTGGTGGATACGAGGAAGGTCAGGCCAGCGGCGACAAATTTCTGCACCACCGCGCCGTCTTCGGCCAGGCCGTTGGCGAAGCCCTGATACGCCATGTCAAGGAACGGCACGAGCTTTCCTTCGGTAACGGCAGCAACCACCTGGTCCCACTGCGCGGATGTGATGTCGTAACCGGTCGGGTTGTGGCAGCAGGCGTGCAGCACGACGATGGCGCCGGGCGCCGCAGCCTTGAGGTCGGCCAGCATGCCCTCAAAGTTCAGACCGCGGGTCTTGCTGTCGTAGTAGCGATAGGACTCAACTGTGAAACCGGCGTTGGTGAAGAGGGCGCGGTGGTTTTCCCAGCTCGGATCGCTGATCAGCACCTTTGCCTGAGGGTTGAGGTGCTTGAGAAAATCGGCGCCGACCTTGAGCCCGCCGGTGCCGCCCAGCGCCTGGATGGTCGCCACGCGACCGCTCTTGACGGCGTCACTGTCAGCACCAAAGACCATGGCCTTGACCGCAGCGTCGTAGGCCACGATACCGTCGATGGGCAGATAGCCGCGCGCCGCGGGCTTGTCCATCATCGATTTTTCAGCCGCCTGCACGCATGCCAGTAACGGCAGCTTGCCCTGATCGTCATAGTAGACGCCAACGCCGAGGTTGACCTTGTTCGGGTTGGTATCGGCCGCGAACTGTTCATTCAGACCCAGAATCGGGTCGCGCGGGGCCATTTCGACGCTTGAGAAAAGTGACATGGGGGTTCCTGTTGAAAAAGTTGGGGAAGACGTGAATTGCGGGTTTACCCTGCATTTTACGGGACGCGATCCGGCGGCCCGACTTGTCCCAATCGACTTTCACAGGCGGCGCCGAGCGCGAGTCGCAAGTCCGGTATGCTCTGTCGCGATGTTCAACAATATCCAGTTGCTTCGGGCCATCGCAGCGGCGATGGTCTTTTTCTTCCACGCGGATCCGCACTATCAGGCTTTGCGCGGCGGAGGTCACTTCTTTAGTGCGATCGCGAGCTTCGGCTACTCCGGCGTTGACATATTCTTTGTAATCAGCGGCTTCGTTGTGGCGCATACGACCTTGGACCGGCCACGCACTTTGGCTGGCGCGTGGACGTTTGCGCGCCGCAGAATGCTTCGAATCTATCTTGGCTACTGGCCGTTTCTCGCTTTGACCTTGGTCTTGGCCTACCTCTACACTCCGGCGGCGTTCGCCGAATTTGATCTGCCTCGGTCATTCTTGCTCGCCACCATCGAAGCGCAGCGCATGGCACTTTTTGTCACGTGGTCGCTGAGTTTCGAGTTGCTCTTTTATGCCGTTGTGACTGTGACTCTTGTGCTGCCTGCAGGCCGGATGAGTTTGGCGGTACACGTCGCAGTCGCCGTGGTTTTCTTGACTTTGCTATGGACCTTGGGCACACCGCATCCTCAGGGCATGATGTTCCTCTCCTTCTTTTTTGAATTCCTGATCGGTTTCGTGATCTATATTCATCGGCAAAAGTTGCAGGGCGAGCCCCTGATCGCCACGCTGATCGTGGTCGTGATCGCGGGGTTTGGGGCCGGCGCGTTCTGGCAGGCCGGCAATGGCTCGTTGCGAATCTTGACTTTTGGCACGGGCGCAATCGCCCTGGTCATGCTGGCTCTGGTTGCCGAGCATTCACAGGCCCTGGTCGCCAACAAGTTTTGGGCCGCGCTGGGCGACTCCTCGTACACGCTGTACCTGTTCCATCCACCATTTCTGGCTGCGTTCTACTGGTGGGGCGGCAGGGATTTGCTTGCCGCGCAGCCCGAGATCACGCGGGACATCGGCTTCTTTTTGGTGCTGGGTCTTGGTTTCTGGACCAGTCACTTGCTGTATCGGGTGATGGAACGCCCGCTCTACCGGTGGGCGAGTACGGAAAGCGGAGCTAGAGTTTCCCGATGACCCGATCCGCCGCGGTTCCGTCGAGCCCTGAGCAGTTGGACGAACCGACCGCGCCCGGCACGTTCGTGCGCTTTCCTGGCTCCCCGTTTGAGCTGTACCAGCCGTATCCGCCGGCAGGGGACCAACCCCAGGCCATCGACAAGCTGGTGGAGGGAATCAACGATGGTGAGGTGTTTCAGACCCTGCTTGGTGTGACGGGTTCCGGCAAGACCTTCACCATGGCCAACGTGATTGCACGCCTGGGGCGACCGGCCATTGTGTTCGCGCCCAACAAGACGCTGGCGGCGCAGTTGTACAGCGAGTTTCGCGAGTTCTTCCCAAAGAACGCGGTCGAGTATTTCGTCAGCTACTACGACTATTACCAGCCCGAGGCCTATGTGCCGCAGCGCGATCTGTTCATCGAAAAAGATTCGGCCATCAACGAGCATATTGAGCAGATGCGTCTGAGTTGCACCAAGAGCGTGCTCGAGCGTCGTGATGTGGTGATCGTGGCAACCGTCTCGGCGATCTACGGCATCGGCCAGCCCGAGGCCTATCACCGCATGGTCATGACGCTGCGCGCGGGCGACAAAATGGGCCAGCGCGACGTCATCACGCAGCTCGTGCGCATGCAGTACCAGCGCAACGACGTCGAATTCTCGCGCGGCAAGTTCCGCGTGCGCGGCGACACGATCGACGTGTTTCCGGCCGAGCACAGCGAGATGGCACTGCGCATTGAATTGTTTGACGACGAGGTCGAATCGCTGCAGTTGTTCGATCCGCTGACCGGGCGCATCCGCCAGAAGATCCCGCGCTTTACCGTCTATCCGAGCAGTCATTACGTGACTCCGCGCGACCAGGTGCTCGCCGCAGTGGAGACGATCAAGATCGAGCTGTCCGCGCGGCTGGGCGAACTCACAGCCATGGGCAAACTGGTCGAGGCCCAGCGGCTGGAGCAGCGCACCCGGTTTGATCTGGAAATGCTCAGCGAACTCGGGCACTGCAAGGGCATCGAGAACTACAGTCGGCACCTCAGCGGGTCGGCGCCGGGCGAGCCACCGGCCACGCTGACCGATTACCTGCCCAAGGACGCGCTCATGTTTCTCGACGAGAGTCACGTGCTGATTGGCCAGTTCGGCGGCATGTACAACGGTGACTTTTCGCGCAAGACAACGCTGGTTGAATACGGCTTTCGCCTGCCCAGCGCGCTGGACAATCGGCCGCTCAAATTTGACGAATTCAGGGCGCGCATGCGCCAGGCCGTGTTTGTCTCGGCCACGCCCGCGCAGTGGGAAAGGGATCACGCGGGCCAGGTTGTTGAGCAACTGGTGCGGCCCACCGGCCTGGTCGACCCAGCGGTGGAAGTGCGCCCGGCGGTCAGCCAGGTCGACGACGTGCTGCAGGAAATTCGCATCCGCGTTGAAAAGCATGAGCGGGTGCTGATCACCACACTGACCAAACGTATGGCCGAACAGCTAACCGATTATTTGGGTGAAAACGGCGTCAAGGTGCGCTACCTGCACAGTGATGTCGATACCGTGGAGCGGGTTGAGATCCTGCGCGATTTACGCCTGGGCTCGTTTGACGTGCTTGTCGGAATCAACCTGCTGCGCGAGGGTCTCGATATTCCGGAGGTCTCGCTGGTGGCGATTCTGGACGCTGACAAGGAAGGCTTCCTGCGCTCCGAGCGATCGTTGATCCAGACCATCGGCCGCGCCGCGCGGCACATCAGTGGCCGCGCCATTTTGTACGCCGACAAGGTCACGGACTCGATGGCTCGGGCGATCGGCGAGACCGAGCGCCGCCGCGCACGGCAAGTCGCCTTCAATGTTGCGCACGGCATCACGCCGCGTTCGATCGTCAAACAGGTGCGCGATCTGATTGATGGCGTCTACAGCGAAAAGGCCGGGCGTGAAGCGCAGCGGCTTGAGCGCGATGTCATGGCCCGCAGCAAGTTCGAGGACATGAGTGAAAAAGACATTTCGCGGGAGATCAAGCGTCTGGAAAAGCTCATGCTCGAGCACGCCCGCAACCTCGAGTTCGAGAAGGCTGCGCAGGCCCGCGATCAGCTTGGTGCGCTCAAGCAGCAGGTGTTCGGGGCGTCCGGGGTTGATCATCCGCTTGTTGGCCAGGTTAATGGGAAAATTTCCTGAAAAGTGTCGCGACCTGCCTGTATCCGAGCAAAACACTTGGGAATGTGCTATACTTGAGTCCATTAGTCAACCAACCTGGATGGAAGGAATACGCCATGCGACTCACTACCAAAGGCCGTTTTGCGGTCACCGCGATGATTGATCTTGGTTTGCGGCAGGGCAATGGCCCCGTGACGCTGGCCGCGATCAGCCAGCGGCAGCAAATCTCGCTGTCCTATCTGGAACAGCTGTTTGGCAAATTGCGCCGACACCAGTTGGTCGAGTCGACCCGCGGACCCGGCGGCGGTTACACACTGGCGCGCCCACCGGCGGATATCACGGTGGCAGAAATCATCACCTCGGTGGACGAGCCAATTGACGCCACCCATTGCAGCGGCAAAGAGAACTGTCTGGGCGAAGGCGAGCGTTGTATGACGCACGACCTGTGGGCAGCGCTGAACGTTCGGATGGTCGAGTTTCTTGGCTCCGTGTCGCTGCAAAAGCTTGTCGATGACCAACTGGCAAAGGGGCTTCATGTCGAGGACAAGCCCACGCTCAAGCGAGCGATCTCGAGCATGCCCAAGATCAAACCGATGCACATGAACGTACCGAACTCGGTTTTTGCCCTGGGAAATACCCTCTCCAAGTCCTGAGCCACCATGGATACCACGCCCCATTTTCCAATCTACATGGACTACAGCGCCACCAATCCGTGCGACGAGCGGGTGGTGGAGGCCATGATCCCGTGGCTGCGGCAGCGCTTTGGCAACCCGGCCTCGCGCAGCCACGCCTGGGGTTGGCAGGCTGAGGCCGCGGTAGAGACGGCGCGCGAGCAGGTCAGTGCCCTGATCGGGGCCGATCCACGGGAGATCGTCTGGACTTCGGGCGCCACCGAATCGGACAATCTTGCGCTCAAAGGTGCCGCCGGTTTCTACAAGACCAAGGGCAAGCACATCATCACCGTCAAGACCGAGCACAAGGCGGTGCTCGATACCTGTCGCGAACTGGAGCGCCAGGGTTTTTCGGTGACGTATCTTGATGTGCTGTCTGATGGGCTGATCGACCTTGACGTGTTCAAGGCGGCGATTCGCCCGGACACCATTTTGGTCAGCGTGATGTTTGTCAACAACGAAATTGGCGTGATTCAGGACATTGCTGCCATTGGCGCCATCTGTCGCGAAAAAGGTATTGTGTTTCACGTTGACGCGGCGCAGGCCACCGGGCGCGTTGACATCGATTTGCGCCAGTTGCCGGTTGATTTGATGAGCCTGACCGCGCACAAGACCTACGGTCCGAAGGGTATTGGCGCGCTGTTTGTTCGGCGCAAGCCCCGCGTTCGTATCGAGGCGCAGATGCACGGCGGTGGCCACGAGCGCGGCATGCGTTCCGGGACCCTGCCCACGCACCAAATCGTCGGCATGGGCGAGGCGTATCGCATTGCCCGCGAGGAAATGGCCGTTGAAAACACCCGTATTCGTGCCTTGCACGACCGGATGCTCGCCGGTCTGAAGGATGTGGAACAGGTCTTCATCAACGGCAACGCCGATAAACGCGTGCCGCACAACCTGAACATGAGCTTCAATCATGTCGAGGGCGAGTCGCTGATCATGGGCATCAAGGGCCTGGCCGTCTCCAGCGGTTCGGCCTGCACCTCGGCTTCGCTCGAACCCAGTTACGTGCTGCGCGCGCTGGGGCGCAGCGATGAACTCGCGCACAGCAGCCTGCGCATGACCATCGGGCGCTACACGACCGAGGCGGAAATCGATTATGCGGTGGCGGCGATCAAAGAGAATGTCGCCAAACTGCGCGAGCTCAGTCCGCTGTGGGATATGTACAAGGAAGGCATTGACGTCAGCACCATCGAGTGGGCTGCGCATTAAAGGGGAAACGATATGGCATATTCGGAAAAGGTCATTGACCATTACGAGAACCCGCGCAACGTGGGTTCGTTTGACAAGGGCGACGATTCGGTCGGCACCGGCATGGTCGGTGCGCCGGCCTGCGGCGACGTGATGAAACTGCAGATCAAGGTCAACGAGCGCACTGGCGTGATTGAGGACGCACGCTTCAAGACCTATGGTTGCGGCTCGGCCATCGCCTCATCGTCGCTGGTGACCGAATGGGTCAAGGGCCGCACGCTGGAGCAGGCGGCGGCGCTCAAGAACAGTGAAATCGCAGAGGAATTGGCCTTGCCTCCGGTGAAGATCCACTGCTCGATTCTGGCTGAAGACGCGATCAAGGCGGCGGTTCTGGACTACCGGCAAAAGCACAACCTAGCGCAGACTCAATGAAATGACCGTTACTGTGACAGAAGCTGCGGCGCGGCACGTAAGTCGGTATCTGGCCAAGCGTGGCAAGGGTATCGGCGTGCGCCTGGGCGTAAAGACCACGGGATGCTCGGGCCTGGCCTACAAGATCGAGTATGTGGACGAAGTTGCCCCCGAAGACATGGTGTTTGAGGGTCACGGCGTGAAGGTCCTGATCGAGCCCAAGAGTTTTGCCTACCTCGATGGCACTGAACTCGATTTCGTGCGCGAAGGCCTCAATGAAGGCTTCAAGTTCAACAACCCCCGGGAGCGTGATCGCTGCGGCTGCGGCGAGTCGTTTCGCGTGTGAACCTTCAGTCCAGTGATTTCGAACTGTTCGGTCTTGCCACACAATATTCGCAGGACCGCTCCGCCATCGACGCACGCTGGAAAGAGTTGCAGAGCCAAGCGCATCCGGACAAATTTGCGGCGCAGGGTGCGGCCGCGCAGCGCCTGGCCATGCAGTGGTCGGTGCGCATCAACGAGGCCTACGCCCGCCTGAAAGATCCGCTGCGCCGGGCCGCCTATCTGTGCGAACTCAACGCCGCGCCGGTCAATGCAGAGAACAACACGGCCATGAGCCAGGAGTTTCTGGTACAACAAATGCAATGGCGCGAGGCGCTCGATGAGGCAACCGATGCCGCCACCTTGCATGAATTATCCTTGCAAGTCGCGTCGGAAAAGCGTGCAATGCTACAGAAATGTGAGCAATTGCTGGATGTCACGCATGATTATCAGCAAGCCGCGCAGCAGGTCCGCTCGCTCATGTTCGTCGAGCGCTTTGGCCGCGACGTTGAGGCCGCCGAGGATCGCATGCCCGCGCCGCAGGGTGGACAATAGCGCGTTGACGCAAGCAGACCCATCATGGCGCTACTACAAATTTCCGAACCCGGTCAGACCCCCGCGCCGCATCAGCGCCGCGTAGCCATTGGCATTGACCTGGGTACCACGCACTCGCTGGTGGCGGCGGTACGCCATGGCGTTGCCGAATGCTTGCCCGATGCCCAGGGGCGGGTCATCCTGCCCTCGGTGGTGCGTTACCTCGGCGGGGGCGCTCGTCAGATCGGCTACGACGCGCAGGCGGCGCGTTCGCTGGACCCGCAGAACACGATTGCCTCGGTCAAGCGTTTTATGGGACGCTCCCTTGGCGATATCGGAGCGTACGACAAGTTGCCCTACGCCTTTGTGGATCGCGCGGGTATGGTCGGATTGCAGACCATCGAGGGCGAGAAGTCGCCGGTCGAAGTCAGCGCAGAGATCCTCGCAACCCTGCGTTATCGGGCGGAAGATACCTTTGGTGCCGATCTGTTTGGCGCGGTGATCACGGTACCGGCCTATTTTGACGACGCCCAGCGCCAGGCGACCAAGGACGCGGCGCAGCTCGCCGGGCTCAAGGTTCTGCGTCTCATCAATGAGCCAACGGCCGCAGCCATTGCGTACGGGCTGGACAACGCCAGCGAAGGCACTTACGCGATCTACGACCTTGGTGGGGGCACCTTCGATATTTCGATCCTGCGCCTGACCCGGGGTGTGTTTGAAGTGGTCGCCACCGGTGGCGACTCGGCCCTCGGTGGTGACGATTACGATCGCGCGCTGGCCGACTGGGTCATGGCCCAGGCGGGCGTGGAAGTGCGCACGCCGCAGGACAAGGCCATTGCGATCATCGCTGCGCGCGCGTGCAAGGAGGAATTGTCGGCCGCACATTGTGCCGCCTGCCACGCCTGCATCGGTGGCGAGAACGTCAGGTTCGAGGTGATCAACGAGCAGTTCGAACAGCTCACCGCGGCGCTGACCGAGCGCACGATGGCGGCCGTGCGCAAGACCCTGCGCGACGCGCGCCTGGATAAGGACGAAATCAAGGGCGTTGTGATGGTTGGCGGCTCCACCCGCATGCCGCAGATACAGCAGGCGGTGGCGCGCTACTTTGGCCGCGCGCCCTTGACCAACCTGGACCCCGATCAAGTGGTTGCGCTGGGCGCGGCGATCCAGGCGAACCAGCTTGCGGGCAACAACACGGGCGGGGACCTGCTGCTGCTCGATGTCATACCGCTGTCTCTTGGCATCGAGACCATGGGTGGTCTGGTCGAGCGCATTGTTGCGCGCAATGAAACGATTCCGACGGCCAAGGCGCAGGACTTCACCACCTACAAGGACGGGCAGACCGCGCTGGCACTGCACGTGGTGCAGGGCGACCGTGATCTGGTGGCGGACTGCCGCAGTCTGGCGCGCTTCGAGTTGCACGGCATCCCACCGATGGTCGCGGGCGCCGCGCGCATCCGGGTCACGTTTACCGTCGATGCTGATGGACTCCTGAGCGTGGGGGCGCGTGAGCAGGTCAGTGGGGTGGAGGCGCACGTCGAGGTCAAGCCATCGTATGGGCTGGGCGATGATGAAATCGCCCGCATGCTCAGCGAGAGCTTTAGCGCGGCCGATGCGGACATGAAGACGCGTGCGCTTGTGGAGGCGCGGGTCGAAGCCGACCGCATGCTGTTGGCAACGCAAAGCGCGCTGCTGGCCGACGGTGACTTGTTGTCCGAGCCGGAGCGCGTCGCGATCGATGCCCTGATGAAGGCGGCCAACTCGGCGCGAACACTGCAAGACGCGGGGCCGATCGAAGCGGCCACGCTGGCACTGGCCAAGGGCACCGAGGCGTTTGCCGCGCTGCGCATGAACCGCGGCATCGCGCGTGCGCTCGCGGGAAAGAACATCGAAACGGTTTGACCGAACCAAGCCAAGAGATCATGCCAACCATCAAGATATTGCCGCATCCTGAGTACTGTCCGCAGGGGGCCGAGATTTCGGCGCCCGCGGGCACCTCGATCTGCGAGGCGTTGCTCGACAACAAGATCCCGGTCGAGCACGCCTGCGACATGAGTTGTGCCTGCACCACCTGCCATGTGATCGTGCGCGAAGGCTTCGCCTCGCTCAACGAGATCGACGAAAACGAGGAAGACCTGCTCGACCGCGCCTGGGGTCTGGAGCCGCAGTCGCGCCTGAGCTGCCAGGCGATCCTGGCGCAGCACGACGTGGTGGTGGAGATTCCCAAATACTCGATCAATCACGCCAAAGAAAATCATTGACTCGCCGATGCGCCAAATATTTCTGGATACCGAGACCACTGGGCTGAGCCCGGACGCGGGTGACCGCATCGTTGAAATCGGTTGCGTCGAGTTGTGCAATCGCAAGCTGACCGGCAACAACCAGCATTTCTATCTGTTTTCCGGGCGCGAAAGCCATGAGGAGGCGCTCAAGATCCATGGCATCACGACGGAGTTTCTCCAGGGCAAGCCCACGTTCGAAGCGGTTGCTGACGCACTCATGCAATACCTCAGCGGTGCCGAAATTCTGATCCACAACGCACCGTTTGACCTCGGGTTCCTGAACAAGGAGCTTGACCTGATTGGCCGCCCCGGCCTGGAATCGCTGGTGGCCAGTGTGACCGACACGATGATGATGGCCAGGGAGATGTTTCCCGGCAAGCGCAGCTCGCTTGACGCTCTGTGCGAGCGCCTGGGCGTTGATCGCTCGGCGCGCACGCTGCATGGCGCGCTGCTCGACGCCGAACTGCTCGCGCAGGTCTACCTTGCCATGACGCGCGGGCAGGACGCCTTGCTGATCGACGATGCGACGCAGCGGCACGGCATGTCCGCGCACCTGGCACTGGACCTGGCGCAGCTTGACCTGCCGGTTTTACGCGCCAGCGAGCTCGAGTTGCTGGCGCACGAGGCGGTGCTGCGCGAACTCGATGCGAGCAGCGCGGGCAAGACGGTGTGGCGCCTGGCCGCGGCCAAATGAGGCATAATTCCCGGCTCCCGTGAAGCATTTTCAGGGCGGTTAGCTCAGGGGTAGAGCACTGCAT
>CAWJOT010000057.1:0-269045 GCA_963844495.1 uncultured Pseudomonadota bacterium
CCTTGACCAGAATGTCGGGCCGGATTTCGGTGATCAGTGCCAGCGGCGTGTTTTCTTCAAACCAGGTTACCAGGCTGGTGCTTGCCAGCGCTGAGAGCACCGTGGCGCGGTCGAACTCGTTGTTCAGAGGCCGATCCGGGCCCTTGCCAAGGGTTCGAGCGGAGGCGTCCGTGTTCACCGCAACGACCAAACTCGCACCCAACCCGCGCGCCTGGCAGAGGTAAAGGACGTGCCCGCGGTGCAGGACGTCGAATACGCCGTTGGTGAACACGAGCGGACGCGGCAGTTCGGCAATACGTCGCGAAACGTCGGCGCGTGCACAAAGCTTGTCTGACAGCGCCCCCAGCGCGAGCGATTGGGTTGCGGCGTCATCAGGCGGCGCTGTCATCAGCCAGGCTGGGTCTCGATGAAGCTCGCACGCAGCATCAGCTTGTCGTAGAGCTTGTGCAAATTCGGATAGTCGCTGCGCCAATCGATCTCCCCAAAGCGAAAGTCGGCGTAGCCCAGGGCACAGCCTACTGCGATGTCGGCCAAGCTGAGGTGCACACCGGCACATAGCGGCTTTTCGCCCAAACCCTGGCTCATCCCGTGCAGGGCCGCGCGCACTTTGCCCAGCTGCCGGTCGATCCAGGCCTGACTGCGTTGCTCCTGCGTGCGCCCGGGCCAGGTTGCCTCCAGACGCGCCAGGATTGCGGCATCGAGTAGGCCATCGGCTAGTGCCTCCCAGGTCTTGACTTCGGCGCGTTCACGCCCGGTCGGCGCGATCAGCTTGCCAACCGGTGAGAGCGTGTCGAGATACTCGACGATCACGCGGGAGTCAAACAGCGCCTCGCCCGCCTCCATGATCAGGCAGGGCACTTTGCCTAGAGGGTTGGTTTGCGCGATCGTTGTCTGGGCCGACCACACGTCTTCGGGCACAAGAACATAGTCGAGCTTCTTCTCGATCATGACAATACGCACTTTGCGCACGTAGGGACTGGTGTTGGATCCGATTAGTTTCATGAGCAAACTTGCGTGACAGGGGGATTCATTCTATACATCCGCCTGCAAATGAGCTGTCGCTGGCTCGCGGCGTTGTTCGCATCCTACAATCGCAGCATGACATTGTCCTCAATTTCGGCCCTTTCGCCGCTGGACGGGCGTTACGCAGCCAAGCTGGCCAAACTGCGACCCATCATGAGCGAGCTGGGCTATATGCATCGCCGCGTTCAGGTCGAGGTTGCCTGGTTCATCGCTCTGAGCGACTGTGGTTTTCCCGAGTTCAGCCCGCTTTCTCCTGGTGCGCGAACCTACCTCATGGGGCTGGTCAAGAACTTCTCGGAAGCCGACGGCGAGGCGATCAAGGCGATCGAGAAGACCACCAACCATGACGTCAAGGCGGTCGAGTACTGGATCAATTCCAGGTTTGAAGCGCGACCGGAATTGCTCGCAGCCGTTGAATTTGTGCACTTTGCCTGCACCAGCGAAGACATCAACAACACCAGTCACGGGTTGCAAATCCGCTCTGGACGCGACGAAGTGCTGTTGCCTGCCCTGGACGCGATCATCACCAAATTATCTGACTATGCGCACACGCTGGCTGAAGTACCGATGCTCAGCCGAACGCACGGTCAGACCGCGAGTCCGACGACGATGGGCAAGGAACTGGCCAACGTGGTGGTGCGGCTGCAAACGGCGCGCGAGCGCATCGTTGGCGTCAAGCTGTTGGCGAAGATGAACGGTGCGGTCGGAAACTACAACGCGCATTTGGCGGCCTGGCCGGATTTCGACTGGGAGGCATTTGCCCGCAAAGTGATTGAAACTCCCGAACCGCTGGGGCTGGGGTTGACCTTTCAGCCCTACAGCATTCAGATCGAGCCGCACGATTACATGGCCGAGCTGTTTGATGCCATTGCCCGCACCAACGCGATACTGATTGACTTGGCACGCGACCTTTGGGGGTATGTCAGTCTGGGCTACTTCAAGCAGAAGCTGCGCGAGGGTGAGGTCGGCTCCTCGACCATGCCGCACAAGGTCAATCCGATTGATTTCGAGAACGCCGAAGGCAACCTCGGCCTGGCCAACGCGATGCTGCGTCACCTCAGCGAAAAGCTGCCGATCAGTCGCTGGCAGCGCGACCTCAGTGACTCGACCGTGCTGCGAAATATTGGTGTCGCGATGGGTTATGCCGTGCTGGCGTATCAGTCGTTCAATACCGGCCTTGGCAAACTCGAAATGAACGAGGAAGTCACGGCGGCGGACCTCGACACCTCGTGGGAGGTGCTGGCCGAGCCGGTCCAGACCGTGATGCGCCGGTTCGGTTTGCCCAAACCCTACGATCAGCTCAAGGCGTTCACTCGGGGCAAGCCGATGACGCGTGAGTTGATGCACGGATTTATCGCCAGACTCGACATTCCGCAAGACCAGAAGAATCGTCTGCTAGCGCTGACGCCACGCAGTTATACCGGCATGGCGGCCGACTTGGCCAAAAGGGTCTGATGGCGCTGAAGTCTACGATCTTCAAAGCTGGCCTGCAAATCGCCGACATTGACCACGCGTATTACGCCGACCACGAACTCACGCTGGCGCGCCATCCCAGCGAAACCGATGAGCGGATGATGGTTCGCCTGTGCGCATTGGCATTGCAGGCGCACAAGTTGCAAACGGTGTGCGGGGGCGACGGCACCCTGGCGTTTGGCGCTGGCCTGTCCGATCCCGATGAGCCTGACGTATGGCTGCGCGACTTCACCGGATTAACGCGGCTGTGGGTTGAGGTCGGCCAGCCCGAGGACAAACCGCTGCTCAAAGCCTGTGCCAAGGCGGACGAGGTCGTGCTCTACTGCTACGGCCATGCCGCCGAAGTCTGGTGGCGCGGCATGCAGGACAAGCTGGCGCGACCAGATAATTTGAGCGTGTTTCGGATTCCCGCCACTGCGGCACAGGCATTGATCCCAATGGCCAAGCGCAATCTGCAGTTGCAAGCCACGATTCAGGAAGGCGTGCTGATGCTCGGCGACGATGCGGTGCACGTGAATCTGGAGTTGCAGCGCTGGAAGTAGCGGTCAATTTGGCCCGAGTGCGGCGATCTCGGTGCCGGGGTGCCCGATCGAATCTGTGGCCGCGATAGCGTTTAGCGCAGCGAGCAGACGCTGTGGGCCGTGACCGGCAATCTGCGCTCGAGGCGCCTTCAGATCGGCGAGGTCACGAGTGATCAGGTCCGTGATGGGACCCCGAACCTGTGCTCCGTCGCGCTGCAGACCGTCGGCGACCCAGGGAATGTCCGGCGCCAACAACAGTGTCAATGCGTAATTCGAGTGCAGAGCGCGCGCCAACCCATAGAGGCCAGCGTCGCCAAACACAAAGTCGCTGTAGATGGCTGTCAGCAGCGGCGCCGTATCACAAAATACGTATCGCTTTGCCTGCCGCGTAGCCTTTCGCTGCGCCGCAATCTCGTGCTGACGCTGCGTACGCAGGATCGTCAATTGCTCGTGCGCCTTGGGTGTGCGCCCGTTCTGGTCGCAAAACTGGCGCAAATACTCGTTCACCCAAGGGCAGTCAAAATGCGCCGCGAGCGCACGCGCCAGCGTCGTCTTGCCGGTACTCTCTGCTCCCAGAACGCAGATCAGCCGGGGCGGCTCGGGTGTTGGCGCAGTCGTATTCAAAGCTTCGCTGTCAATCGCTGCTTCCAGCCGATCCAACCCCAAATGGCCAGCAGGAAGAAGATCAGGTACAGGACGACGGTAAGTGTCAGGCCTTTGTAAACGAACAGGGCGATGCTGGCGGCGTTGACCACCAGCCACAGGGGCCAATTCTCAATGAACTTGCGCCCCAACAGCACGGTGCCGACAACGCTGCCTGCGGTAACAAAGCCGTCGGCCCAGGGAACCTCGGAGTCAGTCAGGTACCGCAGCAATAGCGCAAAGACGAGCCACGAAGCAGCGTAGCCCGCAAAGCACCAGAGCCAGCCCTGCCGGTTCAGTCGCGCAATCCGCAGTGGTGCGTCCGAGTCGGCCCGATGCCCTCGCAGCCATTGCCACCAGCCCCACGCGCTGGTGATTGCAAAGAAGACGTTCACGGAGGTCTCGCCGTACAGTCCGCTGGCATAGAAGAGCCAGGCGTAGAGCGCGCTGGCGATGATGCTTAAGGGCCAGCCCCAATGAATTTCGAACACGTTGCAACTGATATTCATCAGTGCCAGGACAAAAGCGACCACCTCAAGCCAACTGACCGAGGAGCCCAGCAATGTGAACGCGCTGTCGAGCATGGTCTAGAAATCCAGCGTGAGGCTGGCGCGGACCGTGCGTGGGGTGGCCGGGAACAAATAGATGCCGCCCCAGGACGTGGTCGGGGCGTCATGCCAGTACTCGCGGTTGGTGAGATTCTCGACGTTAACGCGCCACTGGCTTGAGTGGCCCGCGAGGGTGTGCTGGTATTGCAGACCGGCATCGAGTTGCCAGGATTGGGGCAGCATGACGCTGGCATCGATCGTCACGGGCTTGGAACTCTCGAAACTTGCCAGCGCGTTGAGTGAAAGGCCCGGCCATGCCGCGACCTTGTAGTCAGCAAACAACGAACCTTTGAAACGCGGCACATTGGTCACCGCTCGCCCAATCCACTGCGGGTCAGCGGCGCGCAGGTAGGTCGCGTCCAATGCCATCACGCTGGCCTGTATCGACCAGGCGCGGTCGATGGTCCCGGCTGCTGATAGCTCCAGCCCCCGATGACGTGCCATTTTGGCTCCCGCCACGCGCCGGGGCAAATCCTCTGCGGTGGCGCCTGCGACATCGTCGGCGAAGGGCTTGTCGATGTTGAAGATGGCCGCGCTGAACAACAAGTGTGGCCGGGCTTGCCACTTGGCGCCAATTTCGATTTGCTCGCTCTTGAGCGCAGGCAGCGTTTGGCCGTAATTGGCGAACAAGCTTGGCCGATTGGGCACCGCTTCGAGTTCGAGGCCCTGCCCCCACGAAGCGTACAGTGTGGTGCTCGGATTGGCTGACCAGGTGAGCGCAGCCCACGGCGTGCCTGCCATCTGCTCGTAGGAAACGGCCTGTGATCCGTCGCTGAGCGCACTTGCGCGGCTCAAATGCGATCCGCGCAATCCCAACAGCGATTGCACGCCGTGCGCCAGCTCCGACGTGAGTGTTGCGTAGGCCTGCAGGGAGCGCTCGCTGCTGTTGGTGTTGAACGCAGTCAATGACGGATCAGGAGAAAGGAGCACGGCAGTGTCGATGTTTGTGGTGCCAACGAAGTTGTAGGCCAGCATCGGCGGCAACTGCGTCTGCTGCAAGTGTCCGCTCAGGCCGACGCGCACGCGGTGCTCGATATCGGCGGCGTTGAGCCTGCCATCAAGGTGCGCATCCCAGCTTGACAGCGTGCGCCGCTCACCTTCACTGCGATAGTCGTAGAGGTCGACGTCACCGTTGCCGCACAAGCCAGGGTACACGTAGTTCGGGGCGGTGCTGCAGCCGTCGGGGAAGGCGATGCGGTCGTTGATGCTGGTGCGCTGGGTGCTCGCCGAGATGCGCCATTGCCAATCGGCGTTTACGCGGCGTGCCACCGCGAACTGGGCGGTGCTGCTGGTCACCTCGAACGGCAGCGACCAACTCTGGTTATTCAGATTCAAACGCGAGCGCACGCCCGTTGGCAAGGTGTCACCCACGCCATCGCCGTTGCTGTCGAGCAGTCCGAGGCCGGGCACCGAAGGTTGACTCTTGCGGTGATATTCCAGACTGGCCGAGAGTGCCGTGGCTGCGTCGGGGGACGCCGCGAGCGCGACCGCAGCGAGTTGCCGCGTGCCCTCGGCGCGATCGAACTGCGAGCGCAATTGCTCGCTCGCCAGGTTCACGCGCAGCCCCATGCCGCCAAGTCGTGTGTTGGCGTCGAGATGAAACTTGCTGCCACCGTTGCCGTCGGTGGCCAGCGTCGTGCGCACGAATGAATCCCTTTGCGCTGTCTTGGTCACATAGTTGACCAATCCGCCCGGGGCCGAGACACCGGACTGCAGGCCGACGACGCCCTTGAGGACTTCGATCCGTTCCATGTTCTCGAGTGCCAGCGGTGCGTAGTTGGAAATCGCCAGGCCATTGCGCCTGAAGTTGCTGCTCTGCTCGAGCAGGAAGCCGCGAATCGACAGACTCTCGATATAGCCCGTTGTGTTGTAGCTGTCGGTCAGGGACCCGTCGAGCTTGAGAACCTGCGACAGCGATTGCGCGCCCAGGCTGTCCAGCAAGTCAGCGGTCAGCACGGTCACGCTTTGCGGCGTTTTTGCCAGCGGCAGATTGAGCCCGCCTACGTCCGCGTCGACCACGTCGAACTGAGGCGCCGAGCGGCCAGTGACAGTGATCGCCGGCAACTGTGCACCCGTTGTTTGCGCCGTCGACGCGGTGCCCGTCAAGGACACAATCGCGCCCAAGAGCGGCGCGAGCTTGCCATGATGCATAAAATGATTTGCCATCGAAAGTCCTCGGTCGATAGCAGGGGGGGTGCCGAACTCGCGTGGGGTGCCAGCGCGTTGGTTTCGGCGACGCTTCCCTGCGCAAGTATTACCTTGATCAAGTTCCAGGGTGTTTTCTCAGCCTTGCGTCCTGCGACGCTTAGCACCCCTAGCGTTTACCGCGGCGCGACGTGCGCTGCAGCGCGTTCATTGTAGGGGCAAATGCCGCGTCGGGTTGTGTCGCGGCGTGACCATGCGCCGCCAACGAGCGAGAGTGCTATGCTGCGCCCATGAAAATCCTCGTCAAGTGGCTACTCAGCGCGGCCGCGCTGCTCGCTGTCGCATACCTCTACAGTGGCGTCGAAATAAGAAGTTTTGGCGCGGCCTTGATCGCAGCCCTGGTGATCGGACTGTTCAACCTGATTTTGCGCCCGGTGCTGGTTGTGTTGACGCTGCCGGTGACCGTGCTCACGCTGGGGCTGTTCCTGTTTGTCATCAACGCTGTGATGTTCTGGGCCGCTGCCGGTGTGCTTGAAGGCTTTTACGTGCGCGGATTTGGCGCGGCCATGCTCGGGTCGTTGATCTATTCGGCGTTTGGCGTCGTCATCGACTCAGCGATCGAGCGACTGTTCCTTAAGCGATAGTTCGACCTGCCGCCGACGCGTGTCGATGATGGATGCCTCGACGTAATCGCTCGCTGCCGGCTCGGCGCCCGCTGCGCGGCTCTGGCGCAGGCGCTCCTGTGCCGCCTTGAATCGATCCAGCGCGCCCGCGAAGTCGAGGTGTGCAGCCAACGCTTCGGCTTCAGCCCGGATCGAGCGCAAAGTGTGGTTTTGTGCTGCATCGGCGCTGGCAAGCAGTTGCCAGGCCTGGGCATCGTGCGGATGCGCGAGCACCCAGAGTTGCAGGCGTTGCGCGAGGTCTGCCGCATGGCCGGTCTGGCCAGCCTGCGCAGCGGCCTGCGCAAGCAGGAACAGCTCCGGCCGTCGTTGGTTGGCGCCGACTTGCGCCTGAGCCCCCGGCGCGGTGGTTGTTGCGCCAAGCAGCGTCATGACCCGCGCACCGTCTCCTGCAGCCAGGGCGATTTCAGCTTCGACCAGCTTGGTTAGGCGCTGGCTCGCGGCGTCGCTTTGCACCAGATCGGGCAGGCGATCGAGGATCCTCTGAGCCGTTGCGAATTCACGCAGTCGGCTCGCTGCCAGGGCTGCGCCATACAGGGCACCGACCCGCCGCGCGACTGGCTGTTGGGTCAGGCCCGCACCGTCGGCCTGGCTCACCATGGCGCGCAGCGCGTCAACGCCGGGGTTGGTCAGAACCCTGGCTCTGGCCACCATGATGGCGTCCTCGGCGTTTGCCCTGGCGTCCTCGGTGGGCGCCGGGTTCAGCCTCTGGCGAGCCTGCATGTCGGCGATTCGCTCGGTCGTCAACGGATGGCTGCGCAGGTACGGATAGGCACCTTGGTCGTTGAGTCTGGCCCCAAGCTGCAGTTTGTCAAACATACCGATGAAGCCGCGGCCGTCGAATCCGGCCTGGGTCATGATGCCCAGACCGACGCGGTCGGCCTCGCGTTCCATGTCGCGCGAGAAGTTGAGCTGGCTCTGCGCGGCCACGGCTTGCCCGCCAACAATGAGCGCGTTGGCCGCATCGGCGCTCCTGCCCGCGGCCAGTGCGCCGAGCAGGACGCTGCCAATCATCCAGGGCAGTTGTTGGCTTTGCTTGGACAAAAGACGCGAAATGTGGCGCTGCGTCACATGACTGAGCTCGTGCCCAAGCACCGAGGCAAGTTCGTCGCGGCCGTCAACGATTGCAAGCAGGCCAAGATTGACGCCAAAGTAGCCACCGGGCAGGGCAAACGCATTGACCGCGCGGTTGCGCCCCATCAGGATCTTCCAGGCGAACCGCTCGTGGAGTTCTGGCGTCAGGTCGCCGCGCAGCCGGGCCGCGTCGAGCAGCGGTTGCCAGATGCCCTGTACGTATTCACCGAGCACCGCGTCGTCAATATAGTCGGGGTCACGGTAGATTTCGCGCGCAATCCGGTCGCCCAGGCGCCGTTCGGCGCTGCTGCCCAGGTCACTTGAATCGCCCAGGGTTGGAAGTTGCTGGGTTGGCGCCGGTGCCGATGCGGTTTGGGCCAGCGACCGGGATCCGTCCAGACCGCAAGCTGCTATTAGAACAGTAGCTGCAATTGCCCGTCCAACAACGATCGTGACGCTGTTTGCCATTAATTCATCAGTCAAAACGAATCCAGCGGGATGAACGCGAGGACCTGCGCCGTTGTCGCGTCCAGCAAAACCGTCCAAAACGCTTTGCGTCCCACCATTGGCAGGTAGACCAAACCTGAGGCCGGCCGTCCGGTTTTTGCCACGACGGCATCGATGTCACCGCGACGTTGCGCAAACCTTTCTTGCAATGCGCCAAGCGGTTTCGCCGCGGCCAGCACTCTGGCCCTGGCTGCGGCATAGGATTGCCACAAGTCAGGGCGCGAGGCAAGAGAGACGCCCTTGAGTGCGGCCAGTGTCGCGCTCATCTTTTCGGCTTCGTCATGGAACTCGCGCAGCGCCAGCGTCGTCGGGCCGGTTAGCGGCATCGCGTCAAGGTCGGGCGGTGCCTTGGCCAGCAACTCCTCGGGAACGTCGATGGCGTGAACGACGCGGAAACGATCGTATTCAAACACCAGGTGCACCGGGCGCGCGACGAAAACGCTCCACAGGCCATAGCCAAGCGCGCCGAGCTGCAGCAGAGCGACGATGGTCAGGTCACGGCGTAGCTCAGCCATTGGTTTGGTGCGGTTGAACACGGCCAGCGTGATCAGCGGGCCAAGAATGACGTCGACCGTGACAACAATCAGGAACAGTTCGCGTCCGCCAGAAATTTCCCGGTAAGGGTACGGGTACCACAGCGCAAACACTAGCAACGCTGCGGCCAGTGCAATGACCAGGCTGATGCAAAAGTGAACGCCGCTGGCCTGAAAGCGGTCGCGCCAGAAATGTGGAGTCGTTTGAAACATGATCGTATGATGCGCTGGTGAAGCAATGGTTCGGTCAAATTGGTGGCGGTCATCAAGGTTTCAACTGTAGCGAGTTTCTTATGAGCGTTCTTACGCACTTCGACGCCAGCGGGCAGGCCCACATGGTTGACGTGGCCACCAAGGCCGCGTCGCACCGCATCGCGGTGGCGCGCGGACGCATCGACATGTTCCCTGCGACCCTCGCGCTCATTGAATCGGGCAGCGCCAAGAAGGGCGACGTGCTCGGCGTGGCACGGGTCGCGGCCATTTTGGCGGCGAAAAAGACCAGTGAGCTCATTCCCCTGTGCCACCCCTTGGCCCTGACCCGCGTTGCTATTGATTTCGAAGCAGCTCAGGCAAGTTCAGAAGGCGTTGCAAGCATATCGTGCACAGCGACAGTGGAAACAATCGGGCCGACCGGGGTTGAAATGGAGGCGCTGACAGCGGTTCAGGTGGCGCTGCTGACGGTGTACGACATGTGCAAAGCGGTCGATCGGGGCATGATCATCACCGACGTGAAGGTGATCGAGAAACACGGAGGCAAATCAGGCAGTTTTGCAGCTTAATGCGCTGACGAGTCGGGCGGCTCGGTCAAAGGCAGATCGGCGTCCGGCGCCTTGGTGCCCTGCGTGTTTTCCTTGGCCCAGCGGGCATGGGCCAGTTCGAAAGCGGCCCGGTAGCGTTGCAGGTAGAACAGCGCATCGTCGATGCGCCCCAGCAGCGTAGCGCTCTCGATGAGCTTTTCAATGACACGTGGCTCCGGGGAAAAGTGCAGCATCACTTCAGCCAGCGTATAGACCTGGGCCGCGTTGTCGAGCGTCAGGTCGGTGGTGGTCAGCCTGGCAAAGTTGACGGTGTCACGAAACAGCCTGGAGTCGCTGACCTTTTCCAGCGTATTGTCCCGGTATTGCATCAGTCGCTGCGGAGCGTTCAGATAGAGCTGGCTGATGCGGCGGTAGTCGAAACCGGCGTAGAGCACAACCGATAGCAACACCGTTGCTGTCACGCCAGTTAGATAGTTCGGTGTGGAAGTGACGAACTGCGACGGGTCAGATTGCGTGTCATCGCGGCGCCACAGAATCCACAGGCACAGGACCAGCCCGATCTGAAACGGTCCGTACCAAAGCGGGTATTCGAGCATGCTGTGCAAGGCGATCACGGCCAGCACGGCCCAGGCCATGCGTCGCACCGGCTCCGCCTCGGCCCAGGGCCGGGCGCGCCAAACGGCCCAAGCGGCGAGCCCGCAGGTCGTGACGGCAAACGGAAGCCCGAGTTCCACCGCCAGATGCAGTGGCAGGTTGTGCGCGTTGTCGAGAATTTCGCAGAACCGTGGTCCCGGGTACAGCGTGATGAAATGGGCGTAATCGAGTTCACCCCAGCCCCAGCCCAGCCAGGGCCTCTGGGCGATCAGGTGCAGCACGTTGGACCACAAGGTCAGCCGACTGGAGCAGCCTGGCCCGCCATCGTGCAGGCGCGCCAGAATACCGCTGGCCAGCGGGTCCAGACCCACCAGCAGGGGTAGCGCCAGCGCCGCCACAGCATAGGACCACAGCGCGCTGCTGAGCACCGGTGCAGGCGACGACGCTGGGTGCGAATCGTCGCGACGTTGCCATAGCCACCCCAGCACAGCGAGCATGAGCAATTGCACCAGGCCGGTACGCGAGGACGATGCCGCATTGCCCACGGCCAGCACCAGCGCGCCAACCGGGTACCACAGCGCGTGCCCGCTGGGTCGCCTGGCAAACCCCCAGAGCAGGGCGGCCATACCCATGTTGGTGAGCGTTGCAAACTGATTGCGCTGGCGCAGGTTGGCGTACGCTTCCCCGACAGCTGTGTGGTTGAGCCAGGGGGCGAGCGCATCGGCAGCGCCAAAATACTGCAGCAGGCCGATCCCGACGCTGAGCAGCGCGGCAGTCAGCCACGAGGCCGACGCGACCCGGGCGACGTCAATCCTTGGTGCGAAAGGCAGAAATAGCGCAAAGCATGCGACGCTGACCAGCCACGGGAGCACCGCAGGCATCGGTCCGGGTGAAAACGGATTGAGCCAGGGCAGCGTCAGGAAGACGACGGCGGCAAAGTGCTGCATCGGGGCAACGCGTTGCGGTGGGGTCTGGCCTTGAGCTCAGGTGCCGCCGACAAAAGGGTTGCCCTGGCGTTCACGCCCGAACGTGCTCTCCGGCCCGTGGCCCGGGATGAACACTGTGGCGTCGCCCATTGGCCACAGGCGCTCGACGATGCTCGAAATCAGCGTGGCATGGTCGCCCTGCGGCAAATCGGTGCGACCAATCGAACCGGCAAAGAGTACGTCGCCAACGAAGGCGCGCCCGATCTCAGGCGCATAAAACACCACGTGACCCGGCGTGTGCCCGGGGCAGTGGCGTACCTCAAGCGTGCTCTGGCCCAGCGTGACGGTGTCGCCGTCAAACAGCCAGCGTGTCGGCGTGAAGCTCAGCGCTGGCGGCAGGCCGAACATCTTGCTCTGTGCGGGCAAGCCGTCAATCCAGAATTGATCGGCCGGATGCGGGCCGATGATGGGAACTTGCAGACGCCCGGCGAGTTCGGCGCTGGCTCCTGCGTGGTCAATGTGCGCGTGCGTCAGCCAAATTTGTGTCAACTTCAAGTGACGCTGTTCGATCGCTGTGGTCAGTCGATCCAGATCGCCCCCGGGGTCGATCAGCGCCGCCTGAGCGGTCTGGTCGCACCAAAGCAGCGAGCAGTTCTGGTCAAAGGCGGTCACGGGAATGGTCAGGTAGTGCAACATGGTTGGCAGGATTTTAGCCGTTGGCGCACGACTGGCGTGCCTTATCAGCTATAAATTAAATAGCAAATTGCGGTTGTTCGTTCAGGGCTTCCAGTCGTACTCGACGGTGATCGGCGCATGGTCAGAGAACTTTTCTGTCTTGTCAATCGACACCGAGCGGGCACCGGCGGCGAGGCCTTGCGTGGCCAGGTGATAGTCGATCCGCCAGCCCACATTGTTGGCATAGGCCCGGCCGCGTTGACTCCACCATGTGTAGCATTCGTCAGTGGCATCGGGCTCAAGCTGGCGGTACACATCAACGAGTCCGCCGGGCCCGAGCAGTTTGGTCATCCAGGCGCGTTCCTCGGGCAGGAAGCCCGAGTTCTTCTGGTTGCTTTTCCAGTTCTTCAGATCGACTTCGCGGTGCGCAATATTGACGTCGCCGCAAAGAATGAATTCGCGCTCGGACTTCAAGCGCATCAGGTGCGGGTAGATCTGTGCAAGAAAGCGGAACTTGGCCTGTTGACGCTCTTCACCGGAAGACCCGCTGGGGAAATAGCAACTGATGATCGAATGCCTGGCTCGGCGGCTATCAAAGCGCAGTTCGACCCAGCGGCCTTCGGCGTCAAACTCGGACGAACCGCAGCCGACAATGACTTCACTGGGCTCGAGGTGGCTATAGATACCGACGCCTGAATAGCCCTTCTTCAGCGCCAGATGGAAATGCCCCCGAAGTCCCGCCAAGGACTCAAATCGACCTTCTATGTCGGCTGTGTGCGCCTTGATCTCCTGCACGCAAATACAATCGGGCCGCGTTCTTGCCAGCCAATCTGACAATCCCTTGCTCGTGGCGGAGCGAATGCCGTTGAGATTGAGACTACATAACTTGAACAAGGAATTCCCCATGTCAGAGAGCTTTCAAACCCGGATCGAACCAGCGTCGGCGCCAGACCCGCTGGCACAGGAATTCGTCGGGTTTGTGCTCGATTGTGGCGCGCTGCGATTCGGCGAGTTTACGACCAAGGCCGGGCGCATCAGCCCCTATTTCTTCAACGCCGGGGGCTTTGACGATGGGGCCAGACTGGCGCGGCTGGCCCAGTTTTATGCACGACGCCTGCTCGCCAGCGGCGTCGAGTTCGACATGATCTTCGGTCCCGCGTACAAAGGCATTGTGCTGGGGGCAGCGCTGGCTGTGGAATTGGCCCGCCTGGGGCACAACGTGCCCTTTGCCTACAATCGCAAAGAGAGCAAGGACCACGGCGAGGGCGGGGCGCTGGTCGGCGCCGCGCTTCGTGGACGTGTGCTGATTGTTGACGACGTCATGTCCGCTGGTACGGCGGTGCGCGAATCGATCACGATGATCAGCGCCGCTGGTGCCACTGCGCATGCCGTCATCGTGGCCCTGGATCGTCAGGAAAAGGCGGTCGAGGGAGGCGTTGACCTGGCTTACAGCGCGGTCCAGCACGCGCGGGATCGGTTGGGACTGCAGGTTTGCGCGGTTGCGAATTTGTCGGATTTATTGCAATATTTGACAGTGCATAGCGCCGGGGGACGGTTGGCGGAGCAGCAACGTGTTCTGGCCTACCGGCAACGTTACGGCGTCCAAGAGGGTTGAATATGTTCGGAATGACCGGGAACAGTGCCGGGGACTGGGGAAGTCGTTTGCTGCGGGTGCTGTGCGCGGCAGGGGCGCTGGGCGTGATCGATGCGCAGGCGCAGGCGGTTCCGATCAACGGCATCTATACCTGCGTCGATGCGCGCGGGCGCAAGCTCACATCCGACCGTCCGATTGCCGACTGTGCTGACCGCGAGCAACGCGTGCTCAATCCCAGTGGCACGGTTCGCGACCGGATTGGGCCGAGTCTGACCGCCTACGAGAAGAACCTGCTTGAAGCCAAGGAAAAGGCCAGGAACGATGAACTCGCTCGCGTTGCCGAGGAAAAAAGGCGCGACCGCGCCTTGCTCGCGCGTTACCCGAACCAGAGTGCGCACGACACCGAGCGCAGCGAGGCGCTGGTACAGATTGGCGTCGTGAGGCAGGCAGCAGTTCACCGGGTCGAAGAGCTGCTGCGCAGGCGCACCGCGGTGCTTTCTGAAATGGAGTTTTACAAGGCAGACCCGAGCAAGGCACCCCTGGCGCTGCGTCGGCAGGTCGAGGAAGTCACGCAGAGTCTGGCGGTGCAGGGGCGCTTTATCGCCGATCAGGACGCTGAACTCAAGCGTACCAATGCGCGCTTCGACGAAGAATTGGCACGTTTGAAGCAGCTGTGGGCGTCTCAGGCTGACGCCTCCTCCAAGGCCCGATGACGCCGGGCGCGGCGTTGCGCGCTGTCGGCTAGCCGATTCTTTGTCTCAGCAGGTCGTTGACCTGTTGCGGGTTCGCTTTGCCGGCGCTGGCCTTCATGATTTGTCCGACCAGTGCGTTCAGCGCCTTGCTGTTGCCCGCGCGGTATTGTTCCACGTTCCTCGCGTTGGCGGCGATCACTTCGTCGATCATTTGCTCAAGCGCGCCCGAGTCGTTCATTTGCTTCAGACCGAGAGATTCGATCAATTGATCAATGCGTTCAGCCACTGCCGCGCTCGCTTGAGGCCGTGAAGGCGGCGTTGTTGCGGGACTTGTCACACCGGTATCGGCGTGTTCCCACAGGTGGTCGAACGCGACCTTGGCGTTGTTGTTTGAGATTGTGCCGTCGTCAACCCGCCGGATGAGCCAGCCCAACATTTGCGCGGTCACCGGGGTCTCGACAATCGAACCGCCGTCTTGATTGAGTCGGCGCGATACTTCGCCGGTGATCCAGTTGCTGGCCAGCTTGGGTCGCTCGCACGTTTTCGCAGCAACCTCGAAAAATGCCGCCATTTCTCGGCTCTGGGTCAGTGCTCCGGCATCGTAGTCGGACAAGCCGTAGTCGGCAACAAAGCGGGCCCGCATCGGGCCGGGCAACTCCGGCATCTGCGCGCGCACCATTTCGACCCACGCCGGGTCGATCACCAGCGGAGGCAGATCGGGGTCGGGAAAGTAGCGGTAGTCGGCCGCGTCCTCCTTGCTGCGCATGGATCGCGTCTCGCCGCTTTGCGGGTTGAATAGCACGGTGGACTGCTCGATCGGATGGCCGTCTTCGATTTGGCCGATCTGCCAGAGTACTTCGAAGTCGATCGCCTGTTGCATGAACTTGAAACTGTTCAAATTCTTGATTTCGCGTCGTGTGCCCAGCGCTGCCCCGGGCTTTCGCACCGAGACGTTGGCGTCGCAGCGGAAATTACCTTCCTGCATGTTGCCGTCGCAAATACCAATCCAGGTCACCAGCCGGTGCAGTTCCCTGGCATAGGCCACCGCCTCGGCACTCGATCGCATGTCGGGCTCAGTCACGATTTCCAGCAGCGGTGTGCCTGCGCGGTTGAGATCGATACCGGTTTCGCCGATAAAGTCCTCGTGCAGGGACTTGCCCGCGTCCTCCTCGAGATGGGCTCGTACCAGGCGCACCGATTTGAGTTCATCGCCGACGTAGAAACTCAGCGTGCCGCCCCGCACCACAGGGATCTCGAACTGGCTGATCTGATAGCCCTTGGGCAGATCCGGGTAAAAGTAGTTTTTGCGCGCAAATACGCTGCGTGGGGCCACTTCCGAGCCCAGCGCCAGCGCCAGCGTGATGGCGTGCTCAACCGCGCGACGATTCATCACCGGTAACGTGCCCGGAAGGGCCAGGTCGACGGCGCAGGCCAGCGTATTTGGCTCTGCGCCAAAGGCGACCGGTGCGCGACTGAAAATCTTTGATTGCGTGGCCAACTGCGCGTGCGTTTCAAAGCCGATCACAACTTCATAGCCATGCACCAGATGCGATGTCATGTTTACCTCTCTCACGGTGCCTTATGGGCTCAATCAATGCAATGCGAACGGGGCAATGTTACAGGGGATCCCTGCTTCGGGCCGGTGTCAGGTTTCAGCGGATAATCGACACACGATGCCGGCTATTTGATGCAGACGGCAAGTTCACCGGTTTTGGGGGGAATGCATGCTGAAGAAGTCGTTGATCCTGTTGCTGCTGGCGCTGGCTGGCACGGTCGCTGCCCAATCATCCAGCGCGACCAAGAAGGAACTCGTCGCCAAAATCCTGAAGCTGCAGGGCTCGGGCATCGAGATGGCCGCGCAGAGCCTGGCCGAACGGCCCGCGGCCTTGATGATGCAGCAAGCCAACATGGCATTGCAGACCCGGGTTGCCGCCGAGCGGCGCGACGCGGTCGCCAAGGAAATTCAGGCTGACCTGAAGAAATACACCGACGAGGTCGTGCCGCTGGTGCGCGATCGGGCCATCAAGGTTGCCCCGACGACGATTGGTGTCCTGCTCGATGAGCGCTTCAGTGAGGAAGAACTCAAACAACTGGTGGCGATCATGGAGTCGCCGGTCAATCGCAAATTCTCGCAGCTCAGCGGCGAGATGCAGAAGGTTCTGGTGGACAAGGTATTGGCCGAGACCCGTACCGCGGTCGAGCCCAAGGTGAAGGCGCTGGAGCAGTCGGTTCGCAAACGGCTGGGCTTGCCCGCACCCGCAGCCCCGCGCCCGGCCGCCCCCCCAAGCCACCCCGCCAGCAAATAGTGTGACCGGGGCCGCCCGGTATCCTCAGGTCAGCAGTGCCTGGGAAAATTCGCGGGCGTTGAAGGTCTCAAGATCTTCGAGTTGTTCGCCAACACCGATGAAGTAAACCGCCATGGGCCGCTCCCGCGCGATCGCCGCCAGTACGCCACCCTTGGCCGTGCCGTCGAGCTTGGTGATGATCAGGCCGGTGAGCCCCAGCGCATCGTCGAATGCCTTGACCTGAGTCAGGGCGTTTTGCCCGGTGTTGCCGTCGATCACCAGCAAAACTTCGTGCGGCGCGCTGTTGTCGGCCTTTTGGACGACGCGCTTGATCTTCTTGAGTTCCTCCATCAAGTGCAACTGGGTGGGCAAACGCCCAGCCGTATCCACCAGCACCACGTCTTTGGCGCGCGCGCGCGCCGCGCTGACCGCGTCAAAGCTCACCGCAGCCGGATCGCCGCCATCCTGAGCGATGATCTCGATTGCGTCGGTGCGCGTACCGGCTCGTGTCGCCCATACCATGAGTTGCTCGCGCGCGGCTGCACGAAACGTGTCCCCGGCCGCGAGCAAGACCGTGGCGCCACGGTCGGAGAGGTGGCGTGCGAGTTTGCCGATGGAAGTTGTCTTGCCCGCTCCGTTGACGCCAGCGACCATGATGACCGTGGGCTTGTGCTGCCCAATGACCAGTGGCTTTTCCAGCGCACTCAGCAGAGTCGTGAGGGATTCGACCAGCAGGTCGCGAACTGCGTTCGGCGCCGTGCTCTGGGTGTCCTTCACCCGGCGCTTGAGATCTTCGAGCAGGTATTGCGTGGCTTTGACACCGGTGTCGGCCATCAGCAGTGCCGACTCGAGTTCTTCATACAGCGCCTCGTCGATGTGAGTGCCGGTAAACACGGCTGCGATGCCAGAGCCGGTCTTGCGTAGCCCGGCCTTGAGTTTGGCCAGCCAACTGTTACGTTGCGTTGCGACGATCTTTTGGGGCTCGGCTGGCTCGGCTTGCGCCTCAGGGTTGGATTTTTTTTTGAAAAAACTGAACATTGGACGTGCTATTTGAATCGCACCATTCTATGAAACGATCAACGACTCATCTTCTTGCTCCCCGACTGGGGTGGACTGGCCTGTTTTTAGGCTGGCTTGTGGTCAGCGTGGCGCAGGCGCAATCGCCGCCAGAGGTCCAGCAGTTCAGCCTGTCCAACGGCCTGAGCGTGATCGTCAAGCCGGACCGCCGCGCGCCCACGGCGGTGCAGATGCTCTGGGTTCGTGCAGGATCAATGGACGAAGTCGACGGCACCTCGGGCGTCGCGCATGTGCTTGAACACATGATGTTCAAGGGCACACCTTCGGTGCCCGCGGGCGAGTTCTCGCGGCGGGTGGCAGCGCTTGGTGGCCGAGAAAACGCCTTCACGGGCACGGACTACACCGGCTACTACCAGCAGATTCCGGCGGGCAGACTCGAAGACGTGATGAAACTCGAGGCCGATCGGTTCGCCAACAGCGCCTGGTCTGACCTGGAGTTTTCCAGGGAACTCGAAGTGGTCAAGGAGGAGCGGCGTCTTCGGACCGAGGACAATCCGCGTGCCCTGATCCATGAGGCGGCAAACGCCAACGCCTTCGTCGCCGCTCCCTATCGCAGGCCGGTGGTGGGCTGGATGAGCGATCTGCAAGCAATGACGGCTGCGGACGTGCGCGAGTTTTACCGACGCTGGTACGTACCGGCCAACGCGGTGGTGGTGGTGGCTGGTGACGTGGATGCGACACAGGTCAAGGCGCTGGCCGAGAAATACTATGGCGTGCTGCCCGCGCGCCAGGTGGGCCCCCGCAAGCCGCGCGAGGAGCCCGTGCAGGTCGGCATTCGACGCATGGATTTCAAGGCGCCGGCAGAGCAGGCGTACGTTTCACTGCTGTTCAAGGTGCCACGCCTGCAATCACTGGGGCAGGCAAATTCCGGCAGCGCAGTGGCCGATTCGGACGCGTTGGCCTTGACCGTGCTTGCGGCTGTGCTCGACGGCTACAGCGGGGCGCGGCTTGAGCGTGCCCTGACCCAGGGCCAGGACCGGGTGGCCGATGGCGTCGGGGCAAGCAATGGCCTGTGGGGCCGAGGGCCGCAGTTGTTTTCCCTCGAAGGTGTACCGGCTCAGGGCAAGACGGCGGCGCAAGTGGAGCAGGCGTTACGCGAACAGGTCGCTGAAATCGCCCGTGAGGGTGTCACCGAGGCCGAGCTCAACCGAGTCAAAACGCAATGGATCGCCAGCGCGGTCTACAAGCGCGATTCGGTATTCAGCCAGGCTCGCGAGTTGGGCAGCCACTGGGTACAGGGTCTGCCGCTGGACGCCGAGGACCGGCTGATTGAGCGTCTGCGTGCGGTAACCGCCGGACAGGTTCAGGCGGTCGCCCAGCGATATTTCGGCGACGATCAACTCAACGTGGCTGTGTTGTTGCCCCAACCGCTGGACCCGGCCCGCAAAAGGCCGGCAGCGCAAGTCGGCGTGAGGCATTGAGGGCCAGACCATGATCACTACAAAAAATATAGCGGCTTACGCAGTATTGACGGGCCTGGTAGCGTTATTTCATTCAAATTTCTCGCAAGCCGCGATTCCGATTGAACACTGGACCCAGCCCTCCGGGGTGCAGGTCTTTCTGGTGCCGAGTCCGGGCATCCCGATGCTGGACCTTCGCATCGACTTTGACGCGGGCAGTCGGCGTGATCGTCGCGATCAGGCGGGCCTCGCGGCAGTGACTGCTGGCATGATCGACAAAGGGGTGAGCGCGGGCAGCGCGGGAGCGGCACTCGACGAAAACGCGCTGGGCCAGGCCTGGGCCGATTTGGGCGCCGGCTTCGGTGTCCATGCCAGCGCGGACCGGATGAGCTTTTCCCTACGCACGCTCACTTACCCCGATTTGCTGAGCAAGGCGGTGCAACTCGCTGCCCGTGAACTCGGCGAACCGGCCTTTCCCGAACTTGTCTGGAAACGTGAGCGCGAGCGCCTCGGCGCGGCGATCCGGGAGGCCAACACGCGTCCTGCGACGCGGGCCGGGCGTGCATTTGCCGCGGCAGTGTATGGCGGGCATCCGTATGGATTCGAGATGACCGAGGCAACGCTGGCTGCTATCAGCGTGGCCGACATGAAAGCGAGCTATGCCGCGTTGATCGTGCCGTGTCGCGCCAAAGTGACTTTGGTCGGCGCAGTGAACCGCTCTCAGGCCGATTCGCTGGTACGGGAGTTGTTTTCCCGCCTGCCCGCCCACGCCGACGGTTCCGCTGCTGGCTGCCCGCCGCTGCCCGGCGTTGAGGAGGTTGCGCCGTTGGCCAAGGCAAGCGAGCGAAGGATCGAATTTGACTCGGCGCAGGCGCACGTGCTGATCGGACAACCCGGTTTCAAGCGCTACGATCCGGATTACTTTGCCCTGACCGTCGGCAACTACATTCTCGGCGGAGGTGGTCTGGTGTCACGCCTGAGTGATCAAGTACGTGAAAAACGCGGCTTGAGCTACAGCGTACACAGCGATTTTGGCCCCGGCTTGCACGCCGGAGCGTTTACTGTGAGTCTGCAAACCCGCCCCGACCAGGCGGACCAGGCGCTTGAGCTGGTGCGCCGTGTGGTTGCCGATTTTGTCGCCCACGGGCCGACCGAAAGTGAACTCCGGGCGGCCAAAGACTATTTGGTGGGAGGATTTGCGCTGCGCATTGACAGCAACCGCAAGTTGCTTGAAAACGTGGCGGCGGTTGCCTGGAACGCTCTGCCATTGGACTATCTGGACAACTGGACGAGCCAGGTCGAGCAAGTAACCCCGGCTGACATCAGGTCAGCGTTTGCCCGCAAGCTCCAGCCCGACAGGATGGTGACCGTGGTGCTTGGCGCGCCACCCTGAGGTCAAGGGCAGACTATTGCGTGATGACCACCAGCACGCTGCACGGTGCGTGCTCGATGAGCGTCTTGGAGACTGAGCCTCGCCACCAACGCGCCGCCCAACTATCGAGGTGTTTGTGCCCGACGACGATCAGATCGGCGGAGATCTTGATGGCGTGCTTCGTGATCTCGTCGACGGTTTCACCCACCAGCACTTCGCCCGTGGCCGCATGACCGGCTGCCACCAGCCGACGCGTGCCTTCGTCGAGGACCGCCTGCAACGCTGCCTTCTCGCGCTCCATCAATTGCGGGTCGTAAATTCCAACGCCCATTCCCATGACATCCATGCTAAGCGGCATGACGGCCACCAGCGCAAGTTCGGAGTGCGCCCATTGGGCAAGGTCCTGGCAGTCAAGCAGGGCTTTTTGCCCGCTCTCGGAACCGTCGTAGGCCAACAAGATTCGCTGGTACATCAAGACTCCTGTTCAGAAAATGGATTTCATGGGACACGGCCCCAGCATAGACCTTGTCGCGAGCCTGCGCAAGTTGACCTAATTCACCGCGTCGGCGCTCTGGCGCTGCAACATGGCCAGCGTGCTGGCGATGGTCTTGCGTAGTTCGCGTCGATCACAGATGATGTCGATGGCGCCTTTGGTTTGCAGAAACTCGGAGCGTTGAAAGCCCTCGGGCAGCGTCACCCGAACCGTGGACTCGATGACCCGCGGTCCTGCAAAGCCGATCAACGCCTTGGGCTCGGCGATGACGACGTCGCCCAAAAAGGCAAACCCGGCGCTGACGCCGCCCATGGTGGGATCGGTCAGGACGCTGATATAGGGAAGTCCTTTCTTGGCCAGCCGCGTGAGCGCGGCGTTGGTTTTGGCCATTTGCATCAGGCTCAGCAGGCCTTCTTGCATCCGCGCGCCCCCGGTTGACGTGAAGCAGACAAAGGGCACCTTTTGCTCGATCGCGGTGTGTACACCACGGACAAAACGCTCGCCTACTACCGAGCCCATGCTGCCCCCCATGAACTCGAACTCAAAGCAGGCCGCAATCACCCCAATACTCAGCACGGTGCCGCCCATCACCACCAAAGCGTCGGTCTCCCCCGTGCTCTCGAGTGCCTCCTGCAATCGCTCCGGATACTTGCGGCTGTCCTTGAACTTCAATGCGTCCACAGGCAGCACTTCCTGGGCAATTTCGTATCGACCTTCGTTGTCCAGAAATACGTTGAGCCGGGCGCGCGCGCCAAGCCGGTGGTGGTGGCTGCAGCTCGGACAAACATTCTGGTTCTGTTCCAGATCGGTCTTGTACAGCACCGTCTCGCAACTCGGACATTTCACCCAGAGTCCCTCGGGGACGCTGCGTCGGTCGGCCGGATTGGTGTGCTGGATTTTGGGTGGTAAAAGCTTTTCAAGCCAGCTCATGAAAGATCCTTGATCGGGGCGGTGCTGACATTATGAATCGAGTGCAGTGCGGATGTCTCGTAGAAAACTTCGTGCCGTTGCACCAACCTGGGAGCGAGGCTTCTCACCGATCAGCTCAATCATCCGGCTACCGATGACCACCGCGTCAGCGACTTTGGCAAGGTTGCGTGCGGTGGCGGCGTCGCGAATGCCGAAACCGACCCCTACGGGCACCTTCACGTGCTGGCGAACCCGTGGCAGCATATCGCGCACCGCCGCAGTGTCAAGCGCGCCCGAACCGGTGACACCCTTGAGCGAGACATAGTAGACATAGCCGCTGGCAATTGCGGCCACTTGCGCCATGCGTTCGTCGGTCGAAGTCGGTGCGAGCAGAAAGATCAAGTCCATCTCGTGGCGTCTGAGTTCGGCACCAAATTCGGCGCACTCTTCGGGCGGGTAATCGACCACCAGCACGCCGTCCACCCCTGCCTTCGCCGCGTCGAACACAAAAGCGCTTTGGCCGTCGGCCCGCGCGTGGATCTGGTTGTAACGCTCCACCGGATTGGCATAACCCATCAGCACCACGGGCGTCGTCTGGTCTTGCGTGCGAAACACGCGCACCATGTCCAGGACCTGGACCATCCCAATGCCCAGCGTCAGCGCTTGTTCGCCGGCTTTCTGAATAACAGGACCATCGGCGCTTGGATCGGAAAATGGCACGCCAAGCTCGATGATGTCCGCACCCCCGGCAACAAATGCGTGCATCAGCTCGGGCGTAATGTCGGCAAACGGGAAACCCGCCGTCACATAGGGGATCAGGGCTTGGCGGCCGCGCGCCTTCAGTGCCGCAAAGGTTGGATCGATGCGGCTCATGGAGTCGCCCCTGGCTTTCGCTTCATGTCTGCGGCGATGTCCGGGGCTGCACCCTTGACGGTTTGCCCGGTGCAACTTGGGCGGCAGAAGAACTGGGCATGACCGAGGTCGGCAACGGTGCCGATGTCCTTGTCGCCGCGTCCGGAAAGGTTGACCAGAATGGACTGTTCGGGCGACATGGTTTTGGCCAGCGACATGGCGTGGGCGACTGCGTGACTCGATTCAAGCGCCGGAATGATGCCCTCGGTGCGGCACAGGTAATGGAACGCTTGCAGCGCCTGGTCGTCGGTAATGCCTACGTACTGCGCGCGACCGAGGTCCTTCAGATGCGCATGCTCGGGTCCGACACCGGGGTAGTCCAGGCCGGCGCTGATGCTATGGGTCTCGGTCACCTGGCCGTTCTTGTCCTGCAGCACATACGTGCGGTTGCCGTGCAGAACGCCAGGACTGCCACGCTGCAAAGAGGCCGAATGCTTGCCGCTGTCGAGACCCTTGCCGGCCGCTTCAACGCCGATCAGTTGCGTGTTCGGATGCGCGATGTATGGGTAGAAAATGCCCATGGCATTGCTCCCGCCACCGACACAGGCAACCACGGCGTCGGGCTGGCTGGAACGGCAGCCCGCGGCCCGCAGCATGTCGGGCATCTGGGTCAGGCACTCGGCTCCAATCACGCTCTGAAAGTCACGCACCATGGTCGGATAGGGATGCGGGCCGGCCACGGTGCCGATGATGTAGAAAGTGTTGTCCACGTTGGCGACCCAGTCGCGCATGGCTTCGTTGAGCGCGTCCTTGAGCGTGCGGCTGCCGCTTTCGACCGGCACCACCGTGGCGCCCAACAATTGCATGCGATAGACATTGGGACTTTGGCGCTTGACGTCTTCGCTGCCCATGTAAACCACGCACTCCAGTGCGTAGCGCGCGCAGATCGTCGCCGTGGCCACGCCGTGCTGGCCGGCACCGGTTTCCGCGATGACCCGCGTCTTGCCCATTCGCTTGGCCAGCATGGCCTGGCCAATCGTGTTGTTGATCTTGTGCGCGCCGGTGTGGTTGAGGTCCTCGCGCTTGAGAAAGATCTGGGCCCCTGCGTGCTCGCGGCTGGTGCGGGCGGCATGGTAGATCGGCGACGGACGACCAACAAAGTGCGCTAATTCACGCTTGAATTCGGCGATGAATTCAGGGTCGTCCTTGTACTTCGTGTAGGCGGCCCCGAGCTCGTTGACAGCGTGCGTCAAGGTCTCGGAGATGAAGCTGCCACCATAGATGCCAAAATGGCCTTGTGCGTCAGGTTGGTGATATTCGAGCATTTGATATTTCTGCAAATTGCCTGTCGGCCTCGCGCACGGCAACGACAAACTGGTGGATCTTTTCTGGGTCCTTGAGCCCCCGATTGCCCGGGCCGGAAAGCTCGACCCCGGAGCTGACGTCAACGGTCAGCGACAAGCCGCGCGGACGCAGCAGCAAGATGCCTTCGGTCACGTTGGCAGCGTTGAGTCCACCACTCAAGACGAGGTGAGCGTCGACGTTTGGAGGAAGCAGTGACCAATCGAATGTCCGCCCGGCACCTCCGTACCCATCGCTATGGGCGTCGAGCAAGATGGCCTGGGCACTTGAATAATCGGATGCGTATTTTACGAGATCAAATGCGGGTCCGCCACGCTCCTGGGGAATTCGCGCTGCCCGCCAATAGGGCCGCGCCCCGCCTCCGGTGCCGAGCAGGCACTGCTGTGGCGTCTCATCACCGTGAAATTGCACGATGGCCCCTTGGACCAGGGCACACGCGTCGACGACCCTTCTTGGGTCTTCGTTGACAAACAGCAGCACGGGAATGACCAGAGGCGGGAGCAGGCGCGCCAGCACGCTGGCACGCTGCGCGCTTACATAGCGCGGGCTCTTGTCATAGAGCACAAATCCGAGCGCGTCCGCACCGGCCGCGACGGCCGCTTCGACATCGGATTCGCGCGTGAGTCCGCAGATTTTTATGCGCGTGCGTTGTGGCAATTTCATGGCAATACATCGAAAGCCGCCGTGCGCCCGGGCAGACCCCAGTGCGCGGCGTAACGGGGGCCGACAAAGTAGAGCCCGTCGGGTGAAAAAGTTGGTGCACAACGGCCACGATCGCGTGCATTGAGTACCTCTTTGATCCAGCCTGGCGGGTGTCGGAGCCGGCCAACGGAAATCAGGCAACCCATGATGTTGCGGACCATGTGGTGCAGGAAGGCGCTGGCTTCGAAATCCACGCGCCAGTAGGCACCGCGCCTTGAAATATTGATCGTTTGAACGGTCTTGACGGGTGACAAAGCCTGACACGCGGAGGCGCGAAACGAGGAAAAGTCGTGTTCGCCCACCAGGTGTTGGGCTGCTTCGCGCATGGCTTCTTCATGCAGTGCCTGAAATACCCAGCCGACGCGCCCTGCGTCCACGCTTGGGCGTACCGGCGACTCCAGCAGGACATAAGCGTAGCGACGAGACAAAGCGCTGGCCCGGCAATGAAACTCCTCTGGCACGCAGCGCGCCCATTGCACCGCAATATCTGGCGGCAGGAACGAGTTTGTGCCGCGCAGCCAGGAGGCTGGTTCGCGCGTCAGGTTGGTGTCAAAATGAACGACTTGCATCAGGGCGTGGACGCCGGCGTCGGTCCGTCCGGCGCAGACGGTGGAAACGCTCCCTGCTGCGAACTTGCCAAGACCGCTCTCGAGTCGATCCTGGACCGTCTGGCCCGAGCGCTGACTTTGCCAACCCTGATAGGCCCGGCCGTCGTAGCTGATTCCCAGAGCAATTCTCACAGTGCTTGCACCCTGTGGCGCCCTCAAACGATCGGGGCGACTCCGATCAAAGCTGGCTCAGGGCGTGCTGCGCCTTGGTCTTGACGTCGCCAGAAGCTTCAGCAATAACTTCCTCGATCAAGGCGCGCGCCCCGCTCTTGTCGCCAATCGCCGCGAACTCGCTGGCAAGCTCAAGCTTGGTTGCCATCGGGTCCTGTTGCGTGTCCTGAACCGAAATGGGTCCCGGCTCGGCACTTGGCCCCGACTCTGTCGGCGCCGCCAAGTCAAGCGACAGGGACTCAAAGTCAAAGTCGAGCATGCCAGAAGGGGCGGCGGGCGACGGCGCCTGTGGCTCATCGTCTTCGATCGGCGCGGGGTGGGTCAGGCTGAAGCCCGGTAACTGGTCGGTTCCATCATCGTCTGCCGCCGTCAGCGGCACCGATGCCGAAGGCAGTCCGAATGCGACGTCTTCGGATGCGGCGACCGGCGCATCCTGCGTCTGCGCAAAAGTGCCCCTGACCGATGCCGGCGCCGGAATGTCCAGATCGAAGTCGAGGTCGCCGTGGGCGGTGGACGGACCAGCGCTGGTCGCCGGTTCGATGACCGTACGGGGGGTTTCCTCGTCAATGGAGAAGTCCAGATCCAGATCGACGGCGGCCGCGGCGTTTGCGCCCGCGTTGGCCGGGACCAATGCTGCGCTGTCGACCTCGATGGTGGCGTCCAGGGGTGAAACGGACGTCGACGCCACATCATCCGCCATGGCGGGTCGTCCGCCCGGTTTGTAAAGAGCGTTGTCCGGGTCAATGCTTTGACCCAGGGCACAAATGCGCTCCCAGTCCGCACCCTCACCGTCGGTGATTTTGAACGCCAAACTGGCGATGTTTTCAAAGGAAGTCGAGTCGCGCCGCTTGGCGAAAATCTCAAGGAACTTGAGGTGGATTGCGATTCTTCCGGGATTGGTTCGCAGGGCATCTTTGAGGATTTCCTCGGCCTGCAAATCCCGGCCATAGGCCAGGTAGACATCGGCCTCCGCAACCGGATCGACGTCATCCACCGCGTCGAGCTGGCTGGGCGAGTAAACCAAGGAAGAACCCGCCGCAGTGCTGTTGCTGGTATCCACGCTTTGCCCGCCGCTGGCGCCAAAGAAAGAGTCGGGCTTGAGGTGGCTTTGGAGGAAAACACTTTGCGTGTCTGCAGCCTTCTTGCGCTGCATCGTCCGGTAGGCTGCGAAGCCCGCCAGCAGTGCTATCAATCCGGCGGCGCCCAGCGGGAGCCCAGGATTTTCGATCATCTCGTCAAGCACGCTGGTCTCTGGCTGGGTGGTGGTGGCACTGGCTGGAACGTTCGGCGTTGACGCGCCAACCGCAGGCGTCGAGCTCTCGGCGACAGAGGATTGCGGCATCGGTGCTGAGGCCACTTGCGTCGTCATCGATGCCACGGGCGCCGAAACCACTGGTGCCGGGGTGCCAGGACCGGTTGCCAGCGTTGGACCGGTGCTGGCCGGTGCCGAGGCTGCGGGTGCCGGTGCGACGATGCTGGAGGCTGCACCAAGTTGGCGCAAGTCGCTGATGTTCTTGGCCAGCTCAGCGGCCCTGCCAGCGGCTTCCTTGGCGCTGCGCTGCTTGGCTAATTGGTCCTCGGCCTGTTGCGCTTTGAGCGCGCCCTTTGACAGGGTCAACCGGTCTGGCGTCGCCGTCGCCGGCTTTTTGTCCTCTACCTTTGTCTGCACGGCACCGGTGACCTGACGATCGGCCACGGCAACTGGCGTTCTTGGTGCGTTTTGCGCAAACTTCCTGCGAAAGTCGTTGAAATCCTTGCTTTGCGCAACGATGAGCTGGCTGGCCTCAGCCGCGGGAGTTGCCTGCGCCTGTTCCGCCGTCGGAATGCTGACCAGCGCGCCGGCCTTGATGCGGTTGACGTTGTCTCCTATGAACGCTGTGGGATTGGCGCGCAACAGCGCCACCAGCATCTGGTCCAGCGACACTCGGGCCGACTTCGTTGCTAACGCTATCTTGCTGGCGGTGTCACCAGCTTTGACGTTAACCTGAGAAACATCCTTGACCACAGCCGGATTTACTGCCGTTGGCGGCTTGGTTGCCTTCTTGGGACTCTCCGCGGCGGTCAGCGCACGCGTTGGCGCCCGAGCCACAGGTGGCAGTGTGGTCGGCGCCGCTGCCCGGGCCATAGCCGCCTGAGTCGTGACAGGTGCCGTGCTTGCCCCGGGCTGTGCGGCCCGGCGCAGATTGGGTGGGTCAAACAACATGGTGTAGTCGCGCACAATGCGGCCGCTGGACCAGGTTGCCTGCAAAATCAAATCAACAAACGGATCGTTGACCACGCGGTCGCTGCCCAGACGGATAAAGGTTCGTCCATCAGATCGCTTTTGGATCGTGATCTGAAGGCCCGACAGTGCCGGGCTGTAGTCCATCGCGGCGGCGCGAAACGCTTCGGGCGCGGCCAGCGACACCTTCAACGAGGCCGATTCTTCAACGTTGATGTCCGGAACCTCAACCTCGGCCCGCAGCGGCTCACCAAGCGCCGACAAGACGGTGACGCGCCCAAGTGACAGGGCGGCGCAGGTTGACCCCCAAAGCCCCAGCAGTACCGCCGCGATCGAGAGTCGTTGCCAGCGATGTAATTTAGCAAACAATTTTTGGACTCCGGTGTTCGGATGGCTGGAGAATATGATTCTTCACGCAACGCCACGCCTTGATTCTAAAACCCGAAAAGCACCATAACATCAATGTCTTAGCATGACAAGCTAAGGCTGTTTTTAGGTCATATCCTGTGGCAACCAAGACTTGACCCGTGATTCTATGTTGTCAAAGGACAACGGCCTGTAAGGCATCGTAACAAGGCACGGCTGTCCGCTCGCGGTGTGGATCACGCGCCTAGCGCGCCAACAGTATCCGCAGCATGCGCCGCAACGGTTCCGCCGCTCCCCACAGTAGTTGATCCCCAATCGTAAAGGCTCCCAAATAGGTCGAACCCATGGCCATCTTGCGGATGCGTCCAACCGGAATGGTCATCGTGCCTGTTACCGCCACCGGTGTCAAATCGCGCAGTGTTGCTTCACGGGTGTTTGGTACGACTTTGACCCAGGCGTTGTCGGCTGCGATCATCGCCTCGATGTCCGCAAGCGGGACGTCCTTTTTCAACTTGAAGGTCAACGCCTGACTGTGGCAGCGCATGGCACCAACCCGCACGCAAAAGCCGTCGACCGGTACCGCCGAGGAGCCAAAAGCCTCGCCCTGACCGAGAATCTTGTTGGTTTCGGCCATGCCTTTCCACTCTTCCCTGGACACACCATTGCCCAAGTCCTTGTCGATCCATGGTATCAAGGAGCCACCCAAAGGTACACCGAAATTGGTGGTCTCCTGGGCGCTCAAGGAGCGCTGTTTGGCGATGACCTGGCGGTCAATTTCCAGAATTGCGCTCTTGGGATCGTCGAGCAAGCTACGTACGCAGGCGTTGAGCGTACCGTACTGAGTGAGCAATTCGCGCATGTGCTGCGCCCCACCGCCGCTGGCGGCCTGGTACGTCTGCGTGCTCATCCATTCGACCAGTCCAGCCTTGTAAAGAGCGCCCACACCCATGAGCATGCAGCTCACGGTGCAATTGCCGCCGATCCAGTTGTTGACGCCCTTGGCCAGGGCATTCTTGATCACGGGAAGGTTGACCGGATCGAGAATGATCACCGCGTCATCCTTCATGCGCAAGGTCGAGGCAGCGTCGATCCATTGACCGCTCCAGCCGCTGGCACGCAGCTTTGGAAATACTTCAGACGTGTAGTCGCCGCCCTGCGCCGTGATGACGATGTCGCAGCGCTTGAGTGCGTCGATGTTGAACGCGTCTTGCAAGGTCGTCTCGTTGCGTGCCTGCACCGGCGCCTTCCCCGCGACGTTGGATGTAGAAAAGAACACGGGCTCGATCAGATCAAAGTCGCCCTCGGCTTGCATGCGATCCATCAACACCGAGCCGACCATGCCGCGCCAACCCACCAGACCGACCAAATTACCAGTTTTCATCATGTTGCCTTTAGAGAGATGCCAATTAAATCGAATTTGTCTGTGACAGGGCCCTTGCCACCGCCGAGCCCATCTCGGAGGTGCTCACAAGCGTGGTCCCTTGGCTGAAAATGTCAGTGGTGCGCAGACCCTGTCTAAGCACGGATTTCACTGCAGCCTCAACGCGTTCGGCAGCCTCGACCTGGTCGAGGCTGAAGCGCAGCATCATTGCCGCGCTCAAGATCGTGGCCAGCGGATTGGCAAGATCCTTGCCCGCAATGTCGGGGGCACTTCCGTGGCACGGCTCGTACAGGCCCTGGTTGCTTTCATTGAGTGACGCCGATGGCAGCATGCCGATGGAGCCGGTGAGCATGGCCGCTTCGTCGCTCAGGATGTCACCAAACAGGTTCCCGGTCACCACCACGTCGAATTTGCGGGGCGCACGAACCAGTTGCATCGCGGCGTTGTCGACGTACATGTGATCAAGTTCGACGTCCGGGTACTGCGAGGCGACGTCAGTAACAACGTCGCGCCAGAACTGGAAGGTTTCGAGCACATTGGCTTTGTCGACGCTGGTGACGCGCTTGCTGCGCTTGCGCGCGGCCTGGAACGCAACATGCGCAATGCGCTCGATTTCGGGGCGGCTATAACGCATGGTGTCAAACGCCTCGTCGGCGCCTGGGAAGTGACCATCGGTGGCGACACGACGACCACGCGGCTGTCCGAAATAGATGTCGCCGGTCAGCTCACGAATGATCAGGATGTCGAGTCCCTTGATCAGCTCGGGCTTGAGGCTGGAGGCGCCGACCAGCGCGTCATAGCAAATGGCGGGGCGGAAATTGGCAAACAGGCCCAGTTCCCTGCGCAATCCCAAAATGGCTTGTTCCGGTCGCAACGAACGCTCAAGCCGGTCGTACTTCCAGTCGCCGACGGCACCAAACAGGATGGCGTCTGCCGATCGCGCCAGGCTAAGCGTCGACGCCGGCAGCGGGTGACCATGGCTTTCGTAGGCAGCGCCGCCTACCGGGGCTTGCTCGATTTCGAATTGAAGGTCGAGCGCGCTCAACACCCGGACCGCTTGGGCAACTATTTCAGTTCCGATGCCGTCACCAGGCAAGACCGCAATTTTCATGATGGATTCGTCAAGTTTCAAAGGATTGAGCACAAACTTCGCTTGCGCCTGGCGCGAGAAAATGTCACTCAACAATCAAAATAGATAGCAGCTCACACAAGCAGCGTATGCGCTAACCAAGGTTTTTGTGCCAGACTGCGGGCTTCAAATGCCCTGATTTTATCGGCATGACGCAAGGTCAGGCCAATATCGTCAAGGCCATTGATCAGACAGTATTTGCGAAACGCTGGAACCTCGAAGCCGACGCTATCGCCCTGCGGTCCAACGATCGTCTGATTCTCCAGGTCAATGGTCAAGTGGTAGCCGGCGAAGGCGTACAGCTCGTGGAAATACTGAGCCACAGTGGCCTCGGGCAAGACGATCGGCAACAGGCCGTTCTTGAAACAATTGTCGTAAAAAATGTCCGCGTAACTTGGGGCGATGATGGCCCGAAATCCATACTGGTCAATCGCCCACGGGGCGTGCTCGCGCGAGGATCCGCATCCAAAATTCTTGCGTGTGATCAGGATGGATGCGCCGGCATAGCGCGCCTGGTTCAGCACAAAGTCCGGATTCGGTCGACGGCTGGCAGGGTCCTGGCCGGGAAACCCGGTGTCCAGATAGCGCCATTGGTCAAACAGGTTTGGACCAAAGCCGGTCTTGCGGATCGACTTGAGAAATTGTTTGGGAATGATGGCGTCGGTATCGACGTTCTCGCGATCCATTGGAGCCACCAATCCGCGGTGCAGGACAAATTTTTGCATGACCAGCCTATTTGACGGACTTCTCGATGGCCGATCCCGCCTTCTGGACGTCCTGGCCGACACCGCGCACGGTGTTGCATGCCGCGAGCGCCGTCAACAGCGCAGAGGCAATGAGTGCGGAAATGAATTTCATGGCTAGCTCCTTCAAGTAAATTGGCGGACATCGACGAAGTGTCCGTGGATCGCCGCCGCCGCCGCCATTGCCGGGCTGACCAGATGCGTGCGGCTTCCGGCACCCTGGCGCCCTTCAAAATTCCGGTTGCTGGTCGAGGCGCAGCGTTCGCCGGGTTCGAGTCGATCAGCATTCATCGCCAGGCACATCGAGCAACCGGGTTCACGCCACTCAAACCCCGCAGCCTTGAATATCTCGTGCAGGCCCTCGCGCTCGGCCTGCAATTTGACCGGGCCCGAGCCCGGCACGACGATGGCCAGCCTGATGTTCGGCGCGATCTTTCGGCCCAGCTTCTTGACCACCGCAGCAGCCTGGCGCATATCTTCGATGCGGCTGTTGGTGCAGGAGCCGATAAATATCTTGTCCAGGTAAAGATCGTTCAGCGGCTTTCCCGGTCGCAGGCCCATGTACACAAGCGCAGCTTCGATGGCGCTGCGTCGGCCCGGATCCTTTTCCCGTTCCGGGTCGGGCACGCAGGCGTCAATGCCCAGGACCATTTCCGGTGACGTGCCCCAAGTCACCTGGGGAACCATTGCTGTAGCATCCAACTCGATAATCTTGTCGAACTTGGCGTCGACGTCGGAGTGCAAGCCCGTCCAGTAGCCCACGGCGTGCTCCCACTCAAGCGCGGCTGCTGCTTCGTTGGCCGTGCTGCTTCCAGGGGCCAGCGCGCGCCCCTTGATGTAGTCAATCGTCTTTTCGTCCACCGCGACCAAGCCTGCGCGCGCGCCGGCCTCGATCGCCATGTTGCAAACAGTCATGCGCCCTTCCATGCTCAGCGCACGAATCGCTGAGCCGCCGAATTCGATCGTATAGCCGGTGCCGCCGGCGGTGCCGATCTTGCCAATGACCGCCAGCACGATGTCCTTGCCGCTGCAACCCGGTGGCAATTGCCCCTGCACCCGAATGAGCATATTTTTCGCTTTCTTCGCGAGCAGGGTTTGCGTGGCCATCACGTGTTCGACTTCGCTGGTGCCGATGCCATGGGCGAGTGCCCCAAAGGCTCCATGCGTCGACGTGTGTGAGTCGCCGCAAACGACCGTCATCCCTGGCAGGATAGCGCCGCTTTCCGGGCCGATGACGTGAATAATGCCCTGGCGTCTGGACAGAAATGGGAAATACGCGGCAGCGCCGAACTCCCTGATGTTCTGATCCAGCGTAACAACCTGTTCCTTGCTGGTCGGGTCCGTGATGCCGTCGTAGCCGCGCTCCCAGCCCGTGGTTGGCGTATTGTGGTCCGCGGTCGCGACGATGGAACTGACACGCCACACCTTGCGCCCGGCCTGGCGCAGCCCCTCGAATGCCTGCGGACTCGTCACTTCATGCACGAGATGACGGTCGATATACAGGATCGAAGTGCCGTCTTCCTCGGTATGGATGACGTGTTCGTCCCAAAGTTTGTCGTAAAGGGTGCGGCTCATGTGGATTTCCGTGGCAGTGTGCGATTTTAGGCGGCATGGCAATCATGCGTGCGGACAACAAAAAGCCCGCCGAGCTTGCCGCACGGCGGGCCGGAGCCGACTCGGCTATCAGCGTTTCGCGATGGGCAACACGTCGCGGCGAGTTGCACCCGTGAACAACTGACGCGGGCGACCAATCTTGTACTCGGGGTCACCGATCATTTCGTTGAGCTGAGCGATCCAGCCAACCGTGCGCGCCAGCGCGAACACGCCGGTGAACATGTTGACCGGAACACCGATCGCGCGCTGCACGATTCCGGAATAGAAGTCCACGTTCGGATACAGCTTGCGTTGCACGAAGTAATCGTCTTCTAAAGCGATCTTCTCCAGCGCCATGGCCAGTTTGAACAAAGGGTCGTTTTCCAGACCCAGGGCGGCGAGAACTTCCTTGCAGGTCTCCTGCATGAGCTTGGCGCGCGGGTCGTAGTTCTTGTAGACCCGATGGCCAAAACCCATGAGCTTCACTGTGGAGTTCTTGTCCTTGACCTGCTCCATGAACTGGCCGACCTTGGCAACACCGCCGGTTTTCTGGATGTCGTCGAGCATGTTCAGGCAGGCTTCGTTGGCCCCTCCGTGCGCAGGCCCCCACAGGCAGGCTACCCCCGCTGCGATGGCAGCGAACGGGTTGGTGCCAGAACTGCCGCACAAGCGAACGGTCGAGGTGGACGCATTTTGTTCGTGGTCTGCGTGCAGCACGAAGATGCGGTCCAAGGCGCGCTCGATCACCGGATTGACCTCGTAGTCTTCGCACGGCGAGGCGAACATCATGTGCATGAAATTGCCTGCGTAGCTCAGACTATTTCTCGGATACATGTAGGGTTGACCCATGCTGTAACGATAGGCCATGGCAACAAGTGTGGGCATTTTCGCGATCAGGCGGATGGCGGCAACATCGCGATGCTCTGGGTTGGTGATGTCGGTGCTGTCGTGGTAGAACGCCGAAAGGGCGCCGACCAAACCGGTCAGAATGGCCATCGGATGCGCATCGCGACGGAACCCGCGCATGAAAAACTGCATTTGTTCATTGACCATCGTGTGGTGCGTCACACGATTGCTGAATTGCGCCTTGGCGGCCGCATTGGGAAGGTTTCCATACAGCAGCAGATGGCAGGTTTCCATGAAATCGCAGTTGGTCGCCAACTGCTCGATCGGGTAGCCGCGATACAGCAGTTCGCCCTTGTCGCCGTCAATGTAGGTGATGGCTGACTGGCACGATGCCGTTGACAGGAAGCCGGGATCGTAGGTAAACATCCCGGTCTGTCCGTAAAGTTTTCGGATGTCAACGACATCCGGGCCTACGGTTCCCTGATAGACGGGCAACTCAATACTTGGGCTGCCGTTACTAAACGACAGGGTGGCTTTGTTGTCAGCTAATTTCATTTTCTAGGCCCTTTCAAGGAGGTTTTCGACACACAACATGACACGTTTATCATCCCGTTCCGGATTTATCCCGTCGAGCGGTCCAACTGTTTTTACCATAAGGAATGTGCCAAGATATTGACCAAACCGGGGGTCAAACCCAAATTTTTCAAATCTTGTGGGTCCGCAGGCATTCAGCTCAGGCTATTGCGATAGTGGTGGGTGTCGGTCCGGTAGTAGCCGCGGCGCAATTCCATGGGCTGGTCTTTGTAGGTATAGGCAACCCGTTCGACACTCAGCAAGGGTGTCCCAAGCGCAATCTTCAATAGGACGTCACGCCCGTCAATGGCCGATTCGGCGCGGATCTTCTCTTCAGCCCGCACCATACGCATGTTGAACTCGGTCTCGAACATGGCGTACATTGGGCCTTGGTAATTCGCCAGCCTCTCGGCGGTCAGACCTTTGAACGGCGTCGCTGGTAGCCAGATGTCTTCAAGAATCGTGGGCGTCTCGGCAAAACTTAACACGCGGCGCACTTGCAACACTGCATCGCCGCTGCGCAGCGCGAGTGCACGTGCCACGTCGGCGCTTGCGCGCGTGCGCCGACACTCGACAATCTCGCGCCGGGCCGGGCCCTCGCTGCCCGGGTTGCCGCGGTCGGGCACCAGTCGCAGAAAACGAAACTGCATCTGTTGTTCGGCATGGGTCGCGACGAAAGTACCCCGCCCCTGACGACGCACGACCAGGTTGTCGTCGGCGAGTTCGTCGATTGCCTTGCGCACCGTGCCTTGACTGACGTGAAAGCGCGTGGCCAAGTCGTTTTCGCTCGGAATCAGTTCACCGGGTTTCCATTCCCCCAGGCGCAGTCCGTTGAGTATCAGTCCCTTGATCTGTTGATACAGGGGGCTGAACGACGGCGTCATGGGAGCAGCAGCTATGGCGCTGCTGTCGTCAGCCGAAGACGCGTCGCTGCGCAGCGGGTTCGTTGTCGAGGACATGTCGAATAGGTTTCAAACTGCGTAAGTCTGTCAGGCCAAAGGGCCGGGATTCATCATATCTTATATAAGACATAAGACAAATTGACCGCACCTTCCTTTCCAAGTTAAACTAGGATAAACCCTGTGGCGACCAGCCGATCACCTGAGCGTCCCAGCACCGGTTTTTTTAACCCTCTGGAGTTTTCATCATGAGTAAGAAGCCCGTTCGCGTTGCCGTTACTGGCGCTGCAGGTCAAATTGGTTACGCCCTTCTGTTCCGTATTGCCACGGGCGAAATGCTGGGTAGCGACCAGCCAGTGATTCTGCAATTGCTCGAAGTGCCCGCCGAAAAGGCGCAACAGGCCCTGCAAGGGGTGATGATGGAGCTGCAGGACTGTGCGTTTCCGCTGCTCGCGGGGATGGAGGCGCATAGCGACCCGATGACGGCGTTCAAGGATACCGACTACGCGCTGCTGGTTGGTGCCCGCCCGCGTGGCCCGGGCATGGAGCGCGCTGATCTGCTCGCGGCGAACGCCCAAATCTTTACCGCGCAAGGCAAGGCCCTGAATGCCGTGGCAAGCCGCAATGTCAAGGTTTTGGTGGTGGGCAACCCGGCCAACACGAATGCGTGGATTGCGATGAAAAGCGCACCCGACCTGCCGCGTAAGAACTTTACTGCCATGCTGCGCTTGGACCACAACCGTGCGCTAAGCCAGATTGCAGCCAAGACCGGCAAGGCCGTAGCCGATATCGAAAAAATGGCGGTCTGGGGCAATCATTCACCGACGATGTACGCGGACTACCGCTTTGCAACTATCGGCGGCGCCAGTGTCAAAGACATGATCAATGACCAGAACTGGAACGTCAACACGTTCCTGCCCACCGTGGGCAAGCGTGGTGCGGCGATCATTGCAGCTCGCGGTGTGTCCTCTGCCGCTTCGGCGGCCAACGCAGCGATCGACCACATGCGCGATTGGGTGTTGGGCACCAACGGCAAATGGGTCACCATGGGCATTGCCTCAGACGGCCAGTATGGAATCCCCAAAGACACCATGTTTGGTTTTGCCGTGACCTGCTCAGGCGGTGAATACAAGCTGGTCGACGGCCTGGCCGTTGATGCGTTCAGCCAGGAATGCATCAACAAGACACTCAAGGAGTTGCAGGACGAACAAGCCGGCGTTGCACACCTGCTGTAATTGGCTGGCTGGACCGAACCAGGCTCGTGCCGCATCGGCGCGAAACGGCCTTGGTTTGCGGTGCCGCGGGATACTCTTGGCGCCGGGTGATCCGGCACATAATAAGAAAGCGGATGAACTGGTTCGGGTTCTTCCGCTTTTTGTTGGTTTGCGGCGGCTGAACATGAGATTGAGTTGTTGGCAAATAGCACGGCGTTTGCCGCGTCGGCGGAATTGTCCGCAGCACTTCAATTTTCAACGTGACGGGTTCCAGGGAATACCATGAAGTATGTTTTTGCCTTTGCAGTCCTCTTTGTTGCACCTGCGTGGGTGCTGGCTCAAAGCAGCCAGCCGAGCGCGGCTGTTACAAAAGCTGCGGCACCGGTAGTCGCGCATAAATCACCAGCCAAAGTGAGGCGCTCCGCGCTCAAGGCGGTGGAAGAAGTAACGCCTATCGATGATGACCTCAGTGTCACCCTCACGGTGGACGAACTCGAAATTGCCAGGCGCGTTTACGTAGGATCGATGCCCTGTGAACTGGGTGCGTCGGTGACCATCACGCCGAGCGAAAAACGTCCTGGCTTTTTCCTGGTGCGGACCAAGGCCGCCAGTTTTCGCATGCATCCGGTTGTCAGCCGCACCGGTGCGATTCGCCTGGAGGACCCCAGAGCAGGTGCCATGTGGCTACAACTGGGGAACAAGTCGATGTTGATGAGCCAGAAACTCGGTCAACGGCTTGCTGACGAATGTGTCAGCCCGGATCAGGCGGTGATGGCCGAGATGTTGAAAAAAAATCCAGCATCCAGCATTCTTGAGGCACCTGAGGCGGTTCCAAAATGAATAGTAGGGAAGTGGGCCGATTTCGCGAGGCCTGCGTCGTTTTTTGTTGATTGATAAGGAGTAGACCATGTTGCAGACCTATCGCGTCCACGTCGCCGAACGCGCGGCCCTCGGCATTCCCCCGTTGCCCCTGTCTGCCAAGCAGACCGGCGAGCTCATTGAACTTTTGAAGAATCCGCCTCGGAGCGAGGAGGCGACCTTGCTGGAGCTGATCACTTTTCGCGTGCCCGCAGGGGTGGATGACGCCGCCAAGGTCAAGGCCAGCTATCTGGCCGCGCTGGCGCATGGCAGCGAAAAATGCCCACTGATTTCCCGTGAGAAGGCCACCGAACTGCTGGGCACCATGCTGGGCGGCTACAACATCAGCGCGCTGATTGATTTGCTCGATGACGCGGTCGTCGCGCAAGTGGCCGCCAATGGTCTGAAGAAGACCCTGCTGATGTTCGACCAGTTCCATGACGTCAAGGAAAAGGCCGACCAGGGCAGCGTGCACGCCAAGGCGGTGCTGCAGAGCTGGGCCGACGGCGAGTGGTTCACGTCGCGCCCCGAGGTCCCCGCTTCGATCAAACTCACGGTCTTCAAAGTGGCAGGGGAAGTCAACACAGATGACCTTTCGCCTGCACCAGATGCGTTCAGCCGTCCCGACATCCCGTTGCACGCGTTGGCGATGCACAAAAATGCACGCCCGGGCATCACGCCGGAAGTGGACGGCAAGCGCGGGCCGGTCAAATTCATCGAGGACCTCAAAGCCAGAGGCAATTTGGTTGCCTACGTTGGGGACGTTGTGGGCACAGGTTCATCGCGCAAGTCCGCCACCAACTCGGTGCTCTGGTTCACCGGTGAGGACATCCCCTATGTTCCCAACAAGCGCTTTGGCGGCGTTTGCCTGGGTGGCAAGATTGCGCCCATCTTCTACAACACGATGGAAGATTCAGGCGCTCTGCCAATTGAGTTGGACGTAAGTCAGATGAGCATGGGAGACGTGGTGGAACTGCGTCCCTATGACGGGCAGGCGCTCAAGGATGGCAAAGTGATTGCGGAGTTCAAGGTCAAGAGCGAAGTGCTGTTTGACGAGGTCCGTGCCGGCGGCCGGATTCCGCTGATCATCGGTCGTAGTCTGACCTCCAAGGCGCGCGAGGCCTTGGGCTTGCCAGCGAGCACGTTGTTTCGTTTGCCGCAAACCCCGGTGGATACCAGGAAAGGGTTCACGCTGGCACAGAAAATGGTGGGGAGGGCCTGCGGTTTCCCGGTGGTTGCGGGTAAACAGCAGGGAGTCCGCCCGGGGACCTATTGCGAGCCGCGCATGACGAGTGTGGGCTCGCAGGATACGACAGGTCCGATGACGCGTGACGAACTCAAGGACCTGGCCTGTTTGGGCTTTAGTGCTGACCTGGTGATGCAGTCGTTTTGCCATACCGCAGCCTACCCAAAACCGGTCGACGTGAAGATGCACCATGAGTTGCCCGAATTCATCAGCACACGTGGGGGCATCAGCCTGCGCCCCGGAGACGGCATCATTCACAGTTGGCTCAATCGGATGCTGCTGCCCGATACGGTGGGCACCGGCGGCGACAGCCATACACGGTTTCCGATCGGCATCAGTTTTCCCGCAGGCTCGGGCTTGGTCGCGTTCGGCGCGGCCACTGGCGTGATGCCGCTCGATATGCCCGAGAGCGTGCTGGTGCGGTTTAAGGGCAACATGCAGCCTGGTGTGACATTGCGCGATTTGGTCAATGCGATACCGCTGTATGCGATCAAGGCCGGCCTGTTGACAGTGGCCAAGCAAGGCAAGAAGAATGTCTTCTCCGGGCGGATTCTGGAGATCGAGGGCTTGCCCAATCTTAAAGTCGAGCAGGCGTTCGAGCTCAGCGATGCCTCAGCCGAGCGTAGCGCCGGTGGCTGTACCGTGCATCTGAACAAGGAGCCGATCATCGAGTACATCAACAGCAACATCACGATGCTGAAGTGGATGATTGTTCAAGGCTATTCAGACGCGCGCACCATCGGTCGGCGCATCAAGGCGATGCAGGAGTGGCTGGCTGACCCGCAGTTGCTCCAGGGCGATGCCGATGCTGACTATGCAGCTGTCATTGAGATTGACCTGGCCGACATCCACGAGCCGATCGTGGCCTGCCCGAATGATCCTGACGACGTCAAGACGTTGTCTGACGTGGCAGGCGCCAAGATCGACGAGGTTTTCATCGGTTCATGCATGACCAACATCGGCCACTTCCGCGCGGCAAGCAAGCTGCTGGAGAACAAGCGCGACATCCCGGTCAAGCTGTGGATGGCGCCACCAACCAAGATGGACGCCAAACAATTGAGTGAAGAGGGCCACTACGGGGTGCTAGGTTCGGCCGGTGCGCGTATGGAAATGCCGGGCTGCAGTTTGTGTATGGGCAACCAGGCACAGGTCAAGGAAGGGGCAACCGTGTTCTCCACCTCCACCCGTAATTTCCCCAATCGCCTGGGCAAGAACAGCAATGTCTATCTTGGCAGCGCCGAACTGGCCGCCATCTGTTCGAAGTTGGGGCGCATCCCGACAAAGGCCGAGTATTTGGCCGACATGGGGGTTCTGACGTCTGCCAGCGCTGAGATTTATCAGTACCTCAACTTCGACAAGGTTCAGGACTACACCGACGCAGCAGCCACGCTTGCGTGAGCCAAACGCCCGCTTGAGCGGGCGTCTTTGAGCGCCGACGGACCAACGTCTGTGCGCGGGATTGGCTCGCGGCCGACCTGCTTCAGCAATGGGCAACCTTAAATCTTGCGCCAAAATCAGCGTGCCAGTGCTTATTTCGCGGTGTCCCATGATTTAGCTCAAAAGATCTGTGAAAGTGGATCACGGGTTGGCCCAATTTGATTTGGTGTCGACGTCGAGCGCGCGGTTAAACTGCGCGCAGTCTTGATCGCGTCATATTCCTGACAGACAATATTTAGGAGTTCGCCATGTTCTTTGGCAAGCTGTTGCCGCGCGAAGGCAATTTCTTTGAAATGTTCAACCAGCACGCTGACCGCATTGTCGAAGCGGCGCGGGCCTTCTCCAAACTCGTTGCAAACTACAGTGATCTGCACTTGCGCCAAAAATTCTATGAGGATGTCGACAACGCCGAGCGCGCCGCCGATCGGGTCACGCACGACGTGAACAAGGCAATCCATGTCACTTTCATCACGCCCATCGACCGCGAACAGATTCATACCCTGATTAACACGATGGACGACATCGCTGACCTGATTCAGGATTCGGCGGAATCGATGGCCCTGTATGACGTGCACCACATGACAGAAGACATCGTGCGGCTGACCGACTTGAGTGTGAAGTGCTGCGAACGCGTGCGTGATGCCGTCAATATGCTAGCCAAGATTGCCGACCCGGCGACGGCAGCGGCGGCACTGAAGACGTGTGAAGAGATTGACCAACTCGAGTCCGACGCCGACCGCGTCTTGCGCAGTGCCATGAGCAAGCTGTTTCGCGAGGAGCCCGATATGCGTGAGGTTGTCCGGCTCAAGGCCATCTATGAGTTGCTCGAAACGATCTCGGACAAGTGTGAAGACGTCGCCAATGTCATCGAGGGCATCGTCCTCGAAAACTCATGATTGCGCGCTGACATGGCATCGGTTCAGGTAGCACTTTGGGTCGTGGTGACGCTGGTGGCGCTGGCGCTGGTGTTCGATTTCATGAACGGCTTTCATGACGCTGCCAACTCCATTGCGACGGTTGTTTCTACGGGAGTTCTCAAGCCGGGACAGGCGGTGCTTTTCGCGGCTCTTTTCAATTTCATCGCGATCTTTGTTTTTCACTTGAGCGTAGCCGCGACGATCGGCAAGGGCCTGGCGCAGCCCGGCGTGGTGGACGTCAACGTGGTGTTTGGCGCCTTGGTGGGGGCCATCAGCTGGAATCTGATCACTTGGTACTACGGGATCCCAAGCAGTTCGTCGCACGCGCTGATCGGTGGTATTGCCGGTGCCGTGATATCCAAGGCCGGAGCCTCCGCGTTGATTGTTTCGAGCATCATGAAGACGGTGGTCTTCATATTCCTGTCGCCCTTGATGGGTTTTGTGCTCGGTTCGATGATGCTGATCGTGGTCTCGCGCTTGCTTCGGCGCAGCGCACCCGGACGGGTAGACCGATGGTTTCGCCGCCTGCAACTGGTGTCGGCGGGCGCGTACAGCCTCGGGCACGGCGGCAACGATGCGCAAAAGACCATTGGGATCGTCTGGATGCTGTTGATTGCGACCGGTTACACCGCCGCAGCGGATACGGCACCGCCGACTTGGGTGGTCGTGAGTTGCTATAGCGCCATCGCCCTGGGTACCATGTTTGGCGGCTGGCGCATCGTCAAAACCATGGGGCAACGGCTCACGAAGCTCAAGCCGGTGCACGGTTTCTGCGCCGAAACCGGCGGCGCCATCACCCTGTTCATCGCAGCTGGCCTGGGGATTCCGGTGTCAACCACGCATACGATTACGGGCGCGATTGTGGGCGTCGGTGCAACGCAGCGGGCCAGCGCCGTTCGCTGGGGGATTGCCGGCAACATTGTGTGGGCCTGGATATTTACGATTCCGGCCACCGCGTTTGTCGGCGCCGTCGCTTACTGGGTCAGTCTGCAGATTTTCTAGTGCTATAAATAGCATAGCTGCTCACGCCCGCGGTTCGGGCTTGGGCGGATGTTTTAGCCAGAAATGGTGGGGGCTTGTCGCACTTGGTATTCGAAGTAGCGCTGGAATATCAGGACGGTGCTGCTCATCAGTGCGGTGGTGCCCAGCAGGAGTGCCAGGGCGATGGCAACCACCGTGAACCAGTGGGTAGCGCCAGCCGCCGCGTCGGCCTGCGCGCTGGGGTTGAATTGCGCATTCCAGCACTCCCGCGTCATCAACCCGTAGACAATGGCATTGAGGGCGCAACCGGCAAAGGTCAAGCCCAGCAGGGGGATCAGCAACCAGCTCCACAGGTCGTCCATTCCGTATTGCCGGGCCCGCGCAATGCCATACAGTCCGATGGCCGTGGGCAGCGGCAGCAACCAGCCCAGGAGGTCGGTCCGGCCCTTGAGATAGAAGCGGTGCAGACCCAGCACACCACCAACAAACGCGAGCCAGACAGCGACGGTTTTGTTCTTCATGGCGCGCCGGGCTCCGGCGCACTGGCGTGGCCTGGGCCAATTGCCTTGTCCATCAGCACGACGTCGCGCCACTGGTTGAATTTCCAGCCAACTGCTTTGAGCGTGCCGACGTGCGCGAAACCGACCGACTGATGCACAGCGACGGAGCCCGTGTTGGCCGAGTCACCAATGACCGCAATGAGTTTGCGCACGCCCGCGCGCCGCGCCTGCTCAACGAGTTCAGCCAACATCGCGCGCGCCAAGCCGCGGCCCTGAACATCGGCTGCCAGGTAGATCGAATCTTCGGCCGAGTAACGATAGGCCGGACGCGGCTTGAACCAGTTGCAATAGGCAAAGCCAACCAGGAAATCACCCTCGATCGCCACGAGGTAGGGCAAACCTTTGGCAAGCACGTCGGCACGACGCGCCATCATCTCGTCAACGGATGGGGGGTCGAGTTCGAACGAGCCGGTGCCGTTCAGAACGTGGTGGGCGTACAGCGACGTGATTGCGGTGATGTCCTGGGCTTGGCTGGGGCGAATTGTGGGCATAAAAGCAGGAAACGTTATAATGAAAAGCTATTCAGTGTGTCGCTGGCCGGGTGGTCATGTCGCGTGTCTCAAGCACTGGATTGAGTGCTGGATTAATTGGCGGAAATGATATCTGCCTCCCAAAGGATAAACCATGGTCGTCATTCGACTCGCTCGTGGCGGTGCAAAAGCACGCCCGTTTTTCAATATTGTTGTAGCCGACAAGAGGACCCGTCGTGATGGTCGCTTCATCGAGCGCATCGGTTTTTACAACCCGATTGCCACTGCGACGGAAGAGAGCATCCGCATTGCCCAGGATCGCCTGACCTACTGGAAGAGTGTGGGCGCGCAGGCTTCTCCAACGGTGCAGCGTCTGATTGGGCAAGCGGCCAAGAAGGCAGCCTGATTCGCCACCGATGTTGCCGGGCCTTGAAGCCGCCCAGCTGCCGACGGACGCCGTAGAAGTTGGGCGCATCGCCGACGCCTGGGGTCTCAAGGGCTGGTTCAAGGTTGTCTCGCACAGCGCGGATCCGCAGGCGCTTTTTTCGTCCAAGCGCTGGTTCTTGTTGCCGCCGCAAAGGGGCGTGCGAACTTTTTCCGATCCGGGCAGACTCGCCATTTCCGAAGCCAGAATGCACGCCAATACGGTGGTTGCCGCGGCGCGGGACGTGGTGGATCGACAAGCCGCAGCGGCCCTGCGCGGCGCGCGCGTCTTTGTCTCGCGGTCGAGTTTTCCGACCGCTGGCGTCGACGAGTATTACTGGGTGGATCTGATTGGCCTGAGCGTTGTCAACAGAGAAGGGCAGCGGCTTGGTACGGTCCGGGAACTTATTTCGACCGGTGCCCAGACCGTGCTGGTGATGGATGATGGAAGCGGCGAAAACGCGATCGAACGCATGATCCCGTTTGTCGCTGTGTACGTTGACGATGTTGATTTGGCGGGTCGGCGTATTCTGGTTGACTGGCAAGCCGACTACTGATTGGCTGCGATCATCATGCGATTTGACGTCATCACGCTGTTCCCGGAGTGTTTCGTGCCGATGTTGAGCGTCGGCGTGACCCGCCGCGCGTTCGAGTCGGGTCAAGTCGAGGTATGCCTTTCGAACCCGCGCGAGTTTTCGGTTGGGGCCTACAAGCGGCTGGATGACCGCCCGTTCGGTGGTGGTCCGGGCATGGTGATGCTGGCCGACCCGCTGGCCCGCTGCCTGGCGAGCATCCAGGCGCAGCGCATCGACGCCGCGCCCGTGCTGCTTTTTTCACCGGTGGGCAAGCCACTGACGCACGCCATGGTGGAGCGCTGGGCGCAAAGCCAGGGTGCCGTGCTGATCTGCGGCCGCTACGAAGGCATCGACCAACGTTTCGTCGACGAACATGTGACCGAACAGGTCAGTTTGGGTGACTTTGTCATGTCCGGGGGCGAAATTGCGGCGATGGCGTTGCTCGATGCAGTGGCGCGACTGCAAAGTGGCGTGCTTGGCGACGAAAACAGTCATCAGCAGGACAGCTTCAACGCCGCACTCGACGGTCTATTGGATTGCCCGCATTACACACGCCCCGAGCACTGGCAGGGCCGTGCTGTGCCAGAGGTACTGCTGTCGGGCCATCACGCAGCCATCGCGCGCTGGCGCCGCGAGCAGAGCTTGGGCTTGACGGCACGGCAAAGGCCCGATTTGATCGAGCAGGCTCGCAGGCTGGGGCGACTGAGCCCGGCGGACGAGGCCTATCTGGCCACGCAAGCCTGAGCGCGCGCCGCCGCTCGGACGGGTGCTAATAGGGTCGCGCTATAATCTACGGTTTACTGATCCTCTGATCGGCTGCCTCGCTACATCGTCAGTGAGGTCTTGGATGTCAATCCCGACACAGGCGCGACCATGATCAATTGGGAAAATCATGAATCTGATTCAAACTCTTGAACAGGAAGAAATCACCCGTCTCGGGAAGGATGTTCCTGCTTTCGCCCCAGGCGACACGGTCATTGTTAACGTCAACGTTGTCGAAGGCGCCCGCAAGCGCGTTCAGGCGTACGAGGGGGTGGTCATTGCCAAGCGAAATCGTGGACTGAACAGCTCCTTTATCGTTCGGAAAATCTCCAGCGGTGAAGGCGTCGAGCGCACCTTCCAGACCTACAGCCCGTTGATCGCCAGCATCGAGATCAAGCGGCGCGGGGATGTGCGTCGCGCCAAACTGTACTTCTTGCGTGACCGCAGTGGCAAGTCGGCGCGTATCAAGGAAAAGCTTCCGGCAAAAAAGGGATCCGCCAGGGCTGCTGTCAAGTAGCGAGGGTGGCGTTGCCAACAGACCGCCCCTGGCTCATGCTTGCGGCGGTTTTTTTGTTCAGCTTTGCCTAGGCCCAGCGCGCCAGGGTGACGTGTGCCAAAGTCCATTCCAACATCGTTGTCGAGCTTGCCACACTTCGACCCAAGGGAAGTTCCAGTGGACAGGGTCGATTCGCATCTTCCGGCCGTGGCGCATGAATTGCTGCAACCTCAGGCGCTTCGACAACGTTTTGCCTGCCTGCCCAAATGGGAGCCGGAACTCGTAGCCGAGAAGAGATTTACCGACCGAGCTCCGATTCACGCTTCAGTGCTGGTGCCCATTGTCATGCGCCAACGCCCGAATGTCATGTTGACAGAACGCACGCTGCACCTGACAGATCATTCGGGCCAAATTGCCTTTCCCGGCGGCAAGGCTGACGAGGACGACGTTGACGCCGCCGACACCGCCTTGCGCGAGGCCCGCGAAGAGCTGGGGCTTGACCCGGCGTACGTTCAGGTGCTGGGCCAACTGCCGCACTACCTGACCGGGTCGGCCTTCATCATCACGCCTGTCATTGCCCTGGTCGGACCTGGATTTACATTGACGCCAAATGCTGGCGAAGTTGCTGATGTGTTCGAAGTACCCCTGGAATTTCTGATGAACCCGGCACACCATCGACGTCACGTGTTTGAGTGGGCAGGCGTGCAACGCGAATGGTTTTCCATGCCCTACCAGGATCAGGACAGGCAGCGCTTTATCTGGGGCGCGACGGCAGGCATATTGCGCAATTTTTACCGTCTGTTGGCGGCGTGACTCTGCCGGGCCCGCTATGATGCTCCGATGAGCTTCATTTCGGTCTTGCTCGCCCTGCTGTTGGAGCAGGCGCGACCGCTGGTTCCTGGCAATAGGATGCATGGCACGATGCGGGCGTGGGTGCGCTGGAGTTCACGAAACTTCGACGCTGGTACACCGTTGCACGGCTGGTTGGCCTGGGCAATGGCAGCCGCAGTTCCCTCGGTGGCTGCGTTGGTCATCCATTGGGGGCTTCTCGTGTACGCGGGCTGGCCATTGGCTGTGCTGTGGAGCGTTGCCGTCCTGTACGCGACGTTGGGCTTTCGTCAGTTCAGTTTTCATTTCACGCAACTGCGCGATGCCCTCACCAGCGGCGAGGAGGGCCGTGCCCGCGAACTGCTTGCCCGGTGGCAGCAGATTGACGCCAGCGCGCTGCCACGAAGCGAGATTTTGTGCCTGGTTATTGAGCATTCGGTGCTTGCCGCGCATCGACACGTGTTCGGCGTGTTGGCATGGTTTTCGGTACTCGCGGCCATGGGCCTGGGCCCGGCTGGGGCCGTTCTTTACCGGCTAAGCGAATTCGTCGCGCGCTATTGGCAGCACCAGAGCGCAGCCCAGAATCGTCCGGTGAGTGAGGCGCTGCGCCAGACCGCTGACGACGCCTGGACGCTTGTCGACTGGCTACCAGCGCGGATGACCGCGATCAGTTTTGCCATTGTCGGAAGCTTTGAGGAGGCGATTGACAACTGGCGCAATTTCGAACCGCGCTTTTCCGGCGATAACGATGGTATTGTTCTGGCGGCAACCTCCGGCGCCGTCAACATTCAACTGCGTTGCGCGCAGCCTGCGGCAAATCCATTGGGCATCGGCGCTGGCGACGGCGGCCAACGCCGACCTGGTCTGCGTGCCGACGCCTCTGCCGCACAGGAGCCGGAGATAGCCCACCTGGCCGTGATCGTCGGTCTGGTCTGGCGCACCGTGGTCATGTGGATGCTGCTGTTAGCACTCCTGACTCTGGCGCGCCTGCTGGGCTAGTTCAGGCCCGAGCCCGTTTGTGGTGTGGAGCGTTGGCCACGGCCAGCGCGGTCATGTTGACCACCCGGCGCACGGTCGAGGACGGCGTCAGGACGTGAACCGACGCCGCGGCACCGAGCAGGATCGGCCCGACCGTAACGCCATGTCCACCCGTCATCTTGAGGACGTTGAACAGGATATTGGCAGCGTCCAGATTCGGGCAGATCAGGACGTTGGCTTCGCCCTTGAGCTGGGTATCCATCAAGGCTGCGTGGCGCATATCTTCCGACAACGCGGCATCGCCATGCAATTCGCCATCGCATTCCACATCCGGGGCCAGTTGGCAGAACAACTCGTAGGCCTGGCGCATCTTGAGCGCAGATTTGCGGCTCGATGAACCGTACATCGAGTGCGAGAGGAAGGCGACCTTGGGCGGCAGGCCAAACCGGCGGACCTCTTCGGCTGCCATCATTGCAATGCTGGCGAGTTGTTCCGCATCCGGGTCTTCGTTGACGAATGTGTCGGCGATGAAGAGGGTACGCTTTTCCATCATCAGGGCGTTCAGCGCGGCAAAACCGGAAGCGCCCTTTTTGACCCCGATGACGTCGCGAACATGATCGAGATGCACGTCAAAGCGGCCGTGCAGTCCGCACAGCATTGCGTCGGCATCCCCAAGCTTTAGCATGAGCGCGCCGATGGTCGTGGTCGAGCGGCGTACGGCGGCTTTAGCGGCTTCGATGGATACGCCGCGACGCCCCATGAGCTTGTGATAGGTCTCCCAATACTGGCGGAAGCGGGGGTCGTCTTCCGGATTGACGCACGATACGTCCTTGCCCAGCCGGATGCGCAGACCGGCCTTGAGCAAGCGCGCTTCGATGACGGCCGGTCGGCCGATCAGAATCGGCCGCGCCAGGCCCTCGTCCACGGCCAGTTGCACTGCGCGCAGCACCCGTTCATCCTCGCCTTCGGCGTAGGCGACCCGTTTCGCCTCCTCCGGCACGGCCTTGGCGGCGGCGAACACCGGGCGCATGAACATGCCGGTCTGATAGACAAAGCGCGACAACTGCTCCCGGTACGCGTCCATGTCCTTGATCGGACGCACGGCCACACCGGACTCCTCTGCCGCTTTCGCCACCGCTGGTGCAATGCGCAGGATCAGGCGCGAGTCAAAGGGTGTGGGAATCAAATAGTCGGAGCCAAAAACAAGTTCCTGACCGGCGTACGCGGTAGCCACTTCCTCGCTGATGTCGGCCTTGGCCAGGTCGGCAATCTGACGCACACAGGCCAGCTTCATGGCCTCGGTGATCTTGGTCGCTCCACAGTCCAGCGCTCCCCTGAAAATATACGGGAAACACAAGACGTTGTTGACCTGATTCGGATAATCGGAACGACCGGTGGCGATGATGCAGTCTGGCCGCACCGCCTTGGCCAGTTCGGGACGGATTTCGGGTTCGGGGTTGGCCAGTGCCAAAATGATTGGCTTGGCAGCCATGGTCTTGACCATATCCTGGGTCAACACACCGGCGGTGGAACAGCCCAGGAAGACATCGGCGCCATCAACCACATCCGCAAGCGTGCGCATGCTCGTCTTCTGTGCGTAACGAGCTTTTGATTCGTCATAGCCTCCGGGACGACCTTCGTAAACCAGACCCTTGGAGTCGCAGACGAAGACATTGTCGCGGGTCACGCCCAGTCCCACCATGACGTCCAGACAGGCCAGTGCCGCAGCGCCGGCTCCGGAAACCGCGATTCGAACTTTTCCAATCTCCTTGCCGACGAGTTCGAGCCCGTTGAGCAGCGCTGCGCTGGAAATGATCGCCGTGCCGTGCTGATCGTCGTGAAACAGGGGAATATTCATGCGTTCGCGCAACTTCTTCTCGATGTAGAAGCACTCGGGCGCCTTGATGTCCTCCAGGTTGATGCCGCCCAGGGTGGGTTCCATCGCGGCGATGATCTCAACGAGTTTGTCGGGATCGCGCTCGGCGAGTTCAATATCGAACACGTCGATACCGGCAAATTTCTTGAACAGACAGCCTTTGCCTTCCATCACCGGCTTCGATGCCAGCGGGCCAATATCGCCCAGACCCAGCACCGCAGTGCCATTGGTAATGACGCCGACCAGGTTGCCGCGCGAGGTGTACTCCGCCGCCAGCGAGGGGTCCGCTTCAATGTCCAGACAGGGATAGGCAACGCCGGGCGAATAGGCAAGTGATAAGTCGCGTTGATTCGACAGTGGCTTGGTTGGCGTCACGGAGATCTTGCCGCGCGTTGGGCTGCGGTGGTATTCGCGAGCGGCGTCGCGCAATGTGCTTTCTGCCTGGGAGAGGGTCTTGGTCATAGGAGGTTCCTGCTTTCGATTCGGTAGACAAAGAGGCGCTGGGAGACATGTCCGGTCATCAGCCAGGCATGATTATGGCTCGCTCCGGGCCAGGGCTGGCTGGCCGCCGGAACTAGAGTTGACCCTCGGTGAGCGTGTCAAGTTGAAAACGCCCGCTGCTGTGCCAAAGCCAGGTTTCTGTGTAAGTGACGTGTCTCATCCGCAACGGCGCCGGGAACGGCGCGGCCAGACGGATGGTGCGCTCAATTTCTGCGATCACTTCGGGTGCGTGTCTGGGCGGACGTAGCCAGTGAATCCCATTAACGCGACCCTGAGCGTCGAGTTCGACCTGCAGCACGCCGATGGCGTACAGCAAAGGAGGCATCTTGCCAGGAAAGATCCGGTTCGCGTTTTGCCGGTACAGGTGTGCGGCCGCATCGCGCCGATAGGCACGTGCGTCCGTCGCGTAGGAGGCCGCAACGCGTGGCACCTCGGCCGGAGCCGACGGGACAGCGCGGACGACGGGTTCGACCCTGGCAGCAGGTGTGCTGGCAGGCTTGCCAGGGGGGGTCGGTTCGGGCACTGGCGCTGAAGTGCAACCGGCAAGCACTGCTACCAGGGCGGCGCAAGCGACGCCCAGCGCCGAGTGCTCCCCTTGGCGCCAACGCCGCAATGAGCTTGGGGCAATCAGGAGCCTGGTCTGGTTGATGGTGTGCATTACAGTGCGAGGTGTCTCTAGCATCGCATTGTGCAGGTTTCGGGCACGGTGCGAGGATCAAAGAGGTAATGGATTGTGAAGATTGACGAGAATTTTCTGGTACGTTTGGCCGTTGAGGATGCGTGTCTGGTGACACTGCATGCGGCGCGCGGTTCCGTTCCCAGGGAGCCCGGCGCCTGGATGGCCGTCTTTGCCCAGGGCAGCATCGGAACCGTTGGCGGCGGTCGTCTCGAATTTGACGCGATCGCTCAGGCGCGTCAATGGCTGTTGGCCCAGAACCAGGGTAAAACCGTGCGCAAGTATGCGCTGGGTCCGGCGTTGGGGCAGTGTTGTGGTGGCGAGGCCGAACTTGGTTTCGAGTGTGTTGGCGCGGCTGATATCTCGTCGCTGCGCCAACGCCTGCAAACGCCGCAGCACCCGGTCGCGCTGTTTGGTGCCGGGCACGTCGGGAAGGCCTTGGTGCACTTGCTCGTCGGGTTGCCGTTTCGCGTGCACTGGATCGACAGTCGCGAACAAATCTTCCCGGACAACTTGCCCCAGGGCGTGGAAGTTGAGTTTTCCGATCCGGTCAGCGCGGCTGTTGTTGACCTGCTTCCCCAATCCCGCGTGCTGGCCATGAGCTTCAGTCATGCCGAGGATCTGCAGGTCGTTGCAGCGTGCCTGCAGCGCCAGCGCCAGCAGCAGGACTTGCCCTTTGTCGGCTTGATCGGCAGCGCCAGCAAGTGGGCCAGCTTTCGTCGGCAACTACTGGCGCGCGGATTCACCGCCGCCGAGCTGGCGCACGTCACGTGTCCGATTGGCGTGCCCGGGATTGTGGGCAAGCAACCCGCGGTGATCGCGGTAGCGGTGGCGGCGCAACTGCTGCAAACGCTCGCCGGTGCCGCTCCAAACAGGTAGTCCCAAGCCATGGAAATTCGCAGTCGCAATCGTCCCCGGCAACTCATTTACGCGTTGCTGGCCCTCGCGGCGGTGGCCGCTGTCGTGGCATGGATCGAGCCCGAGTGGTCGGCTAGGCGCGCCGACAGCGCTACAAATACAATAGCTGACGACGCTTATCCAGCGGACTTCTCAGGCCGTTTTGATTACAAATCGATGCAACATGTGCTGGCTCGGCACTGTCTGCCCTGCCACGGCGAGAAACTGCAAATGAAAAATATCCGGCTCGATGCGGCGCGCTATGTGAAAGCCTATGCCCCCTACATTTACCAGCAGGTCGTAGTCAATGAGCGTATGCCGATGGGCAACCGTACCGGCATGACCGAGGCGGAGCGCCAGTTCGTCAAAGGCTGGTACGACGCTGGTGCGCCAACTGAGTAACCGGGCGCAGGCTAGTCGACGCGCGCCCCGGACGCTTTCACCAGACCTTCGTATTTCGCCCGTTCGCTGGCCATGAAAGCACCAAACTCTTCGGGCGTGCAGGGAACGGGCTCGGCCAACAAGACAGCAAAACGAGATTTGGTCTCGGTTGTGTTGAGAGCCGCGACGAAGGCCTGGTTGAGCCGGGTCACGACTTCTTTGGGTGTCGCCGCAGGCGCCACCAGGCCCCACCACGTGTCGATCGCAAAACCCTTGAACGTATCGGCCAGCGGCGGCGTGTCGGGCAACGCAGCGCTGCGCGTGAGCGTGGTCACCGCAAGCGCTTTGAGCTTGCCTGATCGAATATTGGGAGCGGCGGTGGCGAGGTTGTCAAAATTGAAATCAACCTGCCCGCCAAGCAAGGCCAATTGCGCCGGGTTGCCGCCGTTGTAGGGGATGTGCACGGCAAAGATGCCAGCCACCTGCTTGAACATTTCGCCTGCCAGATGGCCGGCACTGCCATTGCCACCGCTGCCGTAGTTGAGCTTGCCGGGATGGGCCTTGGCGTACGCAATCAGGTCCGCGACGCTGCCGATTTTCAGCTGTTGCGCGGTTTGCGCGTTCATCACCAGCACGTTGGGCACGCGGACCATTTGCGTGATGGGCGCGAAGTCGGTTGCCGCGTTGTATGGCATCTTCGCATACAGCCATGGATTCACGGCGTGCGTGGCCGTCGCCGCGATACCGATCGTCAGTCCGTCCGGTGCTGCCTTGGCGACCGCATCGGCGCCGATATTGCCACCGGCACCGGGCTTGTTCTCAACGATGACCGTACCCAGCGTCTCGCGCACCCGCTCGGCGAGCACACGCGCCGTGACGTCCAGCGGACCGCCTGCAGCATAGGGAACAATCAGGTGAATGGTCTTGCCCTGCGCGTGCACCGCCGGTGCGCCAGTGCCCGCCGCGACGAAGGCGAACGTGAAAAGGAAGTTCTGGATTTGTTTTTTCATAGGCATGGTGCGATTTTGCGCGAAATCTGTGCGCCACAGCCGGTGACAATCAGTTACAACTATTTGCCGGGCCGCTGTCATTCGGCCCGTGGCCACCAGTCGTTGAATGACGCATGGTCGGTCCATGTTTAACCCAATAGGAGTTCATGATGAAGATACAAACCTTGATTGCAGCGCTGCTTTTCGCGCTCGGCGCTGCCGCGTTGGCACAAACCGCGCCTGCGGTCGCCCCAGCCGTGGTCAAGGACCCGGCGGCCACCCCGGGGTTGGATCAGCGTCAGGCGCGGCAGGAGCAACGCATCAACCAGGGCATCGCCTCGGGTCAGATCACGCCAAAGGAAGCTGCACGCTTGAAGGCGCGCGAGCACCGTCTGCAAGCGGCCAAGCTCGCTGCCAAGTCCGACGGGGTGGTCACCAAGCGCGAACGCCGTAAGCTCCAGCATATGGCCAACCGTAACAGCCGGGCCATCAAACGCCAGAAGCATGACGCCCAAAGAGTGCCGCTAGCAGGTTAAGTCGTAGCCGCAACCGCTGCCTTGTCCGCCTCGGTCGTGAAGGCGTCTGCGTAGAACTCTTCGGCGGGCAGGCCCGCTTGCAAGTAGGCACGACGCGCAGCCTCGACTACCACCGGGGCACCGCATGCGTACACCTGATGCTTGGATAAATCGGCAAAGTCCTCCAGCACCGCTTGATGTACGAAACCGGTTCGTCCCTGCCAGGCGTCCTGCGCCAACGCGTCGGAGACGACCGGGACGTAGCGTAACTGCGGCATCGCCGCGAGTTGCTGGCGGATCCATGGCTCAAGGTAAAGATCGTGCGGACGCAAGCCGCCCCAGTACAGGGTAGCCGTGCGCCCCGCGGCGCTGGCAAGCATGTGTTCGATGATTGCCTTGATCGGCGCCAAGCCGGTGCCGGCGGCCAGAAAAATAATCGGTTTGTCGCTGTCCTCGCGCAGGAAGAAGCTGCCGTAAGGCCCTTCGATGCGCACAATGTCCTTTTCCTTCATCGTGTTAAAAAGCGCATCGGTAAATTTGCCACCGGGGCGATGCCGGACATGAAACTCCAGTGTGCAGACTCCGGTGCCAGGGGCATTGGCCATCGAGTAGCTGCGGTGCGAGCCGTCGCCCAGGATGATCTCGACGTACTGGCCCGGTCGGTAGACAAAGTTGTCGTTGGCCGGCAACTGCAGCCCAAGCAACATGACGTCGTGTGACTTTCTCTGCATCGAGCGTACACGCGCTGGCATCTTTCGCACTCGAATCGTGTCGACCGTCGTAACCTGCCGCGACTCCAGCACGACGTCGCTGCGGGCGACCGCACAGCACGTCAGCACCCAGCCCTGGTCCTGCTCGAGCGCACTCAGTGCCTTGCTCTGATGCGCGCCCTGCACGACGTCGCCCGAGAGCTTCTTGCACTTGCAGGAACCGCAGGCGCCGTCCTGGCAACCGTGGGGCAGCAACACATCAGCGCGCAGCGCCGCTGCGAGAATCGTTTCACCGCGGTGGCTGCCAAATGACACATCGCTGGGCTTGACGGTAATGCGCAGGTCCTGCGCCGAGCTTTCCTTGCTTGGCATGTTTTCGGTATCCTTGGGCGGCTGGTGTTCTCGTTGTCCGCGATTTTGCCCTCAATTCAAAGCCCCTTTGCCATGCCCCATGTCTTGCCCCGCACAGCCTTGCCAGCACGGTTTCGTCGCGGCCGGATTCTGATCGTTGGCTGTGGCGATATCGGTTTGCGCGTCGCGCAAGCGTTGCGAGGGCGAGTGAACCTCATGGCATTGACGTCGAGCCCGAGCCGAGCCGTCGAGCTGCGCCACGCCGGGATCAGGCCGTTGCTGGGTAATCTCGATCAGCCAGGCTCGCTGCGTCGCCTGGCCGGGCTGGGCCAGCGCGTGATCTACCTTGCACCGCCGCCGGGCTCGGGCTGGACCGACCCGCGCGCCCTGGCCCTGACTCGCGCACTGCGCCAGCGGGTCGTGCCCGCTGGCATCGTTTACGCCTCCACCAGCGGTGTCTATGGCGACTGTCAGGGGCAGATGGCTATCGAAACAAGAGCGGCAAACGCTTATACACAAAGGGCCTGGAGGCGATTGGATGCTGAAAGCAGCGTTCGCTCCATGGGCCGGGCAAGCTCGGTTCGAGCCAGCGTCCTGCGCGTTCCCGGTATCTACGCACCCGATCGCGAAGGCGGCACGCCTCGCCAGCGACTGGAACGGGGCATGCCTGTGCTGCAGGCATCGGAAGATGTCTATACCAACCATATTCATGCCGACGATCTGGCGCGGGCCTGCGTCGCAGCCCTCTGGCGTGGCAAACCACAACGCGTCTACAACGTCAACGACGACAGCCGCCTGAAGATGGGGGACTACTACGATCTGGCCGCGGATCTTTATGGCTTGGCCCGCCCGCAGCGCGTTCCCCGCAGTCTGGCACGTGACCAGTTGCCCCTGATGTTGCTGAGCTTCATGAACGAGTCGCGGCGCATGGACAATACCCGCATGAAGATCGAGTTGCGCTTGAAATTGCGCTATCCGACGGTCAAAAGCGGCTTGTTGGCCGAGGCGGTTCAAAAGCCCACGCCGTCGCAAGCATAATTGACACTAACAAAAAAACCTGGATCCCAGGCCCCTTATTGCACCGGAGAGCGTTATGGCGAGTAGCAAGAAATACGTCTATTCATTCGAAGAAGGCGACGGCAAGGACAAGCAACTGCTCGGAGGCAAGGGCGCGAACCTGTGTGAGATGACGCAGATCGGTTTGAACGTGCCGCCGGGCTTTGTCGCCACCACGCAGGCTTGCAACGCTTACCTGGAGAAAAACCAGCTACCCGCAGGGCTGATGGACGAAATGAGAAGCCATATGACCGCGCTGGAAAAAAAGACCGGCAAAGGCTTTGGCGACGGCAAGAACCCCTTGCTGATCTCGGTGCGCTCGGGCGCGGCGATGTCCATGCCCGGCATGATGGACACGATCCTCAATCTTGGCCTGAACGACGTGTCGCTGCAGGGTCTGATTGGTCAGACCGGAAACGAGCGTTTTGCCTACGATGCGTATCGGCGCTTCATCCAGCTCTTCGGCAAGATTGCGCTCAACATCAGCGACGAGTTGTTTGACGCTCGCATGGCTGCCATCAAACGCAAGTATGGCGCGCCGATGGATGTGGACCTGAGCGTTGATCACCTGAAGGAACTTTCGGGCGAGTTTCTGGCGATCGTCGAGCGACAGAGCGGCAAGCCGTTCCCGCAGGACCCGTTTGAGCAACTTGAAATTGCCGTCGCGGCGGTGTTTCGTTCCTGGATGGGCAAGCGCGCAGTCGACTATCGCCGCCAGTTCCGCGTGACCAAGGGGCAAGCCAATGGCACCGCGGTGAGCATCTGCACGATGGTGTTTGGCAACATGGGTAACGATTCGGGCACTGGCGTGGGCTTCACGCGCAACCCTGGCACCGGCGAGAACGTCATTTATGGCGAGTACCTGGTCAACGCCCAGGGTGAGGACGTCGTCGCTGGTATTCGCACCCCCAAGGCGATCGCCGAGATGGAGCAGGAGATGCCCGAAATCCATCGTCAGTTGATCGCCCTGCGCACACGGCTGGAGTCACATTACCACGAAGTGCAGGACTTCGAGTTCACCATCGAAAAGGGTGTCCTTTACTGCCTGCAGACCCGCAACGGCAAAATGAACGCGCGGGCCATGGTGCGCACTTCGGTAGAGATGTTTCACGAAGGTGTCATCAGCAAGGAGCGCGCCCTGTTGCGCACCGAACCGGCCATGCTTGAGCAACTGCTGGTGCCACAACTCGCCCCCAATTTCCACGCCAAATCGCTGGCGCAGGGTCTCTCGGCGTCGCCCGGCGCGGCTTCGGGCAAGGTTGTGTTTGACGCCGACACCGCCGAGTCGCGCGGGCGCGCCGGTGAGAAAGTGATCCTGGTACGCGAGGAGACCAAACCCGAAGACATTCACGGCTTTTTCCAGGCCCAGGGCATTCTCACCAGTCGTGGCGGCAAGACTTCGCACGCAGCCGTGGTCGCGCGCGGGATGGGCAAACCCTGCGTTTCCGGGTGCGAGCAGATAGTGATCAACGACCAGCTACGAACGGCACAGGTCGGCAGTACCACGCTGCGCGAGGGTGACGTTATCACGATTGACGGCGGTACCGGCCACGTCTACGCCGGAGAAGTGCCCACCGTGGAAGCCGAGTTCTCGCAGGAAATGAACACGCTGCTGGCTTGGGCCGACGAGGTCGCCGAGCTCAAGGTCCTGGGCAACGCCGACACACCGATTGATGCGGCACGGGCGCGCGAATTCGGCGCCAAGGGGATTGGTCTGTGCCGGACCGAGCGCATGTTCAATAGCACCGACCGTTTGCCGATCGTGCAGGAAATGATTCTGGCCGAGACGCCCGAAGAGCGGCAGTCCGCGCTCGAGCGTCTGCTGCCCATTCAGCGCGCGGACTTCACCGGCATTTTCAAGGCGATGAAGGGCCTGCCCGTGACCGTGCGCCTGCTGGATCCGCCGATGCACGAATTCCTGCCCACGGCGGCGCAGCTCGAACTCGAAATCGCCCACTTGCACCAGTTGCGCGACACCATCAAGGCGCTCGAAGAATTGCCCGAGACGCTCAAGCTGCTCAACCCCAAGCTGTACCAGCAATACTCTGACGGCCTGACGCAGCTTATGAAGGGCTTGCATACCTTCAAGGACTCGCATCTGGAGGACGATGTCATCGGCAAAAAGGAAAAGATCCTGAAAAAGGTGCGTGCACTCGCGGAAGTCAACCCGATGCTCGGTCACCGCGGCGTACGCCTTGGCATCACCTACCCAGAAATCTATTCGATGCAGATCCGCGCGATTCTCGAAGCCGCCGCCCTGTGCGGCAAGCAGGGCGTCGAGATTTATCCCGAAATCATGGTGCCACAGGTGGCCACCGTCGAAGAGCTCAAGCGCATTCATGGCTATGTGCTGCGTATCAGCCAGGAGGTCAAAGCCACGCACGGCATCAACGTGCAGTTCAAGTTCGGCTCCATGCTGGAAGTCGTGCGTGGTTGCATCCGCTCAGGGCGCATGGCCGAAACGGCTGAGTTCTTCTCGTTTGGAACGAACGACCTGAGTCAGGCGACCTTTTCGTTCAGCCGCGAGGATGCTGAAAACAAGTTCCTCCCGTTCTACAACGAAACAGGCATCCTTGAAGACAATCCGTTTGAAGTGCTTGACATCAAGGGTGTCGGGCAACTGATGAAAATGGCCGTCACGCTGGGCCGCAAGACCAACCCGGACCTGAAGATCGGTATCTGCGGAGAACACGGCGGGCACCCCGGCTCGATCCATTTCTGCCATCACATCAAGCTCAACTACGTTTCGTGCTCGGGGCCACGGGTGCCCATTGCGCGGCTCGCTGCGGCGCAGGCCAAGTTGCTCGAAGAGCAGTATCGCGAACCGGTCTGACGACGGTGCCGGACGTGTCCATTAAGATGGTGGAGAGGATGAGGATCGAACTCACGACCTCTGCATTGCGAACGCAGCGCTCTCCCAGCTGAGCTACCCCCCCACGCGGGATCAAGTCTAGCAACAAAATGGCGGTGCTGCAAAAAATCCCGGACAATCGTTGCATGCTCTCTGCTGCTGCACTTGATTTTGTCCAAACCCTGGTTCGCATGAACACGGTGAGTCGAAACTCCAATTTGGAGTTGATTCACTTCGTTCGCGATGAGTTGGCGCGACTCGGTGTGCGCAGCCGTCTGACCTACAACACCGACAAGTCCAAGGCCAACCTGTTTGCCACGCTCGGCGAGAAAAAGCCAGCGGGCGTGATCCTGTCGGGCCACACAGACACCGTGCCCTGGGACGGTCAGGAATGGTCGGTCGAACCGCTTGGCGCCGTGCTGAAGGACACTGTCGAACCGCGTCTGTACGGGCGCGGCAGCGCCGACATGAAAGGCTTTATTGGCGTGGCGCTGGCGCAGGCCGAGGTGTTTCTGGGCAGCAATGCGCCGTTTGCGGTGCATCTGGCCCTGAGCTACGACGAGGAAGTTGGTTGCTTTGGCGTGCGTGAGCTCATTGCCGATTTGCGTGATGTCGGTATCACGCCGCTGGCGTGCATTGTCGGCGAGCCCACCAGCATGGTGCCAGCCATTGCGCACAAGGGCGTCTACCGCTACCAGTGCTGTGTGCGCGGCAAGGAGGCGCATTCGTCGTTGACGCCGAGCTCAGTCAACGCCATCGAGATGGCGGCGCGTCTGATCGGGAAATTGCGCGATATGGCCGAGGGCTTTGAGCGCTCGGAGCCGCGCTACCCTGGCTTTGACGTGCCGTTTTCAACTGCGAGCGTCTGCCGCTTTGAGGGCGGCATCGCGGACAACGTTGTGCCTCGTGACGCCCGGTTCACCTACGAATTCCGCGACTTGCCCACCGCGGACGCCGCACGCATGCAGCAGGAAGTGGTGGCGCACGCCCGGTCGCTGGAACCAGCGATGCAAGCCGTTGCGCCGGAGAGCGGGTTCAGTTTTGAGACGATTTGCGCGGTGCCAAGTTTTCTTGGTCAAGCTGGGGACGCCATCACACGTCTGGCGCAAACACTGTCGGGTCAGACCCGCACAACGCAAGTGGCGTTTGGCACCGAGGCTGGCTTGTTCCAGCGTGCTGGCATCCCGACCGTAGTCTGCGGCCCGGGCAGTATTGCGCAGGCGCACCAAGCCGATGAGTTCGTGAGCCTGGCGCAGCTCGCGCAGTGCGAGTTGTTTATGCAAAGACTGGCGGCGACGCAGTCGCTGGCCATCGCCTTCACTGCCCGATAACGCCCCCGCCCAGGCACACTTCGCCGTCGTACAGAACGGCCGACTGGCCGGGCGTGACCGCCCACTGCGGGTCGGTGAATTGCAGTGTGAACGAGTCGTCCGAGTGCAGTTGCAAGGTGCACTCCGCATCGGTCTGGCGATAGCGGGTCTTGGCCGTCACGGATCCGGCCGCTGGGGGTACCTCCGCGACCCAACTCGCGTCTTGCGCCTGCACGGCGTCGGACAGCAGCCACGGGTGATCGTGTCCCTGCACCACCCACAGCGTATTGCTTGCCAAGTCTTTGCGTGCCACGAACCAAGGCGCATGCTCGCCGCCGCCGCGTTGTGCTCCCTTTGCCTTGAGGCCGCCGATGCCCAGTCCTTGACGCTGCCCAAGCGTGTAAAAGCTCAGACCCACATGCTCGGCGATGATGCGGCCCTTGTCATCCTTGACCGGGCCCGGTTGACGCGCAATGTAGCGGTTCAAAAACTCGCGGAATGGCCTCTCACCAATGAAGCAGATGCCAGTCGAGTCTTTCTTTCGTGCGTTCGGCAGACCGATCTCGGCTGCGATGCGTCGCACTTCGGTTTTGTGCAGTTCGCCGACCGGAAAAAGAGTTCGGCCGAGTTGTTGCTGGTTCAGGCGGTGCAGAAAATAGCTTTGGTCCTTGCCCGGGTCCAACCCTTTGAGCAGTTCGTGTTTGCCCGTCGCGCTGTTCGGACGGACCCTGGCGTAATGGCCGGTGGCGATTTTCTGCGCGCCCAGGGCAACGGCGTGGTCCAGGAACGCTTTGAACTTGATTTCTGCATTGCACAGGACGTCAGGGTTGGGCGTGCGACCGGCCTGGTATTCGCTCAAAAACCGGGCAAACACGCGGTCCTTGTATTCGGCGGCAAAGTTGACGTGCTCAATCTCGATGCCGATGACGTCGGCGACCGCGGCGGCATCGACAAAGTCGACGCTGGCGGTGCAGTAACCGGCGTCTCCGTTACCTGTGGCGGCCGGGCGATCGTCCTCCTCCCAATTCTTCATGAAGATGCCGATCACCTCATAACCCTGCTGCTTGAGCAGCCAGGCGCTTACAGCCGAGTCAACCCCACCGCTGAGGCCAACGACCACCCTTTGTTTGCTGCCTGGCGAGTTCATAGGGGTCGATTATCCCAGTGGTGATCTGCGCCCACAATGTGGGCTGCGGTTGGCTGTCCGTCTTGCGCGCCTGGGTCGAGGCAGACACAGAGATTGCGGTTTCATTGACCCACGTCATGGTTCATCAGTCCCGTGACGGGGGCAAACTCAGTTAAGCTCTCGGTCGCGTGTCGCCAGCCCGACTTATCGGTCCGGGGCACCTACGAGTTGTTGCAAGAATCAAGTTGAGGAGTTGCTTTATGCAAACTGGCGTACCTACCGGGACGACATCGGGTGAACCCCCCAAAGTGGCGCAGCGCATTGGTGTGCCGCGCGAGATCTTTCCCGGCGAAAAACGTGTGGCGACCGTGCCCGAGGTGGTCGAAAAACTGATCAAGCTTGGCTTTTCGGTTGTCGTCGAGTCCGGCGCCGGGGACGCGGCGAATTGCAGTGACGAATCCTACCGCGCGGCGGGTGCGCAGATCGTCGACAGCGCAGCCAAGCTTTGGGCGCAGTCCGATATCGTCTTCAAGGTGTGTGTTCCGACCGCTGGAGAAGTGGACCTGATGCACGAGGGCCAGACCCTTATCACCTTTATCTGGCCGGCGCAGAACCCTGAGCTGATGCAGCAGCTTGCGGCGCGCAAGGTCACCGTACTGGCTATCGACGCGCTGCCGCGCATGCTCTCGCGCGCTCAGAAGATGGATGCCCTGACCTCCCAGGCCGGCGTCGCCGGCTACCGTGCTGTTATCGAGGCCGCCAATGCCTTTGGCCGCTTCTTCAACGGCCAGATCACGGCGGCAGGCAAAGTGCCGCCAGCCAAAGTTTTTATCGCCGGCGCTGGCGTGGCCGGTTTGGCAGCCATCGGCACTGCGGTGGGCCTGGGCGCCATTGTGCGTGCCAACGACACCCGTGCCGAAGTGGCCGATCAGGTGGTGTCGCTCGGCGGCGAATTCGTCAAGGTGGATTATGAGGAAGAGGGTTCCGGCGGCGGCGGTTACGCCAAGGTGATGAGCGAGGGTTTCCAGCAAGCCCAGCGCGACATGTACGCCAAGCAGGCGAAGGAAGTCGACATCATCATCACCACCGCGCTGATCCCAGGTAAGCCCGCGCCCAAGCTGATCACCGCCGAGATGGTCAAGAGCATGAAGCCCGGCAGCGTGATCGTCGACATGGCGGCAGAACGCGGCGGCAACTGCGAACTGACCGAACCTGGCCAGGCCGTAGTGAAGTTCGGCGTGACCATCGTGGGCTACACCGATCTGACAAGCCGACTGGCGAAGCAGTCCTCGACGCTGTACGCGACCAACCTGTTCCGGCTCTCCGAGGAACTGTGCAAGACCAAGGACGGGGTCATCAATGTCAACATGGACGACGATGCCATCCGCGGCCTGACCGTCATCAAGGAGGGCGCGATCACCTGGCCGGCGCCAGCGCCCAAGGTGGCTGCACCTGCGGCTGCCGCCAAACCGGTGGCAGTGGTAGCCAAACCCAAGGGCGGGCATGGTCAAAGCAGTGAGCCAGCATCGGGCACCAGCATGGCAGTTACCTTTGGCGTGGCGGCGGTGTTGTTCTGGTTCGTTGGGGCCAACGCGCCCACGGCATTTTTGGCCCACTTCACGGTCTTCGTGCTTGCCTGCTTTGTCGGCTACATGGTGGTCTGGAATGTCAAGCCAGCCTTGCACACGCCGCTCATGAGCGTGACCAATGCGATCAGCAGCATCATTGCCATTGGGGCCCTGGTGCAGATTGCGCCGCCGCAGGGTGCGCCCAACGAGTGGATTCGCTGGATGGCGGTGGCCGGTATCGTGCTCACTGCGGTCAATATGTTCGGCGGCTTCGCCGTTACCCAGCGCATGCTGGCAATGTTCCGCAAATAAGGGAGGCAATTCATGAATGCAAATCTCGCAACTGCCTCCTATATCGGGGCAACGATTCTTTTCATCCTGAGTCTGGGTGGTTTGTCCAACCCCGAGACCTCTCGGCGCGGCAACCTGTACGGCATGATTGGCATGACCATCGCGGTGCTGGCCACCGTGTTCGGCCCACGTGTTAGTGCAGCAGGCATCCCGTGGATCATCGGCGCCATGGTGGTTGGCGGCGGCATTGGTCTATACGCGGCGAAAGTGGTCAAGATGACGCAGATGCCCGAACTGGTCGCATTGATGCACAGTCTGGTCGGTCTGGCCGCGTGCCTGGTCGGCTTCGCTAGTTATATTGACACCTCTGTTCCGATGGTCGGCGCCGACAAGTCGATTCACGAAATCGAGATTTACGTCGGCATCCTGATCGGTGCAGTCACTTTCTCGGGCTCCTTGATAGCGTTCGGCAAGCTCAACGGCAAGATTGGCGGCTCGCCCATGCTCTTGCCAGGTCGGCATTGGATGAATCTGGTCGGGCTGTTGATAGTGATCTGGTTTGGACGTGAGTTTCTCAATGCTCACGACCTGTCCGACGGCATGCTGCCGCTGGTCGTGATGACTGTGATTGCCTTGTTGTTTGGCATTCACATGGTGATGGCTATAGGTGGTGCGGACATGCCTGTCGTGGTTTCCATGCTCAACAGCTATTCCGGTTGGGCCGCTGCGGCTACCGGGTTCATGCTCTCCAACGACCTGCTGATTGTCATCGGCGCCTTGGTAGGTTCAAGTGGCGCCATCTTGTCCTACATCATGTGCAAGGCGATGAACCGCAGCTTCATCAGCGTCATTGCGGGTGGTTTTGGCACTGCGGGCGGCACTGTTGCAGCACCAGCCGATGGTTCGCAACCATCGGGTGAAGTGACCCCCATCAGCGCCACCGAAACCGCGGAACTACTGCGGGAAGCCAAGAGCGTGGTCATTGTTCCCGGCTACGGCATGGCCGTGGCGCAGGCGCAGCACACGGTGTTCGAGATCACCAAATACTTGCGGGAAAAGGGCGTCAATGTCCGGTTCGGGATTCACCCGGTGGCAGGACGCATGCCCGGTCATATGAACGTCTTGTTGGCTGAGGCTAAGGTACCGTATGACATCGTGTTCGAAATGGACGAATTGAACGATGATTTCCCGAAAACGGACGTGGCAATGGTGATCGGCGCCAACGACATCGTCAATCCCGGTGCTCAGGACGATCCGAGCAGCCCAATTGCCGGCATGCCCGTTCTTGAAGTCTGGAAGGCCAAGACCTCGATCGTGATGAAGCGCTCGATGGCCTCGGGCTACGCGGGAGTCGACAATCCGTTGTTCTACAAAGAGAACAATCGCATGTTGTTCGGCGATGCCAAGAAGATGCTCGACGAAGTTTTGGTCGTGCTCAAGACCTGACATTCTGCGAGGCGAATTTCGACTCAAACAGACCCCGGCCATGCCGGGGTTTTTTTTGTGCTGGCCAGGGCTTTCCCGTAACGACGTGGCGATGTTCCCGAGCGTTCAACGTGAAGAAGAACTTGCCTTGGGAGGACCTAGGGAAAATACAGGCGCGGGGGGCCGCGAATTGAGGCAAAATAATCGGCTGTATGCTGCACAGACTTGGCACACGCGACCAAGCCGCCAGGTGGCCCATCCGGAACAGGATTTTTAGGAGATATTCATGACCGATCGCATTTGGCTCAAGAGCTATCCGCCGGGCGTGCCCGCCGATGTCGATGTCGACAAATATTCGTCCGTCACCGACATGGTCGATGAGAGCTTGAAGAAGTTCGCTGACCGCACGGCCTACAGTTTCATGGGTAAAGACCAAACTTACGCTCAGGTCGATAGTCTGAGCCGGGCCTTTGCCACCTACCTGCAGGGCCTGGGCTTGGCCAAGGGTGATCGCGTGGCCGTGATGATGCCCAATGTCCTGCAGTATCCGATTGCCGTCACCGCGATCCTGCGCGCGGGTTACACGCTGGTCAACGTTAACCCGCTTTACACGGCGCGTGAACTCGAGCACCAACTCAAGGACTCGGGCTCCAAGGCAATCGTCATTCTGGAAAATTTTGCCTCGGTGCTGGAGAAATGTCTGGCGGCGACGCCGGTCAAGCACATCGTTCTGTGTGCGATGGGTGACCAACTGGGCTTGATCAAGGGTACCTTGGTCAATTATGTGGTGCGCAACAAGAAGAAACTGGTGCCGGCTTTTTCGCTGCCGAGCGCGGTGCGCTTCAACGCCGCAGTCGCCAAGGGCACGGGCGGTACCTTGAACAAGGTCGCGCTCAAGCCCGACGACGTGGCGGTGTTGCAATACACCGGAGGCACGACCGGTGTTTCCAAGGGTGCGGTACTTCTGCACCGTAATTTGGTGGCGAATTTGATGCAGGCCGACGCCTGGTTTGGGCCGGCTCTGAAGAAAATTCCCGACGCAGAGCAGATCACGTTCGTGTGTGCCCTCCCGCTGTACCACATATTTGCCTTCACGGTGGGCATGATGATGTCGATGCGTTTGGGCGGCAAGCTCATCCTGATTCCGAATCCGCGAGATTTGGCGGCCGTGCTCTCGGAACTGGCCAAACACAAGATTCACGTGCTCCCGGCGGTCAACACCCTGTTTAACGGTCTTGCCAATCATCCTGATTTCGACAAAGTTGATTGGAGCCATTTGGTCGTCTCCGCGGGTGGAGGCACTGCGGTGCAAAGCGCGGTCGCCAAGCTGTGGTTCGACAAGACCGGCTGCGCCATCGCCGAGGGTTACGGTTTGAGCGAGACCTCGCCCATTGCCACCTCCAATTCAGTGATGACCACTGAGTATTCGGGGACGATTGGCGTCCCCGTCCCCAATACCTGGATCAAGTTGCTTGATGACGACGGTAACGAAGTCGCCGCAGGCCAGTCTGGCGAGATTGCCATCAAGGGCCCGCAGGTTATGGCGGGTTACTGGCAACGTCCGGAGGAGACCGCCAAAGTGATGACACCCGATGACTTCTTCAAGACCGGCGACATTGGTGTCGTGGACGAGCGGGGATTTTTCAGGATTGTGGACCGCAAGAAGGACATGATTCTGGTCAGCGGGTTCAATGTGTTTCCGACCGAGCTTGAAGACGTCGTGTCCCAACTCGATGGCGTGATGGAGTGCGCCTGCGTGGGCATGCCCGATGCCAAGACGGGCGAGGCCGTCAAGTTGGTGGTTGTCAAGAAGAACCAGGACCTGACTGAAGCCGACATTCGTGCCTACTGCAGGGAAAACCTGACCGGCTACAAACAACCCAAAGTCATTGAATTTCGCGCTGAGTTGCCCAAGACGCCGGTTGGAAAGATTTTGCGTCGCGAATTGCGGGACAAGTGACCATGGGGGCAGGTGCGCAAACGCCAGTGCTGGGCATCATTGGCGGCAGCGGTGTGTACGAAATCGATGGGTTGATAAACCAGCGCTGGCAAAGGGTTCCGTCCCCATTTGGCGAAGCCTCCGATGAACTCCTGTTCGGAGAACTTGACGGCCTGCCGATGGTCTTCCTGCCTCGCCATGGACGCGGCCATCGTATCCCGCCCTCGGCGATCAATTACCGTGCCAACATCGATGCGCTCAAGCGCGCGGGGGTGACTGATCTGATTTCGGTCAGTGCGGTTGGCTCCCTGCGTGAGGGTCTGGAGCCGGGCATGTTCGTGATCGTTGACCAGTTTATCGACCGCACATTTGCGCGTGAAAAAAGCTTCTTCGGCACCGGACTGGTGGCGCACGTCTCCATGGCGCACCCGGTATGTGCGCGCCTTGGGGCGCACCTTGCGGCTGCGTCGCACGAGGCCGGCATTGCTGCAACTCGTGCCGGCACCTACCTGGTGATGGAAGGGCCACAGTTTTCCACGCTGGCTGAGTCGCAGTTGTACCGGAGTTGGAACTGCGATGTGATTGGCATGACCAACATGCCCGAGGCCAAATTGGCCCGCGAGGCCGAAATGTGCTACGCCAGCGTGGCGATGGTCACCGATTTCGACTGTTGGCATCCTGATCATGACGCTGTCAGCGTCGACGCCATCGTCAGCGTCCTGCTGGCCAATGCGGATAAGGCTCGCCGCCTGATCAAGACCGTGGTGCCACACCTGCGCTCGGATGCATCTTCTCGGTCCTGCGCCTGTCACACCGCGCTCGAACACGCATTGATTACTGCGGCGCATGCTCGCGACGCGCAAATGATCAAAGATCTTGAGGCCGTGGCGGGTCGCGTGCTCGGTCGCTGATGGCCCCGTCGCGGCCGTCCACTTCACGCGTGCTCGACGGCGAGAGACTGCGTCGGTCGATCGTGCAGGCCTCACGTAAACTGCACGAACTCGGGCTTAACAGGGGCAGTTCAGGAAACATCGGGGTGCGCCACGGTGAGAGCCTCCTGCTCACCCCCTCGGGCGTGACGCCCGATGAAATGTTGCCGCGATCCATCGTGAAGGTCAATTTTGCCGGGCACACGCAGGGCGCTGGCAACCCCACCAGTGAGTGGCGTATCCACCGCGACATCATCCAGGCTCGGGCCGACGTAGGCGCGGTAATTCACACCCATTCGAGCTACGCCACGGCACTGGCCTGCCTGGGGTTGGAGGTACCGGCATTTCACTACATGATTGCAGTGAGCGGCGGTGATTCGATTCGATGTGCGCCGTACGCCTTGTTTGGCACGCAGGAACTGTCGGATCATTGCCTGCACGCCCTGCAGGATCGAAAGGCCTGCTTGCTCGGCAATCACGGCATGGTTGCGGTAGGCGTCGATTTGGGAGCGGCATTGGCCACGGCAATCGAGGTCGAGTCACTTTGCCAACAGTACTGGCTCGCGTCCCAGTTGGGCGCCCCGCGCGTCCTGTCGTCGTCCCAGATGACGGCCGTACGGGAAAAGTTCAGAAGCTATGGATCATGGGGCAAGAATTGAAGCACGAAGAGCCTGAAAGCGCTTCGAGGGTAGGTGTACGCTCACCCTCGTTGCTGGCGGAAAACCAGGCGGGCATCCAGACGCTTCGTTGGTCAGCCGGTCGGCTCGAAATGATCGATCAACGGGTGTTGCCAGCGCGCTTTGAGTACCAGCGTTACACCAACGCCAGCGAGGTGGCACAGGGCATCCGGTTGATGGTCGTGCGCGGTGCGCCCGCCATTGGTTGTGCGGCGGCCTATGGCATCGCGCTTGAATCAATCGCCCTGCGCGGGACGACGCGCGCGCGCTTTGCTGCGGGCATGCAGGAGGCATTTGCTGTGCTCGCGGCGAGTCGGCCGACGGCAGTGAATCTGTTTTGGGCACTGCAGCGTATGCGAAGCGTCTGGCTCGCCAATGAAATGCGAGAGATCGACGAGGTCGCGCAATGCCTGCTCGCCCAGGCGCATGAAATTTCCTCCGAAGACGTTCGAAACAACCGCGCTCTGGGCGCCTATGGAGCGGCCTTGCTGGCGGACGGCGCAAGAGTGTTGACGCATTGCAACGCTGGCGCCCTGGCCACGGCCGGTCACGGAACGGCCCTCGGGGTGATCCGCTCCGCGGTCGAGGCGGGCAAGCGAATTTCAGTCATTGCTGACGAAACGAGGCCCTTTTTGCAAGGGGCGCGGCTGACCGCCTGGGAGATGGTGCAGGAAGATATTCCAGTGACTCTGATCACTGACAACATGGCCGGACACTTGATGAGCCAGGGAGAGGTGGATGCGGTTGTGGTTGGCACGGACCGCGTCGCGGCCAATGGCGACGTTGCGAACAAGATTGGTACCTACATGGTTGCCGTGCTCGCGCAGCGCCACGGCATTCCGTTCTATGTGGCGTGTCCACTGGCAACCATTGACTTAACGGTACAAGATGGTCGGGCCATTCCGATTGAGGAGCGCGCTGCGCACGAGGTTACCGGGTTCGGAGCACAGCAGTGGGCGGCAAGTGGCGTCAAGGTCCGCAATCCTTCCTTTGACATCACGCCGGCGGAACTGGTGACTGCGCTTATTACTGAAAAGGGCGTGCTCCTCCATCCCGATCGACAACGGATCGCGAGCCTGCTGCGTGGTTAAGCAGGATTGTGGTCACCGCGCCTGATCGCCCCCATCATTTCAACCAACCGCGTCTTCTGAAATACCACATGGGCAGCAAGGCGCTAGCCACCATCAATCCCATGGCATAGGGGTATCCCAAGGACCAGTCCAACTCGGGCATGAGCTTGAAGTTCATGCCGTAAACGCTGGCAATCAGGGTCGGCGGTAGCAACGCCACGCTGGCGACCGAGAAAATCTTGATGATCTTGTTCTGGTTGATATTGATGAAGCCCACGGTGGCGTCCATCAGGAAGTTGATCTTGTCAAACAGAAACGCAGTGTGCGAATCGAGGGAGTCGATATCGCGCAGGATCAGGCGCGCGTCTTCGAATTGCTCGACGTTGAGCATTTTGCTGCGCATCATAAAACTCACCGCGCGCCGGGTATCCATGGCGTTGCGGCGAATGCGCCCGTTCATGTCTTCGTGGCGGGCAATGGCGCCGAGTACCTCGCCGGCAAGGGCGTCGGTGATGTCGCCGGAGAGCACCTTTTTGCTGACATTTTCAACCTCGTCGTAAATACCCTCAAGGGTGTCGGCCGAGTATTCAGCGTCTGCGTCAAAAAGTTTGAGCAGCACTTCCTTGGCGTCTTCGATCAGGCCGGGGGCACGGCGCGCGCGCATGCGCAAGAGACGAAAGACCGGTACGTCCTCGTCGTGAATCGAAAACAGCACGCCCTTGCTGTTGAGTGAATCATTCTCCAGATTAACAATGAAGGCGACCCGAACCGTTCGGGGCTCTGCAAAATCGGCAATCAGAAAGTCGCTTCGAATGTGCAGTTCGCCGTTGTCTTCCTTGTAGAAGCGGGCAGATTCCTCAATGTCCTCGTCCATCGCATCTTCCGGGACCGACAAGCCGTAGTACTGCTGAATCCAGCGCTTCTCCTCGGGTGTTGGCGATTCCAGATCGACCCAGATGGGGTGGAACTCGGAGAGTTCTTCCAAAGATTCGATCTCTTCCTGAAAGAGCCGACCGTTGGCTAGCGTGAAAATGTTAAGCATGGCTTACCCTTTGAAACAGGTTGCATCTGGTGGCGGCGGTGGATCCTGCTTCCAACCCAGATGGCGCATGGGCTTTGAAAGCTGTTAGTCGGGACAGTTTGCCAAGGACAAGTCCAAAAGTTTGGGTGCGAAATTATCGCATTTCAAGGGCCTTGCCTGCCGCCTCGAAGTGAAAGCCGCCCGGTGTCCAGGGGGCGAAACAAAGAGATTGCATTTCTCCTGGTTCAAGGGCATAGTGAAATCGGTGGTTGCCAATCATTTTGAGTTCGGTCTATGTGTTGTCTGCCAACGGCAGGCTGCTTTTTCAACCCGCAAGCCCCAGGAGGTAATTTATGAATTTGACGATCAGCGGTCATCACCTTGAAGTCACACCGGCCCTGCGCAGTTACGTCACCAACAAGCTCGATCGGATCGTGCGTCATTTTGATCAGGTGGTCGACGTCAAGGTGCTGCTGACGGTGGAGAAGCAAAAGGCCAAGGAGGGACGACAGCGAGCGGAATGCAACGTTCATGTCAAAGGCATGGACATGTTCGCTGAGAGTTCCCACGCTGATCTGTACGCGGCCGTTGATGAACTCGTGGACAAGCTTGATCGACAGGTTGTTCGGCACAAGGGGCGAGTCCAGGACCATCATCACGAGGCCTCCAAGCGGCTCATGTAGAAATGCCCAAACGCATTGACTATGCGCGGCCACCCTCGGGTGGCCTTTTATTGCGTCGACCTTTCTTCAGTGCATAATCTGGCCCAGAATTATGAATCGACTCGCGGCCATCCTCCCCGTTGCACAAGTCATGGTGCAGGTCGATGCCAGCAGCAAGAAAAGGGTTTTTGAGGAAGCCGGTCTTCTGTTTCAGAGCCTTCATGGCCTGAGTCGGGCGCTGGTCACGGACAGCCTTTTTTCCAGGGAGCGCCTGGGCTCCACCGGACTCGGCCACGGGGTGGCGATCCCGCATGGGCGAATCAAGGGGCTGAAGTCGCCAATGGCCGCTGTTTTTCAGCTTTCCCAGCCAATAGGGTTTGACGCGCCAGACGAGCAGCCGGTTGCCTTGCTGATCTTCTTGTTGGTGCCGGAAGCAGCGACCCAAAAGCACCTGGAAATCCTCTCGGAAATCGCCGAAATGCTCAGTGAGGCAAAGCTGCGTGAAGAGCTTGCCACCAGCACAAACGCGATCGACCTGCATGGCCTCATCAATAACTGGAAATCGTCACGGTCGAACGGATCATGAACGCACAGTTGCTCCAATACCCCCGGACTTGACGTGAAACCCAATGTCGTCAGCGCCAATGTGCTGTTTGAGGAGTTTCGGGCCACCCTGAAGTGGGAATGGGTGGCGGGTCTGGGCGCTTCAGAACGTCGGTTTGATGAAGGGGCTGTGCGCGCGGCCCGCTCCGGGGCAGATCTGGTCGGCCACCTCAACTACATACACCCCTATCGCATCCAGATCCTCGGCGAACGGGAGATCGCGTATCTGACCAACGCGACCCCGCAGGACTGTGCGCGGCGAATCTCGCGCATTGTCACGCTTGAGCCGCCGGTTTTGGTACTCGCCGACGGGCAGCGCGCGCCCCCGGCCCTGATGTCCATGTGCGAGCAAGCTCAGATTCCGATGTTCTCAGCCGAGGGGTCGTCGGCGTTCGTTATCGACGTCTTGCGCGCCCATTTGTCGAAGTATTTTGCTGATCGCAGCACGATGCACGGTGTGTTCATGGACATTCTGGGCCTCGGTGTGCTCATCACCGGCGAGTCCGGACTTGGCAAGAGCGAGCTGGGCCTGGAGCTGATTTCCCGTGGCAACGGTTTGGTGGCCGATGACGCGGTGGACCTGTACCGGATCAATCAGGACACGATTGAAGGTCGTTGTCCTGAATTGTTGATGAACCTGCTGGAGGTGCGCGGTATCGGTCTGCTCGATATCCGGTGCATCTTCGGTGAAACGGCGGTGCGCAGGAAGATGAGACTCAAGCTCATCGTGCATCTGGTGCGCCGTGAAACTCTGGAGCGCGATTACGAGCGCATGCCGCATGAGCCGCTGACCCAGGACGTGTTGGGGGTTCCCGTGCGGAAAGTGATTATTCAGGTGGTGGCGGGGCGCAACATCGCTGTGCTGGTGGAAGCGGCGGTGCGAAACACCATCCTGCAATTGCGTGGCATTGATACTTACCAGGAATTCATGGAGCGCCAGCGCAAGGCGATGGGTCCGGTCGACTGATTACCGCTCGATCAGCCCGGCGGTGCGACGTCGGCGGGTCGATGCGGGCAATCGAGTGTGGTGCAGCGCGCGTACAGACTCAGGGCGTGGTCGGAAATGGCAAAACCCTTGGCCCTGGCAACCGTTCTTTGGCGCTTTTCAATTTCGGCGTCGTAGAACTCCTCGACCTTGCCACAGTCCAGGCACACAAGATGGTCATGATGCTGACCCTGGTTCAGTTCATATACCGCTTTTCCACCCTCGAAGTGGTTGCGACTCAGGATATTGGCGAGTTCAAACTGGGCAAGCACGCGGTAGACCGTCGCCAAACCGACGTCCGAGCGATCTTCGAGCAGGATTCGAAAGACGTCCTCGGCGGTCAGGTGGCGGTCGCGATTCTTCTGAAAGATGCCCAGTATCTTCAGCCGTGGCGCGGTGGCCTTGAGTCCGGTACTCTTGATTTCGTCGCTATTGGTCATGAATCTCCCTTTGTCGCGCCAACCGACGCTGTGTCGGTGCGGGCACAGCCAGTACAATGGCCGGATCATATCGCCACATCTGAATCCCGCTCATGTTTGATCATCAATGTCGCAGCGCCGGTCGGGTTCTGCTCATGGCTGCCTGTGCAGGACTGGTTGCTTGCAGCAGTTTCAATGGCGCAAGTACCAGCATCGCCGGCTTGATCACCCCGTACAAGGTAGACGTCGTTCAGGGTAACTTTGTCTCGAAAGAACAGGCCGCGGCGGTCAAGCCCGGAATGACGCGCACCCAAGTTCGCGATATTCTTGGTACCCCTTTGCTGGTCAGTGTTTTTCATGCTGACCGGTGGGATTACGTGTTTACTTTTACCCGTCAGGGTGTGGCACCGCAGTCGCGCCGGGTGACGGTGTTCTTCCAAGGCGATGCGCTGGCGCGCATGCAAGCCGATGAACTGCCCAGCGAAGCCGAATTTGTGGCGTCTCTTGATTCGGGGCGCAGGCATGGCAAGGTTCCGGTGCTTGAGATGACGCCAGAACAGCTTGGGCAAACGTCGGTTGCGTTGAAGAAAGACGAGCCAAAAGCCTTGCCACCTCTGCCCGCGAGCTACCCCCCGCTCGAACCCGCCGTGCGCTGACTTGGCCGGGTGACTTCAGATGAGCGAACGCGAGACCATCGACATTGCCGTGGCCGGGGCATCCGGCCGAATGGGGAAAATGTTGATAGAAGCCATCAGTCTGGCTGACGATTGCGCGCTCGTCGGCGCCCTCGACGCTGCCGGCAGTGCCGATATCGGCTCCGATGCGACCGCGTTCCTGGGTCGATCCAGCGGCACGATCGTTACCGCGGATTTGACCCTGGGCCTGAGCGGTGCCCGGGTCCTGATCGATTTCACGCGGCCCGAGGGAACGCTTGCGCACGCGCGCGCTTGTCGCAAACTAGGGGTCAACATGGTCATCGGCACAACCGGCTTGAGCGACGCGCAAAAGTCCGAGATCGCCGATGCCGCGCGCGACATTGCCATAGTGATGGCGCCCAACATGAGCGTCGGTGTCAACGTGACCCTCAAGTTGCTGGAGATGGCGGCCAAGGCGCTGGCCACGGGCTATGACATCGAGATCGTTGAGGCGCATCACCGGCACAAGGTCGACGCGCCGTCGGGCACTGCGCTGAAGATGGGCGAGGTGATTGCCGGCGCGACCGGACGCAACTTGAATGACTGTGCGGTCTACGCACGCCATGGTTTCACCGGCGAGCGAGACCCGTCGAGCATCGGATTTGCCACCATTCGTGGCGGCGACATGGTGGGCGATCACACGGTGCTGTTTGCCGGCGTCGGCGAGCGTCTTGAGATCAGCCACCGGTCATCGAGCCGGTCAACTTATGCGCACGGCAGTCTGCGTGCGGCGCGCTTTTTGCGCGCCAGGAAGTCAGGCCTGTTTGACATGTTCGATGTGCTTGAGCTCGCATGAACCTGCTCGAGCTGTTTGAGCGCGGTGACGCCATCATCCGGACGGTGAGCCTGCTTTTGCTGGCGATGTCGGTGGGGAGCTGGGTTGTTGTGCTCTGGAAGTCGTGGCTGCTGCGTCGCGCCAGGGTGGACGTACGCCGCTGCGTGGCGGCATTCTGGCAGTCTGCGACGCTCGATGAGGCAAGGCGCAAGCTGGAGGTCTTTGACCGTCATCGACTGGTCGTGTCGCTGATTGAGGCCGCCGGGGTCGAGGTTGGGGCGACGCTGGCCGCAACTGCAGAAAAATCACAACAACTTACGCGCGTCCTTCGCGACGCGTTGCATGGCACAGTGAGCAAGCTGCAATACGGTCAGATCCTGCTGGCAACCGTGGGCTCGACCGCACCTTTTGTCGGTTTGCTCGGGACCGTGTGGGGTATCTACCATGCGCTGATCGGCATGGCCCATGCCGGTCAGGTTACGGTGGAAAAAATATCCGGCCCCGTGGGCGAGGCGCTGATCATGACTGCGGCGGGGTTGGCGGTGGCCATTCCGGCGGTTCTGGCCTACAACGTCATGGGCCATTTCATTGCACGCCTGCAGGCCGATCTCGAAGGGTTCGCATTCGACTTGCGCGAACTCATGATCGGCGCAGCTGGCCCCGGCCCCCGATGAACCCCCGCGACCGCACCACCGCGATCCGCGTTGGAGGGCGCTGACATGTCTTTCGGCCGTTTCGAACGTTCCGGTGCTGCACAGCCGATGAGCGAGATCAACGTGACACCCCTGGTCGACGTGATGCTCGTGCTGGTCGTGATCTTCATCATCACGGCGCCCCTGTTGGCCAGTTCCATCAGGCTGGACCTGCCGAGATCCGACGCTGCGAAGGCGGCTTCCAGCGCGGTGCCGACTGTGCTGGTGGTGGACAAGACAGGGCAGGTCTACGTGAGCGACCAACCCATGAATTTGTCCGAGTTGACCCGGGAGCTCAGGCGAGTGGCAGGTAACGATCCCGACACCGAAGTGCAGTTGCGCGCCGATGCCAGCGTGCCTTATGGACGCATCGTGGAGGTCATGGGCGCGACGCAAAGTGCCGGGCTCAATCGCATCGGATTCGTGGCAGACACCGCAACCCCGATGGCGGCAACCGCCAAACCCTAAAATCAGCCGATGGCGATTCTTTGATCGCACGGGCAAATTCAAATGGAAGAAAAATACAAACATCTCGACGTCGAGCAGGACGCGCAAAACCACTGGGCCGCGGCCGATGCCTACCGTGTTTCGGAGAATGCACGTGACGCCGACGGGCACTTGAAGAAGAAGTACTACGCCTGTTCGATGCTGCCCTATCCCAGCGGCAAGTTGCACATGGGTCACGTGCGCAATTACACGATCAATGACATGCTCACGCGCTATCTGCGCATGAAGGGCTACAACGTGCTGATGCCCATGGGTTGGGATGCTTTTGGTCTCCCTGCGGAGAACGCAGCGTTAAAGAATGGTGTGCCCCCGGCGAAGTGGACCTACGAGAACATTGCGGCGATGAAGCGCCAGATGCAGGCTATGGGGCTGGCGATCGACTGGAGCCGTGAAGTCGCCAGCTGTGACCCGAGCTACTACAAATGGAACCAGTGGTTGTTCCTGAAAATGCTGGAAAAGGGCATTGCTTATCGCAGAACCCAGGTTGTCAACTGGGACCCGGTGGACCAGACCGTTCTGGCCAATGAACAGGTCATTGACGGCAGGGGCTGGCGCACCGGCGCGCCGGTGGAGAAACGCGAGATCCCCGGCTATTACCTCAAGATCACCGACTATGCAGGCGAGCTGCTCGACCAGGTCAAAGACGGCCTGCCCGGGTGGCCAGAGCGTGTCAAGTTGATGCAGGAAAACTGGATCGGCAAGTCCGAGGGTGTGCGCTTCGCTTTTACCCATGACATCCGGGACGCGTCAGGCGAGCTGATCGATGCTGGGCGCATGTACGTTTTCACGACGCGCCCGGACACCATCATGGGCGTGACTTTTTGTGCCGTCGCACCGGAACACCCGCTGGCGATTCACGCGGCACGCGGCAACGCAAAGCTTGCCGCCTTCATTGAGGAATGCAAGAAGGGTGGCACGACCGAGGCGGAACTGGCACTGCGCGAGAAGGAAGGCATGCCCACCGGACTGCAGGTCAACCATCCGCTGACCGGTCGCCCGGTTGAGGTCTGGGTCGGAAATTATGTGTTGATGAGCTACGGCGACGGGGCCGTCATGGGCGTACCGGCACACGATGAGCGCGATTTTCTCTTTGCCAAGAAGTACGACATTGCCATTGTGGAGGTCATTCTGATCGATGGCATGGCGTACGACTACGACCGGTGGCAGGACTGGTATGCCGACAAGCAGCGCGGGGTCACGGTCAACTCGGACAATTTCAGTGGCCTGCGTTTTCGCGAAGCGGTCGATGCCGTCAGTCACGCGCTGCAACTCAAGGGTCTTGGCGAGAAGAAGACGACCTGGAGGCTGCGCGATTGGGGCGTCAGTCGCCAGCGCTACTGGGGCACGCCGATTCCGATCATTCACTGTCCCGAACATGGCGCGGTGCCAGTCCCCGAAAAAGATCTGCCGGTGGTTTTGCCACAGGACTGCGTGCCCGACGGCACCGGCAACCCGCTGCACAAGCATGATGGCTTTCACGCGGGCGTCGTGTGTCCGGTGTGTGGAGTTGCGGCCAGGCGCGAGACCGACACGATGGACACTTTTGTCGATTCGTCCTGGTATTTCATGCGCTATTGCGATCCAAAGAACGACACTCAGATGGTGGCTGCTGGCGCTGACTACTGGATGCCGATGGACCAATACATTGGTGGCATTGAGCATGCGATCCTGCATCTGCTATATGCCCGGTTCTGGACCAAGGTCATGCGCGATCTGGGGCTGGTGCGAGTTGACGAGCCGTTCACGAAATTGCTGACCCAGGGCATGGTGCTCAACCATATTTACAGCCGACGCTCTGACAAGGGTGGCAAGGAATATTTTTGGCCACACGATGTGGAACACGTGGTCAACGAAGCTGGGAAAGTCACTGGCGCCAGGCTCGCCAGGGGCGTGGGCGGGCTGCCGGTGGGTACCCCAATCGACTACGAGGGCGTGGGCACCATGTCCAAATCGAAGAACAATGGTGTCGATCCGCAGGATCTGATTGAAAAGTACGGTGCGGACACGGCGCGGCTTTACACGATGTTCACGGCGCCGCCCGAGGCCACGCTGGAGTGGAATGACACGGCGGTCGAGGGGTCGTACCGCTTTTTGCGTCGCCTGTGGAACTTCGGGTTCAACCAGTTTGCTATGGAAACCGTAGCGGCCAATGCAGGTCAGAAGGTTTGGTCAGGCCCGCACGGCGTGCAATTCGGCAAGAGTGCAAAAGCGCTTCGACACGAGATTCACACGGTGTTCAGGCAGGTTGACTACGACTACCAGCGCATGCAGTACAACACTGTCGTCTCCGGCGCGATGAAGATGCTCAACGCACTGGAGGATTTTCAGGACGATGGCGCAAGCGGCAACCTGCAGGCGCTGCGCGAAGGTCTGGGTTTGCTGCTGCGCTGCATCTACCCGGCCACGCCGCACCTGACGCATGCGCTATGGGTTGGTTTGGGTTTTGCCGTCGAGTTGGGCGACTTGCTCGACGCAAAGTGGCCCACGGTCGACGAATCCGCCCTGCGGCAGGACGAGATCACACTCATGCTGCAGGTCAACGGAAAGTTGCGCGGTTCGATTGTCGTCTCGGCGCAGGCCTCGAGTGAGGAGATTGAACGTGCCGCCATCGACAGCGAAGTCTTTCAGAAGCAGGCCGGCGGTTCAGCTATCCGAAAGGTTGTGATCGTCCCGGGCCGCCTGGTCAACGTCGTGGTGTAACTTTAAAACGATGAAACGTCGCCACGCTCTCGTTTTGATGGTGCCCTCGAGCCTGACTTTGAGCGCTTGCGGCTTTAAGCTGCGCGGCCATCAGGACTACGCCTTTCAGACCCTGGCGATTCTGCCCCACCCGGGTGGCCCGGTCGCGTTGGAGTTGCGCCGTTCCATTGGCCAGGCGGTTCGTGTACTGGCGTCCGGCGAGGTGCTGCAGCAGGCGCAGGTGGTCGTGGAAATTGTGCAGGAGCAGCGAGAAAAGACCGTTGTCGGGGTCAACAGTTCTGGTCAAGTGCGCGAATTCCAGTTGCGCCTGCGCGTGAAACTCAGGACCCGAACGCCGCAAGGCCGGGAACTCGCGCCCGAGGCTGAACTTTTGTTGCAGCGCGACATCAGCTTCAATGAGTCGGCAGTCCTGGCCAAGGAGGCCGAGGAAGTCCTGCTCTACCGCGACATGCAGTCTGACATCGTGCAGCAGATCATGCGCCGACTGGCTTCCATCAAGCCCGCGCGCGAATGACTGCGGCGAGATCTTTTTGCGCTCCGCACATTGACCATGCAACTTGCCGCTGATGAACTTGTAAGCCATTTGCGGCAAAGGTTGACCAACCTGTATACGCTGCATGGCGACGAACAGTTGCTGGTGCAGGAGGGGGCCGATGCCATTCGCGCCGCAGCCCGCGCGCAGGGCTTTACCGAGCGCAGTTTCCACACCGTGGCGGGCGCCCATTTTGACTGGAGCGAAGTGCTTGCCGCCACCGACGCACGCAGCTTGTTCGCTGACAGGCAGATGGTCGAGGTCCGCATTCCGTCAGGCAAGCCGGGCAAGGAGGGTGGCATCGCTTTGCAGCAGCTCGCTGAGCAGGCACGCAGTGCGGACGCCACGCTCACGTTGGTGCTGTTGCCGCGCCTGGACCGATCGACCCAGAGTAGCGCCTGGTTTGGTGCGCTCGAGCGTGCTGGCGTGATGGTGCAAATCGAGACGGTCGGACGCGATGCCTTGCCACGATGGATTGCGCATCGACTGGGGGTGCAGGCTCAGCGTGTTGCCCCTGGGCAACTGGGTCAACGTACGCTGCAGTTTTTTGCCGATCGGGTCGAGGGAAACCTGCTCGCGGCGCACCAGGAGATCGAGAAGCTTGGGTTGTTGTTTGCGCCGGGGGAACTGACCTTTGAACAGGTCGAAGGTGCCGTGCTCAATGTGGCTCGCTACGATGTGTTCAAACTTTCTGAAGCGGTGTTGGCCGGGCAGAGCCTGCGGGTGCAACGCATGCTCGACGGCTTGCAGGCTGAGGGCGAGGCTGCGGTGTTGGTTCACTACACACTGAGCGAGGACATCCGTGCGCTCAAACGTGTCAAGGACGCACTCGCTCAGGGCCGCCCACTGCCGATGGCGCTGCGCGAACAGCGAGTCTGGGGTGCGCGCGAGCGCTTGTTTGAGCGCGTGTTGCCCCGTTTGAGTATGACAGCGCTGGCTCGACTGCTACGGGCTGCACACGAGGTGGACGGCATTGTCAAGGGTCTGAAGCTACCTGATTGGCCCAGCGACAATTGGCAGGCCCTGCAGCGCTTGGCATGGCAGATGTGCCAGCACTGCGCCCGAATCGATCAGACGGCAGGCCATCATTCTTGAGTGCGTGGTGGCATGGCGATTCGCATCCAGTTCGGTCCCCAAGCGACGTCATTTTCGCCGACGGATCATGCGGGCCGATTGCAAGCGCGATTCCGCCAGGGGCTGGCGTTGCATAACCAGGGGCAACGGGAGCAGGCCAGACTCATCTATCTTGAAGTGCTCAAGACACAGCCCAGACATTTTGACGCGCTGCATATGCTCGCTGTGCTTGCCGCGCAAACCGGCGACCCTGGTCGATCGTTGGAACTGATCGACTTGGCCATTCAAGTGAAACCCGATGTTGCGTCGGCCCACTCGAACCGCGGCAACGCCCTGAGCGCTTTGAAGAAATTCGACGCGGCGATTGAAAGCTACGACCGGGCCATTGCGCTAAAGACCGACCACGCAAACGCCCACGTCAACCGTGGCAAAGCCTTGCGGGAGTTGAAACAATATACGGAGGCGATCGGGAGCTTTGATCGGGCCATCGCGATAGGTCCCGACAATGCAGACGCCCACTTCGACCGAGGCCTGGCCTTGCAACAATCAGGACACTATCAGGCGGCCGTTGCGGCGTACGAAAAGGCGCTTGATCTTGACCCGCGGCAGGTAATGGCGTGTCGAAATTGTGGAGTCGTATTCTACGAGTTGAATCGCCATCAAGAAGCCGTCGAATGGTTTGACCGCGCCATTGCCATGGCGCCCGACGACGCAGACGCCCACGCCAATCGCGGCGCCGCGCTGATCGAATTGAAGCAGTACCAGAACGCGGTCCTGAGCTATGACAAGGCTATTGCCTTGAGGCCTGGCTATGAGTTCCTGCACGGACGCCGACTCCACGCGAAGATGCGCATTTGTGACTGGACGAACCATGCGAATGAAGTCCTGGAACTTATGCGAAGAGTTGACTGCAACCAGCGGGCCTCACCGCCATTTGCAGTGATTGCTCTGAGCGCATCCTTGCCGTTGCAGCGAAAAGTGGCGCAGAGTCATGCAGAAAAGTATTGCCCGGCAAGTCAGGAACTTGGCGCTGTCGTCCGCCGCTCCCCGGCGGCGAAGATCCGTATCGGCTATTTCTCTGCCGATTTTCATGACCATGCCACGACTTGTCTGATAGCAGAGCTCTTTGAGCGGCATGACAAAAGCCGGTTTGAACTGGTCGCCTTCTCGTTTGGTCCCAACAGGGCCGACGACATGCGTTATCGCGTATCGTCTGCCTTCGACAAGTTTATGGATGTTTGCAATCGCCGCGATCGAGAAATCGCACAGCTCGCAAGAAGTGCGGAGGTCGATATTGCCGTCGACTTGAAGGGGTTTACGCAAGACAGCCGACCCGGCATCTTCGCCTGCCGGGCGGCGCCGCTGCAGGTTAGTTACCTCGGGTACCCAGGCACTATGGGCGCTACCTACATGGACTATTTGATAGCGGACAGGTGGTTGGTACCGAAAGACACGCAACATCACTACTTGGAAAAGATCGCCTACGTGCCAAACAGTTACCAGGTCAACGATGGCAAGCGCAAGATCGCGGAAAAATGCTTCAGTCGCGAGGAACTGGGCTTGCCGCCATCGGGTTTCGTCTTCTGCTGCTTTAACAACAACTACAAGATCACACCCGAAACCTTCGACGGCTGGATGCGAATTCTGCGGCGAGTCAATGGCAGTGTACTGTGGCTGCTACAGGACAGTTCGGCGGCCGCACATAACCTGCGCAGGGAAGCCCAAGACAGAGGGGTGAACCCGCTGCGACTCGTATTCGCCCAGCGACTGCCGGTGCAGGAACACCTTGCCCGGCATCGCGCAGCCGACTTGTTTCTTGACACACTTCCCTACAATGCCCACACCACCGCCAGCGACGCTCTATGGGCGGGACTTCCGGTGTTGACCCGCCCCGGGGAAGCGTTTGCGAGCCGGGTCGCTGCCAGTCTCCTCGCGGCAGTCGAGTTGCCGGAACTGATTACTCGAACCGCTGACGACTATGAGGCGTTGGCGGTCGAGTTGGCGACTGATCCAGCGCGTCTGAACGCTCTCCGACAGAAACTGGACCGCAACCGGCTGACGACGCCCCTGTTTGACACCGCTTTGTACACCCGTCACATTGAAACGGCCTATACGATGATGATGGATCGCTATCATGCGGGTTTACCGATTGAGCATCTATATGTTGAGTCGTAACTGGTCGCGGTCGACGTCAATTGCGTGTAGACGATGAATAGCGACAAGAATTTGGTTGTGGATATGTACGATACGGACGATACCCAGACCCTGGGTTTGAAGGCAAGAGCGGCTTCGACCGATATTGCCAGGGCATCTGCCGCTACAAAAAATGTAGCGCTTCGGACCCTGGCTGGCTTGCTTCGTGCCGAAGCTGGAGCGCTGCAAACGGCCAATGCCAGGGACCTGGAGCGTGCGCGCAGCGCTGGCTTGGCGCCGCCGTTGGTCGATCGCCTGCGTCTGACGCCACAGATCATCGAGACTTGCGCACTCGGTTGTGAACAGCTCGCCGCCATGCCCGACATCGTCGGCGAGGTCACTGGCATGAAACAGCAGCCCAGCGGCATCCGCGTCGGGCAGATGCGCGTTCCCATTGGTGTCTTTGGCATGATTTTTGAGAGTCGGCCCAACGTGACAATCGAAGCAGCCAGCCTGTCGATCAAGAGCGGCAACGCGTGCATTCTTCGTGGTGGCTCGGAGGCGATTGAATCGAACAAGGCGCTGGCTGCGTTGGTATGCCGTGCCCTTGCCCAGGCCGGTCTGCCGGTGAATGCCGTGCAACTGGTGCCGACCACTGACCGCAAGGCAGTCAGCGAACTCGTCACGATGGCGCAGTACGTGGATCTGATCATTCCACGTGGCGGTAAGTCCCTGATCGAGCGCGTCAGTGCCGAGGCAACGATCCCCGTGATCAAGCACCTCGAGGGCAACTGTCACACCTATGTCGACGACCCCTGCGATCTGGCCTTGGCCGTGAACGTGGCTGACAACGCCAAGACGCAAAAGTACAGTCCGTGCAATGCCACCGAAAGCCTGCTGGTGGCACGCGGTGTGGCGCAGCGCTTCCTGCCGCGCATCGGTGCGATCTACGCGGCCAAGGGTGTGGAGATGCGCTGCGACCCACAGGCCCTCGCAATATTGCAAGAGAATTGGCCTGAAGCGCTTGCTGATCCTGCACAGGCAGCTATTGATTCAGTAGCAAGTCCGAAGCTGGTTGCAGCCTGTGAGAGCGATTGGTACGAGGAGTACCTGGCGCCGATCATCAGCATCAAGGTCGTCGCCGATGTGCATGAAGCGATTGCGCACATCAATCGTTATTCGTCGCATCACACCGATGCGATACTCACCAGCAACCACGAGCATGCGCAGTCGTTCTTGCGGGAAGTCGATTCGGCCAGCGTGATGGTCAACACCAGCACCCGGTTCGCCGACGGTTTCGAGTATGGTTTGGGCGCGGAGATCGGCATTTCGACCGACAAGTTTCACGCGCGCGGGCCCGTCGGTCTGGAGGGCTTGACCTCGTTGAAATACATTGTGCTTGGCAACGGCGAAGTGAGGGTTTGAATGGTTCCGCATCTGGTGACGGCGCTGACTGGTCCGGTCAATGAACTCGAACAGCGTGTACTCGAGTCGACGCCTGCGATCGAGCGCTGGTTTCGTCTGGAGTGGATGGAGCACACCCCCGTGTTCTACAGTTCGGTGCGCGTGCGCAATGCCGGTTTCAAGCTCGCGCCGGTCGAGACCTCCTTGTTTCCGGACGGCTGGAACAACCTGACGGCGGAGATGCTGCCGTTGGCGGTGCAGGCGGCGATGGCCGCGATTGAAAAAATTTGTCCCGAAGCGCGCAATCTGCTGCTGATCCCTGAAAATCGCTGCGAGAGCACGTCGTACCTGGCCAGTGTGGCACAACTGAGCCGGATTTTTCAACGCGCAGGTTTGAACACGCGCATTGGCTCGATCGATCCGGCGGTCAAGAAGCCGACTACGCTGGTGTTACCCGGTGGCGAGAGTCTGGATTTGGAACCCGTGATCCGCACCCGACGTCGGCTTGGGGTCAAGGACTTCGATCCCTGCACGATCCTGCTCAACAATGATCTGCGCGCCGGAGCGCCAGGCATTCTGGAAGAAGTTCACGAACAGTATCTGTTGCCGCCGTTGCACGCCGGATGGACGACGCGGCGCCGCAGCAAACATGCCAAGTGTTATGAGGAAGTGGCCAAGCGTCTGGGCAAACTGCTGGGGATTGATCACTGGCTGATTCATCCGCTGTTCGATCAGTGTGCCGGTTTTTCCTCAGGTGACGACGAAGGTTTGCTTGGACTGAGCTCCCGCATTGATGCGCTGTTGCTCAAGATCCGTCGCAAGTACAAGGAATACGGCATCAAGGAGAAGCCATTCGTTGTGCTGAAGGCCGACCATGCGACTCTTGCCACTGGCGCGGTGATCGTGCGCGAGGCCAAGGACCTGGAGAGCTTGCGTCGGGAACTGCAGGTTGGCAGGCTGGCCTCCGCCCGGGATGGATGTTGCTGCGACCTGTTGCTACAGGAGGGCGTGCTCGCGCTTGAGCGGATGAATGATGCGGTGGCCGAGCCGGTGGTCTACACGATGGATCGCTATGTTGTAGGCGGTTTCTATCGGATCCACGCCGACGACGGCAACGATGGTGATCCGGGGTCCTTCGGGGCGAGGTTTGTGCCGTTGGCCTTCGAGCAGGGGACGCACCTGCCGCAGCCGGGCACGCGCCCCGGAGCCAGCGGACCCAATCGCTTCTACATGTATGGCGTTGTGGCGCGGTTGGCGATGCTGGCCGCGAGTTACGAACTCGAAGCCACTGATCCCGACGCCGAGGCCTATGAGTAAGCCCAGCGGCCGTGCCAGACGGCGTTTCCCATGGGTTTGCAACCACGCTCCAAGGCCAGGCGGGGTGACCTGGTGACGGCGACAAAGTCTTCCCTGGGCGCCCTGACGCTTGGCGCCATTGGCGTCGTGTACGGCGATATCGGTACCAGTGTTCTCTACGCCGTCAAGGAAGTGTTTGGCGCGGGGCACGTTCCGTTCACGCCGGACAATGTCTATGGCATCCTGTCGATATTCTTCTGGACGCTGACGTTAATCGTTTCGCTGAAGTATGTCACGTTGGTGCTGCGTGCCGACAACAATGGCGAAGGCGGACTGGTGGCCATGCTTGCGCTCGCCTCACAGTCGGTCAAGGACAAACCCCGGTTGCGTCGGGTGCTGTTGGTGGTCGGGATTTTCGGGACCTGCCTGTTTTATGGCGATGGTGTGATCACTCCCGCGATCTCGGTGCTGTCGGCGGTCGAGGGCGTGGAAGTGGTTTCGCCCGCGTTCAAGGAGTACGTGGTTCCGCTGACGCTGATGATTCTGTTCGGTTTGTTTGTCCTGCAAAAGCGCGGCACCAGCGGGATCGGGAGGTTCTTCGGGCCGATCACGGTGATCTGGTTTGTGTGCATCGCGCTGTTGGGTGTGGCGCAAATTCTGACCCATCCATCCATTCTCTGGGCGATTAGCCCGCACTATGCGATCCGCTTCATCTGGCACAACCCGCTCACCACTTTCATCGTGCTCGGTGCGGTGGTTCTGGCGGTGACTGGTGCCGAGGCCCTTTACGCCGATATGGGGCACTTCGGCAAGAGTCCGATCCGCGTCGCGTGGTTTGCGGTGGTGATGCCGTCGCTGACGCTCAACTATTTCGGGCAGGGCGCCTTGCTGCTGGGCAATCCTGCGGCGGTGAAAAACCCGTTCTTCTTGATGGCGCCGGACTGGGCCCTGGTGCCTCTGGTCTGCTTGGCGACCATGGCCACCGTGATTGCATCGCAGGCGATGATTTCGGGAGCTTTCTCGGTAACCAAGCAGGTCATCCAGCTCGGTTATCTCCCGCGCCTGCAGGTCAAACATACCAGCGTCAAGGACACGGGCCAGATCTATCTTCCGTTCGTCAACTGGGGACTTTTTGTCGCCATCGTCATGGCGGTGGTGATGTTCCGTTCGTCGAGCAACCTGGCATCGGCCTACGGCATTGCGGTCTGCACCGACATGCTGATTACGACGATTCTGACCTTCTTCGTCATCCGCTACAGTTGGAACTATCCTCTGCTCGCGTGCGTGGCCGCGACCGGGTTCTTTCTGGTAATCGACCTGGCATTCTGGGCCTCGAACCTGCTCAAGCTGGTCGACGGCGGCTGGTTCCCGCTGATGATCGGTGGCGCCGTCTTCACGCTGATGATGACTTGGAAGGACGGGCGGCGCCTGCTCAATGAAAAGCTCAAAGCCGATGCGATCGATCTGCCAGGCTTTCTGGAATCGGTGTTTGTGAGTCCGCCGGTTCGGGTCGACGGCACCGCAGTATTTCTGACCGCCGAGTCCGGGACCGTTCCCAACGCGATGCTGCACAACCTCAAGCACAACAAGGTGCTGCATCGACACAATGTGTTTGTCACGGTGCGCAACCATGAGGTGCCGTGGATCGGGATGGACAAGCGTCTTGAGATCGAGTCGCTCGGGCACGATTGCTGGCAAGTCATGGTTCATTACGGGTTCAAGAATGACACCGACATTCCCAAGGCGCTGCAGCATATCAAGGGCAGGGGGTGCGAGTTCGAGCCCATGACGACGAGTTACTTCCTGTCACGCGACATTGTGACGCCGACCATCGGCGGGGGCATGGCGCACTGGCGTGAAAAGCTGTTCTCGCAGATGCACCACAACGCAAGCGCCGCTGCGGAATTCCTGAAACTGCCCAACAACGCGGTGGTCGAACTTGGCTCGAAGATTGAAATATGAAGCTGCTGTTTGTCGCCGATCCGCTGGAATCGTTCAAGATTTACAAAGACACGAGCTTTGCCATGATGCGTGCGGCGCAGCGGCGTGGCCACACGCTTGCCGTGTGCGAACCGCGGCACATTTCATGGCGGCGCGGCGCATCGGTGCAAGCACTGGTCAACAGCATCACGCTCACCGGTGAGTCGCCCGAGTGGTTCAAAAGTGATAGCAATACATGCTCGTCATTAAAGGATTTCGACGCGATTGTGATGCGAAAGGACCCACCCTTTGATAGCGAGTATTTTTACGCGACCCATTTGCTCGAGCAGGCCGAGCGCGAGGGTGCGCGGGTTTTTAACAAGCCACGCGCGCTGCGCGACCATCCCGAAAAGCTTGCCATTCTGGAATTTCCAGAGTTCCTCGGCCCGACCCTGGTGACCCGCGCGGCGCAGGACATACGGGACTTCCACGCCGAGCATCGCGACATCATCCTCAAGCCGCTCGACGGCATGGGCGGCACCGGCATTTTCCGGGTGAAGGACGACGGTTTGAATCTGGGCGGCATTATCGAAACGCTCAATCAGGCAGACACCCAGACCGTGATGGTGCAGAAATTCCTGCCCGCCATCGTCCATGGTGACAAGCGCGTGCTCGTCATCGGCGGCAAGCCCGTCCCCTATTGCCTGGCACGCATTCCGCAGGGCGGCGAGGTACGCGGGAACCTCGCCGTAGGTGGCAAGGGGGTGGCGCAGGCTTTGAGTGAGCGCGACCGCTTCATTGCCGAGTCGCTGGGGCCGATTCTGCACGAGCGGGGTTTGTTGCTGGTCGGGCTCGATGTAATTGGCGACAGCCTGACCGAGATCAACGTGACCAGTCCGACCTGTTTTCAGGAAATTTTCGATCAGACCGGGTTTGATGTGGCCGCGATGTTCGTACTCGCGCTCGAACAGATCCTGGAGAATTGACACACCGGGGTGCAACTCGCACGCGCGCAGTGGGCAATGCCGCCATCGGTGAAGACCTGCAACTCGCCCGGTTGCATCGCGATCCAGTCCTCGTTCGTGGTTAGCGGCTCGGTCACGACAATGGCCAGGCGGTCTTGCGGACTGTTCAGGTCGGCCAGGTCGACAGTCACATCCTCGTCCTTGAGCCTGATCTCGGTAAATGGGTGTTGGCGCAACACGTAGTGCAATTTGGTGCTGGCATGGGCCCATAGCGCCTGTCCGTTGCTTAACAGGAAGTTGAAGGTGCCATGACGCGAAATCTGCGGCACCAGTTCGGACAGGGTGCAGGTGAGTTCCTCGACCGTTGGCACGCCGGCATGGGATTTCGCCAATTCCTGTAACAGCCAGCAAAACGCCAACTCGCTGTCGGTGTTGCCCACCGGGCGGAAGCTGCCGTGCAGGCGCGGCGCATAGTCTTTGAGGTCGCCGTTGTGTGCAAAAACCCAATACCGACCCCATAACTCGCGGACAAACGGGTGGCAGTTCTCCAAACTCACGGCGCCAACCGTTGCCTTGCGCACGTGGGCTACCACGTTGTGGCTCTTGATCGGGTAGCGGCGCAGCATGTCGGCCATCGGCGAAGTCGACGCGCCTTCACGGTCTACAAAATAGCGCAGGCCGCGTCCGGGGATGTCCGGCGTCGCATGTTCGCTCTCAAAGAAGGCGATGCCCCAACCGTCGGCATGATGGTCGGTGCCGCCCCCGCGCTGGGAAAAGCCGGAAAAGCTCAGTGTCAGGCTGGCAGGCAGGCGGCTGTTCATTCCCAACAATTGGCACATCGCGCAAGTTTACTGCGCCTGGCAGCCTTCCCTCAGGCGCTTTTCCTGCAAGGCGACCCGCTCCCGGGCCCGGCCGCAAGGCGTTCATAGTGACCTCGTTCGGGCCCCTGGGTGTGGGTTTGCATGGGAAATGTCAGCTTTTTGTGGAAAAATGGGACCCTCGACGGTATGATCTGGCGAGTTGCAGGTGCAGGCGCCGTTGTCGCGCCGGTTTGAGAATCGCCTCTACCCAGGGAACTCTTGTTGGAACATAAAGAAAAATTCGTCGCAATCGCGTTACTTTTTGTTGCGTTGAGCGCACAAGCGCTGACGCTGGGTCGGATCCGTGGAGCCGCGCTGGTCGGGCATTCCCTGGACATGGCGATTCCGGTGCAGCTCGATGCCGGGGAAGATGCCGCTTCCCTGTGCCTGGGAGCGGACGTATTTCATGCTGACGCACGCCAGGATCCGGCTCGCGTTCGCGTCACGGTTGAACCGACGGCGCATGCGCTGACGGTCAACGCCCGCGTCACGTCGTCGGCGATCATTGACGAGCCGGTCGTGACGATTTATCTGCGCACCGGATGCGGTCAAAAGACCACCCGGCGCTACGTTGTGCTCGCTGACCTGCCCAGCGAGGTTGAACCTTCGTCCTTGCCCTTCGTCGTGCCGGCCAACATTGCGCCTGCGGCCAGGGTGGCGGTCGAACCACCGGCCGCCGCTGGGGTCCCTGTCGCGCCGACGGTGGACGCGCCCAGCACAGCGGTGAAGCGCCGTACGCCCAAGGCGCAGAGCAGCGGTGTCGAAGGACCGAAGCCCAGAGCTGCGCCGATAGCCGTAGAACGCCCGGCACGCGCCGCGGCCAAAGCTGGCGCCAAAACGCCCGACAGCACCAGCGCAGCGAGCACGCGAAAATCTGCAGCGGGGCGGCCACGGCTGAAACTCGATCCGCTTGAACTGCTGTCCGATCGCGTCGCCAATCTTGATTCGTTCATGACGTTTGAGCCGTCCGAGGATGCCTTGCGCGAGCGAGAAAAAGTGCAGAAGCTGGAGGCCGATGTGAAAGCCCTGCGCGAGGCGGCGGCCAGAAATCAGGCCAGCGTGCTCGACCTCCGGGCCCGTTTGCAGAAAGCTGAAGAACAACGGTTCCCGGTCGGCCTGATCTACGGTCTGGTCGGTGTCGTCCTGCTTGCCCTGCTCGGCGCAGGCTGGTATCTGTACCGTCAGCGCCAGAACCGGGAGCGGGGCGACCAGTGGTGGAGCGGATCGAGTTCGATGTCGGTCCCGCCGCCCGAGGTCGGCTCCAGACACGGCGCTCCGATCTCAACCCAGCTCATGAAGCACGACGGGAGCGTCCCCGCACGGCGCGCCGGTGGTGGCGCTGTCGCCGGTGCGTCGGCCGAGGCCGGTTCCGTCTCCGAAGTCGATGTCACGCTGATCGACATGAGCGATTCGCACTTCGGCGAGTTCATGCCGGCGGACGCGCCGCCGAAGAGGCAGCGTGGGTCCGCAGGGCCGAGCAAGTCCGCTGCTGCGGCACCCAGCAAAGTGGTGCGTGATCTTCATTCGCCGGCGGTTCTGGAGACGCGTCGTCAGGCCGAAGCGCTGGCTGCGCAAGGCAAGACCGATCTGGCCGTGCGCACGCTGAAGAAGCAGGTCAGCGAGAGCGACGAGCCCAACCCATTTGTTTACCTTGATCTGTTCGTCCTGATCCATTCGCTTGGCCTGAAGGAGGAGTTCGCCCAGTTTCGTCAGGATTTCAAGCTGCTGTTTAACGGGCGAGTGCCCGATTTCGCATTTTTCAGAGACGAAGGTAAAGGCCTGGAGGCCTATCCCGAGGTGCTCTCGCGCCTGACCGGTCTTTGGGGCAAGCCCAAGGTGCTTGACGCCATTGAGACTTTGGTTTTTCGGGATCCGTGGACCGACGACGCGCAGGTGTTTGATCTCGCGGCGTTTCGCGAGTTGCTCCTTTTGCATGGCGTGGCGCATGGTGCCGTGGCAGGCGCGGCCGCGCAGGCAGCGGTGGGCGTTGGCTTGACGACCATGGCGCTTGGCAGGCGAGACGCTGTTGAGGCGCGCGATACCATGCCAGCGCCGTCGGATTTGTCGCAGCCCGATGCCGGACATGGTACCGGACTGGATATCGATTTGTCCGCGTTCGGGTCGGCGTCGCCATCGCAAGCGCAGGAGGGCAGCGCGCCGGTTGTTGATTTGCCCCTGCTCATGCCGTTCGATCCGGGTCTGGATGCCGGGGGCGCCCAAACACATGGGCTTGGACCCGCGTCAAAACGCAACGAAAAATAGCGGGTCCGAACTCTCGGGCCCTTGCCGCCTGCCGCTGCGCTGCGGTGGGCTTTCTACAATCATCCGATGTTTGCAGCCAACACAATGACCGGTCTGCCCGATGCCACCCTGTTGCAGCACCTCAACGCCGAGCAGCGTGCGGCCGTTACGCTGCCCGCCGAGCACGCGTTGATTCTGGCCGGGGCCGGTTCGGGTAAGACCCGGGTCCTGACCACGCGGATCGCCTGGCTGCTGCAAAGCGCACGGGTTTCCCCCGGGGGCGTGCTGGCGGTGACCTTCACCAACAAGGCAGCCAAAGAAATGCTCGTGCGGCTCTCGGGCATGCTCGCGTTGAACGTGCGCGGCATGTGGATTGGAACATTTCACGGACTGTGCAATCGTTTCTTGCGGGCGCACTGCAAGCTCGCGGGCCTGCCATCGACCTTCCAGATACTTGATACCCAGGATCAACTCTCGAGCATCAAGCGTCTGTACAAGCAGTTCAATGTCGATGACGAACGATTGGCTCCGAAGCAATTGCAATGGTTCATCGCCGCTCAAAAGGAGGACGGTTTGCGCCCGCACGCGGTGCCAGCGCGCGACGAGGAGACCCGTTGGAAGATTGAGTTGTACCGGCTTTACGAAGAACAGTGCCAGCGCGAGGGTGTGGTCGATTTTGGAGAGTTGATGCTGCGCAGCTACGAAGTGCTGCGCGACAACGATCCGATTCGGGAGCACTACCAGCGCCGGTTTCGTCATATCCTGATCGACGAGTTCCAGGACACCAACCGGTTGCAATACGCGTGGATCAAAATGCTCTCGGGTGCCGGAACCGGCAACTCGATCGATGACGATTCGGGTTTCGAGCCCACGGGGTGCGTGATGGCCGTCGGTGATGATGACCAGAGCATCTACGCCTTTCGCGGGGCGCGGGTCGGCAACATGGCCGATTTCGTGCGCGAGTTCAACGTGCAGCACCAGATCAAGCTCGAGGAGAACTACCGCAGTGGCAGCAATATTCTCGATGCCGCCAACGAATTGATCGGCCACAACAGCAAACGCCTGGGCAAGAACCTGCGCACTTCGCAGGGACCAGGGCAGCCGGTGCGGGTGTTCGAGGCGACCAGCGACTTCGCCGAGGCCCAGTGGCTGGTCGATGAATTGCGTCAACTCGTGCGCGAGGGCATGTCACGCAAAGAGATCGCCGTGCTGTACCGAAGCAACGCGCAGAGCCGGGTGATCGAGACGGCGCTGTTCAACCATGGCATACCGTACAAGGTGTATGGTGGCTTGCGCTTTTTTGAACGGGCGGAAATCAAGCATGCGCTGGCCTACCTGCGCCTGCTGGAGAACCCGCGCGACGACACCAGCTTCCTGCGCGCAGTCAATTTCCCACCGCGCGGCATCGGCGCGCGCAGCCTCGAGCAGTTGCAGGACGCCGCGCGAGCGAGCAGCTGCGCCCTCAGCGACGCGGTGCGGGGCCTCGATGGCAAGGCAGGCGCCAACATCGGGGCGTTTCTCGCTGGCATCGACGTGCTGCGTGAGCAGGCCCTGGGCCTGAGCCTGCGCGAAATCGTCGATCTGGTGCTCGAGCACAGTGGTTTGATCAAGCATTACCGGGCCGATCGGGAAGGCGCCGACCGGGTAGAGAATCTGGAAGAACTGGTCAACGCGGCCGAGAGCTTTGTCTCGATCGAAGGCTTTGGGCGCGACGCCGTCGCTTTGCGCGTCGATGAGGCGGGTCGGCGGTTGCCACAATCGCCGACTTCCCAGGGACTCGATGCAAACCGACCGATCGAGGCCATGGCACCGGAGGATGACACGGGCGAGACCCTCTCGCCGCTGGCCGCGTTTCTCTCGCATGCGGCGCTCGAAGCGGGCGACAACCAGGCGCAGGCCGGGCAAGATGCGATACAGCTTATGACGGTGCATTCGAGCAAAGGGCTGGAATTCGATTGCGTTTTCATCAGCGGCTTGGAAGAAAGTCTGTTTCCCCATGAAAACTCGGTGAGCGATCGTGATGGCCTGGAAGAAGAGCGGCGCTTGATGTACGTTGCCATCACCCGGGCGCGCAAGCGCCTGTACCTGAGCCATTCGCAAACGCGCATGCTGCACGGGCAGACCCGTTACAACGTCAGGAGCCGGTTTTTCGACGAGTTGCCCGAGACCGCGCTGAAATGGATGACGCCCAGGCAGCCGGGTTTCGGAGCCCAAAATGCTATTAAATCAGGAGCTGAAGGCGTTTATTTGACGGGCTACAGGGGTCAGTTTGGTGCGAGAAGTGCGGGGCAGGACGCAACCCCGGTTCCACAACGAAACAGTGGCCCGGCGCACGGCCTGCACGTGGGGATGAGAATCTTTCACGGCAAATTTGGTGAAGGCACGGTGCAAACCCTGGAGGGCGCAGGCGACGACGCGCGCGCGCAGATCAATTTTCCCCGCCACGGGTTGAAGTGGCTCGCGCTCTCGGTGGCCAAGCTCACGCCCTTGCCCGGAGGATGAAGAGTAATACGAGCGGATTTTTTTCGAGACGACTGGAGTTAATCATGATTCAAAACAGCAAGCACCTGCTTCGCGTCGCGACGGCGGGTCTGGCATGGACGCTTGTCGCGTTCGGGCCGCACGCCAAGGCGCAGTCCACCGCGCCAGAACAGGAGCGCGCTGGCGCGGCGTCGACGGCCAGTTCGGCACCGACCGGGACCGGCGCCGTGCTGACGGTGCGCCCCGAGATAGGTATCTTCTTGCAGGATGCGCAGCGACTGCTGGCCGAGAAGAAGAATCAGGAAGCGGCCGACAAGATCCTGGCCGCTGAGGCCGTCGCGGCCAAGACGCCTTACGAGATGCACATCCTCGCGCGCGTCAAAGCCGCATTCGCGGTGGCCACGGGCGACGCCGATCTCGCGGCGCAGCAGTTTGAGCTGGCCGGCAACGGTCCGTGGCTCACAGCGGCTGAGCGCGTGGCCTCGTTCCAGGCGGTTGCTGCGCTCTATTACAACGCCAAGAATTACCCCAACGCACTGACCTGGGTCGAACGCTACCTTCAGGGCGGTGGCAATGATCCGAGCATGTTTACGCTGCGTGCTCAGAGCCTTTACCTCAAGGGCGACTACGCCAACGCGGTGACGGCGCTGGCCGCCGAGATTGGCAAGGCGACCTCGGCGGGTCAAAAGCCCGCGGAGATACAACTGCGCCTGCTGGCCGATTCGCGTGGCCGTGTCCACGACGAGGCGGGTCATACCCAGGCGCTTGAGATGCTGGTTCACTATTACCCCGACACGGCCCGCTGGCAATCCCTGCTGGCGCGACTTTGGTCCAAACCGGGGCTCGCGCCGTCCTTGCAACTTGACGTGTTTCGACTGCAACGTTCCGTTGCTGGCTTGACCGAGCCCAGCGACTACACCGACATGGCGGAGATGGCTTTGCAGGCAGGGTCTGCCATTGAGGCCAACGGCATCATTGAGCAGGGCTACGCGGCGGGCCTGATCGGCGTCGGCCCGAAGGCTGCAGAGACGGGTCGCCTCAAGGTCAAAATCGCCAAGGCGGCGGCGGAAGACCGCGACACGCTGGAGAAGGACATTGTCAGGGCCAAAGGCCTGCCCGACGGACTGGCCCTGTTCAACTATGGCTTCAATCTGCTTCAAATCGGCCAGACCGAGCGCGGCATCGCGCAAATGGAGCAGGGGCTCGCGCGCGGCATCGCACGCCACAGCGAATCCGCCAAGCTGCGCCTGGTGGCGGCTTATGCCAAGGTCAAGGAAGTTGACAAAGCCAAGCAATTGCTGTCAAGCCTGACCGACAAGACTGATCCTGTCGGGCTGCAAGACATTGTTCGATACTGGGGCCTGTTCCTGGGTCAGCCCTGAAGCCCGTGCCGACAGGCGGTCGTCAGTTCAGGGGTCGACGACCACTTCCGGATTGAAACACTCCTGAAAGGTGAAATACAGCGACGTGAAGAACATCGCCGCCATGATCAGGAGCACGGGGAACAAGATGTCTCCAATCAGACCCGGGTTGCCCAGCAGGGTGCCGATGGTTGTGACGCCGAGCACAGCCAACACCAGCACGGCCAGCCACATGATGGCAAAGACGGTGAAGGCCCAAAAATTGCGCAAACAGGCCACGAGGCTGAAAAACAGGCTCTTGGCGACCGACAAGTCATGCCAGTACACGAGCGCTGGCGCGTGCCAGAACAGCAGGGAAAGTGGCAGGTGCAGGCCGATGAAGGCCCACATTGCCGCCTGGAAGTCCGACTCAAGCATGAGCTCGCGGGTAGGCGTTGTGCCACCAAGATAGATCCCGGCAAAGACCCCGCCGTCGACCAGCCACGATACCCCCATGGCGGCGAGAAAACCCATTGCGTACAGCCCGCCGAAAAAAAGCATGGCCCGCGCCTTTGGCCGGCCCGCGCGAAATCCGGCCAGCAGCACGACCGGCATCGGGAAGCGTCCGTGGCTGGCCTCCCGCGTTGCCGCCATCAGTCCAAGGGTGGCCGCCGGCAACAGCGTCATGGACAGTGCGACCCCGATAAAGGGCAGTTGACTGGCCACCGTCATGACGGCCATGAACATGAAGAACAATCCGGCCAGCGCCAGCGGTTGTCTGAAGAATGTCCGTATGCCAAGCTTGACCCAACGGATGCCGGTTCGGGCCGGGACAATATTCAATTTCATGGTCAGTGCACGGCTACGGCCGCCAGATCGGTGCGCGCAATGCGCTGGCGCAAGACCCGTTCGAAATGACTTGGGTCGTGCGCCTGGAGGATGTGCGCCGGGCGCGGCAGGTGGTAGTCCCACAGCCGGGAAATCCAGAAGCGAAGCGCGCTGGCACGTGCCATGGCAGGCAGCAGGTGCAGCTCGGCATCGGTGAGTGCACGCACACTTTGGTAGGCGTGGAGAAAACTCCGGGCTCGAGCGGCGTCGTGCGTGCCCGAGTTGAGGTCAACGCACCAGTCGTTCAAACACACAGCCACGTCGAACAGCCAGTGATCGACGCCGGCAAAATAGAAGTCAAAGAACCCGCCAAGGCTGGGCTGGCCATTTCGCTCCTCAAACAGCACGTTGTCGCGGAACAAGTCGGCGTGAATCGGGCCGCGTGGCAGCAAGCGATAGGCGTCGGACAGCGCCACCTCATTCTGATAGGCGAGCTCGTTGCGGATAAGCTCCGATGGTGCGGCACCCATGTACGGCAAGACCACGGGGACCGTCTTGTTCCACCAAGCCAGGCCCCGCAGATGGGGCTGTGCCAGGCGAAAATCGGTTGCCGCCAAATGCATTCTTGCAAGATGGGCGCCGACGACGGCGCAGTGCGCGGGCGTTGGCCCGAGTACGCTCTTGCCGCGCAGTCGGTTGACCAGGGCTGCCGGTTTACCCTCGACATCAAAGACCAGATCACCGAGCGCGTTGGCGTGGGGTTCGGGCACCGCAATGCCGCGCTGGGCTAGATGCTTCATCAGCTTTAGATAGAACGGCAACTGGGTGGCGCTCAGGCGCTCAAACAGGGTCAGCACGTAGTCGCGCGTCTTGCCACCGTGCACGGCCGTGACGAAATAATTGGTGTTTTCAATGCCCCCGGCACACCCGCGCAGTTCCTGGAGTTCGCCGAGGTTGAGTTGATGCAGCAACGCGCTGGCCCGCGAAGACGAGACTTCTGTGTAAACCGCCATGAATCAAAAAGCCAGCAGCTTCCAACTGCGCAGCCCGCTGTCGGGTGCGACTTGGTAGGTTGGCATGGCAACGGTGGGTTGAACTGTGATGCTGCGTGTTTCTCCGCCGACGCGCAACTCGTCGATGCGCGCGCCAGCGTCTTCGATGTGAATGCGCTCAACGCGCTGCTCGATGCCTTGCGCCGGCGCCGCGGCGGGCTCGTTCGCCGGTTTCGACGGGTTTGCGCTCGGCGCCGACAGTTGGGCCATGGATGCGTTCGAGCAAGCCAGAAGCAGGGCAAGGAAAGGGGCCAATCGCATGCTGCAGATTGTAGAACCACGGCACACCAGCCCGGCACAGGCAAAATGCGCGCATGAACGACGCCAAACCGATGAACAAGACGCTGTTGCTGGTAGATGGATCGAGCTACCTGTATCGCGCCTTTCACGCCATGCCCGATTTGAGGGCCGTGCCAGGGGATGCGACCAGCGCGCCCACGGGGGCCATTCGAGGCATGATCAACATGCTGCAAAGTTTGCGCAGGGAAGTTCACGCCGAATTCGCCGCGTGCGTCTTTGACGCCAAGGGACCGACCTTTCGCGACGAACTCTACCCGCAGTACAAGGCCCAGCGCGCGCCCATGCCCGAACACCTGCGCGCCCAGATCGAACCGATCCACGAGGTGGTTCGGCTGATGGGGTGGAAGGTGCTTGCTGTGCCCGGCGTGGAGGCTGATGACGTGATTGGCACGTTGGCCGTGGCTGGCGCCGCTCAGGGCATCGAAGTGATCGTCAGCAGCGGGGACAAGGATCTGGCGCAACTGGTCGACGCGCACATCACGATCATCGACACCATGAGTGGCAAGCGCCGCGACGTCGCCGGGGTCGAGGCCGAATTCGGCGTGCCCCCGCGGCAGATGGTAGATTTTCAGACCTTGGTCGGAGACGCCATTGACAACGTGCCCGGCGTGCCCAAGGTTGGCCCCAAGACCGCTGCCAAATGGCTGAAACAATACGGTTCGCTCGATGCCGTGGTGGCCCACGCTGACGAGATCGGCGGTGCAGTGGGCGAGAGCCTGCGCCAGTCGCTCGATTGGCTGCCCACCGCCCGACAACTCCTCACAATCCGTACCGATTGCGATCTTGGCGATTGGGTTGCGGACCTTCCTGCTATTGATTCAATAGCTGTTGGCGCATTGGATACGGGCGCTTTGGCTGAATTTTATGAAAGATATGGATTCAAGGGTTTGGCGCGGACACTTGCCAAAGGCTCGCTCGGCAGGCCCGCACCGAAGGTCGAACAAGGTCTTTTTGACGAGCCCGATGCGCCTGCTGCCACCTCCCGCGTTACGGCGTCGAACTATGACACGGTGCTGACGTGGCACGCCTTGGAACGCTGGCTGGCCCGGGTTGAGTCGGCCGAACTCGTCGCGGTGGACACCGAAACGACCTCTCTGGATGAGATGTGCGCCCAGATTGTGGGTGTGAGTTTCAGCGTTACGCCAGGTGAAGCGGCCTATATTCCATTGGCGCACTCGTATCCGGATGCACCAGCGCAGTTGTCGCGTGACCAGGTGCTGGCCCGGCTCAAGCCCTGGCTGGAGGACGCGAGCAAGAAAAAACTCGGCCAGCACATCAAGTACGACCGTCACGTGTTTGCCAACCACGGCATCGAGGTCCAGGGCTACGCGCATGACACCATGCTGCAAAGCTATGTGCTCGAAGTGCACAAGCCCCATGGCCTGGCCAGTCTGGCCGAGCGGCACCTGGGCCGCAAGGGGGTCAGTTTTGAAGATTTGTGCGGCAAGGGGGTGCATCAGATCTGCTTTGATCAGGTCGACGTGGCCAAGGCCGCCGAGTACGCCTGTGAAGACTCGGACATGACCTTGGACGTGCATCAAGCGTTATGGCCGCGGCTGCAAGTTGATGACAAGCTGCGCTACATCTACGACCTGGAAATCGCCAGCAGCGAAGCGCTGTACCGGATTGAGCGCAACGGTGTGCTGATTGATGCCGACACGCTGGCCAGGCAAAGCCATGAATTGGGCCAGCGCATTGTGCAACTGGAAAAAGAAGCGCACGAACTCGCGGGCCAGCCCTTCAACCTGAGCAGCCCCAAGCAAATTGGCGAGATCTTCTTTACCAAACTCGGTCTTCCGGTGGTCAAGAAAACCGCCACCGGCGCCCCCAGCACCGACGAAGAAGTGCTGGAGAAGCTGGCCGAAGACTATCCGCTGCCAGCCAAAATTCTCGAGCACCGCGGTCTGGCCAAGCTCAAGGGGACTTACACCGACAAGCTCGCGCAACTGGCCCATCCGCGCACCGGGCGTGTGCACACGCATTACGCACAGGCCGTGGCCGTGACCGGGCGCCTGTCCAGCAATGACCCGAACCTGCAAAATATTCCGATCCGCACGGCCGAGGGGCGGCGCGTGCGCGAAGCCTTTGTGGCGCCGCCCGGCTGCCTGATAGCCAGTGCCGACTACAGCCAGATCGAACTGCGCATCATGGCGCACATCAGCGGCGACGCAGCGCTGCTGTTGGCGTTTCACGACAACATGGACGTCCACCGCGCGACCGCCGCCGAGGTGTTTGGCGTCGGGACCTCGGACGTCAGCAGCGAGCAGCGGCGCTACGCAAAGGTCATCAACTTCGGACTCATTTATGGCATGAGCGCCTATGGTCTGGCGCGCAGTCTGGGCATCGACAACATGGCCGCGAGGAATTACATCGAGCGCTACTTTGACCGCTACCCCGGCGTGAAGCATTACATGGACGAAACCAGGGTTATGGCCAGGGCCAAAGGCTACGTGGAGACCGTGTTTGGCCGCCGCCTGTACCTGCCCGAGATCAACTCGCCCAACGGGCCACGGCGCAGCGGTGCCGAGCGCGCTGCCATCAACGCGCCGATGCAGGGTACTGCAGCCGACCTGATCAAGCTCAGCATGGTCAAGGTGCAGCAGGTACTAGACGCTGAGCGGCTCGGCACCCGCATGATCATGCAGGTGCACGACGAACTGGTGTTTGAGGTCCCCGAGGCCGAGGTGGACTGGCTCAAGCACGAGATTCCGCGCCTGATGGCGGGCGTCGCGCAGCTCAAGGTACCGTTGCTGGCGGAGATTGGCGTCGGTCCGAATTGGGACCAGGCGCATTGATCTGCAGGCCCGCTGCGGCTGCGCATGCTGCTATACTGCGGCGCTCAGCGGCTGTAGCTCAGTTGGATAGAGTACTTGGCTACGAACCAAGGGGTCGTGGGTTCAATTCCTGCCAGCCGCACCAGTAAACGTAATAGAATCAAGGACTTACGCTCGAAAGGGTGTAAGTCCTTTGTCTTTTTCAGCACGCTGTGTGTCGCGCGCCCATCCGCGGCGATGCGTCGCTCAGAAGCCCTGTAATATTGGGTGACGTCCAATGAACAAGGCTTTTACCAAGGAAACCGATGACCCCGAAGACGGCGATGTGGAGCCGTCGCCGTCGGCTGCTGCGCGTGTAAAGAACTATCTCACGCCTTCGGGCTACCGCCGCCTGCGTGACGAGCTGCTCGACCTGATCGACAAGGAGCGCCCCAAGGTGGTCGAGACAGTGCATTGGGCGGCCAGCAACGGAGACCGCTCGGAAAACGGCGACTATATTTATGGCAAGAAGCGCCTGCGCGAGATCGACCGACGGATCCGATTCCTGAGCCAGCGCCTTGAAATGGTCGAGATCATCGACCCGTCGGTTCACCATGGGGGTGACCAGATTTATTTCGGAGCCACGGTGACTTACTCAGAAGGTGCGGGTCAGAGCCGCACGATCACGATTCTTGGCGTCGACGAAGTACAGACCTCGCACGGGGAGGTCAGTTGGGTTTCGCCGATTGCCAAGGCCCTGCTCAAAGCCCACGTCGGCGACGTTCTTGAGTTCGTAACGCCGCATGGGCCGCAGCGAATAGAAGTTGTCAGCGTTGACTATCCGGCACCGGGTCCGGACTGATCTAGGGCTCTGCCTTGGTCCGGCGTGCGTTCAGGACCGAGGGGGTCCGGCGCAGATTACGTAGCGCCGTTTCGAGTTGATTCTTGTCGCGCACGGCGATGAGAAAACGCAAGTCGACCGTGTCGTGGCTTGCCTCGTCGTCCATCGTGATATGCGTGATGTCGCTTTCCGAGGCGGCCAGCGCCGCGGCGACCCGGGCCAGCACGCCTTTGCCGTTGGTGACGGTCACCCGCACCTCGGTTTCGAACGCGCGCACCGGCTCGTCCGACCACTCCACGCTTACGAAGCGTTCGCTGTCCTTGAATTTCTGCTTGATGGCAACGGCGCAGTCCTCGGCGTGCACAATCAGACCCTCGCCGCGTCCCAGGTAGCCGACGATCCCGTCGCCCGGTACTGGTCGGCAGCACGGGGCGTAGGCGACCGACGTGTTTTCGCTGCCGTCGAGCACAATTCCCGCGATGGCCCCCCGACCCGCGCCGTCGTCGTCGTCGTCGCCGACGACGTTGAAGCGCGCCCTCGAGAGCAAAACAGCGTTCGATTTGTGGCCGCTACCGGCCAGCAAGGTGCGAAGCCGCTTGGCGACGATGCCGGCAATTTTCTTGCCCAGTCCAATGTCTACCAGCAACTCGGAGCGACTCTTGTTTCCGGTGAAGCGCAGCACCTTCTCCCAGAGCGGCTTGTTCTCGTCCGTTTCGTCGGGCAACTTCTCAATCCCCTCAGAGCGCAATGCATGAACCAGCATCTTTTCGCCCAGGCCCTGTGAATCGACCAGTGCAAGCGTCTTGAGGTGATGACGAATCTTCGACCGAGCTCTGGCAGTGCGGACAAAACTAAGCCACGACGCGTGCGGCGTCGCTTGCGGGCTGGTCACGATTTCCACGACATCGCCGTTCTTGAGCTCGGTACGCAACGGTACCTGCTCACCATTGATCTGGGCGCTCTGGGTCTGGTCGCCCACGTTGCTGTGAATCGCGTAGGCGAAATCAAGCACGGTGGCGCCCCGAGGCATCGCCATGATCTGGCTCTTGGGCGTAAAGACGTAAACGGCATCCGGGAACAGGTCAACCTTGACGTGGTCCCAGAACTCGGCGGCGTCCCGGGTTTCATTCTGGATATCGAGCAAGGATTGGAGCCACTGCGATCCCATTCGATCGTGATCGCTGGCTTCGGGTGTCGCGCCGATCTTGTACAGCCAGTGTGCGGCGACGCCGGATTCCGCGACAACATTCATCGCTTCGGTGCGGAGCTGGAATTCGACGTTGACGCCCGACGGTCCGACCAGCGTGGTATGTAGCGACTGATAGCCATTGAGTTTGCTGATGGCTATATGGTCCTTGAACTTGCCTGGCAGGGGCTTGTACAGTTGGTGCAGCACGCCCAGCCCTGTGTAGCAGTCGGTGATGGTGGGGACCAGAATCCGAAAGCCGTAGATGTCGGTCACTTGGGCAAAGCTCAGGTGCTTGAGCTCCATCTTGCGGTAGATCGAGTAAAGGGTTTTCTCCCGTCCATTGACCCTCACTTGCATGCCACAGGCGGCAAAAGTTGATTCCACCTCCGCCTGAACTTTTTGAATCAAGTCGGTCCGTCGACTGCGGGCTTTCGCTATTGCTTTGGAAAGAATGGCGTAGCGCCAGGGCCTCAAATGACGGAAGGCGAAGTTTTGAAGCTCACGGTAAGTCTGGTTCAGTCCGAGGCGATGCGCAATGGGCGCATAGATGTCGAGCGTTTCAGAGGCGATCCGCGCCCATTTCTCGCGCGGGGCGTCCGAGAGCGTGCGCATATTGTGCGTTCGGTCGGCAAGCTTGATCAGTATCACGCGAACGTCTCGCGCCATTGCCAGGAGCATTTTTCTAAAGGATTCAGCCTGGTTCTCTTCGCGCGTGTTGAAATGCAGCCGGTCGAGCTTGGTCAGCCCGTCAACCAGTTCGGCCACCTGGGAGCCAAAGTGTTCGATCAACTCCACCTTGGTGATGCCGCAGTCTTCCAGCGCGTCGTGCAGCAATGCTGCCATCAGTGCCTGGGCATCGAGTTTCCATTCGGCACATTGGGCGGCTACAGCGATCGGGTGCGTTATGTAGGGTTCGCCACCGTCGCGAACCTGTCCTAGATGAGCCTGATCGGCAAAGCGGTAAGCGAGTCTTACCTGTTCCAGATCGGCGGCGCCAAGGTAGTCGAGCTTGGCAGTCAGGCTGGCGAAACTCGCCGCTGCAGCGTTGCTCACAGCGGGTGCGGACGCGCTCGGGCCGGGCAACTTGGCTTGCGCGCGCGGGTGCTTGCTGGTGGGTGATGGGTGGCCTTTGCTCACCCCTCAAATATAGCGTGCAGCGACCGCTTTACCCGGCACAACAAAAAAAGCACCGCTCGCGGTGCTTTTGCAGGCTTGTGTGAACCAGTCAGAGTGGAACCTTCTTGAGCATTTCCAGGCCGATCTTTCCCGCCGCGATCTCGCGCAGGGCTGTGACGGCCGGCTTGTTCTTGCTCTCGACCTTGGGTGCGTGACCCTGGCTAAGCATCCGGGCCCGGTACGAGGCTGCCAACACCAACTGAAAACGATTGGGAATATGCACCAGGCAGTCTTCAACAGTAATACGGGCCATTAGATTCTCCGAAAAGTCAGGATAACGCGCTAGGCAATGTTAAGTGCGGTGAATGTGTCGGCCCTGGCGCGCCGCTGCGCTGCAAACTTTAGCCGTTGAGCGTGAACGATCGCTTTCAAGTCAAAAAGCGCGCGGTCGAATAACTCGTTGATTATAACGAAGTCGAACTGATGAACCTGGGCCACTTCCTGCGCGGCGTTGCGCAAGCGCAGGTCGATGACCTCGCTGGAGTCTTCGCCGCGGCGCTCCAGCCGGGCGCGCAGTTCGTCCCAACTCGGTGGCAGGATGAAGATGATCACCGCGTTGGAAAAAACTCTCCGGATCTGCAGCGCTCCCTGGTAATCGATTTCCAGAATGACATCGGCGCCCTGGGCGATGCGCTCCTCGATCGCCTTCTTGGACGTGCCGTAGCGGTACTGGTGGACGTGGGCCCATTCCACAAACGCCCGGGCATGAACCATGGCGTCGAATTCAGACTCGGAGACAAAGTAATATTCGCGCCCATGCTTTTCCTGTCCGCGCGGCGCGCGGGTGGTGTGCGACACGGATGGTTGGACGTGTGCATCGAGCTCGAGCAGCGCCCTGACCAGACTGGATTTGCCAGCACCGCTGGGCGCTGCAACGACAAACAGGTTTCCGGGGTAATCCATGGAGGGCGGCACCGTGGCAAATGGGACGTCGCGCTATTCTAGGTTCTGCACCTGCTCGCGCATCTGCTCGATCAGGACCTTCATGTCGACGGAAATGTGGGTCAGTTCCAGCGCCGCCGATTTGGAACCAAGCGTGTTCGCTTCACGATGCAGTTCCTGGATCAGGAAATCCAGGCGCTTGCCCAGTTCCCCGCCCTTGTGGATCAATCTTTCGATTTCGTCCAGATGTGAATGCAGACGCGTGATCTCCTCGGCGACATCGATGCGCATGGCAAACGCAGTTGCTTCGGTCAGGGCGCGGTCCTGCGCGGCCTGCGGCATGACGCTGGCATCGGCATCGGTCAGGGCCATCGCTTGCTGCCAGCGATCCAGGAAACGTTGGCGCTGCTGGGCAACGAGCTGAGGTACCAGGGGCCCGGCCTGCGTCGCCAGGGCCCGAAGTTGCCCGATGTGCGCCAGCAACATGGCGGCAAGGCGCTCGCCCTCGCGTTCGCGCGCCGAACGCAACGCGTTGACGGTCTGCTCGGCCAGGGCCAGCAGTTCTTCACGCCAGTCGCGCTGCGGAACTCGTTGCCCGCCGCAAAAACCGATGATTTCGGCCACGCTCAAGGCCCTTACCTCGGGCAGCCAGGCCCGGACCATGTCCTGAATCGCGCCCAGGCGTTGCAGCATTCGCGCCGTCGGCTCGGCGAGCACAGGCTGGGAGCCGCTTTCCAGCACGGCGCGCATTTCAACCTTGCCGCGCCTGATTCTGCCGATCACCAGTTCGCGCAGGGCGGGCTCGTACGCGCGGAACTCTTCGGGCAGGCGAAAAGTCAGGTCCAGATAGCGGCTGTTGACCGAGCGCACTTCCATGCCAAGTCGGCCCGGGGCGAATTCTTTGCCGTCTGGTTCCGATTCGGGGCCGACCGCGCTGCTTTGTGCGCTGGCAAACCCAGTCATGCTGTAAACTGGCATGGCAACAAATTGATCAATGGAGTAGGCCTGAGAATAACCCGATTCGGGTCGAACTCCGGGGAGCCCGTCAGAAAATAATGTCGACCACGAAGCCAGCACCGCTGCCGCCCGATACGATGATTGGTGGATACCGAGTTGTCCGCAAGGTCGCCGCGGGCGGGTTCGGCGTGGTCTATCTGGCCGTCGATTCCGAGGGCCAACAGGTGGCCGTCAAAGAGTATTTACCCTCATCACTGGCGACCCGCTCGCCCGGCGAACTGGCGCCACAGGTGCCACCGGACAAGCTCTCGCTGTACCGGTTGGGGCTGAAGAGCTTTTTTGAAGAGGGTCGCTCGCTGGCGCAGATATCACACCCGTCTGTTGTCAGCGTGATGAATTTCTTTCGTGAGAACGAAACCGTTTACATGGTGATGAATTTCCTTGAGGGTGCATCCCTGCAGGACTTCATCATCACGGCGCGCGATCTCAAGCACGCCAAACTGTTTCGCGAGTCAACGATCCGCTCGCTGTTTGACGAAATACTGCGTGGTTTGAGAATTGTGCACCAGCACAAGATGCTGCACCTCGACATCAAACCGGCCAACATCTTTATCACCGACGACAACAAATCGGTGCTGATCGATTTTGGCGCGGCGCGCGAGGTCTTGAGCAAGGAAGGCAATTTCATCCGGCCGATGTATACGCCGGGCTTTGCCGCGCCGGAAATGTACCGCCGCGACGCAGCGATGGGTCCGTGGACCGACATTTATGCGATTGGCGCGTGCATTTACGCCTGCATGCAGGGGTACCCGCCAAACGATGCGCCGCAGCGGATTGAGAAAGACCGCATTGGTGTGGCGCTGACGCGCTTGCGTGGTGTCTATTCGGATAATTTGATCGAGGTCGTCGAGTGGTGCATGTCGCTCGATGCCCTGTCGCGGCCACAGTCCGTTTTTTCTTTGCAGAAAGAACTCAATCGCGAAGGCGAACGCCGTTATACACGGCTGAGCGTGGGCGAGAAGGTCCGCCTGCAGATCGACACGATGGTGGCGGACACGAAGAAAAATGTCCAGAAGGCGACGGGCTTTGGCCGAAAGAGCAAATGAAATTCTCCATTTTCCAGGTCAGTCGCAAGGGCGGGCGCAAAGTCAATGAAGATCGCATGGGGTACTGCTACACGCGGGGGGCGGGCATCTTCCTGCTCGCTGATGGGATGGGTGGACATCCGCAGGGCGAGGTCGCCGCGCAACTTGCCTTGCAGGCGGTTTCCGAGCTGTTTCAAAAGGAAGCAAAACCGGAGCTGGCCGATGTCGGGACATTCCTGAGTGCGGCATTGATGGCCGCGCACCACCGGATTTTGCGCTACGCCATCGAGAAGGGGATGTTTGATTCGCCCCGGACCACGATGGTGGCGGCGGTTGTGCAGGCGGGCGCGGTCAGCTGGATTCACTGTGGGGACTCCAGGCTTTACCTGGTGCGGCAGGGGGAACTGCTGGCGCGTACGCTCGATCATTCCTTTCACGAGCAGCGGCAAGCAGAAAAGGCCGGACTGAAAGTCCCGGCGCTGGTCAACCGCAACATCCTGTTTACCTGTCTGGGCTCGCCCAACAAGCCGGTCTTCGAATTGGCCGGGCCGATCATGCTGCAACAGGGTGATCGGATGATGTTGTGTTCAGACGGGCTATGGACCAGCCTGAGCGATACCGACATCGTCGATCAGTTGCAAAGCAAGGCTGTTAGCGAGGCCGTTCCGGAATTGGTCGATCGTGCCCTGAAACGGGGCGGTGAGACCAGCGACAATGTCACGGTGATCGCGCTGGAGTGGGAGACCCCAGATGGGTTTGCCACGACGCGAGGGAGCATTTCAACCGATTCCATCAGCGACGGCGTGTTTGCCTCGACCGTGCAAGCGGGCTGGCTCGACTCCGGACTGGAGGACATGGACGATGCGGCCATCGAGCGCTCCATCGCAGAGATCAATGAAGCCATCCGCCGCTCGGGCGCGAAGAAAGCCTGACCGGGTGTTGACATGAATGAGTTTGCGAGAAGCGGCGCGCGTGCTGCAAACGCCTTGCGGCCGGTGCAGATCACCAGAGGCTTCACGATGCACGCCGAGGGATCGGTCCTGATCGAGTTCGGCGATACGAAAGTCCTGTGCACGGCTTCGGTGGAGGAAAAGGTGCCGGGTCACAAAAAGGGAAGCGGCCAAGGATGGGTGACTGCGGAATACGGCATGTTGCCACGGGCCACGCACACACGCAGTGAGCGCGAGGCCGCACGTGGCAAGCAAAGCGGACGCACGCAGGAAATCCAGCGCCTGATCGGTCGCTCGCTGCGGGCTGCGGTGGACCTTGCGCTGCTGGGCGAGCGCACGATTCACATTGATTGCGACGTACTGCAAGCCGACGGTGGCACGCGCACGGCCGCGATCACCGGCGCTTACGTTGCCGTGCATGACGCTGTCGAACGCTTGCTGGCCACGGGCCAACTTAAGCGCTCACCAATTCGGCATCCGGTGGCGGCCGTCTCGGTGGGGATTGTCCAGGGCACTGCCTTGCTCGACCTGGAATACAGCGAAGACTCGGCCTGCGACACCGACATGAACGTCGTGATGACGAGTGATGGACATTTCGTGGAAGTACAAGGCACCGCCGAAGGGGCAACTTTTTCGCGCCAGCAAATGGACGCCCTGCTGACATTGGCTGGGAACGGGATCGCCGAGCTGGTCCGGCTGCAACGCCATTCGCTATCAATTTTGTAGCTTCCAGCGCAATTCTGACGGCCACCAGTTGCCCATTTGATGAAGACCATCGTGCTGGCGTCGAACAACCGGGGCAAGCTCACGGAACTGCGCGCCATGCTTGCCCCTCTGGGCTTGACGCTGCGCGCGCAAAGCGAACTCGGCATCACCGAAGCGGAGGAACCATTTCATACTTTCGTCGAGAATGCGCTGGCCAAGGCCCGACACGCTGCCGGGCAAAGCGGGCTACCTGCGCTGGCTGATGACGCCGGTCTGTGCGTCGACGTCTTTGGGGGGTTACCGGGGGTGGATACGGCCTATTACGCCACCCGGTTCGGTTACGAGAAGGGTGATGGCAACAATGTGCGCGCCCTGTTGGAGCAGATGCAGGGGCAGGTGAACCGCCGCGCGGCCATGGTCAGCACCCTGGTCGCGGTGCGCTCGGCGCAAGACCCCGAGCCGCTGATTGCGGTCGGTCGCGTCAGCGGCCTGATCGCGCAGGAGCCCGCAGGCAACCACGGTTTTGGCTTTGACCCGGTGATGTTCATTCCCGAGTTTGATCAGACCTTTGCGCAACTACCCCTGGAGGTCAAGAACGCCAACAGCCATCGGGGGCGGGCGGCACGGGTCATGGTTGAACTGATGCGCGAGCGCTGGTTGGGCGACGTTGGAAGCTGACCCCAATTTGCCCCCTGCGCAACCGGACCTGCAGCATTACCTGCGCCCGGGCGGGTTGCAGCTTGCGGCGCTGCCGCCATTGACCCTGTATGTCCATTTGCCGTGGTGCCTGAAGAAGTGCCCCTATTGCGACTTCAATTCGCACGAGATGCCCTCGGCCGCACTGCCGCAACAGCGCTATGTTGATGCCCTCATCGCTGATCTGGAGGCCTCACTTCCTCTCATTTGGGGTCGTCCCGTGCGCAGCGTCTTCATCGGTGGTGGTACCCCCAGCCTGTTCGCGCCCGAAGCGATCGACCACCTGCTAGGAAGCATCCGGGCCCGGGTGCAACTCGAACCGGAGTGCGAGATTACGCTTGAGGCCAATCCGGGCACGTTCGAGGCGAACCGCTTTCGGGTGTTTCGAGCGGCCGGTGTGACACGCCTGTCGGTCGGCGTGCAGAGCTTCAATGACCGGTTGCTGGCGATCCTGGGCCGTGTCCACGACGGCGCGCAGGCACGCGCCGCGGTGCAAGAGGCAGCGCTGGCATTTAAGACGTTCAATGTGGATCTCATGTACGCGCTGCCCGGGCAGTCCCTCGCTGACCTCGAGCACGATCTTGGCATCGCATTGGCGCTGGCGCCATCACATATTTCGATCTACCAACTCACGATCGAACCGAACACCTATTTCGCGAAATTCCCGCTGGTCCTGCCATCGCACGATGAGGCCTGCGACATGCTCGATCTGATCACGGCGATGACCGGCACGGCGGGCTTGAGCCGCTATGAAGTCTCGGCCTACGCGCGCGCTGGCCATCGCTGCCGACACAACCTCAACTACTGGCAGTTTGGCGACTACCTTGGACTGGGCGCGGGCGCGCACAGCAAGCTGAGCTTTGCGCACCGTGTTGTGCGACAAGTACGGTTTCGGGACCCGAAGTTGTACATGGATCGTGCACTGGTCGGTTCTGCCATCGCCAGCGTTGAGGAGATCGCTCGCGCCGACCTGGCGTTCGAATTCATGCTCAACGCATTGCGCCTGAAGGACGGCTTCGACCTGGCGTTGTTTTCCGAACGCACCGGCCTGGCCATCACGGCGATCCAGGCAGCGCTGCAAGCGGGCCAGGCGCAGCGACTGCTCGAACGCGATCTGACCCGTATCACACCGACCGTGCGCGGCTTCGATTTTCTCAACGATTTGCAGGCCCTGTTCCTGCCGCCCAAGAACTGACAGCTGCCAGGCGCAGGCCCCAGCGCGCCGAGACGTGCACCCAGGCAAATCTGGCTAGGCGCGCGGTTTGGGTGGCGTTGCGGTGGCCTTCGGTGGCAGCTTGGCGGGTTCCGTATTTTCGAAGGCCGTATCGGACCGAGCGTCGAGCGAGGCGATTGAGTCTTCCCACAGGCCCCACGCCGAGTCGGTGTCGGACTCAACCACGTCAGGCACGGGCACCGGATCAAGCGCGGAATAGGGCTGCGCTGCCGGAGGCTTCGCCACCGTTGGGCCCTTGGGAAACAGCTCTTTAACCATGAGACCTCCAAGTTACATGGCAACCATGGCGCCTTCAGGCACCGCGCGCGCCGGGTCGGACGTCCGGCTCGGATGATTGTAGGACGCAAAGCCGACTTGTGCCATAGCCCCTTGAATTCCTGCGCCTTTTGGCACCGATGTGCCGCCCGTGGGCGAGGACGTGACAGGCAAACTGCCGCAGTTAACGCTGAGGCTTGGGGTTGCGGCGGCGCAATTGCAGATACTTTCGGCAGCTCGCGTTGATTACCCGCAGTTCGGCAAGCGTCTGGTCAACCTGGGAGCGTTTTTGTTCGAGTTCGCGAATTGCGGTGTCGGTGCGATCAATGACGTACTTGAGCTGTTGCACGCGACCTTCGCCGTGATTGCCGTAGAGGTCGAGGTAGCGCTTGATTTCCGAGAGTGGCGAGCCCAGCGCTTTGGCTCGCAAGATCAGAATCAGCCTAGCGCGATCGCCCCGTGTGTAGACACGTGCCCCGTTGACCCGTCGGGGCGTGAGCAGACCCTTGTCCTCATAAAAACGCAGGGCTCGCAGGGTAATTCCAAACTCACTGCACAACTCGGTGATACCAAACAAGGCGGAGCTTGCGTCATCCTGCTGCGCGTCGACCAGCGCCTGCGCGTCGCTCGTGCGGGGGAGCGCACCGGGGCCGGTAGCGTGCCGAGGCCGCGCCTGGCGCCGTTGGTCAGGAGGGTCGCTCGCTGCCACGGCCATCGTCCAGGCCGACTTCAGACGACGCGCTGCAGACGCATGGCCACGCTCATGTCGCCGGTCACTTTGAGTTTGCCCATCATGAAGCCGGTGGCTGGATCGAGCTCGCCACCGAGCATCGCGTTGAGGTTCTCCAGCGAGATGCCCACCGTGCAGTCGGCCTCGGCATTGCTGTTGCTCACGCTGTTTGGTGTCGCCTTGCCATCGATGTAGATCACACCGTCGTCGCCGCAGTCGAACTTGAGCGTCGCGGCCAGCCCGCAATCGGTGCCAACCTTGGTGCGAATCGACTCGGTACAAGTTTCCAGGTTCATGGTTTTCCTTCAAAAAAAGTTTCAGGCCGGTGCCTTATGAGAGCGGCTCGATCCTAGCAAATCCACATGACGCGAAGTATAGGGGAAGTACCTATACGAAATCAAGTTGACGTTAACGTTAGCATAGGGTCAAATCGTCATGACGAAGAGGAAACCTACCGATGCCTGTGATCCGTTCGAAGATAGATGTCAAGTCCGATGCGTTTGCCAAGAACGGTGGGCGCATGCGTGAATTGCTTTCACAAGTACAGCAGCTTGAGCAAAAGGTGATCGCCGAGTCCGAGTCCAAGCGCGGCAAGTTCGAGGCGCGAGGCCAGCTGCTGCCACGCGAGCGCGTGGCGCGCCTGCTCGATCGTGGTTCACCGTTTCTCGAACTCAGCCGTCTCGCCGGGCTGAACATGCACGACGACGACGGCAAGAAGTCGGTGCTTGGCGGCGGCTCCATTGTCGGCATCGGCATGGTGGCCGGCAAGCGTTGTCTGATTTCTGCCAGCGACAGCGCCGTCAAGGGCGGCACGGTTGCGCCGATGGGCTTGCGCAAGGCACTGCGCGCGCAGGAGATCGCACGCGAAAACAGCTTACCCGTGATCTATCTGGTCGAAAGCGGTGGTGCCAACCTGATGTACCAGAGCGAAATTTTCATCGAAGGCGGTCGCAGCTTTGCCAATCAGGCACGCATGTCGGCCGCCGGCCTGCCCCAGATTGCGGTGGTGCATGGCTCGTCGACCGCGGGTGGCGCCTATTTGCCTGGTCTGTCCGACTATGTGATTCTGGTGCGTGGTCGCTCCAACATCTTCCTGGCCGGTCCGCCGCTGGTGAAGGCGGCGATCGGCGAGGATTGCACGGAAGACGAGATCGGTGGTGCCGAGACGCACGCGCGGGTCACGGGCTTGGGCGAGTACCTGTGCGAGGACGATGCGCACGCGATCGGCATGGCACGCGAGGTGATGGACAAACTCAACTGGGAACTCGCACCAGCACAGCGCGAGTTGATCGAACCGCTGCACGATGAGGAGGAACTGCTAGGCCTCGTGCCAGCCGACGAGCGCGAGCCCTACGACGTGCGTGAGGTCATTGCACGGTTGGTCGACGGTTCAGACTTTCTCGAATTCAAGGCCGAGTACGCCAGCGAAATGATTTGCGGTCATGCCCGATGGAACGGTCGGCTGGTCGGCATTCTTGGCAACAACGGGCCGATCCAGCCCTCGGGGTCAACCAAGGCCGGTCAGTTCATTCAGCTCTGTGATCAGAGCGGTACCGCGCTAATTTTTCTGCAGAATACCACGGGTTACATGGTGGGGTCAGTGGCCGAACGAAGCGGGGCCATCAAGCACGGCTCGAAGATGATTCAAGCCGTCGCCAACGCCCGTGTGCCCAAGTTCACGGTCGTTCTGGGTGGTTCCTATGGCGCGGGCAACTACGGCATGTGCGGGCGCGGTTTTGATCCTCGCTTCATTTTTTCCTGGCCCACGGCGCGCACGGCCGTGATGGGCGGGGCGCAAGCGGCCAAGGTGATGGACATCGTCAATCGTGCCAAGATCGAGCGCACGGGCATGGCCGCCAATGAGGAGGCGCTCAAGGCCATGTCTGACGGGCTTCGCCTGCGTCTTGACAAGGAATCGGCCGCACTGTTTGGCACCGCCCGGTTGTGGGACGACGGCATCATCGACCCGCGTGATACGCGCCGCCTGCTCGGTTTGTGTTTGGCGCTTGCCGACGAAGCGCGGCGACGCGAACTGCACGCCAACACGTTCGGTGTGGCGCGCCTGTAGCTGGTGGCTGCAATTCAAATCAGTTTTTCGACCGGAGTTCGTTATGAAATTTACCCCTGAACATGAACAGATTGCCGATACCGTGCGCAAGTTCGTCGCCAAGGAGATCAACCCGCATATATCCGATTGGGAGGCTGCCGGGCAATTCCCGATACACACGGTGTTCAAGAAGATGGGCGAGCTCGGATTGCTTGGCATCAAGTACCCGGCAGAGTATGGCGGCCTGGGGCTCGATTTCAGCTATTCGATGGTGATGGCCGAGGCACTTGGTGAGTGCAACGCCGGTGGCGTGCCGATGGCCATCGGCGTGCAGACCGACATGTGTACGCCGGCACTGGCGCGCTTTGGCTCCGACGAGTTGAGGAGCGAGTTTCTGGCGCCGAGCATCGCCGGTGACATGGTGGGCAGTATTGGCGTGAGCGAGGCTGGTGGTGGCTCCGACGTGGCAGCGCTCAAGACGACCGCACGTAAGGACGGAGACGACTACCTCATCAACGGCTCGAAGATGTGGATCACCAACGGTATGCAGGCCGACTGGTGCTGTTTGCTTGCCAACACGTCCGAAGGCTCGCCACACAAGAACAAGTCGCTAATCATGGTGCGCCTGGATAGCCCTGGCGTCACCCGTCAGAAGATCGACAAGATCGGGATGCATTCCTCGGACACGGCGCAACTGTTCTTCGACGATGTCCGTGTTCCGCGGCGCAATCTGATTGGACAGGAAGGCATGGGCTTCATGTTCCAGATGCTGCAGTTCCAGGAGGAACGGCTGTATGCAGCTGCGGGGTCGCTGCGCTCGCTCGACCGCCTGATTGATCAAACCATTGATTACACGCGCCAGCGCCATACCTTCGGCAAACCGATCCTGCACAACCAGGTGGTCCATTTCCGCCTGGCCGAACTGCGCACCGAGGTTGAGGCGCTGCGCGCGCTGACGTACCGCGCGGTCGAGTCCTACGTCTCGGGCAAGGATGTGACCCGGCTCGCGTCCATGGCCAAACTCAAGGCCGGACGACTGAGTCGCGAGGTTGCCGACAGTTGCCTGCAGTACTGGGGTGGCATGGGCTATACGGCAGACAATCCGATTTCGCAGGCCTACCGCGATGGTCGCCTGATGTCCATCGGCGGCGGCGCCGACGAGATCATGCTGGGCATCATCTGCAAGCTCGAAGGCACACTGCCGGGCAACATCAAGTGACAACTGCTATGAATTTCGAAGCGCTTCACGTAGACCAGACGGGCGCTGTACTGCATATCACCCTGAACCGACCGGAGGTTCGCAACGCCATGTCGCGCCAGATGGTGGCCGAGCTGAGCCGGGTGCTGCGCCATGCTCACGACGGTGCCGGGCAAGACAACGCGGTTCGTGTGTTGGTGCTGCGTGGCGCCAGGGGGCACTTTTGCGCCGGGGCCGATTTGAAGGACATGGTCGCGGCGCGCATGCTTGGCGCGCAATTTCGCGGCGGTGCGGCCGAGCAGGACCCGATGGCGCAGGTCAATGCCGAGTTTGGCGAGCTTTGCGTGGCCTACGCACAGAGTCCGCTGGCTGTGGTAGCGGTGCTCGAGGGTAGTGTGATGGGTGGCGGTCTTGGGCTGGCATGTGTCGCTGATGTCGTGCTCGCCGGCGACACGACGGTTTGTCGACTGCCCGAGACCGGGTTGGGCTTGGTACCGGCCCAAATTGCACCGTTTCTGGTTCAACGTCTGGGGTATTCGCAGGCCAGACGGCTGGCCGTCACCGGTGGGCGAGTCAGTGCCGAGCAGGCACTGGCAATCGGTCTGGTGCACGCCGTGTATGCGCCGCAACAGTTGGACGCAGCGCTGGCGTCCTTGCTCGCAGAGATACTGGCCTGTGCCCCGGGCGCACTGGCGGCGACCAAGGCGCTGATGGCCAAGGCACGCCTGAGCGCACCGGCCGATCTCGTTGAGCACGCGGCGCAGGTTTTCTCGCGCTCGGCGCAGGGCGCCGAGGGTCAGGAGGGAACCGCCGCCTTTATTCAGAAGCGAAAACCTAGTTGGGCCATGCCGTGAGTTTTACAAAAATATTGATCGCCAATCGCGGTGAGATCGCCGTGCGCGTAATACGTACGGCGCGTTCGCTCGGCTACCAGACCGTCGCTGTGTACAGCGACGCAGACCGCGGCGCGCCCCATGTGGCGCTGGCCGATGAAGCGGTTCATATTGGTGCTCCGGCAGCGGTTGACTCCTACCTCAATGTCGGCTCTCTGATGGAGGCGGCGCGCAAGACCGGCGCCGACGCCGTGCATCCGGGTTATGGCTTTCTAAGTGAAAACGCCGATTTCGCGCAGTCTTGTCAGGACGCCGGACTGACTTTTATCGGCCCACCGCCCTCCGCCATGCGGGCCATGGGCAACAAGGCGCTGGCCAAGCGGCGCATGCTTGCCGCTGGTGTGCCCTGCGCCCCAGGTTACCTTGGCGATGAGCAGGACGACGCACGGTTGACCCAAGAGGCTTCAAAACTTGGCTTTCCGCTGCTGGTGAAGGCTGTCGCCGGCGGGGGTGGGCGCGGCATGCGGCTGGTGCACTCGGCCCAGGAGATGGCGCAGGCATTGATCGGCGCCCGACGCGAGGCGCTGGGCGCGTTTGCCGATGGCACCTTGATGCTCGAGCGCCTGATCGATAACGGACGGCACATTGAAATCCAGGTTTTCGCCGATGCGCATGGCAACGCCGTCCACTTGGGCGAGCGCGATTGCACGGCCCAGCGGCGAAGACAAAAAGTGCTCGAAGAAGCACCTTCACCGGTCGTCAATGAGGCGATGCGTCAGGTCATGGGTCGGGACGCGGTGGCGGCGGCGCTGGCCGTTGGTTATGTCGGGGCCGGGACCGTGGAATTCATGGTGGACGAGAACCTGCAACACTATTTTTTGGAAATGAACACGCGTCTTCAGGTCGAACACCCGGTGACCGAGATGGTGACCGGCCTCGATCTGGTGCAATGGCAATTGCTGGTGGCCGCCGGTCAGCCACTGCCATTGGCCCAATGCGACATCAAGCTTGCCGGCCATGCGATTGAGGCCCGTTTATATGCCGAAGATCCGTACGCCGGTTTTGCACCGCAGACCGGAACCGTCTGTTGGTGGCGTCCCGAGCGGGCGTTGTCGGCCGGGGTCCGCATTGACCACGGTCTTGAAGAGGGCGGCGAGGTCTCGCCCTTCTACGATGGTCTGGTGGCCAAGATCATTGCCCATGGTAAGGATCGTGACGAGGCCATCAGGCGTCTGCGCGCGGCCCTGACCAATGCGCCGCTGCTGGGCCTTCGCAACAACGGGCGCTTCCTCGTCGACCTTCTTGATCATCAGGCCTTTCGCTCGGCCGCCATGACCACGGGCATGATCGACCATTGGCAGGACCGTGGAGAAGCGCTGCTGCAGCGAGTTGCACCCGACGGCCTGACGTGGTGTCTTGCGGCGGCGGTGTTTGCCATGCAGGGCGGCGCGAACTGGCGCGCCGACAGCGTTGCGGCCTACGACATGCCACTGCAGTGGGCCGACGTGCTCAAAACGCCTCGGGTCTGTCCTGATCGTCGGGGGCGGGTCGCGGTCACGCTTGACGGCGAGCGCTACGAGCTGCGGATCCTCGAGTTCAAGGATGGTGTGTTGCGTTTCGAGATTGACGCTGTGGCGCGCCGTGCGCTGGCGGTGCGGCACGAGAGGCAGCTTTACCTGGTGGTGTCTGGGGCCACGTTTGATTTTGCGGAGGTCTCGCCGTTCCCGGGCAAGGATTCGGCGGTTGATGCAGCGCGCGTTTGCTCGCCGGTAGCGGGCAAAGTGACGCAACTCCAGGTCGCCTGCGGCGCTCAGGTGGCTGCGGGGCAGGCCTTGCTGTGCGTGGAGGCCATGAAGATGGAGATGTGGCTGGCCGCGCAAAGTCCGGGCACCGTGATTGCGGTGCACACCAATGTTGGTGCGCAGGTTGAATCGGGTGCCTTGCTGGTTGAACTCGAACTTGAAGAGAAGAAGGAAGCCTGATGGACAAAGCCATTCTGACCTGCGCCCTGACTGGCGTGTTGACCAATCCGAAGCAGCATCCGGTGCCCGTGACACCCGAGCAAATGGCGTCGCAGGCGCTTGAGGCGTTCAATGCGGGTGCGTCGGTGATGCATGTCCATGTGCGCAGACAGGAAGACGGCATGGGTCATATGCCGAGCTGGAATCCTGATGTGGCGCAGGCGGTGGTGGACGCGATTCGCCTTGTCTGTCCCGGGGTCATCATCAACTTGACGACCGGTGTGGTCGGTCCCGATATCTCGGGGCCGCTGGCCTGCATTCGACGCGTCAGGCCCGAAATCGCGGCGTGCAACGCCGGTAGTTTGAATTACCTCAAGATCAAGGAAGACGGCAAGTGGGCGTGGCCCCCCATGGTGTTTGACAACCCGGTGGCCAAAGTGCAGCAGTTTCTCGATGTGATGGACGAATGCCAGGTGCACCCCGAGTTTGAGTGCTTTGACGTCGGCATCGTCCGTTCAGTGGGCATGTTCCTCAAGAACGGCATGCTCAAACCGGGGATGGGACGCGCCGAATACAACCTGGTGATGGGCGTGGCCTCGGGCATGCCGTGTGACGCCGATCTGCTGGCCCTGTTGCCGCGCTGGATGGCCGCAGGCAGCGTCTGGCAGGCCACCCTGATTGGTCGAGAAGAAATCTGGCCCGTGCACCAACGGGCGGCCGAGCTCGGGGGCATGCTGCGCAGCGGTCTGGAAGATACGTTTTATCTGCCCAACGGGGAACGAGCGCGTGGCAACGGCGATCTGATTGCGGCGCTGGCCCTATGCGCGCGCAACGCGGGCCGTGCGGTAGCCACACCAGCCGAAGCCAGGACCATGCTGGGGTTGCGTTAACGGTTGTTTTGTTTTCACGATTCGGCGGCGCGCGGCCACGGCTCCGCAAGTTAAAGCGGTGACCCGATTGGAGCCAGAGTTTCTTGATTTGCCCAGCTCCTGATCAGCGTAGAGGGTATATTTGGATCCATGTAACGTATTGTTACGTGGTGCGTCACGACGCTCGGACTAGACTGGGCCGCCGGCGTCAAAAAATGTCCTGAGGGTCTTGTCATGTCAGCTATTTCGTCTCCCAAAAAGTGGTTGCATGCATTGGCGTTCGGGGTGGTCGGTCTGGTCTTGGCCATGGCAGCCTCCACGGCGCGGGCCGCCATGACATCAGTCGAAATCGGATTCGATATTGACAACAATCCCGCAACCGGATGCACGCTGACCCTAGGCAGTCGCTCGATGTCGGGCGTGGAAGTGGCTCTCGCCACCGTCGTGACGACCACAGCAAATGCGGGGACCGTGGGGGCGATCACGCGGCGCACCTGCACGGGCGGGGTATTCGGCGCGCCGGTTACGGTGAGTTTCGGTGGCTGGCCGGTGGGAATGACGACGGGTCTTAACGGTTCGGACCTGATCGAGACTTTCATCCCGCTGGTTGACCTGGGTGCAGCAAGCGCGGTCAAGGTTGGCGCCATGACCTCAAGCGACAGCCTGATCTCGACGAGTCTATTGAATCTGCAGGCGTCGCCTGCGGCGGTGCCAATACCGGCATTGTCGCCCTGGGCGCTGCTGATTCTGCTGGTGCTGGTCGGCGCTACCGGCTGGCTGATGCGCAACTATAGGCGCCAGGGCGGTCCGCTGCTGCTTATGCTGTGCTTGGTGGCCGGCGCACTGACCACCGCCTCGGCCCTGGCCATCGTTCTGGACGGCAACGGCGCCGATTGGACGGGTGTTGCGCCGCTGGCGACCGGTGCCAAGGGCGATGCCCCAGCCGGGCAGGATCTGGTCGCGTTGTACGCTGTGAAAGACGGTGCCAATCTTGCGCTGCGCGTTGACATGGTGCTAGAGCGCGAACTTGTCAATCAAGCTCCTGTCGTCAACGCGGGAGCGAACCAGACGGTCACGTTGCCAGCAAGCGCGTCCTTGAGCGGCAGCGCGACGGACGACGGCTTGCCCAACCCACCCGCACACCTGACGACGATCTGGAGCTTGGTCTCTGGCCCCTCCTCGGGTGTGGTCTTCGGCAACCCTGCAAACCTCAACACCAGCGCGACGTTCGCGGCCCCCGGTGTCTACACGTTGCGGCTCGCTGCCAGCGACGGCGCGCTAAGTGCGAGCAGCAGCATGCAGGTGACCGTCAGCGACGGAGCGCCGCTGTTCCTGGCGATCGCGGACCGCACCATTGAGCTTGGCACGCGCTATCAGCAACTGCTGGTGGCACGCGACGCCAACGTGGGCGACACGCTAACTTATACGCTGCTCACGGCGCCCGGTGGCGCAGCGCTGAGCCCGTCACCGCTGGTCGACTGGACGCCGACCGCGGCCCAGCTTGGACTCAACACATTCACCGCCAAGGTCACCGACGCTGTCGGCCACACGGCGACGATAACTTTTCATGTTACCGTGGTGCACACCAATCAGCCGCCGCAATTGGCACCCCAGGTCAATGCGATACTGCAAGTCGGCACCGCGTTCACACGCTCGCTGCAAGCTACCGACCCGGACGCGGGCGACACACTGACCTTTGCGCTGGTGGCGGGTCCGCTGGGGATGAGCCTGAGCGGCGCAGTGCTGAACTGGCCCACCGTCGGTATCGTGCCCGGCGAGTATCAGGTTACTGCAAGAGTCACCGACGCGGCCGCCCGGTTCGATGAGAAGACATTCACAGTTACTTTGACACCAGCAGCGCCACTGCCGGTGGCAAAGAACGACAGCTACGAGGCCCGACTTGGCGAAGCGCTGACCATTCCTACGCCCGGCGTGCTCGGTAATGACACCTCCTACAGCGGCAACCCGCTTTCTGCAATCAAGCTAAGCGACCCGGACAAGGGAACGCTCAACGCTTTCAACGCCGATGGTAGTTTCAACTACACCGCCCCGGCAACCTTGCCACCTGCTCCCGGACTCAATCCCGTCGTAAGCTGGCGTTTGGGATTGGCCGACAACACGCAGTTCGCGCTGGCGGCGGACTTCGATCACGACGGCGTGGTTGACTATGTGTCATCCACCTACGGCGACTTCCGCGCTTGGCGCGGCAGCGACGGCGCTCAGTTGTGGCAATTCGACAAATCGATCACCACCCACGCAGACATATCGGCGTGCGCAACCTATATCAATTCCGAACAATTCGCGCTGGGCGATGTCACGGGTGCTGGCGACATCTACCTGTTTGCTTCGGTCAATTGCGACAACATTTATACCGCCGGCTTGTCCGACCGCTTTTTCGCGGCCAACGTCTCGCAAATACTGCCGGGCGGCAAAGTGGCAACGCAGTGGAAGAGCGAGCGCTTGTCGAAACCGCATCCTGGCGCCTATGCGACTGCCACATCGCTGACTTTGCCAGACCCGCCGATTCCCCCGCTTCGCGTGTCGTCAGCGCTCGGATCGGTGCCCATGCTGGCGAAACTCACGGCGGGCGGATCGACCAAGCTATTGACGCGATTCCTGGCCGACAGCAGCTATGGCTACTACTACGACGCCCCCAATTCGGGCCACCTAGCCTATGCCGCCTGCCGTACGATAAGCGGCCTGCCTGCCGATGAAGGAATTGCCTGCAAGGGGACGTTTGTGATCGATGCCGCCACCGGCACCATCGACCAGGTGCTCACGGCACCGAATCCCGCCAACGAGTACGTCGCGCCCCGCAACTCGCCGACCACACAAAACATCCCCATTGTTGCCGACCTCGATGGCGACGGTCAGGTCGAAATCATCTCCGGCGGCGACGTCTGGAAACTGGTGGGCGGGGTCTGGACACTCGCCTGGCAGGCGCAATTCGACGCCTACACCGGGCCGAAAAAGTCGTTCGAACCCTCATCCGTCGCGGTTGCCGACCTGGATGGCGACGGCAAGGCAGAGGTCGTCTTTCATCTCCTCGCCAACTACTACCAGGCAGGTGGCGTCTACATCTTCAATCACGAGGGCACGCTGCTGCGCAAGATTCCGATCAGCACGAACGTCAGCGGACTGCTTAGCGTTGCCGATGTAGACGGTGATGGCGCTCCCGAGATACTGGTCACCGGTGACAGCTTTTTGTATGTCTATCGGCCGGATGGGGCATTGCTCTGGGCCAAGCGGCTGCCGGACATCCTCACCGATCCCCCTACCGCTCCCGGCGGTGCCGGCTTGCCGATGACCTCCGAAGCACAACCCTATGTCTACGACCTCGATCTGGACGGCGTGCCCGAGGTGATTGTGCAGGGTACCCGCCGACTGTTCATCCTCAACGGACGCACTGGCGCCGAACTGTGGAGCATCGATACCGAAAGCGATGGCTTCTTCCGGCCCGGCAATCCACTCCTGGTGGATGCCGATGGCGATGGGCACGTTGACATCATCGTGCATCTTCCCAATCGATGGAACTGCAATTACGGCCCCGGAACGGGACCGGTGAATTGCCTGGGCAACGCGATGCGGATCAGTGGGGGGGACCACAACTGGGCGCCTGGACCGAAGGTGCAGAACCAGCTCAACTTCCGGCCGGCTGCCAGCGACGACGGCGCGAAGATTTTGTACGACGCTTCGGTGCGGCGCGATTTTCGCCAGCAAGCGCAGCAGGGCACGGTAATCGATCCGCGCATCGCGCAGGGTACGACGTTCACCTACAAGGCAAACGATGGCAAGTCCGATTCGTTACCCGCAACGGTGACTGTTGACATAAAGCCGCAGAACAGACCGCCGGTGATCACGTCGATGCCGCCCACCGGGATACTTTCCGTCTCACCCTATACGAGGCGGGTCTACACCATCACCGCCACCGATCCCGATCCGGGGGACACAGTGCATTATGAGTTTGTGTCCAGCACGTTCGACACGACCTACTACCCGGCCCCGACTGTTGATCCGGTGACCGGTGGTGTCGATATCTACAGCGGGCCGTGCGGGTCGTATGGCGGAGCGTGTAACTTTGGGCGAGTGCTGGTGATCGTCGCTGCGGTTGATTCGCATGGCGCACGCACCGAACAGTCGTTTTTTGTCGACATCACCTATGTTTCGGTCCCCGTCCCGAACGTGCTCGGAGAACTCCTGCCCGCCGCGCGCACGGTGATCGAGGCAGCCAGCCTGACCCCGTTGGTCGTGACCGAATTGTTCAGCTCCCAACCCGCTGGGATGGTGATCGGCCAGGACCCACTGGTCGGCAGCGCCGACGTCGCGCGCGGTGCGACAGTGAGGCTCACGGTCTCGAAAGGCCCGCAACCCTTTGTGATGCCCTTCGTCGTCGGCCAGCAGCTGGCGCCGACCACCGCGCTGCTCGTCGGGGCAGGCTTGACGATCAATGTCACGACCGCGTTCTCGACCACCATTGCAGCGGGCGAAATCATGTCCCAGTCAACGGCCGCTGGCACCGAATTACTGCCTGGGACTGCGCCGCCACAGGCGCTGACGGTATCGGCGGGTGGACCGCTTCCGGCACCGGTTGCCACGATCATCATTGAGCCCGGCCCAGGTCCCTTGCTGCGCCTCGCGGGCGATCAATTGCAATACAAGGCGGTAGCCATACTCACCGACGGCACCAGCGCCGACGTGACCCTAAGCGCAGCATGGACGTCGTCGCTGACGGGCGTGGCGACGATCAACCCGTTCGGGATCGCAAAGGCGATCACCAGCGGCACCACCGCTATTTCAGCCAGCTTTGTTGGCAAGACCGGGCAAGGAACCTTGAACGTCGCCGCGCGCATCCTGGGCGACAGCACGCCGCCCGCTGCCACGATCACGTCGCCAGCCGATGGCGGCACCGTCCCCGGCCCGACGCCGATCATTGGGACAGCGAGCGATACCAACTTCCTGCGCTATGAACTTGAAATTGCGCCCGCGGGTGGCGAGAACTACACCCTCATTGCCGAGGGTACGACAGCGGTGACCAACGGCACGCTGGGGACGTTTGATCCGACAGTCTTGCTTAACGGCCAGTATTCATTGCGTCTCACTGTCTACGACCGGTCCGAAAACGTGCGCACAGTCGAACGCACTGTGGTGGTCGAAGGCAATCGCAAGATCGGGCTTTTCGCGCTGAGCTACACCGACCTGGCGTTGGCATCGGTCGGGGTTCCTATAAGCGTGACCCGCACCTATGACAGCCGTGACAAGTCACCGGGCGACTTCGGCATCGGCTGGCGGCTCGGTGTGCAGAGCTTGAGGCTGCAGACCAACCGCGTACTCGGCACCGGCTGGTTGCGCACCGTCTCGGGCCCGACAGTTTTTCTTTCCCCGACGTCGGAACACCGCGTGAGCCTGACGCTTTCCGACGGAACACTTGAGCAGTTCGACCTTCAACTGACACCCATGTCCAACATCGGCGCGTTGAACGCCACTCGCGTCACCGCCCTCGTGCCACGCGCCGGAACGCTGGGCACGCTCGAATACCTCGGCGATCCGGACCTGCTGATCATCGACTCTGGCGCGACGACGCTACTGGTCGACTACTACACGCTCGATACCTTCGATCCGAAACTGTTCCGCTATACCTCGATCGACGGCCAACAAATCGAGATTCATCGCCTGGAGGGTGTGAAAAAGGTCATTGACCGCAATGGCAACACCGTGACCTTTGGCTCTGAGGGCATCGTGCACAGCAATGGCCGCAGCGTCCGTTTTATCCGCGACGCCAAGGGACGCATCGCCCAGATCATCGATCCGAACGGAAACGCAAACAGTTACGCGTACGACTTCAATGGCGACCTCGCCAGCCACGTAGGCGCCACGGGCGGGGTATCGTCCTACAAGTACGACCGGCGCCACAACCTGATTCAGGTTACCGATCCGAGCGGCCTAGGCGGTGTGCGCAGTGAGTTCGATGAACAGGGCAGACTGACCGCAATCATCGACGCCGGCGGGCATCGTGTCGAACTCACCCACGTCCCCGGCGCGATCCAGGAAGTGATCGTCGATCGCCGCGGAAATCTGATGCGACTGCAGGCCGATGACGACGGCAATGTCATCCGCCAAGAGGCCGTCGTCACTATCGGTGGCTCGCTCGTCACTGCAGTTACGACCAGGACGTACGACGCTCGAGGCAACGAGACTTCGGCCGTCGATCCCGACGGAAAACGCTCGGTCGCCTCTTACGACGGCCCGCTGCCGCTGACGCAGGCGGTCGATCCTGCTGGTCTTAATCTGACGACCAGCTACGTCTATAACACCAAGCGCGACCCAACGCGGCTGACCAATGCCTCAGGCCAGAACTATGACTTCAACTACGACGCTGCCGGCAATCTGACAGCGTCGACCAACCCGCTGAGCGGAATGACGACATCGACGTCGAACGCGCAGGGGCTGGCAACCGAGCGCATCGATGCGCTGGGCAATCGCACAGCGCTCGGTTACGACAGTTACGGGCGCCTCATCCGTGAGGACGTTTTCCAAGGCGCCGCGACGCTGCTCAGGCGTACCGACCACAGCTACGACAGCAACGGCAACCGCATTCGCTCCACGTTGTTCAGGACCATCGATGGAACACTGACGCCCCTGTCCACGGACTACGGCTACGACGCCGCGAACCGGCTCGTCAGCGTTCGGGACCCGGCTGGTGGAACTGAAGGCATTGAGTACGACGCCTCCGGGCGGGTGACGGCGCGCGTCGACGCGCTGGCCCGGCGCACCACCATTGGCTACGACAGTTTGGGACGGCTGCAGCGCACGACCTTCCCGGACGGCAGTTTTCAGACGCGCGACTACGACGCGAACGGCAATGTCGTGCAGGAAACCGACCGCGCTGGACGCACGACGACCTATGCCTACGATGAGCTTAACCGGCGCGTGCGAACAACCTTCGCAGACAGCAGCTTCGAACAACTCATTCTGACGCCGGGTGGCGAAGTTACGGCCTCGATCAACCCGCGCGGACATCGAACAGACTTCAGCTACGACGCGGCGGGTCGCCTTAGCACATGGACCTTGCCGACCGTGCTGGACGGCGTGACTGGCACGTCGTTGCGGCCGCAGGTGACGCGCACGCTCAATGCGGCGGGTGCGCCGATCTCGTCCACCGATCCGAAAGGCAGAGTCACCACGTTCCTGTACGACGCGACCGGGCGCATGATCCAAGCCACGTTACCCGACGGCAGCACGCAACAGCGTGGCTACGACGTGCTGGGCCGCCTGGTCCATCTGGTGAACGAGGACGGCCAGGTCAGCGACATGAGTTATGACGCGCTGGGTCGGCTGGTTTCCGTCTCCGGGCTCGGTGGGCAAGCAGGCTACGCCTATGACGAGGGCGGCAACCTGCTGACCCAGACGGACGCGCTGGGTCGGATCACTCGCTTTCGCTATGACCTGCTCGGTCGACTGATCGAACGCCGCTACCCGGGCGGCGAGACCGAAACTTACGCCTACAACGCGGTGGGCAGTCTGGTGACGCGCACCGACCCAAATGGCCGCGTGACAACAATGGCCGGTGACGAGATGAACCGAGTTGTGCTGGTCTCGCCGGTCGGTGCCACACCTATCAGTTACGCGTACACCGCCGATGGACGCCGCGCCAGCGCAACCGACGCCCGTGGCACCACCAGTTACACCTACGACGCGCGCGGCCTGCTCGCCTCAGTCGCTTTGCCCGACGGCGCAACCCTCACTTATGGTTACGACGCCAACGGCAACATCACCTCACTGGCCACGCCGGCAGCGACCATCGGGTACAGCTACGACGCCCTGAACCGCATGACCACCGTCGCTGCGCCCGAGGGGACCACGACCGATGATTTCGATCTTGTGGGCAATCGGGTGCGGCGTACCGCTGCCAACGGCACCCGCACCGACAGGACGTTTGATTTGCGCAATCGGCCGACCCTGATCGCGCACAAGGATGCTTCGAATGCCGTACTGGCCTCATTCGCGAACACCTACTCGGGAGCAGGAAGGCGCACGCGCACGGTCGAGGCGGGTGGCGCTGCGGAGGATTTTGGCTATGACAGCATGGGGCGTCTGACCTCACACACACGCGGCGGCGCCAACGCCTTCGTCCACACCTATGCCTACGACGCGGTTGGGAACCGCACGCAACGCGTTCGCGACGGTGTGCCAACCAACTATTCCTACGATGTCAATGATCGGTTGATGACCGAAGGCGGCAACAGTTACGCCTATGACGCCAACGGCAACGTGGTTTCACGCAGCAACGGCGCAAGCATTACGCAATATGGCTATGACGCCTTCAACCGGATGGTGACGGTGGCCGCGCCAACCGGAATGACGCAGTACGAATACGACGCCGATGGCGCTCAGGTCTCCATCGACCGTGCCTCCGGTGTGACGCGCCAATTGGTCGCGCATCGGCACCCGTCCGGCCTGTCGCAAATCATCGAAGAGCGCGATGGCGCGAACGCGCTGACCGCCCGCTATACGGTTGCACGGGAAGCGCTCGCATCAGCACGTGGCGGCGCAAGCGCCTTCTACCTGCGCGACGCGCTGGGCAGCGTGCGCGGGCTTGCCAACGGCGCCGGAAACCTGACCGATAGCTACCAGTTCGATGGCTACGGCAACCAGACCGCCAGCGTCGGCTCGACGATCAATCCTCTGCGCTTCGCGGGGGAACACTTCGACGCCGAATCGGGCTTCTACCAGTTGCGCGCCCGCCAACTCGATTCAACCGTCGGCCGCTTCACGTCGCGTGATCCATCCCCGGGTCGGCAGACGCGGCCAACATCGTTGCATCGCTACCAATACGCCGATGGCGACCCGGTGAACTTTAGCGATCCGACCGGTCGGGAAACGCTCGCCTCGCAGGTTGTCAGCTTTGGCATCAACAACTTTGTTGAAGGCTTGAACCTCATCAAGAAAGCCAGGACGGCATGCCAGGCGATAGGGAAGTTGCGGCAAGCTCAATTCGCGTTTGGCTTGCTTAACATCGCCGCCGCAGCAACAACACTGCAAGACTTCAACTTCAGCAAAACCTCCAGTGAATCCGTGGGGTGGTCCGCATCGGGTGGCCTGTCGCTCTTCAAAGCCGACTTTGGCAACAGTGGTGCGGCGGGAAGCCTGAAGAAATTCGAGCTGAAAGCTGTCAGCGAGGCCGGCAAGGCCGGGCTCCAGATGGTGTTCGAAAGACAAAAACCTCCGTCCCTCGAAGTACAGGCGGTTGGCCCTCCCCTGGAAGTGAAGTTCTCGGGTGGCATCACGGCCCTGACCGAGCCACTGGCCAAGTTCGGGGACTGTGGAGTGGAACTCGGCGAAGTGTCGATTGAAAGCAGTTTGAAAGGAAGTACCTCCGTGGGTCAAGCCGAAGGCGACCCGAGCGCAGTCGTTTTGAATGCCGGGGCTACCATGAGCCTTGATCTGAAAGCCGAACTGTTCAACGGTGCGTTCTCGTATGGCTTCCCGCTGATCGCGGTCGAGACCGGGACAGGTGGAACGAAAGTGACATGGATGGGCTTTTCTCTGGGCTTCGGCGGCGATTAATGTTGGCGGCAATAAGCGGTTGGCGCACGCTTAACTCGGTAAACTCCCACCACAAGCTATCGTTAACCCGTGGCAAAAACCTCTCAACCCACCGTCCAGCAAGTCCGCGAGGAGCTTGACCGGCTGCTTGAGGATGCCACCTTCCGGCGCGCCCCGAGCCACAGTCGACTGCTGCGCTATCTGGTCGAGCGCAAGACCGCTGGCGACGACGGCGCGCTGTGCGAGGCGGGCATTGCGATGGCAGTGTTCCAGCGCGACCCCGCGATCTATGACGCGGAGATCGACCCTATTGTGCGTGTGAGTATCGGTCGGCTGCGTGGCCGCCTGGATAAGCACTACCAGCACTTCGATCGCGTGCCAGAGACGATCATCACACTGCCCAAGGGACGCTATGCGCCCGAGTTTCGCCACCGGCCTGCAAGCGCGGGGGCCACACTCGCGTGCGGTCTGGCGGTGATGCGTACCAGAAACCTGACCGGCGATAGCGCGTTTGATGCGCTGGCGCAAGGGCTCTCCGACCGCTTGAGCGAGGCGCTGGTGCTGATTGGGTTGCCGCGCGTGATCGCACAGGCCTCGGTCCAGCATGGCCAGGGAAACGGCATGCAGTTGCCGTTAGAAATCGGTCGCCAACTCGGCGTGAGTGACATCATTGAAACCACGTTGTCGCCAGAGACAAACCAGCGCTTTCGGATCAGCGCACGGCTGATCAAAGCTTCCGATGCGGAGCTGGCCTGGGCAGAGGTGCGCACGACGACGATCGAAAATCCGTATGCGGGTATCGATGCGCTGTTCGAGGCAGTGCTGGCGCGCTTTGCGTTTGCACCGGGCGTCAACGCGCGCGGGTCCAACGGCAACCCGGGTCCGACCAAACCGCTGCTGCCGCCCTCAGCGCGCAGCAAGATCGAATCGGCGCGAATGCTGATTACTCATATGGATGTTTGCAGCATTGATCGGGCCATGACGCTGCTGAGCGAAGTGACCGGCGAGTTTCCCGACTCGGCCGACGCATGGGCACTGCGCGGACGAGCCAGCGTGCGACGTATCAACTATGGCGATTTGCCGGCGCCCGCGCTGGTTGCGGAGTTGCAGCAGTGCGCTCGCAACGCGATTTCGCTCAATCCGAACCATTTCGAGGCGCAGGCGCTGTGCGCGTTGGCCCTGCACTGGAGCGGTTCGCTGGAGCAGGCCGAGGTCCAATTTTGTGAGGTTTTGCGCGCTGCGCCCAATCACATCAACGCCAGGCTTGGATTCGCCTGGCTGCTGGTGGCGCAAGGTCGCTTCGATGAGGCGCTGACCGGGCTCGATGCCGCGAGTTCATTCGACCCGATGTCGCTCAACATCTTGTTCAACCGTGCCTTTATTCTGTCCCTGGCACGGCGTCATGAAGACGCGCGAGCCGTCTTCGAGACCGGTATGCGCGTGGGCGGTGAGTCTTTGTTTTCGCTGTCGGCCTGCGCCGGCAATGAGCTTTGGACCGGCAACCTGGACGAGGCCGAGAAGATCTACAGGCGCATCGGTGAGTTGTATCCTTCCAATGCCATTTCTCACTACGGGCAGGCCCATGCGGCGGCGTTGCGTGGCGAACGTGCCCATGCCCTGGCGCTGGCCCACGCTGCTCGCGAACGCTGGCCTGTGCCAAGTCATTTCCGTGAAGCCGAACTCCATGCGTGGCTTGGGGACCGCGCGGGCGCGCTTGCAGAACTCAGCCAGGCCATTGCCGCGATGGAGAACCCATGCATTCTGGCGGGGGTCACATGCGCCTTTGAACGCATGGCTGACGATCCGCGTTTCCTGAAACTGCTCGGCAGGCTCGGATTGGCACGCTGGTATGGAAACCGTAGATCACGGCCTTGATGTGATAAGTACCCGCGCTTATCACCTTAGAAAGGATCAATGTACAGCTTTATACGCCGCCGCAGCGTAAATGACTGATTCACCAATGAAAAAGGCCTCCAAGAATCGCTCCTTGAAGGCCTACTATCTATTGGTCGGAATGAGAGGATTCGAACCTCCGACCCCTTCGTCCCGAACGAAGTGCGCTACCAGGCTGCGCCACATTCCGAATTTTCAGTCGCAATACCCTTGCAGGCTCAGGACTGACGAGCGAGCAACTGAGCCGCCAATTGTATCAAACACTCGGTGTGCGGCCCCGGCGGCAACTGCTGTGCGGCGGCTACTGCGCGCTGCGCTTCCTGCGTCGCGGCCAGCCGCGCAGCATCGAGCGCTCCCGTTGCCCTGACGATGCCAACCACTTGGTCGAGCATGGCCACGTCGCCGGTCTCAATGGCTGTCTTGATGACGTCCGCCTCATGCGTTGTGCCGCGTTGCATCGCGACAATCAGAGGCAGGGTTGCTTTGCCTTCGCGCAGATCGTCACCCAGATTCTTGCCCATGACGGCGGCTTCGCCGGTGTAGTCAAGTACATCATCAATCACCTGGAACGCGGTCCCAATGGCTTGGCCATAGGTCGCACACAGTTCTTCGGTTTGGCTTGAACTGCCAGCCAGAATCGCGCCGACCCGCGCACTCGCTTCAAACAGCTTGGCGGTTTTCGAGCGGATCACCTGAAGATACCCGACTTCATCAAGCGCCGCATTGTGCATGTTCATCAGTTGCAGCACTTCACCTTCAGCGATGACGTTGGTGGCATCGGCCAGCACTTGCATGACCCGCATATTTTCCGCACTGACCATCATCTGGAAGGCGCGCGAGTACAGGAAGTCCCCGACCAGCACGCTGGCCGGGTTGCCAAAGGTTTCGTTGGCGGTGGCGTTGCCGCGGCGCATTGACGAGTCGTCGACAACATCGTCGTGCAGCAGCGTCGCGGTGTGGATGAACTCGACCACGGCGGCAAGGTTGAAGCGTTGTTCGCCACGGAACCCCAGGGCGCCGCAGGTCAGCAGCAACAGGGCCGGGCGCAGCCGCTTGCCGCCTGCCGCAATGATGTAGCGTGATACCTCGCCAACGAGCGCGACACCGGAATTGAGTCGACTGGCGATAATCTGATCGACCTCGCGCATGTCCTGCGCGACGATGGCCAGGGGTGGCGTGGGGCTGGCGGGGGCGACTTGCAAGAGAAATCCGGGTAGTGTCGAAGGATTATAGAAAGCTGCGGTTCCGACCTTCCTGGGCAGGCGTGCATCGAGGTCGCAGCTGTGCAATATGCTATAGTAACGGGCTCTGCGAAAATTCGTTCGCGGAGCTAATTGAATGAGGTCAATATGTACGCGGTCATAAAAACCGGTGGCAAGCAATACAGGGTTGCTGCCGGCGAGAAGATTAAAGTAGAACAGATTGCTGCGGACGTAGGCCAGGAGATCGTATTCGACCAGGTTCTGGCCGTCGGCAACGGCGCCGAGCTGAAGGTGGGTACGCCCTTGGTGTCCGGTGCAACGGTGAGTGTCACGGTGCTGGCGCATGGCCGGCACGACAAGGTCAGCATTTTTAAAATGCGCCGTCGCAAGCATTACCAGAAACGTCAAGGACATCGCCAGAACTTCACGGAGTTGCTGGTGGGTGCGATTGCAGCCTGACAAGGACTTACCATGGCACAGAAAAAAGGCGGCGGCTCGACGCGAAACGGGCGCGATTCCAAGCCGAAAATGCTTGGCGTCAAGAGATTTGGGGGTGAGTCGATCAGCGCCGGTTCGATCATCGTGCGCCAGCGTGGCACCCAGTTTCATCCGGGAACCAATGTGGGCGTGGGCAAGGATCACACGCTGTATGCACTGGTCGATGGCCAGGTGTCCTTTACAACCAAGGGCGCACTCAACAAGAAGACGGTGAGCATCGCTTCGGCCTGATTCGCCGGACGCTCCCGATCGAAACCCTGCGCGTTGCGCGGGGTTTTTCGTTTATAAAGCAGCCAATCATGAAATTCGTTGACGAAGCATTCATTGATGTCTCGGCCGGAGACGGTGGCGCAGGCTGCGTCTCGTTTCGACATGAAAAATACAAGGAGTTTGGCGGCCCGAACGGCGGCGATGGCGGGCGTGGCGGACACGTCTTTGCAGTGGCTGACCCCAACCTCAACACGCTCGTCGACTATCGTTTTTCCAGGCGTCATGACGCCAAGCGCGGCGAGCACGGAATGGGCTCGGACATGTTCGGGGCTGCGGGAGACGACATCACGCTGAAAATGCCGGTCGGGACTTTAATTTCAGACGCGGAATCGGGCGAGGTTCTCTTTGAATTGCTCACGCCCGGCGAAGTGATCACCATCGCCAAAGGCGGTGACGGTGGCTTCGGCAATATGAGATTCAAGAGCGCGATCAATCGTGCGCCAAGGCAAAAGACGCCGGGGTGGCCGGGTGAAAAGCGAAACCTCAAGCTCGAGCTCAAGGTGCTCGCGGACGTTGGCTTGCTGGGTATGCCCAACGCGGGCAAGTCGACGCTGATTACGGCTATTTCGAACGCTCGACCTCGCATCGCTGACTATCCGTTTACGACGCTTCATCCGAATCTCGGGGTCGTTCGCGTCGGTCCGGAGCAGAGCTTCGTCGTGGCGGACTTGCCCGGCCTGATCGAGGGCGCATCCGAGGGTGCCGGGCTGGGGCACCTATTCTTGCGCCACCTGCAGCGAACGCGATTGCTGCTGCATGTGGTCGATATGGCGCCATTTGACGACAGCGTCGACATCGTGCGCCAAGCGCGGGCGATTGTGAACGAACTACGCAAGTACGACACTTCGCTGTACAAGAAGCCACGCTGGCTGGTGCTCAATAAACTCGACATGATTGCACTCGATCAGCGCGCCGCCCTGGTCAAGAACGTGGTCAAGGGCCTCAAGTTCAAAGGACCGGTTTTTGAAATCTCGGCGTTGACGAGGGAAGGCTGTGATTTTCTGATCAAGACGGTTTACCAGCATGTTAGCGAGCGGCAATCCGCCGAACACACACCGCTGGCCATTGATCAACGCTTTCTGACGGAATCAGAGTAACCAGTTTGCTATAAAAGCAGTAGCATAGATCGATTGATTCACAGGCGTTGCAAGGATATATGACTGTCGAAAATGGTTCAACTATATTGCGCGATGCCAGGCGCATCGTCATCAAGGTAGGCTCCAGCCTGGTGACCAATGACGGGCGTGGGCTCGACGAGCACGCCATTGGCGAATGGTGTCGCCAGATGGCCTCGCTGGTGCATGCCCGCCGCGAGGTCATCATGGTCTCCAGCGGTGCGATTGCGGAGGGGATGTTGCGTCTTGGCTGGATGAAGAGACCGCACGAAGTGCACGAGCTACAAGCCGCTGCTGCAGTAGGTCAGATGGGTTTGGTGCAGATGTACGAGACCAAGCTGCGGGAAAATGGTTTGCGCAGCGCCCAGGTGCTGCTGACGCACGCCGATCTTGCTGATCGGGAGCGTTACCTCAATGCCCGCTCGACGCTGCTGACCCTGCTAAAGCTCGGTGTCGTGCCGGTAATCAATGAAAACGACACGGTCGTCAACGACGAAATCAAGGTCGGTGACAACGACACACTGGGCGCCTTGGTGGCGAATTTGGTGGAGGCCGATGCCTTGCTGATCTTGACTGACCAGCCCGGCATGTACACGGCGGACCCGCGCAAGGATCCGAACGCCCAACTGATTCACGTTGCCAAGGCCGGTGATCCGGCGCTTGAAACCATGGCTGGCGGTGTGGGGTCAAGTTTGGGCCGCGGCGGCATGATCACGAAAATACTTGCGGCCCGACGGGCGGCAGGGTCGGGGGCCTCCACGGTGATTGCGTGGGGCCAGGAGCCCGATGTCTTGATCCGCTTGACGCAGGGGGAGTCCATTGGCACGCTGCTGGTGGCACAAACGCGCAAGATGCAGGCGCGAAAGCAATGGATAACGGACCACCTTCAATTGCGCGGCTCCGTCACCGTTGATGCGGGGGCGATGCACAAAGTGCGCGATGAAGGCAAGAGCTTGCTGCCCATTGGTATGACGGCGATAAAGGGGGACTTTTCGCGTGGTGATGTGATCGCCATCGTCGACACCAGTGGCGTTGAAATGGCGCGTGGTTTGACCAATTACGCCAGCGCTGAGGCACGGCTGATTTGCCGCAAGTCGTCAAGTGAGTTTGAAAGGTTGCTGGGCTACAGCGCCGAGCCGGAAATGGTGCATCGGGATAACCTGGTGCTGACCCGTTGAGGTAGCATACAACTACTTGCACGCGGTGCGGGCCTAGCGAGGCTGCGCCGGATAGGGATGGGTCAGCTTGTCAATCATCGCGCGCACCGCGCCAGCCGGTGTCGAATGGCCATCGCAAAGGCCCTGTCGCGCCAGTGCCAGGGCGTGTTTGGACGGCAGCCTGCCGTTCATATCTTGCCATTGTGGCTCTGTGCTTGGCGTCCATTGACCGCTGGGGCCGTAGCGCGCGTAAGTTTTCACTTCATCGGTGGCGCAGCGAATGCCCTCGTGCATCGCGTCAATCGACCCGCTGGCGTTGCTGATGACCACGACATAACGTACCACGCCGTCTGCGCTGATGGACAGTGTGGCCGGATCAACCGCCACGCGCGAGGAGACGTAGCGCGGCATTTCGATGGCAATCAGCTTGTTCCTGCTAAAGGCGGGCGGCGCCCCGGCTTCGGATTCTTTCCAGTCGGGGTCGGCCACAAGCTGGGCCGAGGCCGCCAGCGCCAGCAGCGCGCAACCCAGGCCAAACAGACTCCTAGGGCGCATGAGTCTTGACCGGACTATCAGGGCAAATGCCAACCTGCGGATCGGGTTCATAGATGCCGCCCGGGGGCAGCTCGAACGAGGCGCCGCTTGCCCCATCCATTTCCTGGTCGTGTGGTCTCATACCTTGTCGCAGAAAGCGGTTTCTGTGCTCGGCACGGGGCAAATAGCGAGCCAGTTCGGTCAGCGCCATCTCGTAGACCCCACGCTTGAATTCGACGACGGCCTCCAACGGCACCCAATAGTCGTTCCAGCGCCAAGCGTCAAATTCCGGGTGATCGGTTGCACGCAGGTTCAAATCCCAGTCGTTGGCGAGCAACTGAATCAAATACCAGATCTGTTTTTGACCCTTGTAATGGCCGCGCGCATCGCGGCGGATATAGCGGTCCGGCACCTCGTAGCGCAACCAGTCGCGGGTGCGGGCCACAATGCGAATATGCTCACGCATGAGCCCCACTTCCTCGTGCAACTCGCGCACCATGGCCTGCTCAGGGGTTTCTCCCCGGTCAATGCCACCCTGCGGAAACTGCCAGGAGTGGGTACGAATTCGCTTGCCCCAGAACACCTGATTTTTCTGGTTAAGCAGGACGATGCCGACGTTGGGCCGAAAGCCGTCCCGGTCAAGCATAATCAAACCCCAATTTTTTTAAACTGCGTCCATTATGCACAGCATCTGCCGTGCAGCAAGAGGTGCAGCCCTTATTACCCCTGAGCATCGCCATGAAAGCCTCCGAATTCTTTATTTCAACGCTCAAGGAAGCGCCAGCCGACGCCGAAGTCGTGAGCCACCAGTTGATGCTGCGCGCGGGCATGATCAAGAAGCTCGGTGCCGGTATCTACACCTACATGCCGATGGGCCTGCGCGTGATCCGCAAGGTCGAAGCCATCGTGCGCGAGGAAATGAACCGGGCCGGGGCGGTTGAATTGCTGATGCCGGTCGTCCAACCCGCGGAGTTTTGGCAGGAGACGGGCCGCTGGGAAAAGATGGGCCCGGAGCTGATGCGGGTCAAGGACCGTCATGACCGCGACTACGTGATCCAGCCCACCAGCGAGGACGTGGTGACCGACATCGCGCGCCAGGAAATCAAGAGTTACAAGCAACTGCCGCGCAATTTCTATCACATACAGACCAAATTCCGCGATGAGCGTCGGCCACGGTTTGGTGTGATGCGCTCGCGCGAATTCATCATGAAGGATGCCTACAGCTTCGACCGTGATCTAGACGCTGCAAAGAAGAGCTATCAAATCATGGCCAAGGCGTATCGGGCAATTTTTGACCGTTTCGGCTTGACCTACCGGGCCGTCGCCGCCGACAGCGGTGCTATCGGCGGCGACGTGAACGAGGAGTTTCAAGTGATCGCCGCAACCGGCGAGGACGCCATCGCGTATTGCCCTGGCAGCAACTACGCGGCCAATATGGAAAAGGCCCAAGCCATGGCACCGACCGGCCCGCGTCCGGCGGCTAGCGGGCCTTTGACCAAGACGCCGACGCCGGACAAAAGCACCTGCGCCGACGTGGCTCAATTGCTCGGCGTGCCCCTGAGTACCACCGTGAAATCGTTGGTGCTGGCAACTGACCAGAAGAACGAAGCGGGCGAAATCAGCAAGACAAGCGTCTGGTTGCTGCTGCTTCGTGGCGACCATGATATGAACGAGGTCAAGGTCAGCAAAGTTCCGGGTTTGGGTGATTTCAGGTTTGCCAGCATTGCAGAAATTGAGGACCATTTTGGCTGCGCGCCCGGTTACCTGGGGCCACTGCACCTGCGCAAACCGGTGCAACTGGTCGTCGACCGCGAAGTCGCTGTGATGGCCGACTGGATTTGCGGCGCCAATGCGCAAGATTTTCACATGACCGGCGTGAACTGGGGTCGGGATTTGCCGGCTCCCGACTTGGTCGCTGACCTGCGAAATGTGGTCGAGGGCGATGCATCACCTGACGGCAAGGGATTGCTGGCCATTGAGCGCGGCATCGAGGTCGGCCACATATTTGTGCTCGGCTCGGTGTACAGCGAACCGATGAACGCCACGTATCTGGACGAAAGCGGAAAGCCGCAGTTCATGCAAATGGGTTGTTACGGGATCGGCATCACGCGCCTGCCCGCCGCCGCCATCGAGCAGAATCACGATTCGCGCGGCATCATCTGGCCCGACGCGCTGGCGCCGTTCACGGTCGTGCTATGCCCGATCAGCCCGGAGCGCTTTCCCGCCGTCAGTCAGGCGGCCCAGGACCTCTACGCGGATTTGCTCGGCGCTGGCGTCGACGCCATTCTCGATGACCGTGGTGAGCGCCCGGGTGCGATGTTCGCCGATTGGGAACTCATCGGTGTGCCGCACCGGGTCACGATTGGCGAGCGTGGCCTCAAGCTCGGCCAGGTCGAATATCAGCATCGCCGCGACGGGGTCGTGCAGACGGTGGCTTTGGGTGAAATACTGGCGCTGTTGAAGTCGAGGTTGGCCGCGTGAGCGTGTCCGCGACGGACCTCCTGATCTCAAGAAGAAAAGGCTTGCTTTGCTTGCTGGTCGGGCTTAGCACGCTATCATTTCGAGAGCTGGCGCGGGCCGGAGGGCAACTCGAGGAGCCGCTGGTGGACTCGGTGCGCTCGGCCATGAGCTCGGCGATATCGAATGCAGCGCCACCGGTGCCCGAGTTCCCGGACACCGAATCACGACTGAACTACCTGCGCTGGTTGGCTTCGATGAGTGACCGTCTGCGCAGGAGAACGCCCGAGTTCCGCTCGCGCAGCGAGTTTCTTCAAACCGTTTGGTACGAGAGTCGACGCGCTGGACTGGAACCGGCGCTGGTGCTCGGCCTGATCCAGGTCGAAAGCAACTTTCGCAAGTTCGCGGTCAGCCCCGTTGGCGCCCGTGGTTACATGCAAGTGATGCCGTTCTGGAGCCGCTTGCTGGCTGACGGCGACGCAGGACGGTTGTTTCACATGCAGACCAACCTGCGCTTTGGTTGCGTCATCCTGCGTCACTATCTGGATATTGAAAAGGGTGACCTGTTCATGGCGCTCGGGCGCTACAACGGGTCACGCGGCAAAGCTCAGTATCCGCAGGCGGTGCTTGACGCCAGAAAGCGGTGGGACTAAGCCAGAGCTTTCTGCAACTCGCCGTTTTCGTACATTTCCAGCATGATGTCGGAGCCGCCGATGAATTCACCCTTGACATAGAGCTGAGGGATGGTCGGCCATTGGCTGTATTCCTTGATACCGGCGCGAATGTCGGCGTCCTCGAGCACATTGACGACCTTCAGAGCGTCTGTGCCGACCCCGCAGGCCTGAAGAATTTGCACCGCGCGCCCGGAAAAACCGCACTGCGGAAAACTCGCGTCGCCCTTCATGAATAGCACGACCTCATGGGCCTTGACGATATCGTCGATTCGCTGTTTTATGTCACCCATTTCCAACTTCCTGAAATATTGATAGCTTGATTATTCCACCTTCGGCATTGGAGCGCCCGGTGCCGTGCGATTGCCCACTTCACCGGATTGGGACGGCATCACCTAAACTGCGGCTCCATGAACGGTGAACGGCTGGTGTTGGGCATTGAGTCCTCTTGTGACGAAACCGGCGTGGCGCTGGTGGCGCTGCACGGTAGCCATCTGCCGGTTCTGCTGGCGCACGCCCTTTACAGCCAGATTGAAATGCATCGGGACTTTGGCGGCGTGGTGCCTGAACTGGCCAGTCGTGACCATATTCGCCGTGTACTGCCCTTGACCGAGCAGGTGCTGCGTGAATCCGGGCACACCCGGGCCGATATAGGGGTGGTTGCTTTCACCCGGGGCCCGGGACTGGCAGGCGCACTGCTGGTGGGTGCTGGCGTAGCCTGCGCCCTCGGGGCTGCCCTGAACTTGCCGGTGCTCGGCGTGCACCATCTCGAAGGCCATTTGCTATCGCCGTTTCTTGGCGCAGATCCGCCGGAGTTTCCGTTTGTAGCGCTGCTCGTCTCCGGGGGCCACACGCAGTTGATGCGGGTCAACGGCGTCGGACAGTACGTGCTGCTCGGTGAGACGATCGACGACGCGGCAGGTGAGGCGTTTGACAAGTCGGCCAAGTTGCTTGGACTGGGCTACCCGGGGGGGGCGGCGTTGTCGGAACTGGCGCGCGGGGGTGATCGGGACCGCTACAGGATGCCGCGCCCTCTGTTGCATAGCGCGAATCTTGACTTTTCGTTTTCCGGCCTGAAGACCGCCGTCATGGTGCAGGCCAGGAAGCTTGCGCTTGAGCGCGGATGCGTGGTTGGTGCCCTGCCCAACAAGACCTTGGCCGATCTGGCTGCATCAACGCAATGTGCCATCGTTGATGTGCTTGTGGGCAAAGCCTTGTCTGCGCTGGAGCAGACGGGTCTTGCCCGCCTGGTGGTCGCTGGCGGCGTTGGGGCCAATGGGCCGCTGCGCGAGCAACTCAACGCAGCGTGTACCCGCCGCCAGATACGTGTCCATTATCCGGAGCTTGGTTTATGCACGGACAATGGCGCGATGATTGCGATGGCCGCTGCCATGCGTCTTCAATCAGGTCGGCAGGCAGCCGCGCGAGTCTACACATTTGACGTCAAACCGCGCTGGCCGCTGGCCGAACTGTCCGTCAGTGAATAACCAGTTCGGTCACCTTGCTGGGCTCGATCTGCTTGGCCAGCTTGAGCGTTAGCACGCCATTCTCCAGTTTCGCCTGGCTGGCGCTGGCGTCGATGTCCTGCGGCAGCTCATAGGCATGCAGGTACCGGCGTGGCGCGTCCTGTTTGGTTTCGACGCGCACCGCCGGGCCTTCAATGCCGATGCTGAGTTGTTCCCTGGCGACGCCTGGGACGTCAAACGACAGGGTGTAGAACTTGTCATCCTGATCAATCGTGCACGACCCGTTGCTCGCTGCAACTTGCGCTTGAGAGAGGAAGCGCTGCAAGGCGCGGCCCGCCGGGTAAAAGCGGGGTTGCGCAAAATTCGACGATGTGCTGGTGGAAAAATACATGAGTAACTCCTAGTAAACTGCGCGCTGTTCGATATGAAGCGCCACTGTCACCAAACCTGCGCGCGATCTGGTGGTTTTCAAGAGAAAGTTGGAATGTTTATTTTTTTGAGAATGACCTTGAAAAGGGTGTTGGTGACGCTATGTCTGCCGACCAGCTGGGGCGTGCAGCACGCTGCTTGAGTGCGCCGCCGAGCCGACCCCACCATGCGTCAAGTCATTCAGAACCTCGAACAGTCGCGAATCCGCGAAGTTGCCAACGCCGGTCTGGGGCGCGAGGACGTGCTTGCGTTCTGGTTTGGCGAGAGCGACGAAGTCACCCCTGACTTCATTCGGCAGGCCGCCATCGATTCGTTGCAACGCGGTGAGACCTTCTACACCCATAACCTGGGCTTGCCCGAGTTACGTGAAGCGATCGCCGCCTACATGAGCCAGTGCCATGGGCCGATAGCGGCAGCCCGTGTGGCAGTGACCAGCGGTGGCGTCAACGCGCTGATGCTCGCGGTGCAGCTATTGGTCGATGCTGGCGATGAAGTGGTGGCGGTCACACCGGTCTGGCCCAACCTAACGGCCCAGCCCGCCATCATGGGCGCGCGGGTGAAGTGCCTGACGCTGACGCCGGTCGACGGCGTCTGGAGCCTGGACATGGACGCCTTGCTGGCTGCGGTGACAGTCTCAACGAAGGTACTCATTGTCAATGCGCCGAACAACCCGACTGGCTGGACGCTCGCGCGCAGCGAACAGCAGCAGATCCTTGACCATTGCCGTGCGACGGGCACCTGGATCCTGGCCGACGAGGTGTATGAACGGCTCTACTATGAACCCAGCGCCAACGGGTGTGCTCCGAGTTTTCTCGACATCGCCAGGCCCGATGACCGTCTGGTTGTGGTCCACAGTTTTTCCAAGAGTTTTCTGATGACAGGCTGGAGACTGGGCTGGCTGGTGATGCCACCCGCCATGACGCAGGACATGGGCAAGCTCATTGAGTTCAACACCTCGTGCGCAAGCGTCTTCACGCAGCGTGCCGGAATTGCGGCCCTGCGGCGAGCCGACGAGGTGACCCCGCGGGTGGTGGCGCATCTGAAATCCTGTCGTGACACGCTGGTAGCCCTGCTGCAGGGGGTCCCCGGCGTGCAGGTGGCGCCAGCGCGCGGGGGTATGTACGCTTTCTTCAGGCTGGCCGGGCATGACAATTCACTGATTACTGCGAAACGTCTTGTTGCCGAGGCCGGCCTGGGCTTGGCGCCAGGCGAGGCATTCGCGCCCGAAGCCGGGGCTTGGCTGCGCTGGTGTTTTGCTTCCAGGGACCCGCAGCGACTGGTGTTGGGTGTGCAACGCCTGCGGGAGTGGCTGGCGGCGCAGCCCCGTCTGCCCTGACGGCACGCGATCGGAATACTTCCGTCTGGAGATCATTGACACAATGCAATACATGGAATTTCTCCCGGCCTGGCCCCTGAGCGTGAACATGCTCTTCTTCTTCGGGCTGTTGCTGTTTTGTGGCTCCATCGGCGGTTTCATGGCGCATCACTGGCCTTGGTTGCCAAGCATCACCGGCTTCATGTTGGTCGGGTTTCTGGCTGGCCCCAACGTACTGGGCCTTGTGAGCTACGCTGAACTATCTCGATCGAGCATCGTGGTCGACGTCGCGCTGGGGTTGATTTTGTACCGCCTTGGGTTGTCGCTCGATTTCAAGGAGTTGATCCACGACAAGTCACTGCTAGTGATATCGTTGGTTGAATGTTCGCTGACATTTGGCGTCGTTTACTGGGCGCTCGTGTGGGTCGGCGTCACGGGGCTGCCCGCAGCAGTTATCGCCGCGGTTGCCATATCGTCCTCGCCCGCGGTGCTGATTCACGTGGCCCATGAGTTGGGTGCCTCTGGCCCAGTGACACAGCGCGCCCAGTCGCTGGTGGCGCTCAATAACATGATCGCTTTCATGGTGTTCGCGGCCTTGCTGCCGTGGCTGTATGCCGACGGCAGGGCGCCGATCGCGACGGTGATCGGCGCCCCGCTGTACAGTTTCCTTGGTTCGGCCGCGCTGGGCGGAACGGTCGGGTTGGTGCTTCACTTCACAGCGCGCAGGTTCAAGGGTGCGGCACAGTACCACCTGGCCTTGGTGATCGGGGCCGTCGTGTGGACGCTTGGTGCCGCCATGATGTTGCAACTCTCGACTCTTTTTGCGCCGCTGGTTCTGGGCTTCGTGGTGCGTGGCATTGAGCGTAAGGACCTGATATCGGACATGGAGTTTGGTTCTGCGTTCGAGTTGTTCTTCATCGCCCTGTTTGTCTATGCCGGGGCGAACCTGCACTTCGCAGAAATCTTGCAGTATGCGCCCGCCGTCGCCGTGTTTGTGCTGGGAAGAATGGTGGCAAAGTGGCTGGGTGTCGGCGTGACGTCGTTGACCTTTGGGGTGCCGTTGCGCCAAAGCGCGACCGCAGGACTGCTTCTGTTGCCGATGGCGGGTCTTGCCATCGGACTGGTCAACACCACGGTCACACTGTTTCCGTTGCATGGCAGCGCGGTCAGTTCCATTGTTCTCGCGGCGGTCGCAGCCATGGAAACCCTTGGACCGCCAATTGCATCGCGGGCCTTGCGCTGGTCCGGTGACGAACTTCGAGGCGAACACTGGCCGGAAGAGGGCACGCCGCACTGAAGCGCGCAGGTAAGCCTGGCCGGGTTATAATTACAAGGCTTTGCCCGTCGCGAAGCGCACGTCAGGGGCAGTTCCAGCGCCTGACGCAAGTTCAACATCCACAGGAAACCCCATGATTGCATCCAGCATCAAAGCCGCTGTCGTCAAAGACAACGCACGTAAGGTCGGCGATACCGGCAGCCCCGAAGTCCAGGTCGCGCTGCTGACCGCACGCATCAACGAACTCATGCCGCATTTCAAGACGCATGCCAAGGACCATCACGGTCGCCGCGGCCTGTTGCGCATGGTGAGTCGGCGACGCAAGTTGCTCGACTACCTGAAATCCAGGGACGCCGATCGCTACACCGCGCTGATCACCAAACTGGGTCTGCGCAAGTAAGCGCCAATTGAATGATGACGCCTGGGTTAGGTTTCTAGCTCAGGCGTTTTTTACTTCGGAGAAAGCACAAACGGAGCGAAGCTGTGTCATTCCACGGAAATTCAACTTGAGTTTCGCTGGAATGGCATCGTGTTCTGTAACGCTGGATCCGGGCTTGGGTAAGGTGGCCTATACCTTCCACGAAGTTCCCAAATTGACCAGGAGAAAATTATGAGCATATTCAAAAAAGTGAGCAAGACATTTCAGTGGGGCCAGAACACTGTCACGATGGAAACCGGCGAGATCGCCCGCCAGGCCAACGGGGCCGTGCTGCTTGACATGGACGGCACGGTCGTGCTGGCCACAGTCGTTGGCAAGACCGAAGGCAAGGCTGGACAGGACTTCTTTCCGCTGACCGTGGATTATCTTGAAAAGACCTACGCGGCGGGCAAAATTCCGGGCAGTTTCTTCAAGCGTGAAGGCCGCCCCAGCGAGTTTGAGACGCTGACCAGTCGCTTGATAGACCGGCCGATCCGCCCGCTGTTTCCCGAAGGCTTCTTCAACGAAGTTCACGTGGTCATCCATACGCTGTCGCTCAACCCGGAGGTCGATGCCGACATCGCTGCGCTGATCGCCACCAGCGCTGCGCTGAGTATCAGCGGCATCCCGTTTAATGGTCCGATTGGCGCAGCCCGTGTTGGCTACATCAATGGCCAATATGTACTCAATCCGGGCCAGACCGCGCGCAAGGATTCGGTGCTGGACCTGGTGGTGGCCGGGACCGAGACAGCGGTGTTGATGGTTGAGTCGGAAGCCAAACAACTCGGTGAAGAAATCATGCTCGGCGCCGTCGTCTTTGGGCATGAGCAAGGCAACATCGCAATCAACGCGATTCATGAACTTGTGCGTGACGCGGGCAAGCCGGTGTGGGACTGGAAAGCGCCAGCGAAGGATGAGCCGCTGATCGCCAAAGTAGGCGTGCTGGCCAAGGCCAAGCTGGAAGCGGCCTATCAGATCCGCAACAAGCAGGCGCGTACCCGCGCCTGCCGCGAAGCCTACGCCGTGGTGATGGCTGATTTGAAGCTCGATGGTGTGGCGTTTGATAGCGTTGCCGTCGAAGGCATGCTGTTCGACATCGAAGCCAAGATCGTGCGCAGCCAGATTCTCGCTGGTGAACCGCGCATTGACGGGCGCGACACACGCACCGTGCGTCCCATCGAAATTCGGAATTCCGTGCTTCCGCGCACGCACGGCTCGGCCCTGTTCACCCGCGGCGAGACCCAGGCGCTGGTGGTGACGACGCTGGGTACCGAGCGCGACGCGCAGCGCATCGACGCGCTGGCCGGCGAGTACGAAGACCGCTTTCTGCTGCACTACAACATGCCCCCGTTTGCCACCGGCGAGACCGGCCGCGTGGGTACGCCCAAGCGTCGGGAAATCGGCCATGGCCGTCTGGCCAAGCGGGCGCTTGCCGCTGTGCTGCCGAGCAAGGAAGACTTCCCCTACACGATCCGACTGGTGTCGGAAATTACCGAATCCAACGGCTCGTCGAGCATGGCCTCCGTATGCGGTGGCTGCCTGTCGCTGATGGATGCCGGTGTGCCCGTCAGTGCCCACGTCGCCGGTATTGCGATGGGGCTGATCAAGGAAGAAAACCGCTTTGCCGTACTGACCGACATTCTGGGCGATGAGGACCATCTCGGCGACATGGATTTCAAGGTGGCGGGCACCACCAATGGCATCACGGCGCTGCAGATGGACATCAAGATCCAGGGCATCACCAAGGAGATCATGCAAGTCGCGCTGGCGCAGGCCAAGGAAGCGCGGATGCACATTCTGGGCAAGATGCAGGAAGCGATGGCCGAGGCGAAAACCGAAGTATCGAGTTTTGCGCCGCGCCTGTTCACGATGAAAATCAATCCGGAAAAGATCCGCGACGTCATTGGCAAGGGTGGCGCGGTCATTCGCGCCCTCACCGAAGAGACCGGCACCCAGATCAACATCGAGGAAGACGGTACGATCACGATCGCCTCGAGCGACCCGGCCAAGGCCGAAGAGGCCAAGCGGCGCATCGAACAGATCACCGCTGAAGTCGAAATTGGCAAAGTGTACGAGGGGCCGATCACCAAGATTCTCGATTTTGGCGCGCTCGTCAATCTGCTTCCGGGCAAGGATGGCTTGCTGCACATCAGCCAGATCGCGCACGAACGTGTCGAGAAGGTCACGGACTATCTGTCCGAGGGCCAGATCGTCAAGGTCAAGGTAATGGAGACCGACGAGAAGGGGCGCATCAAGCTTTCGATGAAGGTGCTGCTCGATCGCCCGGGGCAGAATGGCACCGAAAACCACGGGTGAAGCGGTTGGTTTGCTATGGAAGTAATAGCTGTCAACGCCTGATGAGCGGGCGTTACAGGCCGAAATGATGATGAACGCGGTTGAAATCAGCAGCTTTGGCGCTCCCGACGTTTTGCGTCTGGTGCAGCGCGAAAAGCCGCGAGCGGGCGCCGGGGAGGTGCTGATCCGGGTGAGCGCCAGCGGGGTGAATCGGCCCGACGTTCTGCAACGATTGGGGCACTATCCGGTACCGCCGGGGGTCTCCGACGTTCCGGGGCTCGAAGTTGCCGGGGTTGTTGAAAGTGGCGACGCGCAGGACCTTGCCAGCAGTGGTCTGGCTGTTGGGCAGCACGTCTGCGCGCTGGTTGCTGGCGGTGGTTATGCCCGCTACTGCGTGGCACCGATCGCGCAGTGTCTGCCGGTGCCGCACGGTCTGAGCGACGTGCAGGCAGCGTCGTTGCCCGAGACCTTCTTTACCGTGTGGAGTAACGTGTTTGATCGGGCCCGCTTGCAGCCGGGGGAGACGCTGCTGGTGCAGGGAGGCTCCAGTGGCATCGGCGTGACGGCCATCCAACTCGCCAAAGCCTTTGGTGCGCGTGTGATCGTGACCGCAGGCAGCGACGAGAAATGTGCTGCCTGCCTGGCGCTGGGCGCTTCCGACGCGATCAATTACCGCAGGCAGGACTTCCGAGATGAAGTTGCGCGCCTGACGGACGGGCAGGGTGTGGACGTGATTCTGGACATGGTTGCCGGTGACTACGTTGCCAGGGAAATCGAATGCCTGAAGGAAGACGGCCGCCTTGTCATCATTGGGGTACAGGGCGGTGTCAAGAGTGAAATCAACGCCGCGATGGTGTTACGTCGGCGCCTGTTGGTGACTGGATCGACGTTGCGTCCGCGACCGATCGCATTCAAGGCGGCGATTGCGCGCGCTTTGCTGGAGAATGTTTGGCCGCTGATCGAGCAAGGCCGCATCAAGCCGGTGATTCACAGCACGTTTGCGCCGACCCAAGCTGCAAGCGCGCACGCGCTGATGGAGTCGAACAAGCACATTGGAAAAATTGTTCTGACCTGGAGTGAAGCATGAGGAAGAAGCTGATTGCAGGGAACTGGAAAATGAATGGCAGCTTGCAGGCCAATGAGGCTTTGACCCGCGGCCTGATGGCTGGGTTGGGCGCCCCGGCTTGTGAGGTGGCACTGTGTGTGCCCGCGGTCTATCTGGCCCAGATGCAAAATCTTCTCAGCAATGGCGCGATGATGCTGGGTGCACAGGATGTTTCCGAGCATGAGGGGGGCGCGTATACGGGTGAGGTTTCTACGGCAATGCTGCGCGAATTTGGGGTCCGCTATGCGTTGGTGGGCCACTCGGAGCGACGCCAATACCACGGTGAAACCGATGCGGTGGTGGCGCGCAAGGCGCAGCGCGCACTCGCTGACGCAGTGACACCGATCGTATGCGTGGGGGAGACCTTGCTCGAACGAGAGGCCGGTCACACCGAAGAAGTGGTCAAGAGGCAGCTTGCCGCGGTGATTCACGCCAATGGGCATTGCATCAGCGAAATTGTGGTTGCTTACGAGCCGGTGTGGGCCATCGGCACAGGCAAGACAGCCAGCGCCGAGCAGGCCCAGCAGGTGCATTCCGTGTTGCGTTCCCAACTCAAGGCCGCCTCGGTGCACGCTGATCGAATCTTGATTCTCTACGGGGGCAGCATGAACGCTGCCAATGCCGCTGACTTGCTGGCGCAGCCCGATATCGACGGGGGGCTGGTCGGAGGCGCTGCGCTGAAGGTTCAGGAGTTCCTATCCATTATTGAGTGCGTCCGTCAGTGACGGGCGTGGTTTGCTACATAGTCAGGAGTATTTCATGAGTGCCTTATTGACCATTCTTCTTGCGGCTCAGATGATCGCGGCTGTGACCATGGTTGGGCTGATCCTGGTCCAGCATGGCAAGGGCGCGGACATGGGAGCTGCGTTTGGCAGTGGCGGTTCGGGCAGTCTGTTTGGTGCCAGCGGAAGTGCCAACTTTCTGTCACGCACGACAGCGGTGCTGGCCACCGTGTTCTTTGTCTGCACGCTGCTGCTGGCCTATTTCGGATCGAATCGACCGGCTGCGAGTTCGGGCAGCGTGCTCGAAGGGGCAGCGCTGGCGTTGCCCGCGGCAAGCGTCCCGGTTGCGCCGGTTGCGCCCGTGGTTCCGGCTTCGGGTGCGGCGCAGATTCCGTCCAAATAGCGTGCTCGAAGGTGTGCGAACGCGCCGGGAAACGGCAGCATTTCAGGGTAAACTTCGACCTGTCTTGAACGCCGCGGCCGCTCGCCGGACGAGGTGATCCCGACATCAATAGCCGCCGTCGTGGTGAAATTGGTAGACACGCTATCTTGAGGGGGTAGTGGCGAAAGCTGTGCGAGTTCGAGTCTCGCCGACGGCACCAGATAAACATGCTTGATGTGGATCAAAGCAGCAAGCACGAACTTGAATCAGAATCGTCCGATGAATCTTGATCAGTACCTGCCAGTCCTTCTGTTCATTCTGGTCGGTTTAGGTGTTGGAATTGCACCGCAGGTGCTCGGTTACGTCCTGGGTCCGAATCGGCCCAACGCCGCAAAGAACTCCCCCTACGAATGCGGTTTCGAAGCCTTCGAAGACGCCCGCATGAAATTTGATGTGCGGTACTACCTCGTCGCCATTCTGTTCATTCTGTTTGATCTTGAAATCGCATTTCTGTTTCCCTGGGCGGTGTCGCTGAAGGATATTGGCGCGCTGGGCTTCTGGGCCGTCATGGTGTTTCTGGCCATTCTCGTCGTGGGCTTTGTTTACGAGTGGAAAAAAGGGGCCCTTGACTGGGAGTGATGCGATGATCGAAGGCGTATTCAAAGAGGGGTTCATCACAACCCAGTACGACACGATGATGAACTGGGCCAAGACCGGGTCCTTGTGGCCGATGACGTTTGGATTGGCCTGCTGCGCGGTGGAGATGATGCATTCGGCTGCGGCCCGTTATGACATCAGCCGGTTTGGGGCCGAGGTGTTTCGCGCCAGTCCGCGTCAGGCCGACTTGATCATTGTTGCCGGAACGCTGTGCAACAAGATGGCACCGGCGTTTCGCAAGGTCTACGACCAGATGAGCGAGCCGCGCTGGGTACTCTCGATGGGTTCATGCGCGAATGGTGGGGGTTACTACCACTACAGCTACTCGGTGGTACGCGGATGCGACCGCATCGTGCCGGTCGATGTCTACGTGCCCGGATGTCCACCGACTGCCGAGGCGCTGCTCTACGGCATCATCCAGCTGCAGCACAAGATTCGCCGCACGCAGACGATTGCACGCACCTGAAGGGAAGGCGATGACCACGTACGCTGTCGATGTGCAGGCGACCAAGACCAGTGTCGAGGCCGCCTTGGGTGAGCTGCTTGCGAGCAGCCACGTTCGTTTGGGCGAGCTGACCATCGTCGTGGATGCGACGAACTATTTGCAGGCAGCGACCATCTTGCGCGACGAGCCGGGTTGTCGCTTCGAGCAACTGATGGATCTGTGCGGCGTGGACCACTCTACCTACCGCGACGAGCCGCAGCGCGGAGCGCGCTATTGCGTGGTGTCGCATCTCTTGTCGATCAGTTTGAACCAGCGGGTTCGGCTCAAAGTGTTCGCGCCCGACGACAGCTTCCCGGTGGTGCCTTCGTTATGCGATCTGTGGAGTTCTGCGAACTGGTTTGAACGCGAGGCCTTTGACCTGTTCGGGATCGTCTTTGAGGGCCACTCGGATTTGCGCCGAATCCTCACCGACTATGGATTTATCGGGCATCCGTTTCGTAAAGATTTTCCGGTGTCGGGTCATGTCGAGATGCGTTATGACGCTGAGCAGAAGCGTGTTGTCTATCAGCCGGTCACGATCGAACCCCGTGAGATTACGCCGCGCATCATCCGTGAAGAGCATTACGGAGGCCCTGCCACCTAGCAGTTTGAGTCATGGCTGAAATAAAAAACTACACCCTAAACTTCGGGCCACAGCACCCGGCAGCGCACGGCGTTTTGCGTCTGGTGCTGGAACTCGATGGCGAAGTGATCCAGCGCGCGGATCCGCATATCGGCTTGTTGCACCGTGCAACCGAGAAGCTTGCTGAAACCAAGACCTACATCCAGGCGCTGCCGTACATGGACCGTCTCGACTACATGTCGATGATGTGTAACGAGAGTGCCTACTGTCTGGTGCTGGAGAAGATGCTAGGCCTGGAAGTTCCCCTTCGCGCCCAGTACATCCGGGTCATGTTTTCGGAGATCACCAGGCTGCTTAACCATCTGCTATGCGTCGGCGCCGGTGCCCTTGACTGTGGCGCGATGACGGTCATGCTGTACGCGTTTCGCGAGCGCGAAGACTTGTTTGACATGTATGAGGCCGTGAGCGGGGCGCGCCTGCATGCCGCCTATTTCCGGCCAGGTGGTGTTTACCGTGACCTGCCTGACACGATGGCGCGGCATCAACCCAACAAGATCCGCAGTGCCAAGTCGACGGCCAGGCTCAACCGCAATCGCGACGGCAGCCTGCTTGATTTCATCGACGACTTCACGCAGCGCTTTCCGACCTGTCTGGCCGAGTACCACACGCTTTTGACTGACAACCGCATCTGGAAGCAGCGCACTGTGGGCATTGGTGTCGTTTCACCCGAGCGCGCCCTCAATCTTGGTTTCAGCGGCCCGATGCTGCGTGGGTCGGGCGTGGCTTGGGATTTGCGCAAGAAGCAGCCCTATGAGGTTTATGACCGGCTGGACTTCGACATTCCCGTGGGCAAGACCGGCGACAACTATGACCGGTACCTCGTTCGCATGGAAGAGATGAAGCAGTCCAATCGCATCATCAAGCAATGTGTTGACTGGCTGCGTGTCCATCCGGGGCCGGTGATTACAGACAATCACAAGATTGCACCGCCGAGCCGACAAGCGATGAAGACGAACATGGAAGAACTGATTCACCACTTCAAGCTCTTCACCGAAGGCTTCGCCGTGCCTGAGGGGGAAGCGTATGCCACGATCGAGCACCCGAAGGGCGAATTTGGCATCTACATGGTCAGCGATGGCGCCAATAAGCCGTATCGCATGAAGATCCGTCCCCCTGCGTTTGTGCATTTGTCTGCGCTGGGCGAAATGGGGCGCGGCCACATGATTGGGGACGCGGTTTCCATTATTGGTTCGTTGGATATTGTGTTTGGGGAAGTAGACCGATGATCTCCGAAGAATCGAAAGCGCGCTTCGCTCAAGAAGTCGCGAAATACCCGGCTGACCAGAAGCAGTCTGCGGTCATGGCCTGCCTGTCCATTGTGCAGCATGAACTCGGCTACGTCAGCCCCGAGAGCGAGCAAATCGTGGCCGACTATCTTGGTATGGCGCCGATTGCAGTGCATGAAGTGACGGCCTTCTACAACATGTATAACCAGCAGCCTGTGGGCAAGTACAAGCTCAACGTCTGCACCAATTTGCCCTGCCAGTTGCGCGACGGCGGCAAGGCACTCAAGCATCTTGAACAAAAGCTCGATATCGGGCTGGGCGAAACGACGGCCGATGGCATGTTCACGCTGCAGCAGTGCGAATGCCTGGGCGCCTGCGCCGATTCGCCGGTGCTGCTTGTCAATGACCGGACCATGTGCAGCTTTATGTCTGATGACCGCATCGACCTGTTGGTTGATGGCTTGCGTGCCGAGGGGAACAAATGATGGCGGCTGAAAAATTTCTGTCGCAGTTTCAGTCCACTGGTGCACAGACCTGTTTTCACGACCGGCACCTGAATCCGCAGATCCTGGCCGGGCTCAATGGCAGCAACTGGCGCCTGAAGGACTACGAAACCCGCGGCGGCTACCAGGCGTTGCGCAAGATTTTGGGTAAGGACGGCGGGGCTGGCCTGACACCCGAACAGGTTGTCGCGACGGTCAAGGAATCGGGTCTGCGGGGACGTGGCGGCGCAGGGTTTCCGACCGGGCTGAAGTGGAGCTTCATGCCGCGCCAGCATGCCGGGCCGAAGTTTCTGATGTGCAATTCGGACGAAGGCGAACCTGGCACGTGCAAGGATCGCGAGATTCTGCAATTTAATCCGCATATCGTGATCGAGGGCATGCTCATCGCTGCCTACGCGATGGGCATCGGCACCGGCTACAACTACATTCACGGCGAGATCTTCCAGATTTACGAGCGTTTTGAAGAGGCACTCAAGGAGGCGCGCGCGGCGGGCTTGCTGGGCGACAATATCCTGGATAGCGGTTTTGGTTTTCAACTGCATGCGTTTCACGGGTTTGGCGCGTATGTATGTGGCGAGGAAACTGCTTTGCTGGAGTCGGTCGAGGGCAAGAAGGGGCAACCACGCTACAAGCCACCGTTCCCGCCGAGCTACGGTCTGTACGGCAAGCCGACCAACATCAACAACACCGAAACCTTTGCCGCGGTGCCATGGATCATCAACCATGGAGGGAAGGCTTACCTGGAGTGCGGCAAGCCCAATAACGGTGGCACCAAACTATTTTCAGTCAGCGGCGACGTGGAACTGCCGGGCAATTACGAAGTTCCGATGGGCACGCCGTTCGCAAAGCTGCTCGAACTCGCTGGCGGCGTGCGTAGGGGTCGTCAGCTTAAGGCGGTGATTCCGGGAGGCTCGTCGACGCCGGTGCTGCCGGGCGCACTGATGATGGACTGCACGATGGACTACGACTCGATCGCCAAGGCCGGCTCGATGCTCGGTTCCGGGGCTGTGATCGTGATGGACGACAGTCGCTGCATGGTCAAGAGCCTGCAGCGTTTGAGTTATTTCTACATGCACGAGTCCTGCGGTCAGTGCACACCCTGCCGAGAGGGAACCGGTTGGATGTTCCGCGTGGTTGAGCGCATCGAGAACGGGCAGGGTCGACCCAGTGACATGGACTTGCTTGACAACGTTGCCGAGAACATCATGGGGCGGACCATTTGTGCGCTCGGCGACGCCGCGGCCATGCCGGTGCGTGCGATGCTCAAGCATTTCCGGCCTGAATTTGAATATCACGTAGAGCACAAGACCTGCATGGTCCCGGGCTACGTCTGAGCGAGTCGCAAGATGATTGAAATTGAACTCGACGGAAAGAAGGTTGAAGTTGCCGACGGCAGCGTCATCATGCATGCTGCCGACAAGGCCGGGACCTACATCCCGCATTTTTGCTACCACAAAAAACTGAGCATTGCGGCGAGTTGCCGCATGTGCTTGGTGGACGTGGAAAAAATGCCCAAACCGATGCCTGCTTGCGCCACCACTGTGATGCCTGGGATGATTGTGCGCACGCGCAGTGAGAAGGCGCTGAGCGCGCAAAAGTCGGTGATGGAGTTCTTGCTGATCAATCATCCACTTGACTGCCCAATTTGTGACCAGGGCGGGGAGTGCCAGCTACAGGATCTGGCGGTCGGCTACGGAAAGTCTGCTTCCCGCTACGAGGAGGAAAAGCGGGTTGTTGCGGTCAAGGATGTCGGTCCGCTGATCTCGATGCAGGAAATGAGTCGATGCATTCATTGCACGCGTTGCGTCCGGTTTGGCCAGGAGGTCGCCGGTGTGATGGAATTGGGCCTGACACATCGGGGTGAGCACGCCGAGATCGAAACGTTTATCGGTCAATCGGTGGATTCCGAACTCTCGGGCAACATGATCGATATTTGTCCGGTCGGTGCCCTTACGAGCAAGCCGTTTCGCTACAGCGCGCGAACCTGGGAATTATCCAGACGCAAGTCGATCAGTCCGCACGATTCGACCGGAGCCAATTTGATCGTGCAGGTCAAGAACAATCGGGTCATGCGTGTGGTGCCGCTCGAGAACGAGGCGGTCAACGAATGCTGGATCGCCGACCGGGACCGCTTTTCGTACGAGGCTCTGAACGGGGACCAGCGACTGACCGCGCCGATGCTCAAACAGGGTGGCGTCTGGAAGGAAGTCGACTGGCAGACCGCGCTGGAATACGTCGCCAACGGACTCAAACAGATCAAGACCGATCATGGCGCGTCGAGCATCGGGGCGCTGGTCAGCCCGCACAGCACCCTCGAAGAGCTATTTCTTGCAGGGTCACTGATGAATGGTTTTGGCAGTCCAAACGTTGATTACAGGTTGCGTCATGCCGAGTTCCCTGCGGTGGAAGGCATACGATTCCTGGGGATGTCCATTGCAGCGCTATCGAGTCTGGAGCGGGTTCTGGTCGTGGGTTCGAACCTGCGCAAGGAGCACCCCCTGTTTGCTCAACGAATTCGACAGGCTGCTCGCAAAGGGTGCCAGATCAATGCGATCCATGCTCAAAGCCCGGACTGGGCCGTGCCCGTTGCCCAAACCATGCTTTGCGAGCCAGGCGTTTGGGCGCAGGCTCTGGCCGACATCGCAGCGGCGGTCGCCGCGGAGCGCGGTGTGGCCTCTCCGGTGCCCGGTCAGGTGAGCGAGTCGTCCAGGGCGATTGCCCAATCGATGCTCGGGGGCGAGCGAAAAGCCATATTGCTTGGGAACGCGGCGGCACATCATGCCAAGGCCTCAAGCCTGTTGGCACTTGCGAACTGGATTGGCGCACAAACCGGCGCCAGCGTCGGCTACCTTACGGAAGCGGCCAATACGGTTGGAGCCCAGCTTGCGGGCGCGCTGCCCGGGCCGGATGGGCTGAACGCCGGGCAAATGCTCTCAGGTGCGCTCAAAGCGGTGTTGCTGCTGAATACAGAACCCGAGTTTGACTCGGCGGTGGGCATGTCTGCGTGCACCAGCCTTGCGCAGGCCGAGATGGTGGTGACGCTCAGTCCTTTCAAGGCGAACATGGCGTTCAGCGATGTGCTGCTGCCGGTGGCGCCGTTCACCGAAACGCCCGGAACCTTTGTTAATGCCGAGGGTCGGGTGCAAAGTTTTTATGCTGTGGTCAGGCCACTGGGTGAAACCCGGCCGGCGTGGAAGGTCCTGCGCGTGTTGGCCAATATGTTGGGTGTGACCGGGTTCGATTTCGAATCGTCCCAGGATGTGCTGGGGCGGATCTGCGGGTTGCCACCCGCGGGCCAGACCAGCCTATCACCCGCGATCCTTGGCAATGCCACGCAAACATCGATTGAGCTTGCGCCCGCTGGTGGCGCCCCGGTGGTGGCGAGCATCTACGGGCTCGATGGCACGGTACGTCGTGCCCCAAGCCTGCAACTCACCGCGGACGCCAGACGGCAGGGACAAGCGCAGGAGGTGGCAGCATGATTGACCTGATTTTCGGCCTAGGGCAGGGTTTGATCGACGCGCCCTGGTGGGTTGGATTTGCGTGGCCAGTGGCCTGGGCCCTGATCAAGATTACCGCGGTGTTGATGATCGTGATGGGGGCCGTGACCTACACGACCCTGTACGAACGCAGGTTATTGGGTTGGGTGCAGGTCCGCATGGGCCCCAACCGTGTCGGACCGTGGGGCCTGTTGCAACCGATTGCCGACGCGATGAAGTTGATGACCAAGGAAGTCCTGCGACCGGCAGCCGCGGAGAAGTTTCTGTTCTATCTGGGCCCGGTCATGACGGTGATGCCGGCGATGGCGGCCTGGGCGGTCATTCCGTTCGGTCCCGACATAGCGCTGGCCAACATCAACGCGGGTTTGCTGTTCTTGATGGCAATTACGTCCATGGAAGTCTACGGTGTGATTATCTCGGGGTGGTCATCCAACTCGAAGTACCCATTTCTCGGGGCTTTGCGAGCGTCCTCGCAAATGGTGAGCTACGAGATCGCGATGGGCTTCTGTCTGGTCGTGGTGTTGATGGTGTCGGCAAGCCTGAACCTCACGGACATCGTCGCCGGTCAGGGCAAGGGCTACTTCGCTCAGATGGGTCTGAATTTCCTGTCATGGAACTGGCTGTCGCTGCTGCCGATATTCGTCGTCTACTTTGTCTCCGGGTTGGCCGAAACCAACCGGCTTCCATTTGACGTTGTCGAGGGAGAGTCAGAAATCGTGGCCGGTCACATGGTGGAATATTCGGGCATGTCCTGGGCGATGTTCCAGATGGCTGAATACGCCAATATCTGGCTGGTCTCGGTTCTGACCACGATCATGTTCCTGGGCGGCTGGCTGGCTCCGATTGACAGCGCGCTGTTCAACTGGATTCCAGGCTGGATCTGGCTCGGTTTGAAGTCGTTTACGGTGGTCACGATGTTTGTCTGGGTTCGGGTGACTTTCCCACGGTTCCGCTACGACCAGATCATGCGCCTGGGCTGGAAGATATTCATACCGGTTACGCTGGTGTGGCTGGTGGTTGTCGGGGGATGGATGCAGACCCCCTGGAACATTTGGAAGTGATTCGAGTTGTTTATGTCTACCCCAACCTCAAGCGCTGTTGAAATGTCGAGCGGGAGTTCATTTTCCTTGAAAGATTTCTTGTCCAGCTTCATGCTGGGCGAGTTGTTCAAGGGCTTGGCGCTCACCGGCAAATATGCGTTCCGCAGCAAGATCACGCTCGAGTATCCGGAAGAAAAGACGCCACTGTCGCCGCGATTTCGCGGTTTGCACGCGTTGCGTCGTTATGAGAATGGCGAAGAGCGCTGCATTGCCTGCAAGTTGTGCGAGGCCGTGTGTCCCGCAATGGCGATCACGATCGAGTCCGAACCCCGCGCCGACGGTTCCCGGCGCACGACGCGCTACGACATCGACTTCAACAAGTGCATCTACTGCGGCTTCTGCGAAGAGAGTTGCCCGGTTGATTCGATCGTGGAGACTTCAATTTTCGAGTACCACGGCGAGGCGCCTGGCGACCTGTACTTTACGAAAGACATGCTGCTGGCGGTCGGTGATCGCTATGAGGCTCAAATCGCCGCGGCGCGTGTGGCCGACGCCAAGTACCGATAACCGCGGATGCAGCCACGTCAATCCCAGGACCACTAATAAGTAACGACCCATGGATGTCAAGACCGGTCTCTTTTATTTCTTCTCGATCGTGCTGTTGTTTGCAGCCTTTCGGGTGATCACCGCGCGCAATCCCGTGTATGCGGTGTTGTATCTTGTGCTGGCGTTCTTTCAAGCGGCGGCGATCTGGATCCTGCTCAAGGCTGAATTTCTGGCGATTGCGCTGGTGCTGGTCTACGTGGGAGCCGTGATGGTGCTGTTCCTGTTTGTGGTCATGATGCTCGACATCGACACCAGCAGTGTGCGCGAGGGATTCTGGAAGCATTTCCCGCTTGCCGCTGTCGTAGGTGTGTTCATCGCGCTTGAGATGGCTGCCGTCCTGATGGGCGGCTTTCGGGTTACCGAAGAGCCTCATAGCACGCCCGTGCTGGGCCAGGCGGCGACCGACTTGTCCAACACGCGCGAGCTCGGGAAGCTGCTTTACACGCAATACCTCTATCCGCTCGAGATTGCTGCTGCGATCCTGCTGGTGGCGATGATCGCCGCGATTGCCTTGACCTTACGCCAACGCAAGGACAGCAAACATCTGGCGCCGTCGGACCAGGTGCGTGTCAAGGCGGCCGACCGCATGACGGTGATCAAGATGGCGACGACCCGGGGTGCGCCCTCAGCCGCCCCTGAGACCGTGGAGAACAAAGCATGACACTGACGCTTGGACACTTCTTATCGCTCGGCGCCATCTTGTTTGCGCTTTCGGTGATCGGCATATTTCTCAATCGCAAGAACCTGATTGTCCTGTTGATGGCCATTGAGTTGATGCTGCTGGCTGTCAACATGAATTTCGTCGCATTTTCCTATTACCTCGGCGACATGCATGGGCAGATTTTCGTGTTCTTCATTCTCACCGTCGCGGCCGCTGAATCGGCCATCGGTCTTGCCATTTTGGTGCTGCTGTTCCGCAACAGATCGAGTATCAATGTGGACGAACTCAATACGCTCAGGGGTTAATCAAAATGAGTCAAACCCTGTCTGCTTCGACCCTGCTTGCCGTACCGATGGCGCCTCTGGTGGGTGCTGTCCTCGCCGGTGTTTTTGGCACCAAATTTGGCGGCAACTGGATCGGTCGGCGTCTGTCGCACTCGCTCACCATTCTGGGCGTGCTGGTGTCCTTCATTCTGTCTGCCATGACGCTCAAGAGCGTTGCGCTGGAAGGAGCCCATTTCAATGAGACCGTCTACACCTGGATGGTGGTCGGCGGGCTCAAGATGGAAATAGGCTTCCTGATCGATGGTCTGAGCGCGATGATGATGTGCGTCGTGACCTTTGTGTCCCTGATGGTGCACATCTACACCGTGGGTTATATGGAAGAGGACGAGGGCTACAACCGGTTCTTTGCGTACATCTCGCTCTTTACATTCTCGATGTTGATGCTGGTGATGAGCAACAACCTGCTTCAGCTGTTTTTTGGCTGGGAGGCCGTTGGCCTGGTATCCTATCTGTTGATCGGTTTCTGGTTTAACAAACCGACCGCGATCTTCGCCAACATGAAGGCGTTCCTGGTCAATAGGGTCGGCGACTTCGGCTTCATTCTTGGCATAGGCCTGATTGTCGCCTTTGCTGGCACGCTCAGTTACGGCGAGGTCTTTGCCAAGGCCGCCGAGCTGGCAGCGCTGAGCTTCCCCGGCACCGACTGGATGCTTATCACCGTGATTTGCATTTGCCTTTTTGTCGGCGCCATGGGTAAGTCAGCTCAGTTCCCGCTGCATGTATGGCTGCCGGACTCGATGGAGGGTCCGACCCCGATCTCGGCACTGATCCACGCCGCCACCATGGTAACCGCAGGCATCTTCATGGTGGCTCGCATGTCACCCCTGTTTGAGCTCAGCGAGACGGCCTTGAACACGGTTCTCGTGATTGGATCGATTACGGCCCTGTTCATGGGTTTCCTGGGCATCATCCAGAATGACATCAAACGCGTCGTGGCTTACTCCACGCTGTCGCAACTCGGCTACATGACCGTGGCGCTGGGGGCCTCGGCCTACTCGGTTGCCGTGTTTCATCTGATGACGCATGCCTTTTTCAAGGCGCTTCTGTTCCTTGCGGCCGGATCAGTCATCATGGGCGTGCACCACAATCAGGATATCCGCTGGATGGGCGGTTTGCGCAAGTACATGCCGGTAACCTGGATTACTTCGTTGCTCGGGTCGCTCGCCCTCATCGGGACGCCGCTGTTTGCCGGTTTCTATTCCAAGGACAGCATCATTGAAGCGGTGCATGAGAGCCACCTTGCGGGCGCCGGTTTTGCATCATTTGCCGTGCTGGCGGGGGTCTTCATCACGGCGTTCTATTCGTTCCGGCTCTACTTTCTGGTGTTTCATGGCAAGGAGCGGTTTGACCAGAATCCGGACGCCCATCACGGCCACGGACATCATGAAGAGCACCATGAACCGCATGAGTCGCCCTGGGTCGTGACCGCGCCGCTGGTTCTGCTGGCGATTCCGTCCGTCGTGATAGGGTTTATGACGATCGAGCCGATGCTGTTTGGCGAGTTCTTCAAAGGCGCGATTGTGATCAACGCTGAACACCATCCGGCGCTCGAGGAGATGGGCAAGGCCTTTCATGGTCCGGTGCAAATGGCTTTGCATGCATTGACCACGCTGCCGTTCTGGCTTGCGTTGGCGGGCGTCGCAAGTGCCTATTACATGTACATGATCAATCCCGCTTTGCCCGCGGCAATCAAGCGTCGAATCCTGCCTGTTTACACGCTGCTTGAGAACAAGTACTACCTCGACTGGTTCAACGAACATGTCCTCGCACGCGGCGCACGCGCGATAGGGACCGGACTGTGGAAGGGGGGCGACGAATTCCTCATCGACGGCACGCTTGTCAATGGCTCCTGGAAAGTGGTTGGCTGGGTAGCGGGCACCGTGCGTCGTCTGCAGTCAGGCTATCTGTATCACTATGCACTGGCCATGATCTTGGGTGTTTTTGTGCTGATGACATATTTCGTCTGGCTCAAATAGGAGAATAAGAAAAATGGGATTGCTGAGCCTGGCTATTTGGACACCCATTGCGTTTGGTGTCGTGCTGCTGGCACTGGGTCGCGACGATCAGGCGCGCACTGTGCGTTGGGTGGCCCTGATCGGGGCAGTTGCCAGTTTCCTGGTCACGTTGCCACTCTATGACGGATTTGAGCTTGGGACGGCTGCCATGCAGTTTGTCGAGAAGCAACCGTGGATTGAACGCTTCAATGTCAACTATCACCTCGGAGTCGACGGAATTTCCCTTTGGTTCATACTGCTGACTGCATTCATCAACGTGGTGATTGTGATTGCCGGGTGGGAAGTGATTACGCGCCGTGTCAACCAGTACATGGGTGCGTTCCTTATTCTCAGCGGGTTGATGATCGGGGTTTTTTCGGCCATCGACGGCATGCTGTTCTACGTGTTCTTCGAGGCGACCTTGATACCGATGTACCTGATCATCGGCATCTGGGGAGGACCCAACAAGATCTACGCTGCATTCAAGTTCTTTCTGTATACGCTGCTGGGTTCTTTGTTGATGCTGGTCGCGCTGATTTTTCTCTACACCTCGTCGGGTGGCAGCTTTGATCTGGCGCTGTGGCATCGGCTGCCGCTCGGGCAAACGACCCAGACCTTGCTGTTCTTTGCCTTCTTTGCAGCGTTTGCCGTGAAGGTCCCGATGTGGCCGGTGCATACATGGTTGCCCGACGTCCACGTGGAGGCACCCACCGGTGGTTCCGCCGTGCTCGCCGCGATCATGCTCAAGCTCGGTGCCTATGGCTTCCTGAGATTCTCCATGCCGATTGCGCCGGACGCGGCCCGGGAGTGGGCGTGGTTGATGATTACCCTATCGCTGATCGCTGTCGTTTATGTGGGCCTGGTCGCGATGGTCCAGAAGGACATGAAGAAGCTGGTTGCCTATTCGTCCGTTGCTCATATGGGGTTTGTCACGCTCGGCTTCTTCATCTTCAACGATCTGGGGGTGTCGGGCGGATTGGTCCAGATGATTGCGCACGGGTTTGTTTCGGCCGCCATGTTCCTTTCCATCGGCGTCCTTTATGACCGAGTGCACTCGCGCGAAATTGCCAGCTACGGGGGAGTCGTCAATACGATGCCCAAATTCGCCGCGTTTGCCCTGTTATTTTCGATGGCCAATTGCGGGCTGCCCGGAACCGCAGGTTTTGTCGGCGAATGGATGGTGATTCTCGGTGCGGTCAAGGCCAATTTCTGGCTCGGTTTTGCCGCTGCCAGTGCCTTGATTTTTGGCGCTGCCTATACATTGTGGATGTTCAAGCGGGTTTATCTGGGCCCGGTGTCCAACGCCAAGGTCAAGGCGCTGGTAGACATCAATGCCCGCGAGTTCCTGATGCTGAGCCTGTTGGCAGCCGCCGTGTTGTTCATGGGTATTTATCCAAAGCCATTGACCGATGTGATGGACACGTCGGTGGCGGAGTTGCTCAAACACGTTGCAGTGTCCAAGCTGAATTGATCAGTCTGTAATGGTCCGAATGAATTGAGAGATGGAACATGATCGATAACCTCAGCTGGATCTCGGTTTACCCCGAGATCATTCTTCTGTTCATGGCCTGCGTGATAGCCTTGGCAGACCTTGCGGTCAAGAGCCCCCGGCGCACGGCAACGTACCTGTTGAGCTTGCTCACGCTGGGCGTGGTCGCGGTCTTGCAGGGCGCATACGCCGCGGGCGGGGCTACCTTGTACGGCTTTGGCAACATGGTGGTCAGCGATCCCATGGGTAACTGGCTCAAGTGCTTTGCGACAATTGCGGTGATGGTGACGCTGGTCTATGCCCGGCCCTATGCGGCGGAGCGCGGCATGCTGCGTGGCGGTGAATTGTTCAGCTTGAGTCTGTTTGCCTTGCTGGGCATGTTTGTCATGATTTCGGGCAACAATTTGCTTGTCATCTATATGGGGCTCGAACTGTTGACCTTGTCGAGTTATGCGCTGGTTGCCTTGCGTCGTGACAATGCGACGGCGACCGAGGCAGCGATGAAGTATTTCGTACTCGGTGCGCTGGCCTCAGGGTTCCTCCTGTACGGCATGTCCATGATGTACGGGGCTACCGGCTCGCTTGACGTCAATGCGATTTTCAGGGCAATCAATTCCGGACAGGTCAAGCATCAGGTGCTGGTGTTTGGTCTGGTATTTGTCGTTGCGGGTCTCGCATTCAAGCTCGGCGTTGTTCCCTTTCACATGTGGATACCGGATGTCTACCAAGGGGCTCCGACAGCGGTCACCCTGCTCATCGGCGGAGCGCCCAAACTCGCTGCTTTCGCCATCGTTATCCGATTGCTGGTCGAGGGCATGTTGCCGCTGGCAATCGATTGGCAGCAGATGTTGATGGTGCTCTCGGTCGGATCGCTCGTCATTGGCAATCTAGCAGCGATCGCGCAGACCAACCTCAAGCGCATGCTTGCGTTCTCCACGATTTCCCAAATGGGTTTTGTTCTGCTGGGCCTGATGTCGGGGGTGGTCAACCGGAATTTCTATTCGGCAGCCAACGCCTACAGTTCCTCGATGTTCTACGTCGTGACCTATGTCTTGACAACGCTGGCGAGCTTCGGTGTCATCATGCTGCTGGCACGCGAGGGATTTGAAAGCGAAGAGATATCTGATTTTGCCGGTCTGAATCAGCGCAGTCCGCTGTACGCCGCCGTGATGGCGGTCTGTCTTTTTTCTCTGGCTGGCATTCCGCCCATGGTTGGTTTCTACGCCAAGCTTTCGGTCTTGCAGGCCCTGATCGCGTCCGGGCAAACTTTCCACCTGGGGCTGGCAGTGTTCGCGGTGGTCATGTCTCTGATCGGTGCTTTTTACTACTTGCGGGTTGTCAAGGTCATGTATTTTGATGAGCCGGTTTCTGCCATTCCGCTGGTGGCGTCGCTTGACGTCCGTGCTGTACTTTCGGTCAACGGAGCCTTGGTTCTCGTCCTCGGGCTCTTGCCCGGGGGGCTGATGGCCTTATGTGCGAACGCCGTGGTCCAAATGCTGGTTACTTGAACGAAGGCTGCCAAACGGCTTGCCAGGTGACGATGAACTGCGCCTGCGCACAGCCCCCAGCGAGAGGGGCGGTGGTATGAGGGCATCGGCATGAAAGTCCTCGACCTGCGATGCAGCCGCCAGCATGGGTTTGAGGGCTGGTTCGGTTCCGAGCAAGACTTCCAGGATCAATGCGAGCGCGGGCTGATCAAATGTCCGCTCTGTGGCGACGCATCAGTGACCAAGCGCCTGAGTGCCCCGCACCTGAATCTGGGCGCCGTCGAAAGCGCTCCGACCGGGAACCTGGCGTCGGCCAGCGGATTGGAGCCTGCGTTGCAGACTGCCTGGTTGGCGATGGCGCGGCGCGTCTTGGCCAATACCGAAGATGTGGGCGACAAGTTTGCAGAGGAAGCCCGCAAGATTTATTATGGGGAAACGGCCGGGCGTGGCATTCGCGGACAGGCATCCCCGGCCCAGACGCAGGCTCTTTTGGAAGAGGGTATTTCGGTCGTGCCCTTGCTTCTTCCCGAGGCCTTTCGCGGAAAATTGCAGTAGCGCCAGGCGGCCTCCGAGTTGGTTTGTTGCATCCGCCAGATGGCCGCGCCCCTGTCTACCGCTAAAATTCCCCGTGCAGCCCGGGCCAAGCGCCCCAAGGAATGACCATGACCCATACCCCCCTTGCCGATTTGTTGAGTTACGTGAAAGAGCACGGTGGCCCCCTCGCTGTTCGGCAGTCCAGTTTTGTGAAGGCCTATTTCGAAAACGCCGACCCTGATGAAATAGCGAGCTGTGACCCGGCCACCCTGTATGCCATCGCCAACGCGCATTGGCGCATGCTCGATGCGCCCAGGCCCGCCAGTGGTGCGAGGGTTCGCGTTTTCAATCCGACGCTGGCCGAGGATGGCTTCGTCAGCGAGCACACCGTCGTGCAGATCGTCCATGACGACATGCCGTTTCTGGTTGACTCGGTCACCATGGCCATCAACCGCAGCGGTCGTACCGCGCACTGGATTGTCCATCCCCTGATGAGCGTGGTGCGCGATGCCAGGGGAAAGATTGATACGGTTCGCAGTGCCCCGGTCGCTGCCGCTGCTGGCCAAAAGGATCCGGTGGAATCGCTCATTCTCGTCGAGTGTGACCGAATCGTTGGCGAGTCACAGCGACAAGTGCTGGGGCAGGACCTTGAGCGTGTGCTAGGCGACGTGCGAAGCGCTGTCGAGGATTGGCACCCCATGCTCAAACGTGTGCGAGAAGTAAGCGTCGCGTCGGAACGAGTCAAGTTGTCGGCGGCGAGTCGACAGGAAGGTATTGATTTCCTGCATTGGCTGCAAGACCGACATTTCACTTTTCTGGGCGCACGCGACTATGAACTGCACCGCGACGGTGACAAGGTCACCCTGATCGCGTGCCCGCAATCAGGGTTGGGCATCTTGCGCGGTGCGGCGCAAACTGTGGAAACTGTCTTACCACCGGAAGCCGTTGCCCTGATTGGTAATGATGAGTTGGTGCTGGTGACCAAGGCCATGACCCGGGCCACCGTTCATCGTCCTGCGTGGCTCGACTACATCGGCGTCAAACGATTTGACAATGCGGGCAATGTCGTCGGGGAAACACGCTTTCTTGGACTTTATACATCGACCGCCTATTCGGCGCTGGTCGGGGAAATTCCCCAGGTCCGCCGCCGGGCCATCGACGTGATGGCCGCTGCGGGTGTGATGCCCGAGAGCCACGCTGCGAAATCGCTGCAGTCGATTCTCGACGCGTATCCACGCGATGAGTTGTTCCAGATCGACACAGCCACCCTGACCGAGCACGCCATTGGCATTTTGCGCTTGCAGGAGCGTCAGCGAAGCAGGATTTTCCTGCGCAGCGATCCGTTTGGCCGCTTTACGTCGGTGCAAGTGTTTGTCCCGCGTGATCGCTTCAATACCGAACTGCGCCAGCGCATCGGTTCGGAGCTGATGGTCGCGCTCGACGGCGAGTCAATCGAGTTCACGCCGATGCTTACCGACAGCCCGTTGGCGCGGATCCATTACTTCGTTCGGGCCAAGACCCGCTCGGTGCAAAAGCTCAACCTGCCCGCGCTTGAATCCCGGGTGAGCAAGTTGGCCCAGCGCTGGGAGGACGACTGTACGGCCGAACTGCTGCGCGCGCATGGTGAAGGGCCAGGCCTTGTGCTCGCGCATCGTTTTGCGAACGCCTTTCCGACCGCCTATCGTGAAGACTTCTCAGCCGCGGTGGCGGCGGAGGACGCTGATATTCTGGCCGGGTTGTCCGCTCTGAAGCCCGTTGACTTGAAGCTGTATCGCCCGCTCGATGCCGACGCTGGTGGGTTGCGCTTCAAGGTCTACAACACAGCCAAGGTGGCTTTGTCGGATTCACTGCCGGTCCTCGAACGTATGGGTGCTCGCGTGCTCGATGAACGACCCTATCGGATCGGAGCGGGTCGCGAGGCCCTGTGGATTCACGACCTTGGGCTGCAATTACCCCCGAGCACCGATTTGTCGGTGGTCAAGTCCCGGTTTGAAACCTTGTTTGCACGCGCCTCGCGCGGCGAAGTCGAGAGCGACGACCTGAACAAGCTGGTCTTGAGTACGACACTCGACGAGCGCGCCATCGCAGTATTGCGCGCCTACACCCGCTACTTCAAACAGATCGGCGTCGCGTTCAGCCAGAGCTACATTGAAGCGGCGCTGAACAACAACGCTGACATCGCTCAGGCGCTCACCGCGTTGTTTGCGGCACGCTTTGACCCGGCGCGCCCGGGCGACCGCGAGGGCGCCCAGCAAGAGCTCGTGCAGCAGATCGAGGCGCAATTGCGCAAGGTTGCCAGTCTCGACGAGGATCGGATCCTGCGTCAGTTTCTTGCCACCATGATGGCCACCCTGCGCACGAATGCGTGGCAAACGACCGCGCAGGGTCTGCCGAAATCGTATTTGAGTTTCAAGATCGACCCGCGCCAGGTCCCAGGCGTACCCGAACCGAAACCGATGGCTGAGATTTGGGTTTACTCACCGCGCTTCGAGGGCATACATCTGCGCAACGGCAAAGTGGCGCGCGGCGGCCTTCGCTGGTCGGATCGGCGCGAGGACTTCCGCACCGAAATTCTCGGCCTGGTGAAAGCTCAGCAGGTGAAGAACACAGTGATCGTGCCGGTGGGCTCCAAGGGCGGTTTTGTGCTCAAGAGTGCACCTCCGGCCAGCGATCGCGAGGCTTACCTGGCCGAGGGTGTGGCCTGCTACAAAGCCTTCCTGTGTGGCCTGCTCGATTTGACCGACAACCTGGTCAAAGGATATGTGGTGCCACCATCAAACCTGGCTCGCCACGATGGCGATGATCCCTACCTAGTGGTGGCCGCCGACAAGGGGACCGCGACCTTTTCTGACATTGCCAACGGTGTTTCGGCAGACTATGGTTTTTGGCTCGGCGATGCCTTTGCGTCCGGCGGCTCGGTCGGCTATGACCACAAGAAGATGGGCATCACAGCGCGCGGTGCCTGGGAGTCGGTCAAGCGGCATTTTCGCGCCCTGGGGGTCAATACCCAGACCACGGCGTTCACGGTGGCAGGCGTCGGCGACATGTCGGGCGACGTTTTTGGCAACGGGATGTTGCTCTCCGGGCATATCAAGCTGGTCCTGGCATTTGATCACCGGCACATATTCATCGATCCGACACCCGACGTCGCGCGCTCGCACGCCGAGCGGGCGCGCTTGTTCGACCTGCCGCGATCGAGTTGGGATGACTACGACAAGACCCTGCTGTCGCCCGGCGGTGGGGTGTACCCGCGCAGTGCCAAATCGATTGCGCTGAGCCCGCAGGCACGCGCCCTTATCGGCGTCCAGACCGAGAGCCTGACCCCGGTGGAACTGCTGCGAGCGATTCTGCTCGCGCCGGTCGACCTGCTGTACAACGGCGGCATTGGCACCTACGTCAAAGCATCGTTTGAGAGCCACGCACAGGTCGGTGACAAGGGCAGCGATGCGTTTCGTGTCAACGGCAACGAACTACGCTGCAAAGTGTTGGCTGAAGGCGGCAACCTGGGCTGCACGCAAAACGGCCGTATCGAATTCGCGCAGGGCGGTGGGCACATCTACACCGACGCCATTGACAATTCGGCGGGTGTCGATTGTTCTGACCATGAAGTCAATATCAAGATTCTTCTGGGCAGCGTGGTCGAATCGGGCGACCTCACGCTCAAACAGCGCAACGACGTGCTGGCCTCGATGACCGACGAGGTGGGTCTTCTGGTGTTGACCGACAATTATTATCAGACGCAGGCGCTTGACATCGCCGGGCACCGTGCGCAGTACCTGCTCGACGCGCAGCAACGTCTGATGCAGGGGCTCGAACGGCACGGACACCTGAACCGAGCCATCGAATTTCTACCCGACGACCGCGAAATCACCCGGCGCAAGGCGCTCAAGCTCGGGCTTACGGCGCCAGAAAATGCGGTGCTGCTGGCCTATGCCAAGATGTCGGTGTTCGATGAACTGGTGGCCAGCAACTTGCCCGATGACCCGTTCTTCAGTCGTGCGCTCAGCGCCTATTTCCCAACCCTGCTCAGTCAGAGGTTTGGCACGGCGATGGCGGCGCATCGGTTGCGGCGCGAAATTGTCGCGACCTTCATTACCAACACGGTGGTGAATCGTGCCGGGGCGACCTTTGTCAACTTCGTGGCATCCGAGGCCGGCGCCAGTGCCGCGGACGTGATTCGCGCCTTCACGCTGGCACGCGAAATTTTTAATCTTGAACCGCTGTGGGACCAGATCGACGCGCTGGATTATCACGTCCCTACCGAGCTGCAGCTCGACTTGTTGACCAAGCTGACGACGATTGCCCAACGCGCCTCGCGCTGGATGCTTCGCATCCGTGCAGAAAGCGCGGACTTGCCGACCCTCATCGATCGCTATCAACCAGCGGCACATGAGTTGCGCACGCATCTGGCGCAGTGGTTGCCAGAAAGTGCCAATACGGCATGGCATGCGAGCGCACAGTCGCTGATCGAGGCTGGCGTCGAAGAGGCGTTGGCGCAAGACCTGACCGCTCTGGATTTCATCTTTCCCGCGCTTGACCTGGTAGACCTGGCGCAACGGGCAGAGACCGGGTTGGAGCAGGCGGCAAGGGCTTATTTTGGTATTGATGCCGAACTCGGCCTGACCGGCTGGCGTGCGCAGATCAACCGCCTGCCCACCGATACGCTGTGGCAGACGCAGGCGCGCGCCAGTGCACGCGACGACGTTTATTCCATTGCCAGCCAGATCACGGGCGGCCTGCTCGCCAGACGCGAGGAACTCGAGGTCTGGCGCGAACAGCATCTTCCGGCCATCGAACGCCTGGGCCGCCTGCTAAGCGACATCAGCACGCAGGCCGCAGATCTGGCCCCGGTCTCGGTGGCGCTGCGCCAATTGCGTCAATTGGCTTGATCGACGAGGGGTTGCGGCGCGGACTCAGGCGTTGAACTGCAGCGCGGCGAGCCCCGCATATACACCGCCGCGGGTGACCAGCTCGGTGTGCGTGCCTTGCTCGACGAGTTGACCGTGGTCGAGTACGACAATCAGGTCCGCCTTTTGCACGGTGGCCAGGCGATGTGCTATCACCAGCGTCGTGCGGCCCCGCATGGCCGACTCCAGCGCCGCTTGCACCATGCGCTCGCTCTCGGCGTCGAGCGCGCTGGTGGCTTCGTCAAGCAGCAGCAAGGGCGGGTTCTTCAGCATCGCCCGTGCAATGGCGATACGCTGGCGTTGGCCACCCGACAGGCGCACGCCGCGCTCGCCGAGAAACGTGTCGTAGCCCTCGGGCAGGGCGCCGATGAATTCGTGGGCGAAGGCAGCCTGTGCCGCCGCCTTGACTTCCAGATCGGTCGCCGCGGGCCTGCCGTAGCGGATGTTCTCCAGCGCGCTGCTGGAGAAGATGACAGCATCCTGCGGCACGATGCCGATGCGCTGGCGCAAATCATGCAACGCCAGCGCTCCCGTGGCCACCCCGTCGATCACGATCCGACCCGCCGCCGGGTCGTAAAAGCGAAGCAGCAGTTGAAATACCGTGCTCTTGCCCGCTCCGCTCGGGCCGACCAGGGCAACGGTCTGGCCTGGCTCGACCTGTAGCGAAAACTGACGAAGCGCCGCTTGCCGGGGACGCGACGGGTAGTGAAAATCTATTGCTTCGAAATTGATAGCGCTTCCCGCTTGCTGCACGGGCGCTGCAACCGGATTTATCGGTGATTTGATAGGTGACTGGGTGCCCAGCAGTTCCATCAGACGTTCGGTCGCACCGGCAGCGCGCAGCAAGTCGCCGTAGACCTCGCCAAGAATGGCAAACGCGCTGGCCAGAATGATGACGTACATCACCGTCTGGCCAAGGTCTCCGGCGCTGATGCGCCCGGCCATGACCGCCTGCGTGCCCTGATATAGGCCCCACAGCAGGGCCGCCGAAGTAGCGATGATGATGAAGGCGACCAGCACGGAACGCGCCTTGGTGCGCCGCACCGCGGTTCTGAAGGCATTGTCGGTGGAGACGTTGAAGCGCGCCGATTCGCGCGCCTCTGCGGTGTAGCTTTGCACCACCGGAATGGCGTTGAGCACCTCGGCCGCAATCGCGCTGGAATCAGCGACCCGATCCTGGCTGGCACGCGAGAGCCGACGCACGCGCCGACCAAACCACAGCGCTGGGATGACGACAAGTACGAGCACACCCAACACCTGGGACATCACCGTTGGGTTGGTCCAGATCAGCATGCCCAAGGCGCCCACGCCCATCACCGTGTTGCGCAAGCCCATCGACAACGACGAGCCGACCACTGTCTGCACCAGCGTTGTATCAGCCGACAGGCGCGAGAGCACTTCGCCGGTTTGTGTTGTCTCAAAAAACTCCGGGCTTTGCTCGAGCACGTGAGCGTAGACAGCATTACGCAAATCGGTTGTGACACGCTCACCGAGCCAGCTCACAACGTAAAAGCGCGCTGCTGAGAACAGCCCCAGGGCCACCGCCACGGCAAACAGTGCGACAAAGTGCTCGCGCAATGCCATCACCTGAGCCCCTTTGCCCGACTGCACCAGACCGCCGTCAATGAGGCTGCGCAAGGCCACTGGAAACGCCAGCGTGGCCACGGCTGCCAACACTAGGAAAAGCAGAGCGAGGCCGATGCGGCCGCGATAGGGCTTCAAAAACGGGAGCAGTCCCGACAGCGATCGTGGGGAGGCTTTGGTGACAGGCATGCGGGCAAGTGTAGTCAGGTCCTGCAACTAGGCCGCAGTCCGAACGCCTTTCGAGCCGCCGTGGCGATTGTCTGTGAGTCGAAGGGGTCGATCGTAGCCCGTCATTTCCAGGTAGCCGCTTCCGACCAGCTTGCCATCGTTGTCGACGAGTTCGCTCAAACCCTCCCAATAAACGGCGCCGGTGGAGGCTCGACTGTCAAGTTCCTGGTTGTCCACCACTGCCTTGACGGTGTAGGACCCGGCAGGCGTTTGCACCATCCATTGCACCGGATACGTGGCGTGCGTCAGCGCGCTGGTCCAACTGCGCAGCGGCCTGAAAATCACTTCACCGGCACCGAACACACGGGGTTCGACCGACGCTGCTCCATTGCGAAATGAGCCTCCGCCCCACAGCGCGCGGCCTTCGGCATTGCGCAATTGAAACGCCGTGAGCGCGCTGCCGTCGAACAGGTTGATTCCGATCCAGTCCCAGCCCACCGCCTGCGCATGCAGCAGTTGCTCGCTCCATTCATGATCGAGCCAGGCCACGCCCTGCACCGGCATCGAGCGGCCCTGCAGGCGCAAGGTGCCCACGACTTGCAGTTGCGGTACGCTGTAGTAATAACTTGCCTGACCTTCCTGCGGGCCTTTGCGCGAAAGACCCTGGGCCCCTTGCAGCATCAAGGTCTGTGTTTGAGCCAGCGTCAAGTCAAAGTCAAAGTCGCTGCCGCCTGCGCGCGCACGGTACGCGGCTGCCTCGCGCGCCAGCGACCAGTCTCGTAGCGCGATGTTTGTGTCTGCTTCACTGGCTTGTGCGACGCCAAAGCCCTCGCGCGCCATGCGCTGGTCGTGCCACAGCTTCTTTCCAGCGACGTCGGTCACGGCAGCGTGCGCAAAGATTAGCTGCTTGGCGGCAAACCTTGATGTCATTTGCTGCGTGCCTTTGACCCGTGAGCGAAAGAATGTGAGCTGAAAACCAAAGTCACGCTGTTGCGCGCGCAAATGACCGGTCAGGTACCACCACTCAATGGCGAAGTCGGGGTGGCTGCCGAGGTCGCGGGGAAACTCCAACTTGCGCAAGACCAGAGCTTGTGCTGGCCAGTGCAAGGTAGCCAGGGAAGCCGCCAGCATGAACCTGCGCGATACGCCGGGCCAGCGTTGTTGCATCACAGCCTCAAGCCAGCAGGCGCCTGATGCGCCCCGTCGCCGGGTCGCAATCACCGAACGCATGCGCCACCCATTGGGCATCATGGTAGCTAGGCAGGTAGCGCTCGCCCGCGTCGCACAGCAGTGACAGGATCGATCCATGTTCGCCGCGTTCGCGCATCTCGAACGCCAGCGTCAGCATGCCGAAGAAGTGGGTGCCCGTCGACGGTCCGACTTTACGTCCCAACAATTCGGACAGCACGCGCATGGCGGCCACCGAGTCGAGGTCAGCGACGGTCATCATGCGGTCGATCAGGGTGCGAATGAAGCTAGCCTCAACGCGCGGTCGCCCGATGCCCTCGATATTTGATCCTGGCCCGGTCAATGCAGGATCGCCACTGCGGTGATAGTCGCCAAACACAGACCCCTGTGGATCGGGAACGCAGATCCGGGTGTCATGACGCTGGTACCGCACATAGCGGCCGATGGTTGCGCTGGTGCCGCCGGTGCCCGCGCCCACCACGATCCAGTGCGGAATCGGAAAGCGTTCCCGCGCCATCTGGCTGAAGATGCTCTGCGCGATATTGTTGTTGCCGCGCCAGTCGGTGGCGCGCTCGGCATAGGTGAACTGGTCCATGTAATGCCCGCCGGTTTGCCGCGCCAGTGTCAGGGCCTCGGCGTAGACCTGAACCGCGCTGTCGACCCAGTGGCAGCGGCCGCCGTAGAACGTGATTTGCGCGACCTTTTCCGCAGACGTGCCGCGCGGCATGACGGCGATGAACGGCAGTCCCAGCAATCGTGCAAAGTAGGCCTCGCTCACCGCCGTCGATCCGCTGGAAGCTTCGACCACGGTGGAGCCCTCATGCAGCCAGCCATTGCACAGGGCGTAGAGAAACAACGAGCGCGCAAGCCGGTGCTTGAGGCTTCCACTGGGGTGGGTGGACTCGTCCTTCAGGTACAGGTCGATGCCGTGCCTGGCAAAGGCTGGCAGCGCCAGCGTAATCAGGTGGGTGTCGGCACTGCGCTGGTAGTCGGCCTCGATCAGATCGATGGCGCGGTGCAACCATGCGTTGGGTTGGGTGTTCATGGGGGAGAATGTCAGTCGCGGCGCTTGCCACTTCGGGGGCAAGGCTTGAAGTATCCTTGACCGACGTGGGTGCGTCAAATACGGTTCGGTAAACGGAGCAGAAAATGACAACAGTGTCGACACAAATGATATCCGGTGCCGTCGTTGCCCGTGGCCGGGCGTGCGCGGGCGCCGTGTTGATCGGGTCTCTGCTGGGTGTGCTCGCCGGTTGTTCGGAGCCGCCGCCGGGCTGGTCAGGCTACGCTGAGGGCGACTACGTCTACATCGCTGCGCCGCTGGCCGGACGGATCGAGTCCGTCACGGTGCAGGCCGGTCAAAAGGTGGCGCAGAGCGCCGTGTTGTTCACGCTCGATGCCGAAGCCGAACGTGGCGCCAGCGACGAAGCCGCGGCGCGCCTGGCCAGCGCGCTCGCGCAAGCGGCGAACCTGGACAAGGGGCGGCGTGCCGATGAAGTCGCCGTCACCCAGGCACAGCTGGCGCAGGCGCAGGCAAACGCCGCCCTGGCGCAGGATGAACTGGCGCGCCAGCAGCAACTCGTCGCGCAGGGGTTCATTTCGCGCTCGCGACTGGAGAGTGCCAGCGCGGCGGCCAGCCAGGCGAACGCCCATGTGGCTGAACTCACTGCGGCGTTGCGGGTCGCCCGGTTGCCGGGACGTCCCGATGAGCGGGCGGCGACTCAGGCCAGTGCCACGGCGGCGGGCGAAGCGCTGCGTCAGAGCCAGTGGCGTGTGGCGCAAAAGCAGCAGACTGCGCCGGTCGATGCCCTGGTCTCCGAAGTGTTTTTTCGAGCCGGGGAGTTCGTTCCGGCAGGGCAGCCCGTGTTGTCCTTACTGCCACCGGACAACGTCAAGGCCCGCTTCTTTGTCCCCGAGGCCGAACTGGCCAAGCTCAAGCCCGGCTTGGCTGTCTCACTTAGCTGTGATGGTTGTGCGGCTCCAATTGCTGCGCACGTTACCCGCATTGCCAGTCAGGCCGAATACACGCCGCCAGTCATCTACTCCAATGCGCAGCGCGCCAAGCTGGTGTTCATGGTCGAGGCGCGTCCCGACGCGCCGGGCAGCGCTGCCCTGCGCCCAGGACAGCCCGTTGACGTCAGTCTGGTGCAGACCGGGCATAAGCCATGACGGCGTTGGCCATTGATGTCACCGATCTGACCAAGCACTACGGCGGGCGCGCCGTCGTTGATCACATTGGCTTGCAGGTCGGCACCGGGCGCATTTGCGGTTTTCTCGGACCCAATGGCAGTGGCAAGACAACGACCATTCGCATGCTGTGCGGTTTGCTCACGCCTGACGCTGGCCGCGGCACGTGTCTGGGTCTGGACATCATCCGCGAAGCCAGGGCCATCAAACGCCAGGTCGGCTACATGACGCAGAAGTTTGGTCTTTACGACGACCTTTCGATTCGCGAAAACCTTGATTTCGTCGCGCGCCTGTTTGAACTTGCGAATCGGCGCGCCGCGGTCGACTTGGCACTCGAACGGCTCGGGCTGACGGCGCGGCAGCAGCAACTCGCCGGTACGCTCTCGGGGGGCTGGAAGCAGCGCTTGGCGCTGGCCGCATGCCTGATTCACGAGCCGCGCCTGCTCTTGCTCGATGAGCCGACGGCAGGTGTGGACCCGAAGGCGCGGCGTGATTTCTGGGACCAGATTCACGAGTTGGCCGCGCAGGGCATCACGGTGCTGGTTTCCACGCACTACATGGACGAAGCCGAGCGTTGCCATGAACTGGTTTACATCGCGTACGGCAAGATTCTGGCGCGCGGTGGCGAGCGCCAGATCATCGACAACGCCGCTCTCGTGGTCTGGTCGATTCAGGGTGAGGGCGTACAGGCCGTGCTGGCGCCGCTCAAGGCGGCACCGGGCGTGCTCAGCGTGGCGGCGTTTGGCAACTCCGTGCACGTTGCCGGGCAGGATTCGGCGCTGCTTGAGAACGCGCTCGCAACGGTGCGTGCACGAGCGGGGCTGCGCGTGACGCCGAGTCAGGCCAATCTGGAGGACGTCTTTATCAGCCTGATTGCCAGCGCCCAGGACAATTTTTCAAACTCGAATGGCGTGCCGGGGAGCAAGGCATGAAGCGCTTTTCATGGCGGCGCATGCTGGCGGTCTTCGTCAAGGAATTCCAGCAGATGATGCGCGACCGCCTGACCTTTGCCATGGCCGTGGGCATTCCGGTCCTGCAACTGGTGCTGTTTGGTTACGCCATCAATACCGATCCCAAAGGGCTTCCCACCGCAGTGGTCAGCGCCGACAACAGTGCCATGACGCGCAGCCTGGTTGCGGCGCTACAAAACACGGGGTACTTTCGCGTGGTCCATAGTGGGACCAGCGAGGGCGAAGGCGACGCGCTGTTGCAGACAGGGCAGATTCAGTTCATGGTTGTCATACCGCCGGACTTTTTACAACAACTCGTGCGCGGCGAGCACCCGGCGCTACTGGTCGCCGTCGACGCCACCGATCCGTCCGCCTCGGGCAACGCCATCGCCGCGCTCAACACTGTGGCAACGCAGGCGTTGCGCCACGACCTGACCGGGCCATTGCGCGCCCTGCAAGGCTCGGGGCCAGCGTTTGAGCTGCGCATTCACAAGCGCTACAACCCGGAAGGACTGTCGCGCTACAACATCGTTCCGGGACTGATCGGCACCATCCTGACCATGACCATGGTGATGCTGACCGGCCTTGGCATGACACGTGAACGCGAGCGCGGCACCATGGAGAATCTGCTTGCCACGCCGGTGCGGCCTGGCGAGGTGATGGTCGGCAAGATCCTGCCCTATGTGGTGATCGGCTACGTCCAGCTCGGTGTGATCATGCTCGCTGCCTTCGTGCTGTTTGAGGTGCCGATGCAGGGCAGCTTTGCGTTGCTGATGGCGATGATTGGTGTCTTCATCGTCGCCAATTTGGGCGTTGGCTTCACGTTCTCCACGATCGCACGCAACCAGCTGCAGGCCATGCAGATGACCTTCTTCTTCTTCCTGCCGTCGATGCTGCTGTCGGGCTTCATGTTCCCGTTTCGCGGTATGCCGGTCTGGGCGCAGCGCATCGGCGAAGTGCTGCCGCTGACGCACTTCCTGCGCATCGTGCGCGGCATCATGCTCAAGGGCAACACGGCAGCTCAGGTGCTACCCGAGCTCTGGCCGATGCTCGCTTTTCTGCTGGTGGCCTGCACGATTGCGCTCAAACGCTATCGGCAGACGCTGGATTGATCGTTCGAACAGGCCAGCGCCGCGCCGTACCGGCGCCGAGTTGAGTAAACTGCCCGCATGCAAACATACCTGGTTGGCGGCGCGCTGCGCGATGCCCTGTTGGGCTTGCCGGTGAAGGACCGCGACTGGGTGGTGGTGGGCGGCACGCCGCAGGACATGGTGGCGCAGGGCTACCTGCCGGTGGGGCGGGACTTCCCGGTGTTTCTGCATCCGCAAACCAAGGAAGAGTACGCGCTGGCCCGCACCGAGCGCAAGACTGCGCGCGGTTACCACGGCTTTGCCTTCAACGCCAGCGCCGATGTGACCTTGGAGCAGGACCTGTCACGGCGCGACCTCACTATCAATTCGATAGCTGTTCATGCCGACTGCATAAGCGCTGGTGGCGAATTTGACGTAAAGAACGCGAACCTGATCGACCCCTATCGTGGCCAGCGTGACATCGCTGCGCGTGTGTTTCGGCACGTTACCCCCGCCTTTCGGGAAGACCCGGTGCGCATCCTGCGTGTGGCACGGCTGGCGGCGCGCTTTTCTGACTTCAGTATCGCCCCCGAGACGGTCTCGCTGATGTGCGAGATGGTGCAGGACGGCGAGGTAGATCACCTGGTTGCCGAGCGCGTCTGGCAGGAACTTGCCAAAGGGCTAATGCAGGACACGCCCTCGCGCATGTTCGCCGTATTGCGCGAATGTGGCGCTCTTGCTCGCCTGCTGCCCGAGCTCGAACGCCTGTGGGGTGTGCCCCAGCGTGCCGACTATCACCCCGAAGTCGACACCGGCGCACATCTGATGCTGGTGCTCGATATGAGCGCACGACTGCAGGCGTCGCTGCCGGTGCGCGTCGCCTGCCTGTTGCACGACTTGGGCAAGGGCACCACGCCCGCGTCGGTATTGCCGCGCCATCTTGGTCATGAGGATCGCAGTGTGCGCATGCTCCAGGGCGTCTGCGAACGCCTGCGTGTGCCAACCGAATGCCGCATGCTGGCCGAAGTGGTGGCGCGGGAACACGGAAACATCCACCGAAGCGCTGACTTGAACGCGGCCGCCCTGGTGCGACTGCTGGAGCGGTGCGACGCTTTTCGCAAACCGCAGCGTTTTGACGAGGTGTTGCTGGCCTGTGAATGCGACGCGCGCGGGCGCCTGGGCTTGCATGATGCACCGTACCCGCAGCGCCAGCGGCTGCAACTGGCACTGACTGCGGCGCGGTCGGTCGCTACAGATTTAGTAGCGGCTCAAGCTTTTTCAACGGGCGTTACAGGCGAATTCGTTGGGAAGATGATTCATCAGGCGCGGGTCGATGCGGTGCAGGCGGCATGGTGAATCCTGCACCCAACGCCTGGGACGCGCTGGCCGGGCAGTATCGCTTGCACCCAGGCAGCGCTCCCAGCATTGTTGGTCAGCGTCCGGTGCTTGCCCCCGGGCGCGTGGCAGGACTGCTGCACGGCCGGCGCGGCGCGCAGGTTGGCAATACCTTGAGCAGCCTGTTCACCCTTTGTTCGCACGCCCATCGACGTGCTGCCGACATGGTGCTGGCGGCGGCGCAGGGTCGGGCAGAACCAGGGTTGGCCAGCGCTGCGCCGGTGCTGCTGTGGCTGGAGACGGCGCGCGATCATTTGCGCAGCATCGCGTTGGACTGGCCGCAGCACCTGCCTGGGCCAGGGCGTGCTGCGCATGGGCTGCACTGGCTGCGCGATTGCCCGCTACAGTTGGGTACGGTCCCTCGTGTGACGGATGCAGCGATCGCTGGACAGACCTTGGCTGCCTTGCGCCATTGGCTGGAACAACGCGTGCTCGGCGACGACGCGCAAGTCTGGCTGGCCCGTTGCCTTGCTCCTGATGCGCTCGCGGCTTGGTGCACGTCGCAGGCCGGGCGATTGCCGCCTGCGCACTGCCTGGCCACTTGGCGGCCGCTGGCGCAAAAGCTCACGCCTGAGACGCGCTGTCTTGAGTTGCTCGACTCAGACCCGGATCTGCAAAACGCTCGCCTGCGCGAGCTTGTGCACAAGCTGCTCGCCGATCCTGACTTTGTGCAGCGGCCAAACTGGCTTGGTCAACCTGCGGAAACGGGTGCCTGGTCGCGTTTGCGGCAGCGGCACGAGGAGTTGCCGACGCCGCCCAGTGCCTGGTCGCGTCTGAGCGCACGCTGGCTCGAACTGGTGGCGATTGCCGCGGCTGATCCGAGTGCGACGAGCTATGGCAGTACCGCACTGCTGGCGTTTGGCGCGGTGGATCTTGGGCACGGTCAAGCCCTGGCGTGGGTTGAAATGGCGCGCGGCCTGTTGCTGCATTGGGTCCAAGTCGACGCCGCGGGTGGCGTGGAAGACTATCGCGTGGTCGCACCAACAGAATGGAACTTCCATCCGCAAGGCGCGCTGGCGCGTGCGCTGGCGGCGCTGCCCCCGGGCGACGTACAAGCTGCCCGTACCTTAGCTGCGGCGTTTGACCCCTGTGTGGCGTGCACGGTATAGACTTCGGTCAACGGGAGCAACGATTCACAGAAAGGCAGCCGCGATGACGCTCAATGTGCTTTGGCTACAGTCCGGTGGTTGCGGTGGCTGCAGCATGTCGCTGCTTTGCGCCGACACCGTTGACTTCGCTGAGTTGTTGCGCGGCAATGGTGTTGACATGCTGTGGCACCCGGCCCTGTCCTTGTATGGCGAGCACGATCTGCTGGAACTGCTCGATGCGTGCCTGAGCGGGCGTATCCGTTTGGACGCCTTGTGTATCGAAGGTGCGATGCTGCGCGGCCCGCAGCGCAGTGGCCGTTTTCACGTGCTCGCCGGTACCGGACTGGCCATGACCGACTGGGTGCGCAAGCTCGCATCGGTGGCCAGGCACGTGCTTGCGGTAGGCAGTTGCGCAGCCTGGGGCGGCATCAGCGCGAGCGGCAACAACCCGACCGACGCCTGCGGCCTGCAATATGAGGATGAGCATCGGGGCGGCTTGTTGGGGGCAGGTTTTCGCGCTGCTGGCGGACTGCCAGTGATCAACATTGCAGGCTGCCCGACGCATCCGGGCTGGGTCACTGACACGCTGATGGCGCTGGTCGTCGACGGGCTGACGCTCGATGATCTAGATCCGCTGGGCCGGCCGCGCTTTTTCGCTGACCAGTTGGTGCATCATGGCTGCACGCGCAACGAGTATTACGAGTACAAGGCCAGTGCGGCCAAGCCCTCTGACCTGGGCTGTACGATGGAGAACATGGGTTGCAAGGGTACGCAGGCGCACGCCGATTGCAATCGTCGGCTATGGAACGGTGACGGTTCCTGCACCCGTGCCGGTTACGCCTGCATCAGTTGCACCGAGCCCGGGTTTCAGGCGCCGGGGCATCCTTTTCACGTCACACCCAAGCTGGCAGGCATTCCAATCGGCTTGCCTACGGATATGCCCAAAGCATGGTTTGTGGCGCTGGCCTCGCTATCCAAGAGCGCCACGCCACGGCGCGTCAAGACGAATTCGCACAGTGACCACGTGGCCCTGCCGCCGGTCTCGCGCAAGACCGGATTGCGCTAACCTGAATAAATGCATGAGCCGTTTGATTCTCGGACCATTCAACCGCGTCGAGGGCGACCTTGAAGTCCAACTCGATGTGCATGACTCGCGTGTGACAGAAGCGCGGGTTTGCGCTCCGATGTACCGTGGCTTTGAGCGCATGCTGGTGGGGCGCGACCCGATGGATGCGTTGACGATTGCGCCGCGCATTTGCGGTATCTGCTCGGTCTCGCAGTCGGTGGCGGCGGCGCGCGCACTCGCCGACGCATCCGGCGCGGTGATGCCAGCCAACGGTGTGCATGCCACGAACCTGATGCTCGCGTGTGAGAACCTGGCCGATCATCTTGCGCATTTCTATATTTTTTTCATGCCCGACTTCACCCGCGAGGTTTACGCTCCTCGTCGTTGGTATCGACAAGCACAGCGACGCTTTGCACCGATTGCAGGTCAGGCGGGGGCACCCAGCGGAGTGCGCAATGGTGCGGCGTTGGCAGCGCGTGCACGCTGGCTCGAATTGATGGGAACACTCGGTGGCAAATGGCCGCATACTGGTGCCATCCTGCCCGGAGGCAGCTCGCGCGCCATTGATTCGGCCGAGCGCAGCAGGCTGCTCGCACGCTTGCGCGAGATGCGATCGTTTCTGGAGCAAACGCTGTTTGGTACCGCGCTGGAGGAGATTGCGGCGCTCGATGGCCCGCCCGCCTTGCAGCGCCTGGCAGCCCGGGCAGCAGAGAGCGATCTGGCGCTGTTTCTCGAACTTGCCGCCGATACCGGGCTTGCTGCGCTCGGGCCGGGTCCCGGACGTTACCTGAGCTACGGTGCTTACGCGCGGTTCGACGGCGGACAGGTGCTGCGTCGCGGTGTCTGGGACGCCGCCGCGCAGCAGTGCCTCGATCTTGACGCCGAAGCGATCAGCGAGGACCTGTGCTACGCCTGGTTGGCCGATGGCGATAGGTCCGGTCCGCTGCACCCGCGGATCGGACTGACCCAGCCCGACATCGACAAGGCCGGTGCCTACACCTGGAACAAGGCGCCCAGACTGGCTGGACAGGTGGTCGAGACCGGAGCCATCGCGCGCCAGTTGGTTGACGGCCAGGCGCTGATCCGAGCGTTGGTCCTCGCGCATGGGGGGACGGTCTACACCAGGGTGCTGGCAAGATTGATGGAAATCGCCCGCATCCTGCCGATGATGGAGCAGTGGCTCGCAGCGCTGCAGCCGCGCGAGCCCTACCATCAGGTCCAGCCGCTGCCTGTGGAAGGGCAGGGTGCCGGATTGTCAGAAGCAGCACGTGGTGCCCTGGGTCATTGGGTGAGCATTGAGAAGGGTCGCATTGCCAATTATCAGATCGTCGCGCCGACGAGCTGGAATTTTTCGCCACGCGATGCCGCTGGAACACCCGGTGCGCTTGAATCCGCGCTGGTCGGCGCCAAGATGGACAGCGTCGAGGCGCCCGGCCAAAGCGTCGCCGTGCAGCACATTGTTCGTTCATTTGACCCGTGCATGGTCTGCACGGTGCATTGAATCGTGACCGTTCCGCCCGTTTCACCGCTCAAGCATCTGGCGTTGGCTGATCTTGATGGGGTCGATGAGGCGACCTGGTTGGGTGTCATCCACAAGATGGATGAGGTCTACTCCAAACTGGTCAGCGACGAGGTGGAACTGGAGGAAAAGAACGCACAGCTCGAGCAGTCACAGCAGTTCATTTTCAGCGTCCTGTCGGCCATGAGCGACGTCTTGATCGCGTGCAATCAGGATGGCTTGATCGAAGAGACCAACGCCGCTTTGTGTGAACTTGTCGGTCGCAGCGAAGAGTCATTGCGCGGCACGCAGGTGCTTGAGTTGCTGGCCGACGAACAAAGCGCGCAGCGCTGGCGCCTGGCGATGTACCACTCCGAGTCGCGCGCCGGTACCATGGTTGACATCAATTTGCGCGATGCCAGTGGCCAGGTCGCCGCGGTGGACCTCAATTGCACGCCCAGGTACGACAGCGCGGGTCGGCAAGTGGGCCGGGTCTTGGTCGGGCGCCCACTGGGCGAACTCAAGCGCGCCTATCACCAAATGCGCGAAGCTCACGAAGCCCTGAAGCTGGCGCAACAACAGTTGCTGCACTCTGAAAAAATGGCTTCACTGGGACGTCTGGTCGCTGGTGTCGCGCACGAGCTCAACAACCCGATCAGCTTTGTGCTTGGTAACGTGCACGTGTTGCAGCGCTATGGTACTCGTCTGGGTAGCTACCTGGAGGAGGTCCATCGCCTCGAACTGCCGGCTCAGGTGCAACTGCTGAGAGCCGAGTTGCGGATTGACCGTCTGCTAGAAGACTTGCCCTCATTGATGGAGGGCACACTTGAGGGTGCTCAGCGTACCACGGATATCGTCAGCGGCCTGAAGCGGTTTTCCACAACTGGAAACGAGGAGATCACGGAAGTCGAAGTCCATGCCGTGGTCGAGCGCGCCATACTGTGGGTCAAGAAGGGTACCGCGCCACGCTTCGAAATTGATTGGTCCCGCGGCGAAGATTGTTATGTCACAGGCAATGCCGGCCAGTTGCTGCAGGTCATGATGAACCTGATTCAAAACGCCTATGACGCGGCCAGTGCCGACGACGACAAGGTGCCTGAACTACACATTACCAGCGTAACGACTGCCGACTGCGTGCAGTTGCGCTTTGCAGACAACGGCCCGGGCATTGCCCAGGTTCATTTGTCGCGCGTGTTTGACCCATTCTTCACGACCAAGAGCGTGGGCAAAGGCACAGGGCTCGGCCTGTCGATCAGTTATGGCATCGTGCAGCAACATGGCGGACAGCTAACCGCAGAAAACCTGCCGCAGGGTGGTGCCAAATTCACCCTAACACTGCCCTTGAAAAACCTCAAGCCAGTGTCGACTTGACCGCCAGTACCGGGCAGGAAACCGAAAGCAGGAGTTCCTGCGCAACGCTGCCCATGATCAGCTTGCCTACCGGAGAGCGTTTTCTCAGACCAATAATCAGCAACGATGCCTGTAGCGACTGGACCAGACTCTCTATCTCCTCGACTGCGTTCTTGCCGCGGACGTACTGCTTTACTTCCGCTTCAAGTCCGGTACCGGCCAACAGCTGTTCGACTCTCTCAAAATCCTGTACGTCGGCAAACGATGGGTCGTCTTTCTTCCCGCCGGGACTCGCGTTAACCACGACCAGCCGCTCGCGGCGACGCTTTGCAATCTCAATACCCTTGTCCAGTGCCGCCTGACCTTCGGGACGCGGCACGTAAGCTACAAGTATGGTCATTCATTCTCTCCGGTTGTGTTACTACAAGTTCAAATCTACCCGAATCATGCCATCAATACAACGACCGCCTCAATATCTACGACGGCTTTGTCACGCGGTCGAGTCCCAAGCGCATGAGCTTCATGCGTAAACCGACCCGCGTCAGACCCAATTCCTCCGCAACCCGGCTCTTGTTGCCCCGATGACGTTGCATGGCCTCGCGGATGAGCTGCGCCTCGACCCGTTCCAACTGAAGTTTGAGCGCGCCCGATTCGCCCGCGTCGCTGCGATGCTCCACAGTCGTTGCGACCTGGCGCACGCGAGCTGAAAGCAGATCGGCTCCGAGCACGGGCCCGTCGCCCAAAGCCAGGGCGCGGTGGACCTCATTTTGCAACTCGCGCACGTTGCCCGGCCACGGGTGACCGATCAGGCAGCGCAGCGCCTCGTTGGACATTTGTCGTCCCTTGAGTGCAGATCGTCCCAACATCTCGGTGACGATCGGGGCGATGTCCTGTGGGCGCTCGCGCAAGGCCGGCAAATACAGTGTGATGCCGGCCACTCGGTAGTAAAGATCTTCGCGGAATCGCCCGCTACGGACATCGGCTTCAAGATTACGATTCGTCGCGGCAATCAAGCGGACATCGACGGCCACCGGACGTGGGCTGCCGACGGGGCGCACCTCGCCCTCTTGAAGTGCCCGCAGCAGTTTGACTTGAAAGGCTGGGGAGGTTTCCCCGATTTCGTCGAGAAATAGGGTGCCCCCGTCGGCCTGCTGAAACAGGCCAGTGCGCGACTCGGTTGCACCCGTAAAGGCGCCTCGCTTGTGCCCGAAGAGTTCACTCTCCAGCAAAGTGTCAGGCATGGCCCCGCAGTTTTCGACGACGAAGGGCTGTTCAGCGCGCGTGCTGGCGTAATGGATGGCGCGTGCCAACAATTCTTTGCCGGTGCCCGACTCGCCTGTGATGAGCACGGGCAAGTCGTGTCCGGAGATCTTCTGTGCTAGCTGGCAGACTTCGTTCACGGGGCTGTCCGCAGCACGCGTGAGCCGATCAAAACCGGCTTGGCGCTTGGCCTTCTGGCGCAAGGTGGCCACCTGGGCTGACAGCGTCTCCGGACTGGCGCGCAGTTCCAGCGTGAGGCGTTGATTTTCTTGTTGCAAGCGCCAGAGTTCAGCCGCATTTTGCAAAGTCAGCAGCAACTGTTCAGGGTGCCATGGTTTGAGCAGGTATTGCCAGATGCCGGCCTCGTTGATTCCGGCGATGATGTCTTCGGCCTCGGTGTGCCCCGAAAGGATCAGGCGCACGGTGTTTGGCCATTGGCTGCGAACGCTGCGCAGAAACTCCACGCCAGAGGTGCTACGCATGCGCTGGTCCGATAAAACAATCTGGACAACTTCGGCCTCCATCACGGCCATGCCGTCCTCGGCACAAGCCGCAGTGAATATGGTGAAATGATCTTCAAGCGTGCGCCGGAGCGTCTCCAGCGAGCGCCGTTCATCATCAACGATGAGGACCGACAAGGGCGCGCGATGAGTCATGGTACGACCCAACCCAAATCACGGTGTCGTGCGAGGTGTCGCGGTGTCCAGGACGCCGGCGACTTGTAAACGAAATGATGGCGTGCGATGTGGTAGCTTGGATCAAAGCCGAAGAAGTTGCGCCGCATATGGCTCAACTCCTCCTCCCGGTAGGCCGAAAGGGGCTTGACCGATTCGTCGCGCCGACGAGTTTCAAGTTTGGTGGCGATGAGTGCCGAGAGATTGGCGTCCGCGGCCAGCGTTCCTGCGCGCCGTGACACGTGGCGCCGAAAAACCGAAGCGTCGCCCGGAATGCAGGTGTCGATGAAACCAATATCGAGTGCCTGCTGGGCAGTCAGTGGTTGGCGGCGACGCATGATCGCTTGCGCGCCTTCGTCGCCAACGCGTGAGGGCAATAGGTAGGTCCAATATTCGGAGCCGTACAGATTGCCCATGTTCTTGTAATGAGGGTTCAGTACGACGGCTTGGCGTACCCACACCTGGTCGCAGGCCCGCGCCAAGAAGCATCCTCCGGCACCGCTGTTGCCGCACAGCGCGGCGACTGTGATCTGGCGTTCGGTGTTGATCAGCTCGAGTGTCAGATCGTCCATCGCGTTGATGTTGCGCCACGACTCCTCAGCGGCCGAGTCCTGCGCCAGGCTCGCAGCCTCAATGACGTTGAGGTGGATTCCGTTGGACCAATAGTCAACGCCGCCCATCAGCAACAGCACTCGGGTCGGGCGCTGTTTGGCCCACTTCAATGCGGCGTGCAGGCGCAAACACTGGGCGGTCGACATTGCACCGTTGTAGAACTCAAAGTGCAGGAAGCCGACGCTTCCGTCCTCCTCATAGCTGATATCCTGCCAGGTGGCCGCAGGTGCACGCCACCAGTCATCGATCGGCGCTTGCGGCAGGCCAGCGGCTTGCGGCTCGAACGCAAGTATGGCGGGCAACTTGATGCCGTTGTCGCGCTTGACGTGCCCGATCCATACCGCGCCGTCGGTCGTTGCCCGGAGCAAGGCGGTTTCCCGTCGGGCTAGGACCGTTCCAGGCGCACCACGAAGCGTTGCCTCGGGCCATGCATCGAACAGGCGGCAGGGTTCTCCAAAGAGTTCATCGACCACACCCGGGAAGCCGTCGGCTGCACGAATATGGCGCAGCACTTTGGCTGTGTCGTCACGTGTCCAGTCGAGGTGACGGTCGGCTTGATTCATCAACGGGCGCGTGCGCCCGCCCAGCAGCGCAAAGGTAGACTGTACTTGTGGCACAAACACGCGTGATTCAAAGTGTTCCAGCGCCCGCAAAACCGCGGCCGTTGCTGCTTGTGTGACTTCGTTGCGGTAGATGCTTGATTTCTTTGCTTGGCGCATCGGAAAGGTCTCGGATGCCCACACCGGTCCGGCGTCCATTTCGGCTTGTGCCTGCAAGACAGTCACCCCCCATTCGGATTGACCTTCTTGTATCGCCCAATCCAGCGCCGAAGGTCCACGGTCTCCTGGTATCCCTGGGTGAACGATCAGACAGACCTGGTGCGACCAGATGGATTGGGGAATGGCGCGGCGCAAGTAGGGTGCAATGATGAGATCAGGCACGAACAGCGCCACCGCCTCTTCGTTGACACTGTCGGCGATGTCGAATTCAACGGAAATCTCGTGCCCGCGCTGCCCAAGCTCAGCGGCAAGACGTTGAGTCAGGCTGTTGAAGGCATGGGTGAGCAAGAGGATTCGCATGCGTGCTTTGTTAGCGTTGGAATTAGGAATGCAGATTGATATGCAAGGACATCTCCCCTAGCAAATTCTTGGCAGTTGGTCACCGGCGAGCCAATCCACGATGCGCTGACCGCCAAAGGCGGTGTTTAGCTGCACGAAGTGATGGTCGTCAGCCAGAATTTCACCAATGATGGCGGCCTCTGCAGCAAGCGGATGGGTGCGCATGGCAGCGAGCAACCCTGTCGCGTCGGCGCTGGCGCATACGGCGATCAATTTGCCTTCGTTGGCCACATTGAGTGGATCGAGTCCAAGCAACTCGCACGCCGCAGCGACCTCGGGCTTCACGGGTATCGCTTTTTCCTGCAACATCATGCCAACGCCTGATTGGGCCGCAATTTCGTTGAGCGTTGCCGCGAGTCCGCCGCGCGTGGGGTCGCGCAGACAGCGAATATCGGCATGCGTGCCCAGCATCGTCGCGACCAGCCCATGCAGCGCCGCGCTGTCTGAAACAATGGGTGCATTGAACGAGAGGTTCTCTCGCTTGCTCATGATGGCAACGCCGTGGTCACCGACTGAGCCAGACAGCAGCACGACGTCCCCGGCGCGCGCACGCACGCCTCCGAGTTCGAGTCCGTCGGGCAGTACGCCCACGCCGGTTGTCGTGATAAAAATGCCGTCACCCTTGCCACGTTCGACAACTTTGGTATCACCGGTCACCAGGGGCACGTTGGCGGCACGAGATGCCTGGGCCATGGAGGCGATGATCCGATTCAAGGCACTTAGGGCAAAGCCTTCTTCCAGAACGAAGCCGGCTGCCAGATAGAGCGGGGTGGCTCCCATCATGGCAACGTCATTGACCGTGCCATGCACCGAGAGCGAGCCAATATCGCCACCCGGAAAAAACAGCGGTGAAACCACGTGACAGTCTGTGGACATGACCAGACGCGCTGGGTGACCAGCCAAAGTTGGCGCTGGTAGGACAGCACCGTCGTTGCCCTGCCCAAGATAGTCGTTACCCAAATGCCGAAGAAAAAGTTCTGCGATCAATTGCGCCATGGCACGCCCACCCGCGCCGTGTGTCATGTCGACCCGACCATGGATAAGATCCAGCGGTCGTATGTAACCTCTCCTGATATTGGTCATGGGTTCATATTCCCTTGTAGCGTCCGTAACTGTAATGCGCGGCGCAGGCGCCCTCGTTACTGACCATGCACGATCCCACCGGATTTTCAGGCGTGCACACGGTGCCAAAAATCCTGCAATCCTGTGGGCGCTTGACGCCGCGCAGAATGGCGCCGCACTCACACGCCTTGTGGTCCGGCACTGACCTGTATTCGAGTTTGAAACGACGTTCAGCGTCAAAAGCTGCGTACTTTTCCCGCACCCTCAGCGCTGAGTATGGCACCACCGAGAGACCGCGCCACTCGAATTCCCGGCGCAATTCGAACACCTCGGCCACGCAGTCCTGTGCCTTGATGTTGCCCTCGCGCGTGACCGCCCGCGAGAATTCGTTTTCGACCTCGGCACGACCGTCATTGACCTGCTGCACCAACATCAAAATTGCCTGCATGACGTCCAGAGGTTCAAAGCCAGCGATCACCACCGGCTTGCGGTATTCCTCGGCAAAAAATTCGTACGGTCGGCTACCAATCACCGTGGAGACGTGCGCCGGCCCGATGAAGCCGTCGATCGGCACCGTGCCCCATTGACGCACCTCTGGCGATTCAAGAATCTGGCTGATCGCTGCAGGCGTGAGTACGTGGCAGCACAGAACGCTGAAGTTGAGCAACTGCTCACGCTGCGCTTGCCCGATTGCAAGCGCCGTCGGGGGCGTGGTGGTCTCGAACCCGATCGCGAAAAAGACCACTTCACGCTGCGAATTCTCGCGTGCGATTTGCAAGGCGTCGCTGGTGGAATACACCATCCGAACGTCGCCGCCGAGGGCTTTGGCCTTCATCAGGGACAATCGCTTCGAGGCGGGAACACGTAGAGTGTCGCCGTAAGTGCAAAGGATCACGCCGCGCTCGAGTGCCAGTTCGATGGCCAAGTCAATGCGGCCGATTGGCAATACGCAGACGGGACACCCTGGTCCGTGGACCATGCGGACATTTTCCGGGAGCAAATCGGACAGACCATAGCGAGAAATGGCATGCGTGTGGCCACCACAGAACTCCATAAAGCTGAAACTGCGCTCAGACTTTGCTGCGGTGGCAATCTTGTCTGCCAGGGTGCGGGCGACCCCACCATCGCGAAATTCGTCGATGTACTTCACTGCTTCAACTTGTCTTCAGGAATTGCGGAAAACAGCGCCAATGTTTTTGCCGCTTCTTCGGGGTCAAGTTTCGACAAGGCGTAGCCCACATGCAGGATCACGTAGTCGCCGACCTCCACACCGTCAAGCAGGGCAAGCGAAACTTCCTTGGTCACGCCACCAAGATCGACCATGGCCCAGCCCTCACCCTTGCCGTTGCCAATTTCCACCACCCTGACTGGAAGTGCAAGACACATTTCATTGCTCCAACGAGTTGATTGCGACCCAGGCCTGTCCGATCGCAATACTGGCGTCACCCGGAGACAGATCTCGTGGCGCCAGCACCGTCAGTCCGAGACGCTCCAGATTTTGCCGCAAGCCGTACGATAGCAGGGAGTTAAAAAAGCAGCCACCGCCCCAGGCCACCGTGGTCAAGCACTGGGTCTGCGTGGCCTGCCGGACCCAGTGGCTCAAACCTTCGACCAGGGTCGCGTGAAAGCGGGCGGCCGCTTGTGGCGCGTCGGTCGAGTCAAGAAGCGCGTCCAATAGTGGCAGCAAATCGAGTGTGCCGTCTGGAGCAACCCGCCAACCGTGGGCAAATGCTTGTGGCCACCCGTGGCGTTCGATATAAATGCTGGCAGCCTGCTCCAATACGATGGCAGCCTGTGCCTCGTACTTTGTGTGTAGGCATAGGCCCAACAGCGCACTGGCGGCGTCAAAGAACCGGCCCATGCTTGAACTGCGCGGGCAGTTGAGGTTGCGCGCCAGGATGACGGCGATAGTGTCCGCGCCCGACTGCTTAATGCGTCCACCGATCTTCGCATTGCGACCCAACTCATGCAGCGCCGACGCTGCCATTCGCCAGGGCTCGCGCGCCGCCGCATCGCCGCCTGGCAGGGGCAGTGTCCTGAGGTGGCTCAAACGTTGAAACTTTGCCCCATCGACGAGCAACAGTTCTCCACCCCAGGCGCCGCCATCAGATCCGAGTCCGACACCATCGAGCGCTAACCCGATGACCGGGCCGGTGTGGCCGTGTTCAGCACAGACTGCAGCAATGTGTGCATGATGGTGCTGTACCGCCACCAAGGGTAGATTTCGACTGCTCGCAAATGCCACCGCAGCCTGCGTACTGTAATCGTCCGGGTGCAGGTCGTGTGCGATGACATCCGGCTTGAGTTCGAGCAGCGCAAGCATACGCTGCACCGTTTCGTCGAGAAACGAACAGGTCGCCGCATTGTCCAGATCACCGATATGCATGGAGGTGTGGATTTCATGGTTGCGTGTGACGCAGATGGTGTTTTTGAGACGGGCACCGAATGCCAACACCGACGGCCCGGCGCAGGCCATGCGGATAACGGCGGGGGTGTAGCCTCGGCTGCGTCTGATGAATTGCAGTGCCCCTGCCGACACCCTGACAACGCTGTCGTCACAGCGGGCAACGACGTCGCGGTCATGGTCGAGCATGGCGTCGGCGATACCCGCTAACCGGGCCATTGCCTCACTGGTTTCGCGTACGATTGGCTCCCCGCCCGGATTGGCACTAGTCATGACCATGACAAGTTCCTGGCGTGCTGTCAGCCAGGCGCTACCATCTGGACGTCCTGCCGCCTCATGGAACAGCAAATAGTGTATGGGGGTTGTTGGCAACATGACACCCAACTCGCTAAGACCAGGGGCCACGCCCGACAACGACTCGGCCCCCTGCGGATTGCTGCGAAGCAGGACCACCGGGCGCTCACGGCTTTCCAGCAATGCTCGCTCTTGCGGCGTAACACTGGCGTAGGGCTCCAGACTCGTCACGTTGGCAGTCATCACCGCAAACGGCTTTTCTTCCCGGTTCTTGCGCTCGCGCAATTTCGCTACAGCCGCAGCATTGCGGGCGTCGCAGGCGAGATGGAAGCCGCCTAGGCCTTTGATGGCCACAATGGCACCAGACTGCAGCAACTTCAGTGCGAGCGAAATCGGGTCGCCTTCATGGATCAGGTTGCGTGCGTCGCGTAAATACAGCGTGGGCCCGCAGTTCGGGCAGCAAGTGGTTTGCGCATGGAAGCGTCGGTCCAGCGGGGATGAGTATTCTCGAGCACAGGCCGCGCACAGGGGAAACGACGATAGGCTTGTCTGGGGGCGATCGTAAGGCAGCGCGCGGGTAACGGTGTAGCGCGGCCCGCAGTTGGTGCAGGTGATAAAGCTATGCCGCCAGCGACGTCCGGGCTGATCAAACAGTTCGGCAAGACAGTCCTGGCAGACTGCAACATCGGGACCGATGCCCGTGGTGGCGACGCCGCTGACGCTTTCAACGATATGAAATTGGCAGCTCGACGGGTTGGGTCGGGCCTCCAAAGCGTGCACGCTGTCGACGCGGGCCAGTGTGGGTGAATCAGTACGCAAACGCGCGATCAACGCGACCACCCGTGCTGCCTCACCCTGGGCAAAAATATCGACGCCGTGCGCATCGTTGCGGACCCATCCGCTCAGTCTTAACTCCCTGGCCAATTGCCAGACGAAAGGTCGAAAACCGACACCCTGCACGACGCCTGTAACCCGAACGCGACGTGCAATCAGGGATTGCGTGATGAGGCTATCCACGAAGCAATCGCAATGGCGAAACGAACACCAAATCCTCAGTTGGCGGACTGCTGCAACCTCAGTTCCAATTCAGCAATACGCCGCTTCAGACCCTCGACAGTCGTGGACTTTGCGCCGCGCGCTGTGATCATGCCATCGTGCAAGAATTCCAGCCACTCCGTCATGCCCTCGCCACTGGAGGCCGATACCTGGATGATACGAAGTTGCGGGTTGACACGATGCGCAAATTCAATGGCCACATCCACGTTGAAGGACAAGTGCGGAAGCAGGTCAACTTTGTTGAGCAGCATCAGGCTGGCGGCGCGAAACATGTCAGGGTATTTGATCGGCTTGTCCTCGCCCTCGGTGACCGACAGGATCACCACCTTGTGCGTCTCACCGAGATCAAAGGCCGCCGGGCACACCAGGTTGCCGACGTTCTCGATCATCAGCAGCGAATCCTGCTGCAGGCCCAGTTGCTCCATCGCGTGCCCGACCATGTGCGCGTCCAGGTGGCAGCCCTTGCCGGTGTTGATCTGGATCGCCGGCGCGCCGGTGGCGCGAATGCGCTCGGCGTCGTGCGTCGTTTGCTGATCGCCCTCAATGACCGCCACTGCCTGCCCATTCAGCATCGTGATGGTCTTGCACAACAGCGTTGTCTTGCCGGATCCCGGGCTGGAAACCAGGTTCAGCGCAAAGATGCCGTGCTCGGCAAGATGCTGCCGGTTCGCCCGCGCATAGGCGTTGTTCTTGGCCAGGATGTCCTGCTCGATCTGCACCATGCGCTTGTTGCTGACACCTGACGCATGCGAATGTGCTCCACTGTGATCGCTTTGGTGCTCCTGCTCCTGCTCCTGCTCCTGCTCATGCTCATGGGAGTGGCCATGCGCTTCATCGCCGTGCTCATGACCATGACTGTGGCGGCTGCCATCACCGTGCACATGATCGTGTTCATGCGTGGCATGTTCACCCTCGATCTTTACTTCGCCAGCGTCGCAGCCGCAGGTGACACACATTTGCATTCCCTTCAAACAATGAACACTTGCTGAATTCGTCGCTGCGCTCCTCGCAATGACGTATCGAAGCGCCCTAATCTACCTCAAGTTCCTTCAGCCGCATTTCAGTGCCACCCGTCACCTGCATCTGGTAACCACCGCACTGCGGGCACTCACCAAAAACCTCCGACATCGGCACCGACTGCGCGCATGCCATGCACCAGCCAGTGCCTGGCAGCGCAATGATTTCGAGCCGGGCGCCCTGCGCAACGCTGTTGCGCGTCACGGCATCGAAGCAGAACTTCATGGCCTCGACCTCGACGCCCGAGAGCTGGCCGATCTCCAGCCAGACCGCATTGACTTTCAAAAACGTCTGCTTCTGTGCCGCATCTTCAATCAGCTGCAGGACGCCTTCAGCGAGCGACATTTCGTGCATGGCTTGCAGCTTACTCAGCGCTGCGCATGAAATCTGTGAAGCGCTTGTCGCGCGTGTTGATATGCGCTTCGATGAACGCCAGTGCTTCGTCCGTGATGGCCGTCAGCTTGGCCGATTGTCCGGTCGCATGGTCGATGGCGACCGTTCTGAGCAGATCCATCATGTGACAGTGATCATCGGCGTGATCTTCGTAGTCGTCAAAACTATGTTGCCGCATGATCAATTCTTCCGAGACGAAATGAGCTTCGCAAAAGGCTGTCAGTTGGTCCAGCAGCAGCGCTATGCGTGAACTGTCACCCCCGTCGCGCGCCTCCTGGCATAGCAAACGCAGCAGGTTGAGTTGAATCTCGTGCTCGTGATCCATGTCGGCATGGGCTGCCGTATTGAAGTCGGAAATCGTCGACATGCTGGTCCCCGTGTTTTCTAAACTCTGCAAAGCCGAAGCTTAGCGCAAGGCAAAAAAGCGCCGACGCGACAGCGCGGGCTTGTCGCCCACCTTCTTTTGGTCAAGCGCCGGTTGGGCTGGCGGTTCGGACAACAGCCCAATCAGTGAAGAACGCGCCGTCATCGTCGCATCCCGCTGCTTCGTGAACCTGTCCATTGGTGAAAACAGCGAGCAACTCTGGTATTCACCGAGTTCTGTCTCAATGCCACCGAGAAAGGCAAAATCACCGGCCGGAAATTTGACAAAGCGCCGTTTGTTCACGTCCGCGGAGATCCAGTTCTCAGTGCTGCCCGGCAGCAGCAGAATGCTCATACACCAGGGCGTGATGACAATGCCCAGCCAATGACCCTGCCAGCGCTGAAAATCAATGGCCTCGACGGAAAGCGCTCGATTCAGAATCGGCACATCAAGCATCTGCTCGTGCTGGATGCGAAAGAAGGCCTGCTCGACCGCGTCGGCCGGATTGTCGCCGTGGAAGCCAAGCGTCACGGCGTTTTGCCCCAGCGGCGAGCGTCCTGCGGGCTTTGGGTCATCAGTTCCTGCATCAGGGCCAGGGACTCCTCAGCACGTTCGGACTCGATCCGCTCGAAGGCAAAGCCGCCAGACTGGATCAACAGGTAATCGCCTACGACAACTTGTTCGTCGAGCAGCAGCAGGCTGACCGCGCGGGTCTGCCCGAAGCACTCGGTCACTGCCATGCCATCATGAACTTCGATCACGCGCGATGGGGCGGCCAAACACATGTCAATCGACTGGCTCGCTCAGGGCTTCGAGCAGATAGCCGCGGGACATCAGCTCGGCCGCCGCCATTTCGACCAGCAAGGGGATCTTCTCGGCCACGATAGCTGTCATTTCCAGGCCCAGCTCAAGCGAAACCAATTCGACACCCAGCACCACGATTTCCTTGGGCAGCGTGTCAAGCAATTCGAGACTGGCCAGCACATCGGGCAATCCAATCTGGTGCGGCGACAGCTTGCGGCGGAAAAAGACCGGAATCTCGTCGCCGGCGATCTTCACCACCGTGCCCGGAGCGGCCCCGGTCTTGACGACGTCGATAACGACAAGCAAATCCAGGTCGGAGAGGTCCTCGATCATCTCCATGCCCGACGTGCCGCCGTCGATGACCATCACGTTGTCGGGTACCTTGTAAGCCTTCTCGAGCGCCTCGATTGCGCGCACGCCCGCAGCTTCATCGGTCAGGATGGTGTTGCCAATACCCAATACAACTGCGCGCATAAAGCAAGCCTGGAAAAGGGAAGCGTCGCTAGACGGCCCTGACGGAGATGGCGGTGTCGCTGTCCTTGTCGGTCAGGTGGATGGCGCAGGCAATACAGGGGTCAAAGGAGTGGATGGTGCGCAGAACTTCCAGTGGTTTCTCGACGTCAGCAATCGGTGTGCCAGCCAACGAAGCCTCGTAAGGTCCGGGCTCGTCCTTTTCGTTTCTTGGGCAGGCATTCCAGGTTGAGGGCACCACACACTGGTAGTTCTTGATCTTGCCGTTGTCGATCACCACCCAGTGCGACAGCGCACCACGCGGCGCCTCGTGGATGCCAACGCCCATCACTTCGTCTTTGGGAAAGACCGGCTTGTTGAAGGTGGTCAGGTCCCCCTTGCCCATGTTGGTGAGCAAGGCAGTCCACTGGTCGGCCAGGGTGTCGACATTGACGCAGCAGGTGATGGCGCGGGCAGCATGCCGACCGATGGTGGAATGCATGGCGTCCAGACCTATCTTCGTCTTCGCCAACGCCGACACGGTATCGAGCGCCGCAGTGGCGTACTTGGTCGTCGGTACGTGACCGGCTCCCAGACCGTTGAGTACGCGCGCCAGCGGGCCGACCTGCGCCGGTTTGCCATAAAAAGTTGGCGACTTGAGCCAGGAATACTTGGCATCGTCCTTGAAATCTGTGTAACTGGGAATGGTTTCGCCCTTGTAAGGATGCAGCGGACCGGCCTTGTTGTCGGCGTACCAGGAGTGCTTGACCGCCTCTTCAACGCCTTTGATCCAGTACTCGTCGTTGAAGGAACTGATTGGTTTGCGCTTGGCCAGATCGCCGCCCTCGATGAAACCGCCCGGGTAGGCGAACTGCGTTCCCTTGGTATCGAGCGGGATGTCCGGCACAGACAGGTAGTTGGTCACGCCCTTGCCGATGGCCGTCCACTCGGGGTAGAAGGCACCCACCGCCGCGACGTCGATCAGGTAGACGTTCTTGACGAAGTCGGCCAACTCATCGATCCAGCCCTTGATGGCCATCAGGCGTTCCACCGTCAGCACCGCCTGCGAATCGGTCGCCAGGGGATTGGACACGCCACCGACCGCTACATTCTGGATATGCGGCGTCTTGGAGCCCAGAATCGAGACGATCTTGTTGGCCTTGCGTTGCACCTCGAGCGCCTGCAGATAATGCGCGACTGCCAGCAGATTCACCTCGGGCGACAGCTTCATCGCCGGGTGACCCCAATAGCCGTTGGTGAAGATGCCGAGTTGAGCGCCCTTGACAAAGGTCTTGAGCCGCTCATGCACGCGGCGCATTTCATGTTTGCTGTTCAAATGCCAGCTCGACAAGCTCTCGCCGAGGATGGCAGTCTTGTCTGGATCGGCCTTCAAAGCCGAGACCACATCGACCCAGTCGAGTGCCGACAGGTGATAGAAATGGACAATCGCATCGTGCACCGAGTGCGCCGTGATGATCAGGTTGCGGATGTACTGCGCATTCAGGGGAATCTCCATCTTCAGCGCGTTTTCGACTGCGCGCACCGAGGTGATCGCGTGCACCGTGGTGCAGACGCCGCAGATGCGCTGCGTGATGGCCCAGGCGTCGCGTGGGTCACGTCCGAGCAAGATCAGTTCAACGCCACGCCACATTTGACCTGAGGACCAGGCCTTTTGCACTCTGCCGCCGTCAATATCGACGTCGATCCGAAGGTGGCCCTCAATGCGAGTAATCGGGTCAATCGTTATGCGTTTGGACATTTCAAGTCTCCATCCTTATTTAATTTGCCACCTGCGCATGTTCCCTTGGGAGAACCGGGAAACGACGGGTGATGACGATGTAACCGAGAACCTCGATCGCGAACATGCCTACAGTCACCATGACCTCGGCAAACGACGGAAAATAGCTCCAACCGGTGCCGGTGTAGTGGCCATAGCCGACCAGGAATCCGTTTAAACGCAGCAGGATGCCACCGAGCATGATGGCGATGCCCGCCAGGAACAGACGTGCCGGATTGCGTCGGGCTGCCACAGTGCCAATCAGGAAGAACGGTGCGATAAAGCAAATATTCTCCGCCCAGAAAGCCAGTGCCACGAAACTTGGTTTGAAAGCTTCACCGAGCGCCCCACGAACCACCAGATCGCCCAGCCGTACTGCGAGGTATACCGCCAGCAAACCGAGCATGATCCGGGACATTGGATTGAGTAGGTGAACTTCAATCTTCCGGCGGTAACTTGAGGCGGCAACACAGGACTCAAAAAGCACAACTCCGTAGCCGATGATGATCGCCGTAAGGAGGTAGATCAGTGGCACCATCGGGGTCTGCCAAAGCGGATTGACTTGCCCACCGATGACGACCAGCATCGTGCCCAAAGAGGACTGGTGCATCATGGGCAGAAGTACACCAAGTGCGATGAAGAAGAACAATGCCTTGTTCAGCTTCTTCTTGGCGTTGGTCATGCCCAGTTTTTCCAGGAATACCGGTGAAAATTCGATCCACATCACGAGGATATAGGTTGTTACGCTGGCGGCGACTTCGAACATGACTGAATTGATGTTGACGTAGCTTGGCCAAAAGATGTGCCAGAAGTTCCACCAGCGACCGAGATCAAAAAAGATCCCGGCACCGGCTAGCGTGTAGCCAAACAAACTGGCCAACAGGGCCGGTCGCACTAACGGGTGATACTCGCCCCTGTTGAAGATGTAGACCAGTAGCGCAACCGAAAAGCCGCCGCAGGCAAGCGCTGAGCCGATCATCACATCAACGACGACCCATATGCCCCAGGAGTAGCCGTCATTGATGTTGGCTACTGCCCCCAGGCCGAAGACGAAGCGCACCAGTAATACGGCCAGCATGACCGCAACGAAAACCCCGCAGACAACCGTGGCGGCGTTGATCAGGCTGCCACCAATAGGCGCGGGCCGAGTGTCTTGGTGAAGGCTCATGGTTGCTTTCTCCCGGATTCGCTGCTTTCGGATTCGTCTTCGTGGTGGACGTTCCTCTTAGCTACGAAACTCAAAACCCCGAGTACCGCCAGCGGCATGATCAATCCACCGTATAGCGTATGCTGAACCGTTTCTGATGTCGCGGCGGACGACTTGGCTGGCAAATTGGGCATGCCGACCTTTTCGAACGCCACGGCCGACAGTTTCAGTACTTGGGTTCCGCCGTACTCCTTTTCACCGTAGACGTGTTGCAAATAAGGCCCGACCGGTCCCTCGTAGCTTTGATCAGGGCCGCCAATCTTGCCTCGCGGATAGCGTGTTATGGTGCCGGGTTTGAGGGCGATTCGGCGTTTGGCTTCTGCCAACAAATCTGAAGTCTTGCCATAAAGCGTCGCGCCGGTCGGACAGACTTCCGCACAGGCGGAATAGTGGCCATCCTTGTATCGATGGCGGCACAACTCGCACTTTCCGATCTTGCCTGTTGGCGAGTCGTATTGGTATTTTGGAATGCCAAATGGACACGCGACAACACAATAGCGGCAGCCCACGCAGGCATCTGGGTCATACGCGACAATGCCTGTGACAGGGTCTTTGTTCATTGCCGAAACTGGGCACGCCGACACGCAGGAGGGATCGGCACAATGCATGCATGAGGTCTTCATGAAAGCGAAGCCGTTCACCTCGGCGTCTTTCGTTGCCATGGTGCCGTTGCGATACATCTTGATCAAGTTGAACGTATGACCCGAAGTATCCAGAGGGGTGTCCCAAAGGTGGTCCTCGGTCGAGAACTCGGGCGAGTTCTGGTTGGCTTGCTTGCACGCGGCGACGCAGGCTTTGCAGCCAACACAGAGGGTAGCGTCGTACAGCAGACCCAGTCCCTCAGCCGGTCGGTTTAGGGTTTCCCTGGCGCTGGCGGGTAGCGAAACAACTGCCGCAGTTGTTGCGGCGCTGCTTGCGAGAACCCCTTTGAGGAAATCGCGACGAGAGTCCATAGTTACACCCGCGCCTGATCTTGCGGTTCGGTTTTGGATTTGGCGCTCTCCGCTTCCTCCGCTGCATGCGACAGACCGAGGTTGCGCGTCAGCATGACTGCGGCGCCGGCGGCCGCACCCGCTAGTGCAGCGAGGGCTGCTGCGGAGGCGAATGATGCGCCCTTGCCACGTTCCTCAACAATTCGGGCGTATTGCAGCGGGGGTGTAACGTTGAGCATGGTCGCGACCTGGTGAATCGGCTTGGTAAAGCCCACACCCTTCTCAGTACAGCCGATGCACGGGTGCCCACAGCCCACTGGCCAATTGTTCTCCCCAGCATCTCCAAACCCAATGGTCGGGCAATTGGCGTAGGTCTCCGGTCCCTTGCAGCCCAACTTGTACAGGCAATGTCCTTGCCGATGCCCGGCGTCACCGAATTCGATCGCGAAACGGCCAGCGTCAAAGTGCGCCCTGCGCTCACAGTTTTCGTGAACCAAGCGCGAGTAGGCAAACTTGGGACGCCCCAACTTGTCTACATCGGGCAATTTGCCAAAAGTCAGAAAATGAACAACTGTGGCCAGAAAGTTATAAGGGTTGGGAGGGCAGCCGGGAATCGTTACCACGGGTTTGCCGAGGATATCCGCTACGCTCGATGCGCCAGACGGATTGGGGCCGGTCGAGGGCATTCCGCCCCAAGAGGCGCAGGATCCGATGGCTATCACCGCCGCGGCGTCGGCAGCGCATTCTTTCAGGAGATCGGTTGCTTTTTGGCCGCCGATCTTGCAGTAAATCCCGTCGTCTTTGATTGGGATGGCCCCTTCGACGATCAACACATACTTCCCTTTGTTGGCTTTCATGGCGTCTTTGCGGGCCGCCTCAGCTTGGTGGCCGGCGGCGGCCATGAGGGTCTCGTGATAATCCAGTGAAATGACGTCCAGAATCAACTTCTCCAGTGTCGGATGCTCAGCGCGCAGCAGTGATTCCGTGCAGCCGGTGCACTCCTGAAAGTGCAGCCATATGACCGAAGGCCGTTTGGCAGATTCGATGGCTTTCGCCACCGCGGCCTCGGCTCCAGCGGGAAGACCCATGGTGACGGCCAGGGTTGCGCAAAACTGCAAATAGTCACGTCTTGACATGTCAAGACGACGTTCTATGCCGTCCAATGCCACGCGGCCGAGATTGAAAATTTCGTTCATTTCGCCCATGATGTCTCCTTCTAGAGCCCCGTCTCGTCCGGACCGGATGGTTGGGTCAAGCAACATTCGCGCCACCAAGTTATAAGGTGCCGGCTTTGGCGATATCCGTGGTCACGGCCTGATGAGTAGGTCGTCGAAATTTAAGTGTCAGCTGATTACAAGATAATCATCTGACTATCCACTTCATAATTCCAATTTTCGTACGGCATGTGGCACGATGGTCGCCCGGGCCCCGGATCACGCGAAGCCAAATTGGCGGCACGATTCTTGTGTGCCAAACAATCTGACAGATGACTTAATAAGAGGGATCACGCATGGATTTGCCCAGCGACTGGATGGCACTGATTGCCCTGGTGTTCGTGTTCGGCGCCAAGCATGGCCTGGATCCCGATCATCTTGCAACGATTGACGGCCTGACTCGCTATAACTTGCGCCGAGCGCCCACGCGCGCCCGATGGTGCGGGTCCCTGTTCTCGCTAGGCCACGGGTCGATCGTCATGCTTATTGCGCTGGCTGTGGGCGCGGCGTCACATCGGTGGCAGGTTCCCTCATGGATGGATCATGTTGGTACCTTGATCTCAATCGGTTTCCTCACCCTGTTGGGGTTGCTCAATCTGCGTGCAGTACTCCTGACCCCACCAGATGCCATCGTCGCACCGATCGGGTTGAAGGCTGGGCTGTTAAGCCGTATGCAATCCGCGAGTCATCCACTGGCCATTGCCGGTGTGGGTGCCCTGTTCGCGCTATCTTTCGACACCATGAGTCAGGCGGCACTGTTCGCGGTCACGGCGAGTCAGCATGGCGGCCTGATCTACGCGTTGGTACTGGGCCTGGCATTCACGGCTGGTATGTTGGCAATGGATGGCCTTAACGGATTGTGGATTGCGCGCCTGCTGCGTAACTCGGACAGGCGGGCGCGCACGGCCTCGCGTGTGATGGGCCTGATGGTCGCAGTTATCAGTTTCGCGGTAGCCGCCTTAGGCTTGGTGCGTTGGCTGCGCACAGACATAGCAACGTGGTACGAAGGCAAGGAAGTCGCCCTAGGCGTAGGCGTCGTGATATTGCTGGCGCTAACTTTTTTGGCGGGTCAAATGCTCACTCGTCCTGCCCTCGTTGTGCCGGCTCGGCGTTAGCCAAGTCGGGCGCGGTGATGCGACTTTCCCATCTCCCGAAGAAAAGCTTCGAGTGTTTCGATATTTTCTATATTCAGACAGCGAGCCTTGACGCCCCGGGCCAGCGCGGTGGCCTCGTTATACGTCGTCAATGAGCGCTTCGGTCCAATTTCCACAAACGTGTCCACGCCGTCGTTGAGCATGGTTGCGACACATTCTTCCCAGCGCACAGCCTTGTAAACGTGCTCGTCGAGCAACTGCCTGATGTCGTCCTGGTCAGTGTAGTAATCTGCGGTGACGTTGCTGGGGACTTTCTTGTTAAGCCGGCCCATTGGCAGCGCTGACAACAACTCATGGAGTTGTTCGCCCGCGCCCCGGAGCAGGCTGGTATGAAATGGACCGCTGACCTTGAGGTAATTTGTCATCGCTCCTCTGGCATTTGCCAACAGGGCAGCGTGATCAACGGCGCGTGCTAGTCCGGCGACGATAATTTGGCCGGGGCAATTGAAATTTGAACACTCAATCAACGCGCCTGTTGTGTTTCGCGCTTCTTCGACAATTTGTTCAACGGCGCTACGATCAAGCCCTGCAATCAAACACATCTTGCCCAGGCCTTGCCGGACTGCGGCTTGCATAAACAGGCCGCGTTGGCGCACCAAGCCAACGGTGTCTTCAAACCGCAGCACCCCGGCGTAGACCAGCGCCGCATATTCCCCCAGGCTGAATCCGGCAGCTACTTGCGCCGAGAAGCCGTAATGCTCAACGACTTTCAGGATGGCGATGGACGTTGTGTGAATTGTCGGTTGGGAATTCTCTGTCTTGAGCAGGGCGGACTCGGGCCCGTGGCGACAAAGTCCGAGAATATCCATCCCCATCAATTCGTTAGCCTCGTCAAAGACCGCACGGGCTTGCGGATAGCGGTCGGCCAACTCTGTTCCCATGCCAACGTAGTGGGTTCCTTGGCCGGGAAATACAAAAGCTAATTTGGACATAATTTGTCAATCTTGATAGCGCTATCTTACGAAACGCAGCGGCGCATTCGTAAACGCGACTGCTTCGGCAGGCCAGGTGAGCGCCTCTTGAGCGAAAATCAACCGAACTTCAGGGCGCACTCCGTCCTGGATTCCTAATGGCGGGAATTTTTGCAATGCAGTACACCACACAGGTACAAGACATTTTCAAGTCCCTAGGCTTGGAGTACCCCAAGGACGCGGTCGACGCGATGGAGGTCTGCACGCCGATCGATGGCAGCTGCCTGGCGCGCGTCGCGATCACGATCGATTCGCAGGTCAGCGCCGCGGTCGCGCGGGCGCATACCCGCTACCTGAGTTGGCGTGAGGTGCCCGCACCCAAGCGAGGTGAACTGGTGCGAGCCTTTGGCGAAGCGGTGCGACGCCACAAGGAGCCGCTTGGTCGATTGATCACGTTGGAGACCGGCAAGATCGTGCAGGAGGGGCTGGGCGAGGTGCAGGAGGTGGTCGATATCTGCGAATTTGCCGTCGGCCTGTCACGCCAACTGTACGGTCTGACCATCGCCAGCGAGCGGCCTGAGCACAAGTTGCTCGAGACCTGGCACCCGATAGGCGTCGTTGGCATGATTTCGGCCTTCAACTTTCCGATGGCGGTATTTGCCTGGAACGCCGCGTTGGCGCTGGTGTGTGGCAACACCGTTGTCTGGAAGCCATCGGAGAAGGTTCCTTTGTCGGCGTTGGCGCTGAGTGGTTTGTTGCTGCAGACAGCCCAAGGTCTTGGGCTGCATGACGCGGGGTTGGTCGAAGTGTTGATCGGCGGGCGCGTTGTGGGTGAGGCACTGGTGTCACACCCTGACGTCAAACTCGTTAGCGCGACCGGCTCTACGGCCATGGGTCGCGCAGTGGGTACCCAATGCGCCACGTTGTTCAAGCGCGCCCTGCTCGAGCTTGGCGGCAACAACGCGGCGATCGTCTGCCCGTCGGCCAATCTGGACCTGGTTGTGCGTGGCGTTGTATTTGCGGCCGCTGGCACGGCAGGCCAGCGTTGCACGAGCCTGCGCCGCTTGATCGTGCATCGCTCGACCTATGCGCCGCTGGTGGCATCGTTGTTGCACGCCTATGAACGCCTGGCAGTCGGCGATCCGCTTGCCGAGGGAATTTTGGTTGGCCCTTTGATCGACCAGCGGGCTTTCGACGCCATGCAGCAGGCGATCGATCAGGCACGCCAGGTTGGGGCCCAAGTTCATTTTGGTGGCCGTGTGGCCCTCGGCGGTCCACACGGGTTCTACGTCCGACCGGCCCTGGTCGAAATGGGGACGCAGCAGGGTCCGATGTTGCACGAGACCTTCGCGCCGATTCTCTATGTTGTGCCCTATGACACATTCGAGCAGGCAATTGAATTGAACAATGCAGCCGCGCACGGACTCTCGTCTGCCGTCTTCACCCAGGACCTGCGCGAAGCCGAAGTCTTTACTTCAACGCGTGGTTCCGACTGCGGTATCGCCAATGTCAACATCGGCACCAGTGGCGCCGAGATTGGCGGTGCGTTTGGCGGCGAAAAGGAAACCGGTGGTGGTCGCGAATCAGGATCTGACGCATGGAAAGCCTACATGCGTCGCGCCACCAACACAGTCAACTTTGGTGCCACTTTACCGCTGGCGCAGGGGATACGCTTCAACCTCTAGGCTGAAGCGATTGGGCTCGCGCATGAATTCTGACAAAGTGCGATTGCCATGCTTTGAGGGAATCGGTTATTCTCTGCGGAAAATTTACGGGCTTGCTTTGTTGGCAATAACGGCCGAAATCTGAACCTTGTGTACGAGCATGAAACTCTGGAACCGAGCGGAAATCGCGATTGTTACTGCAGTGGCACTCGGTGCAGTGCCAGTGGCTTCGATGGGGCAGGTTGAAAGCGGCGCGCGCGACTTGCGAACGTCTTGCCTGGTGTCAGAGATTCCAGCGCTTCAGGACATGTCCGTTAGTTGGACCGGCGACTGCGTCGGCGGTCTGGCAAGTGGGGTTGGCAATGTGATTGCGTTCAGCCATGGGGAACTTCGTTACATACTCCGGGGTCAGTTTGTTGGTGGTCGCATGAAGCGTCAAGATCAAATGCGCCAATGCGTTGATGAGCAGTGCAGTGATCAGGTGGCCGCCGTAATCTTGCGTGAGCACGCCGCGTGGGGTCGGCAAAAGCCGACGGTGGCTGTTGCTGCGGCCGGTGCGGCTGACGCAGCGGACCAGAGCAACGAGATTCGCGCCCAGGACGCGGTCTACCGAGGAAGTTTCAAGGGCGACCCGAAGTCCGGGCTGGTGTCGGGCCAGGGACGGGTGGAGTTCTTTGATGGCCGGTCATTTATTGGGCGACTTGAAAACGGGAAGAAAAGCGGTCCGGGCACCTACGTGTGGATCGACGGACAGCGCTACGTTGGTGACTGGCGCGATGATGTGCAGGAAGGGATGGGCGATTGGACCACGCCGCGCGGAGATCATTACGTGGGCGAATACCGACGAGGCAAACGTCAGGGTCAGGGAGTCATGACTTTTGCCAACAAGATTGAATATAAGGGCGACTGGTTGAACGATAGTCCTTCGGGAACCGGAACTTTTCGATTTCCGAACCAAGACACTTATGAAGGGCAGGTCCTGGAGGGCGAGCGAACGGGCCGCGGAACCCTCACCCACCAGAATGGCGACCGGTATACGGGGCAATGGTTGCGCGGCCTGAGGCAAGGCACCGGCGTGGCTGAATGGAAGAACGGCCAGCGGTACGAGGGACAGTGGCAGGATGACCAAAAGCATGGGGCGGGTCGGATGGTTTTTGCTGACGGAGGAAGTTATGACGGCCAGTGGTTGCGGGACCGGGCGACGGGTCGCGGGACGCTGACGTTTGCTTCCGGAGATACCTACGTCGGAGAGGTGCTCGACGGCGTACCTCATGGCAAGGGTTTATACAAGTGGGGCTCGGGCGATCAGTTCGAGGGCGATTTCGACGCTGGTAAACCCACAGCCAACGGTCTCATGAAGTTTCACATTGAACCGGCGGCCGCGGCGGCGAGCGCTCCCGCGAACCCCGCCGAATCTGAGGCTCGACCGGCAACAGCGGAGTCCGGCGCGGCGAAGCTGGCGGATTCTGATGCGCCGTCCAGGCAGATCCTGTGCTCCAAGAGTTACAACAGCGCCCGCACTCTGGTTGCGCTGCGTCGCTTCTTGGAGGCTTTTCCAGACGACGAGTGTGGCCGCCAGGCGATGGCTCGGCAGAAGATTGCCCTGATTGAGGAAAACGAGCGCAAGATCGTTAAAGAACGCGAAGAGCGGGCGGCACAGGCCAAAGCGTTGGTTAGTTTGATTGTTGCTTATCGGCAGAACTTTGCTCATTGCGTCACAGGCTCTGGCAGTGGATGTCAAAGGGTGACCTATCAATTTGAAGTCAAGGGCAAGATCAAAGAGGTTGATCTGGGACGTCAGGGTGTTCAGTTGCAGATCGTCGAGGTTGTGTTGTTGGGCAGCGAGCAGGGAGCGGATCCCCAACTCGTTGATGAGGGCCGGGCGGCGGCCGTCAAGGCATTTCGTAGTAGCATGGTTGGAACGACCCAATGGAAAACGAAAGCAGAAGTCGGTTTGGCGTTCTAGCTGACCGAGGGCGGGACGCGCGGTGCTTGCGGCACCTTTGGTAAGTGCATAACTTAAGGTTTGTTGTGTCGAATCCATCTTCCACATTGTTGGCTACCCATGCGAGTTGCTTGCCCGTGGGGACGGTGATTACCGATTTTGAAGTCATTGGGTTGGTGGGCGAAGGCGGTTTCGGGATTGTTTATCTTGCGCGCGACACCAATCTTGACCGGGTAGTGGCGCTCAAGGAGTTCATGCCTGCAGCGTTTGCGGGACGCGTCGATGGGGTTCGGGTTGCGGTAAGAACCGAGGCGCACGTCGCAACTTACCAAGCCGGGTTGCGCAGCTTCATCAACGAAGCCAAAATGCTGGCCAAATTTTCGCACCCAGCGCTGGTCGAGGTTTACCGATTTTGGGAAGGTAACGGTACGGCCTACATGGCAATGCGCTATTACGCTGGCGAGACGCTGCGTCAGCGGTTGTCGCGGGGTGAGCACAAGTTTGACGAAGAGTCGATTGCTCAAATCATGGCGCCGATATTCGATACGCTCGAGATGCTGCACCGCGAGCAGGTGTTTCATCGTGACATAGCGCCGGACAACATCATGCTGTCAGACGGGCGCCCGGTCCTTCTCGATTTTGGTTCGGCGCGGCGCATCATCGGCGACGGTACGCAGGCGTTAACGACAATTCTCAAACCAGGGTATGCGCCGGTCGAGCAGTACGTTGACGATGGAACCATGAAGCAGGGTCCATGGACCGACGTCTATGCCCTTGGCGGGGTGCTTTATCACCTGGCCACAGGCAAGGCGCCGTTGCAGGCCGTTTCGCGCTTGCTGTCGGACCCGCTGCAGAGCGTGAACGAAGTGACACAGAACGCGTTTTCACCAACTTTTTCCGCGGCAGTGGCCAGGGCAATGGCGGTCCGAGTTGAAGACCGCTTGCAGACCGTCAGAGAATTTAGTGAGATGTTGGGGTGGAATACGGCACAGTTGACCCGGGTCGTCACCTTGCCCAAAGCGACGACATTGACCGACAAGCCGCCGACGGCTCGAGTGAGCCAGGAGGGCGCGCCGGACCATGGCTCGCAACCCAAGCGCGGCGAAATCCCTGGCGCAACGGAACAGCCGGTCTATCCCCCCGAAGTGAAGGGTGGCTGGCCTGGGCTTCGAATCGCGGCGGTTGTCGGCACGGTCGTCGTGGTCGCGGTGGCTGCCTACGGATACTTGCGAACACCGGTCCCGCAGCCCGTGACTGACGCGCCAAAGCCAGCCACGGCAGCGACCGCCGTGCGAGCCATTGATCCGCCGGCAAGTCAGTCGCACCCGGTGCAGGCAGTTCAGCCGGCGCGGGCATCGGCGCCCGTTGCCGCCGCCGCCACTGGCGTGCTAAACCTTGACGTCAAGCCGTGGGGCACCGTTGTGATCGACGGCGTGACGCGCGGCATATCGTCCCCCGATCGTTTACGCAAGATTGAACTCCCGGTGGGAAGCCACAAGATCGAAATTGCGAAGCCTGGAGCGCTGCCGCTGACGAAAACTGTTGAAGTCAGCGCGGACTCACCGCTGACGATTTCTCACGTGTTCAATTAAGGCCCCGCGCGGGCACAGATCGTTGACCTATTTGCCATGACTACACCGATATCTTCCACTTCAACGGCATCCTCGGCTCTGCCAGTGGGGGCGCGTTTGGGCGAATTCGAAATTACGGGCGTTGTTGGAGAGGGCGGGTTTGGCATTGTCTACAGTGCTCACGATTCAAGTTTGGATCGGATTGTTGCAATCAAGGAGTACCTGCCATCAGCGTTTTCATGCCGGACCATTGAAGGACTCGTAGGGATCAAATCGGAGGAGCACCGCAAGACCTTTGCTGCGGGCCTATCGAGCTTTATCAACGAAGCCAAGATGTTAGCCAAGTTTTCACACCCCGGGCTGGTGGAAGTATTCCGTTTTTGGGAAGGCAACGGAACAGCTTACATGGCCATGCGGTATTACCGCGGTGTCACTTTGCGCCAGCTGTTACGCACAACGCCGCAAATCGTCACAGAACAGTGGTTATGCGAGACACTTGATCCGATCTTGCTGGCCTTACGCGAGCTTCATCTTGAGAAATGCTATCACCGCGATATTGCGCCAGACAATATCCTTGTCTTGCCAAACGGACGCTCGGTACTTATGGACTTTGGCGCGGCTCGTCGCATTATTGGGGGCATGACCCAGGCCCTGACTGTCGTCCTCAAGCCCGGCTACGCACCCATTGAACAGTACTACGACGACGGTTCCATGCCGCAGGGTTCCTGGACTGATATCTATGCAATCGGTGGGCTGCTGTATCACGTGATGACGGGTAAAGTGCCTGTTCAGGCGATTTCGCGCATGGTGAGCGATCCGTTGAAGCCAGTTTCGGAACTGGCTCGAGGCAATTTCTCGTCGAGACTCTGTCATGTGGTGACGAAGTGCCTGGCGGTCTTGCCAGTCAACCGGTATCAGAGCGTTGATGAGTTACGTGCCGCGCTTGGCTGGGTAACCACGCCCGGCGCGTCCACGGTCATTCATGCGCCAGCCTCGTCAGTGGAGAGTGCGCAAGAGTATCCGGCGACGGTGATTTTGAAGGCGGCACCGGAGCTCAGCACGGCGACGCTAGCCACCAACGCGCCGGGCCCTGGAGTGCCTAAGCGTTCGTCGTTGCCGCTAGCCTCACCGGACCCTCTTGCCACCATTACGGCGCGAGGCACTGCGCCGGTTCCGGGGGGTGGCACATCGACTGCTGGGCTGGTGCCGGATATCGACGCACTGGCGACGGTAACGACGAAACCACAGGTTTCCGTTCTTGCGCAATCGGGGGGCGTTCCCAAAGACTCTCCACCGCCGCAAGAGCAGGCGGATAGGGCGATGACTGGCTCAAAAGACAAGACCAGACTGATTCGTATCGGTTCAATTGCCCTTGGCGTCATCTTGCTGTCGGTCCTCGCGATATTTCTCTATGGCAATCTGCGCGAGCGCGGTGATGGTCGCTCTGCCACCGGGGCCGTGACAACGCCAATGCCGACGCCGACTGTAGAACGCAAGGCGGAGGGAGGTATTGCGGTCAAACCGATATCCAATTCCCCGGCCGTCGCTGAAGCAACGGAATCGATCAGGGCGAGCGCTTCTGCGGCCCTAGAACCGGCAGCGACCGGTCCGGCGCCACAGGCGGCGTTGCCGACGGACAGGACCGTTTTGAGCCAGGCCACCGCGACTGGATCTGGCGAGAGGGATCTGGTCGTTCAAACCGGATCGGTCCGGTTTGAACTTAAGAACGGATGGGCCTCCGTGTTCGTCGATGGCGAGCAAAAGGGTACGGTACCGCCCGTGATGACTCTCAAGCTGCCCTCCGGTACGCATGAAATCGAACTTCGTAACCCCGCTTTGTCGACGGTCAAGCGTTCGGTGGAGGTGATTGCCGGCAAGACGGTCGTCGTACGCCACGCATTCACAAAGTAGTTCATTGTCCCGATATCAACCCACACTTGCCCTATGAAACACATCACGATTACGACTCTTTCGGTGGTCAGCATACTGTTGCTCGTCGGTTGCGAGACGGCACCACCCGCTGCCGAAAGCCCCGGGGCTCAGAAAGCACCAGTCCCTGCCGCGACAAGCTCGGTGGAATCCAAGGATAAGGGCGCTGTGAAGCCGCTTGTGGCGCCGCCGGTCGCGCCGCCAGTGGTTCAGAGCGAACCCTCGGCTAACGAGAAGGCGCTGGCGTCGGCATTGGCCACCTTCGAGCGTGGCGAGTATTCGCTGGCGATTCGACAGTTAACGCCGTTGACTGCGGATGACGCATTGGGGCCGGTCGATCGACTGGTTGCGTTGAAGACGCTGGCGTTTTCGCAATGCCTGAGCCGAGCCCTCACTTCATGTCGGCGCTCGTTCGAGCACGCTTTCCGCCTGGACGACAAGTTTGAGCTGGGGCCGGCCGAGCAGGGGCATCCGGTTTGGGGCCCACAGTACGAACGCGCGCGCAAGAACGTCCTGCGCAAGTGATCCATGATCACTCGACAACAGTTGGGAAGTTGAGCTCATGCCCGAAGTCACGCTCGACGTTTTGACCTTTGACTCGGTGCCCCTACCGGTGGCGCGCAGTTGCCGCTTTGATGGCGATGGTGGAACGATTGGTCGCGACGAGGTCAATACCCTTGTGCTGGAAGACATGCATCGGCGTGTCTCGCGTTTGCATGCCACGATCACTTTTCCCGCAGGTGTGCCAACCCTTACCAATGCGAGTACGTCACTTCAACTATGCGTTGGCGACGAAACACTTGATGGGGGACAAGCCCTGGGGCTGTCGGCGGGAGACACCGTGGAAATTGGACCATACGTTCTCAGGGTACGCTCGACAGAGGCGATAGATATTTTGATGCCGACGCAGAATGAATTGTCGATACGTCCGGCGGCTGGCTTGCCAGCGCAGGACCGGCCGATGCCCGGCATTGCTAGCGTGGCAGATGATCCGTTCGCCGGCTTATTGGCGGGTATCGGTTCTGTGGTTCCTGAAGAACCGCCTGCGCCGGGGGTGGTAAGCGATGTCAGTGTGCGGCCGTATGACCGACCCGAGCATGCCCAGGCGCCGCTGGCGCGCAGCCTGGGTCCGACGAGTGACCCGCTAGCTGCATTGGGCTTTGGCGCCGAGGCCGGGCACAATCACCAACTACCTGCGTCCCAGTACACGGCGCCGGTGCCATCTCCAATTTTGCCGTCTGATTTCAACCCCTTTGAACTGCCCTCCGGAGTGGACCGCAACAGCCCGGACCCGCTCGCGTCCCTGCTCGGTGGAAAGGGTGAGCCCGCATTGCCCCTGACAAGCCACGGCGAACCGTCGATCGATTCATTGTTCGCGGGCGCTGGCAGTTCTCCTCTTGAGGTGATTTCCTCGAACTCGGCGGGTTCCGCTGCCTGGTCCTCCGGATCCGACTCACTTCTTGGAACTCCCCTTGGTAGCGACCCGCTCGCGCTATTTGGGGAGTCGCCGCTGTCGCCCGTCAGGGACCGGCAACCTGTTCGCGACGACCGGCCTGAAGTTGCGGGAGCTTACCAGCCACCTCGCGCGCTGGATCGCAACGCGCTTGCGCAAGTGCCGCCAAGAATCGCGTCAATCCCTGACCCGACACCGGGGGCGTCGGGCAGGCCCGGCAACGATCCTTTGCAAGCTCTGACGGAGGGATTTCTCAGAGGCGCCGACCTTCCAGCCAACGTACTACCCAATGGCCTGACGCCCGAAGTCATGGCGCTCGTGGGCAGTCTATTGCGTAGCGCGACGGCGGGCGCGATTGATATGCTTGCGGCAAGGGCGGCCACCAAGCTTGAGGTTCAGGCCAGTGTGACGATCATTTCGGCCAGCGCCAATAATCCACTGAAGTTTTTGCCAAACGCGGATGCTGCATTGCAGCAACTGCTTGGCATGCGAATGCCCGGTTTCATGCGAGCCGACGAGGCAATGAGAGACGCCTTTGACGATCTTCGCGCGCATGAAGTCGGGGTGATCGCCGGTACCAGGGCGGCCCTGGCCGAGGTGCTTGGCAAGTTTGATCCTGCTGTTCTCGCCGAGCGCCTTTCGGGAGGATCGATGCTTGAGAGTTTTCTGCCGTCGGTTCGAAAAACCAAGCTGTGGGATATTTACCTGGAGCGCTACGCGCAGATACGACGGGAGGCTGAAGACGATTTTCAGAGCATTTTCGGCCGCGCGTTTGTGAACGCTTACGAACGTGAGACAGCGCGGATGAAGGCGCAACCGGCGCGGCGTGGGGGTTCTCAGTGAAGGTCAGGGGGACGCTCAGGATCGATGCCGTCAGCTTTACGTACGGCGGAGGTCGGGATTACAACGAGGATGCCGTTGGTGAATGCGAGGCGTTCGGTGCGATTCGCCTTCTGATGCTTGCTGACGGGGCGGGGGGGCAAGGTGGCGGGGACGTCGCGGCGAAGACTGCACTTGACGCTGCAAGGACGGAGTTTTTTCGCATGCCAGCGTTTTCACAGGACACTTTGCGCCGATGCATAGGAAAGGCCGATGAGGCCGTTCGAATAAAGCAAACCAGCGAACCAAGGTTGTCGCGGATGGCTTCGACTTTTGTGGCACTTTTGGCGGACTATCGACGCGGCGAGGTTCTGCTCGGAAATCTGGGGGATTCGCGCTGCTACGTGTTTCGCGGCGATCGAGTGATCGCGCAATCCTATGACCATAGTCTTGTGCAGCGTTTCATCGACGCTGGGTTGTATCCCGGTGAAAAGTTGCGGCAACATCCGAAGAGAAACGTGCTCTACGCTTCATTGGGTGCCAACGAGGAAGGGGTGAATCCTTATGTCAGTCAATCACCTGTGGAACTTCAGCCAGGCGACGGCGCGCTATTGTGCAGTGATGGAGTTTGGGAATTGCTTGATGAGGCGCAGCTTGGACAAATGCACGCGACCAGTGCAACGGCTCAGATATGGAGAGATCGGGTGATCGCGGGTGTTCGCTCGCGTATGCCGGTTGGACACGACAATTTCAGTGCAATCGTGGTACGTTGTCTGCCGTGGGATCATCTTGGAGATGATGATGACGAGTTACGCACAGTGCAACCTGTCGCTGGCTGAGTTGAAGCGGGGTGGTGCTGTTGGTTGAAAGAACGTGAATTTGTCGTTATGTGCGATGGCGAAGAATGGACTTGCCAGACAACCCGGCTTTGCTGTGTAATGCAGCCAAACAACACGGCGGCTAGGTATTCGCGCACGGCAAGGATAACTAGGCGGTGCTTATAGGCTCTACAGGGAAATTTTCGTGACTGACTTTCTCCATCTCGCGCTACCGGTAGATTCGCAATCTCCCTGCGGGCCCGACTGCGAGTATGAGGCCGATTTTCTGGCGTTGGCGCAGGCTGTCGCGGGCAAGCCGGAACAGCAATTTGGCGACACCGTGATTGCCGCGGTCGAACCCGATTGGCGGGCGGTGGAGCAAATGGCGACCGCCTTGCTAGCCAAGACCAAGGATTTGCGGATCGTTGTATGGTTGGCGCAGGCTGCGACCCGATTGCATGGGGTAGCAGGTTTCGCGGCCAGCGTTGCGCTGATGCACGCCTTGTGCCAGCAGTTCTGGAGCGAAGTCCATCCTCGTTTGGTTGTCGATGGCGACGATGATCCTTACCTCCGACTGAACGCGTTTGCGGAACTCTCCGACGGTACCGGCAGCTATTCCGGTGGTTCCGACATCATGCGGGCGTTGCGGGGCGCTCCGTTGGCAAATCGCTCCCTGTTGCTGACCGTGCGCGACGTCGAAATGTGCGCGTCGAATGATCCTGCAGCGCGCTATTCGGACGCGCAGATATTGTCAATTCTGGCCGATGCATCGAGCGGCGATTCCGAGGCTATTGCGGCTTTCGAACGGGGCGCGCTTTCGATAGCCGAGTTGGCCCGCTTGATTGAAGGGTCTTTTACGAGTGCAGACCAGCCCGATTGGTCTGCGTTGAAAATGCTGATCAAAGTTGTGAGCGCAGCGATTGGTCGGGCCAAGGCGGCGCAAAGCGGCGACGCCAGGGGTGATGGCGGCGAAGGGGCGGGCGCAGACGCGACCGCGGGCGGGGACGTTTCGTCCCGAACCGGCGGGGGGGGATCAGGCGAAGTCAGGTCACGCGAGGACGTCCGTCGTGCACTGCAAAAAGTTTGCGAATACTTGGAGCGATATGAACCTAGCAACCCTGCGTCTTTGTTCGCCCGGCGGGCCGAGCGCATGCTGGGAAAGGACTTCATTGACATCATGCGGGAACTCTCGCCAGACTCCATGTCACATCTGCAGATGATCACCGGCGCGAAGGATGTTGACGGGGCGTGACGACATCACATCCGAAATGAAAGTTTGTTCCAACTTATTAACAGGAGAACCTAATCATGTCAGCAAAGAAGAGCAGCCAAAAGTGGATTGCCAAGAATCGCGCGCCACGCGTTCAGATCGAGTATGACGTCGAGGTTTACGGGTCAGAGAAGAAGATACAAATACCTTTTGTCATGGGCGTGATGGCAGATTTGTCCGGACAGTCCGAAGTTGCACTGCCCGACATTGCTGACCGGAAATTTACGGAAGTTGACTTTGACAACTTTGACGCCCGCATGAAAGCGATCAAGCCTCGGGTAGCGTTCAATGTTCCAAATACGCTGACTGGTGAGGGGTATTTGTCGGTGGATGTGAGCTTTGAAAGCATGGACGATTTTTCGCCAGCCAATGTTGCCAAGAAGGTAGGTGCTCTCAACCAGTTGCTGGAGGCGCGTACGCAACTGCACAACCTGTTGTCATACATGGACGGGAAGTCGGGCGCCGAGGAACTGCTGGCGAAAGTGCTGCAGGATTCGGCCTTGCTGAACTCGCTGTCGGCCGCACCCAAGCCGACGGATTCGGCCGCTTGATCCCTATTATTCAAAGGAGTTAGAGAACATGGCAAACGCAACCCAGTCCGCGTCACCTCTTAGTCAGGTTGAATATCAGGGCAGTGAATTCGCCTCTTTGCTTAGCAAGGAGTTCAAACCCAAGACCGACGAGGCGCGGGGCGCCATCGAGTCGGCCGTGCAGACCCTTGCCCAGCAAGCCTTGGCGCACAGCAACACCATTTCCACAGATGCTTACCGCACGATCGAGGCGCTGATTGGTGCCCTCGACAAAAAGCTTTCCGATCAGCTCAATCTGATTCTTCACCACGAGGATTTTCAGAAGCTCGAAGGATCATGGCGAGGCCTGAAATACTTGGTTGACAACTCGGATCCCGATGAAATGCTCAAGATCCGCGTCTTGAATATTTCCAAGAACGATCTACGCAAGACCATGCGACGTTACAAAGGCACTGGGTGGGATCAAAGTCCCATATTCAAGAAACTTTACGAAGAGGAATACGGGCAGTTCGGTGGTGAGCCCTATGGCTGTCTGGTCGGTGATTATTACTTTGATCACGGCGCGCCCGATGTGGAACTACTCGGTGAAATGGCGCGCGTTGCGGCGGCGGCACATGCGCCATTTATCGCCGGTGCATCGCCTAATCTATTGCAAATGGGTTCGTGGCAGGAACTGGCGAACCCGCGGGATCTGACCAAGATATTCCTCAACACCGAGTATGCGGCGTGGCGCGGATTGCGTGATTCCGATGACTCCAAGTACGTGGGCCTTGCGATGCCCCGTTACCTGTCGCGGATGCCTTATGGCGTCAAGACCAATCCGGTCGATGAATTCAATTTTGAGGAAGACACTGAGGGTGGCACGCATGCGAAGTACACCTGGTCGAATTCCGCGTATGCCATGGCAGCGAATATCAACCGCTCGTTCAAGGAATTTGGTTGGTGCACGTCGATTCGTGGCGTCGAGTCGGGTGGCGTTGTCACTGACCTTCCCGCCCACACATTTCCGTCCGATGACGGTGGAGTGGATCTGAAGTGTCCGACAGAAATCGCAATCAGTGATCGTCGGGAGGCCGAACTGGCCAAGAATGGTTTTATGCCTCTGGTTCACCGCAAGAATACGGACTTGGCGGCGTTTATCGGCGCTCAGTCGCTCAACAAGCCGGCCGAGTACTACGACGCTGACGCAACCGCCAACGCAAACTTGGCAGCCCGCTTGCCTTACATGTTTGCATGCTGCCGGTTCGCCCACTATCTCAAGTGCATTGTGCGCGACAAGGTCGGGTCATTCCGCGAGCGTGCCGACATGCAGAAATGGTTGAACGAGTGGATAATGAATTATGTCGATGGCGACCCCGCCAGTTCGACGCAGGAAACAAAGGCGCGCAAGCCATTGGCCGCGGCCGAGGTGGTGGTGGAAGAGGTTGAAGGCAACCCGGGTTACTACACGTCCAAATTTTTCCTGCGCCCGCATTATCAGCTTGAGGGGTTGACCGTGTCGCTGCGGTTGGTGTCCAAACTTCCGTCGATCAAGGGTGGTGCCGGCAAGTAAATAGGAGGTGGCGGTGAGCCGCCGCCGGGGCGACCGGATCGGATTCAGTCGCTGCCCCATCCGGGGCGGAGACATTCGTTGTTGGCAGTGGGGTTATCGTTATTCAAGGAGTAAATCATGGCAGGAAATCTATTTTTGCAGATAGACGGCGTGACAGGCGAATGTGCTGAGGAGGAGCACAAGGGGTGGATCGACGTGGATTCCTACAGTGAGGGCTTGCAGTCAACCAGCTCGGTGGGATACGGCGGCGGTGGCGGTGTCGGAACGGTGTCGTACAACGACTTCACGATTACCTGCCAACTGGAAAAGGCGATTCCCAACCTGATGGCAGGCTGTGCCGATCACAAACACTACGGGACGGCGAAGTTGCACGCGACCAAGATGGGCGGCTCGGGCAAGAGCTGGACCTACCTCGAGATCACGCTGACCGATTTGGTCGTAACTGGCGTGCATTTCAGCGGTTCGCAGAGTCAAATTCCGCACGTGCAGGTATCGATTGGGTTTGCCAAGATCAAGACCGAGTACTGGGAACAGACCAAAACCGGCGGCAAGGGCAGTTCGACCAACGCGACGTGGGATCAAAAACTCAACAAGTCGGTTTGATTTCCGAACAGGTTTGGCGCCGAGGTCGATCGGCAGGTATGGCCTGCACGCTCGACGAGTGATCGGACCTATCTCGACAAGGAACGGAGCAAATCATGACAACGCTTGCGCGGCAACTTCAGGAGCTTCAGTCCAAGGTCAAGGCTGATCCAGGCTCTGCGAAGTTGCGCACTCATTTGTTTCAGTTGCTGTGTGTCATGGGGGATTGGCAGCGCGCTCTGGGACAGTTGCAAGTGTGTGGGCAGCTCGATGCCAAGGCTCTCGCGATGGCCCAGATGTATCGGGAGGCCATTCGCTGTGAAATGTTTCGCGCCGAGGTCTTTGCCGGCAAGCGACGGCCCCAAATTCTGGGCGGGCCGCCGCGCTGGGTGGGGTTCCTCATTGAGGCGCTACAGCATGACAGGCTGGGTGAGGTTTCGGCAGCGACCGAGTTGCGGCGACGAGCATTGGACGATGCGATTCCAAGCGGGTGTTCGGTGGACGGCGTGACCTGCGAGTGGTTCGCCGACGGCGACACCCGTCTTGGCCCGGTGTGCGAGGTCTTTGTAAACGGCCAATATTATTGGTTGCCGTTTGAATCATGCGCAGGGATACAAGTTGAGGCACCCGCTGATCTGCGCGATCTTGTATGGTCTCCCGCTGAGTTGCTGTTGCCCAACGAGGGACGGGTACCCGCATTGATTCCTACGCGGTATCCGGAAACTACGGTGCTGACGGCGGAGAACGCGGACTCGCTTAAGGAAAGTCGTGCGACGGAGTGGGTTGAGCGTGCGCCCGAAGTTTGGGTAGGTTTGGGGCAACGTGTGTGGATGAGTGATGTTGGCGAACATCCGATTCTTGACACCCGCAATATTTCGTTCGCGACGCTTTCGGCTGCCGAAGTCGGCAAGACAACCTGAGTCAGGTTGGGGCGGTTGCGTTTGAATATCGAAAACCAGGGCGCGGTAGATGGAAGATAGCACCGTTGTGCGCTCCGAGGGGGACCGACTGCAGCCGGCTTTGCTGGATCGGTTGACCGACGAAGAACCCGACGCGCACCAAGAGAGCGTGCAGCAGGCAGTGGTGTCGAAGGGGCGTTTGAAGCGCACGGTACTCAGAGACCTGATCTGGCTGCTCAATACCACCGCCCACCATACCGCGGGTCAGTTGGACAATTACCCTGAGGTGCGGCGCTCGGTCCTCAATTTTGGAATCCCGGTATTGTCAGGCAAGAATTTCTCGGGTCTGGATTGGCGCGATCTAGAAAGAAAGATCTACGAAGCAATCCTGGTATTTGAGCCCAGAATCCTGCCGGAGTCGCTCAGTGTCAAGGCGTTTGCTCCGGGCGATCCGCTCGGACATCACAACTTGCTGCAGTTTGAATTGCGCGGCGAGCTCTGGTCGATGCCGTTTCCGATTGAGTTGTTGCTGCGTTCAGAACTTGACCTGGAGACCGGGTATATGAAATTGACCGACCAACTCGCGACAGGGAGTATCTGACATGGACCCGCGCATGTTGGACTACTACAACAGGGAACTCGCCTACGTGCGTGAGCAGGGGGTCGAATTCGCAGAGCAGTTTCCCAAAGTCGCCGCCAGACTTGGCATGCACGGAATCGAAGTGGCAGATCCGTACGTCGAACGCCTGCTGGAGGGGTTCGCTTTTATGTCGGCGCGCGTTCAACTCAAGATGGATGCCGAGTTCCCTCGCTTTTCGCAACGCCTGCTCGATCTGGTCTATCCAGGGTACCTCGCGCCCACGCCCGCCATGGGTATTGCCTGTTTCGAACCCTCGAAGTCGCAGGGCGGCTCTCCCGACGGGTACGTGTTACCACGGCACTCACGGCTACGCGCACGCTTGCCAACGCACGAGCAGACTGCCTGCGAGTTCCGAACAGCACACGACCTGACACTTTGGCCATTGCGACTGGCAGAAGCGCGACTGACCGCTGCCCCACCTGATCTGCCGATGGTCGGATTTCGTTGGGGGGCACCGGTTCGCGGCGCGCTTCGGTTGGTCTTTGAAACAACAGGGCAGGTGGACGTCGCTGCGCTCAAGCTGGACTCGCTGTCACTCTTTATCAATGGCACCGCGGATACCAAGTCAAGGCTCCAGGAATTGATTCATACGCAGTGCGTGGGGGTCCTGGTGCATGCCGGCACCATGCCGGTGACAGTCGTCGTGCCGTTTGGGCCGAATGCCCTGGCGTGCGAGGGATTTGCTGCCGAACAGGCCGTTCTGCCGCTCGACTCACGCGCGTTCAATGGTCATCGCCTCTTGCACGAATATTATTCATTTTCCGAGCGATTCAGCTTCTTTTCTGTCCAGGGTTTGCAGCGCGCATTAGGTCAGCTATCGGGCACCCGATTCGAGCTCGTTCTCCTGCTCAAGGCCGGAAACGTTGCCCTGGAGTCGGTGACCGATGCTCGCAATTTCCTGCTTCATTGTGCCCCGGTGGTGAACTTGTTTGCCCGTACCTCAGATCGGATACCGGTCACCGCAAACCGGTACGAATATCACGTCGTGATGGATCGCGGAAGGCCGCTGGACTTTGAGATTCACAGCGTTACCCGAGTCACTGGTCATCAGAGTGACTCTGATAGGGAAGTTGTCTTCGCCCCGTTTTATGGCGCAGCTGACACCGACCGTCGTGGCGCAGGCACTTATTTTTCCGTTCGACGCGAACCCAGGCTGTTGTCGGAAAAGGCGCGACGCCACGGACCCCGCACCGGATACGTTGGTAGCGAGTGTTTCTTGTCCCTGGTCGATGCGAACGAGGCACCCTACCCTGGTGACCTGCGCCAGGTCACCGTAGAGGCACTCTGCACAAATCGTGATCTGCCTTTGCTCACGCCACTGGGCAATACTGGGTTGTCTGACCTGACCTTGCTGGCGTCGGCGCCGGTCGAAGACATTCGATTCGTCGTGGGCCCGACACGACCGACACCCGCGCTTGCCGAGCGCGAGATCACGTGGCGCTTGATTTCACATTTGAGCCTCAACTACTTGACGCTGACCGATCTCGACGCTGTCCAGGGGGCGAGCGCGCTGCGCGAGCTATTGACACTTTATGCGCGTCTGGGGGCGGCCGGGGCTGATGCGCAAATCGGCGCGGTGCAGAAACTAGAGGTTAGCGAGATCAACCGACGGGTGCCCGGGCGTGGCCCGATCGTTTTTGGTCGCGGCGTTCGATTGGATCTTTTGGTCGATGAGATTCCTCTCGCAGGCGTGAGCCCCTGGTTGTTCGGGGCTGTTCTCGAACAATTTTTTGCCAGACACGTGGGGATAAATTCCTTTGCGGAATTTGTCCTGCGCAGCACGCAACGGGGGCAAATTGCCGTCTGGCAACCGCGTATCGGGCGGCGTCCGTCGGTATGAATTCGCCCGAGCCCCCGTCGGTTGAAAAGGCCGCGACGTCGCAGGCGCGACTGCGCGAGCTTTTTTCGGCCATGACTTCGGATGCTTCTCAGTTTGACTTCTACCATGTCCTGCGTGCGGTCGATGCTGCGCTCCCGGGCCCGGTTCCGTTGGGCCGTGCTACTCGACCCCTTGATGAGCCCTTGCGTCTGACGCAGTGGCCGTCGCTCATCTTCGCTCCTGGCGCGCTGCATAAATATGAACCTGGCGTTGCGTCAAACGGGCGCGGGCGGCTGTCCGTTCACAATTTCGGCTTGTTTGGTCCGAACGGGCCGTTACCCCAGCATCTCACCGAATATGTTCAGGAGCGGCTCCTGCACGCCAAGGATGAAACGATAGCCCGCTTCTGCGACATATTCCAGCATCGGATGATTTTGCTTTTTTATCGGGCTTGGGCGGACTGCCAGGCGGTCACGAGTCTTGACCGTCACGAGCGAGATTCTTTTGGACGATACGCTGGTAGTCTGATCGGTCTTGGGCAGCCTGCGCTCATAAATCGTGATGCGGTGCCAGACCACTTGAAACTGCACCATGCGGGTCACTTGGTTCGCCAAACCCGTAACGCTGAAGGTCTCGTGAGCCCGCTGCGCGCGTTGCTGCGGGTGCCAGTGGCCATTCTTGAGCACTGTATGCATTGGCTTAGGCTGTCAGAGGGCGATCAAACCCGACTGTCGTCGGTCGCCATCGCGGGCCAGGACAGGAAGCAGCGAATCGAAACTGGCACGACTTCCTCGTGTCTGGGGCGTGGAGCGATTGCGGGCCAAAAAGTCCCAGATGTCCAGCACAAGTTCCGCTTGCAACTTGGGGCCATGCCGCTCAAGGACTTTGAGCGGTTTCTTCCCGGTGGTGTGCGCTTTTTTCAGGTGCGTGACTGGGTACGCAACTATCTGGGAGTCGAACTTGCGTGGGACGCCCGACTCGTCCTCAAGCGCGATGAAGTGCCCGCCATTCGGCTCGGCACTTATGGGCAGCTCGGTTGGACAAGTTGGCTGGCCATGCCATCGGGGCAGCGGGTTCGCGACGCGGACGATGTCCTGCTGCACATGGAGCGCCTGGGTGGGTTTCGACCCGTAGTCGAGGCTGATCAATCGAAGGAGAGAACCAATGTCTGAAATTAGTCGAGTTGCGCTTTTTGGCAAGCTTAATCCCTTGCTGTACAAAGCGATTGAAGGCGCCACCGTATTTTGCAAACTGCGCGGCAATCCCTATGTCGAATTGGTGCACTGGTTGCACCAGATACTGAGTACCAACGATAGCGACGTTCATCGCATCGTGCGCCACTTTGAACTCGATGCGTCGAAACTGGCGGCGGACCTGACCCGGGCGCTCGATCGTCTGCCGCGCGGGGCGACGGCCATTTCCGACTTGTCAGAACACATCGAGACGGCAGTGGAGCGAGCCTGGGTTTACGGCACACTGAAATACGGAGACAACCAGGTTCGAAGCGCTTACATCGTCGTGGGCCTGATCAAGACGACGGGGTTGCGCAATATCTTGTACGGAATTTCGCGTGAATTCGAAAAGTTGGGCATTGATGCGGTTACGGAACGGCTGCCGGAGGTTGTCAAAGGCTCGCCCGAAGACGGGCTCGCGGCAAGCGACGGCTCGGGCCTCGGCAGCGAACCCGGCGAGGCCAGTGGCGCCATGGCGCCGGCGCAGATGGGCAAGCAGGATGCGTTGAAGAAATATGCCGTTGATCTGACGGAGAAGGCAAGAAACGGCGAGGTTGATCCGGTCACTGGACGTGACGAGGAAATTCGGCAGATTGTCGATATTCTGATGCGCCGTCGGCAGAATAACCCGATCCTGACCGGGGAGGCCGGTGTCGGAAAAACGGCGGTTGTCGAAGGTTTTGCATTGCGTCTGGCCCGGGGTGACGTCCCGCCGCAGTTGCGCGAGGTCAGTTTGCTCACGCTTGATATTGGATTGTTGCAAGCGGGCGCGAGCATGAAGGGTGAATTCGAGCAGCGCCTGCGCCAGGTGATCGACGAAGTCCAAGCCAGTCCCAAACCCATCATCTTGTTTGTTGACGAAGTTCACACACTGGTTGGGGCGGGTGGTCAGGCCGGAACCGGCGATGCTGCGAACTTGCTCAAGCCGGCACTGGCCAGGGGAACTTTGCGCACGATCGGCGCGACGACTTGGGCCGAATACAAGAAATACATAGAAAAGGATCCTGCGCTGACGCGTCGTTTCCAGGTGATTCAGGTGCCCGAGCCCGATGAATCCAAGGCGATCGCGATGCTGCGCGGCGTGGCCACGGTGCTGGAAAAGCATCACCGGGTGTTGTTGCTAGATGAGGCAATCGCCGCAGCCGTAAACCTCTCGCATCGCTACATTCCTGCAAGACAGTTGCCCGACAAGGCGGTCAGTCTGCTCGACACAAGTTGTGCACGGGTGGCAGTCAGTCAGCACGCAACCCCGCCGGAAGTTGAAAACGTCCAGCGCCGCGTCGAGATACTCGACGTTGAGATCTCAATTATCGAACGGGAAGCGGCGGTTGGCATTGAGATTGGCGAGCGATTGAAAGAGGCAACAACATTGCGGGCCGAAGCGATGGAGGCCCTGCGGGGCTTGGAAGTTCGCTGGAAGGACGAACGAACTCTGGTGCAAGAGGTGCTTGACCTGCGGGGACAATTGCGTGATAGCGGCGACGGTAAAGTGGACAGCCCCGTTCCCCTGGATGATGTGGCCAGGGCCGCTGCGCTAAGTACGCTTGCCGACTTGCAGAGAAAGTTGGTGCAGATGCAGGGTGAAACTCCTCTGATTCTCCCTGCCGTCGACGCGCAAGCGGTTGCCTCGGTTGTCGCTGACTGGACCGGCATCCCGGTCGGGCGCATGGTAAAAAATGAGGTCGAGGCAATCCTGCATATTGCTGACACACTCAACCGGCGCGTGATCGGCCAACGCCACGGGCTCGAAATCATTGCCAAACGCATCCAGACCAGTCGGGCCAGGCTGGACAACCCGAACAAGCCGATCGGTGTGTTCATGCTGGTCGGCCCGTCCGGCGTTGGCAAGACGGAGACCGCCCTGACCCTCGCCGAAGCCCTCTATGGCGGTGAGCAGAACATGATCACGATCAACATGAGCGAGTTTCAGGAAGCTCATACGGTTTCAACACTCAAGGGCGCACCCCCAGGATACGTCGGCTACGGCGAAGGGGGCGTGCTGACGGAGGCGGTTCGGCGCAAGCCCTACAGCGTTGTATTGCTCGACGAGATTGAAAAGGCCCACCCTGACGTGCATGAGATCTTCTTCCAGGTGTTTGACAAAGGCGTCATGGAGGATGGCGAGGGCCGCATGATCAACTTCAAGAACACCGTCATTATTCTCACGAGTAACGCGGGGAGTGATCTGGTCATGAGTATGACCCGTGATCCGGAGTTGCTGCCCGAGCCCGATCAAATTGCCAAGGCGCTGCGAGAGCCATTGCTCAAAGTGTTTCCGGCAGCCTTGCTCGGACGCCTGCAAGTCATTCCCTACTATCCGCTGAGCGACGACATGCTCGGCAACATCATTCGGCTGCAACTCAATCGCATCAAAAAGCGGATCGCGGAGAATCACAAAGCCGAATTCCTCTATTCCGAAGAAGTGGTTAGCCTTATCGCCTCGCGCTGCACCGAAGTCGAAAGCGGTGGGCGCATGATTGATGCGATTTTGACCAACACGATCCTGCCCAGGCTGTCTGAGGAGTATTTGAAGCGCACCATCGAGGCAAGGGTGTTGACGAAGATCGAACTGGGCGTGCAGGATGCCGAGTTCGACTACACATTCGATTGATGCAGATACCCCACCCCGCATGTTAGCCCTGACGCGCGTTTTGGTGCCCGGCCTGGTCAAGGGCGCTGGCGGCAGGGTCTCGCGGTTTTATGGGGGATGATGCATGATCGCAAGGAGCCCCGTTGTAGACGCTTGGTAACGGTCATTGGTTTGTTGAGGCAGAGCTTATGGAACGATTGGTCGATGTTGTCACCCCGCTGGGAGAGGCGTTGTGGTTCCGGCAGATGAACGGTACCGAAGCGCTGTCGAGCCTTTTTGAATTTGACCTCACCTTGCATAGCAAACAGGTCGGCTTGAGCGCGAAGGCGATGCTTGGCAAGGACGTGACGCTGAAAGTTGAAACCGAAGACGGCAAGTCGGTGCGGTATCTCAACGGCATCTGCACCCGGTTTGGCGGCGGTGGGCGCGAGGGCGAACATCTCTTGTACAGCGCCAAGCTCAGGCCTTGGCTGTGGCTGGCAAGTCGACGCAGTGACTGCAAAATCTTCCAGTTCAAGAAGGTGCCTGACATACTCTCGGAGGTGTTGGGGAAGTACGGGTTTCCAATGGTGAACAAGCTCAAGAAGTCCTACCGCGATTGGGACTACTGCGTTCAGTATCAGGAAACGGACCTCAACTTTGCCATGCGCTTGATGGAGCACGAGGGGATCTATTTCCATTTCGAGCATGGCGCCGGTGTTCATACGCTGGTTTTGTCGGACGATCTGAGTTGCCATCTGCCACTACCCGGCAAGCCCGTGATCAAGTACTTTGGCACAGACGCTGTTGCCGAGGCCCAAGAAGAACACTTTAACAGTTGGCAGGTACTCGAAGAAGTGAACTCCGGCGAATACATCACGGACGATTATGACTTTGAGAACCCGCGGGGCGACTTGAAGACGAAGCGCAAGAACCCTATGGGTCATGCACATGACGCCTGGGAACGATACATGTGGCCCGGTGGCTACATCGACTACGGTGATGGCGAGAGTTATTCTGGTGTTCGGCTGGAGTCGCTTGAGGCGGAGCACGAGCGAACCCTGGGGCAGACCACGGTGCGTACGATGGCCCCAGGCTATTTGTTTACGCTTGAGCGTTGCCCAAGGAAAGATCAGAATCGCGAGTACCTTGCCATCGGCGTGAAGTACTTTTTCCGTGACAGTTCGCGCATGTCAGCAGGCGGTGGCGGTGAAGGTGACTCGGACTGGAAGATCGAGGTTACCGCGCACCCAACATCGACTCCCTATCGGCCGCAGCACTTGACGCCAAAGCCCCTGACCAACGGCCCGCAAACGGCGGTCGTTGTTGGACCCGCCGGCGAGGAGATCTATACGGACAAGCATGGCCGGGTCAAGGTTCAATTCTTTTGGGACCGGTACGCCAACAGGGACGAACACAGCAGTTGCTGGATTCGCGTCAGCCATCCGTGGGCCGGTGAAAAATGGGGGTTTATCCACATTCCGCGGATCGGGCAGGAAGTGATCGTCGATTTCATCGGGGGTGACCCGGACTATCCGATGATCACCGGCAGTGTCTACAACGCAGATCAGATGCCGCCTTACGGCTTGCCCGATAACAAGACGGCAAGCGGCATGAAGTCCCGGTCCACCAAGGGTGCAAGTCCGACCGACTTCAATGAAATTCGCATGGAAGATAGTAAGGGCAAGGAGCAGTTGTACGTCCATGCCCAGCGCAACCTCGATGCCGTTGTCGAGAACAACGAGTCACGGGTCATCGCGGTCGATCGCAACACGCGTGTGGGCAACAATGAAAGTCGCTTCGTTGTCAACGACGACAAGCAGGTTGTGGGCGCCAATCAAGCGATTCAGGTTCAAGCCGATCAGGCGACCACCGTTGGAGCCAATCAGGACGTGGGCGTGAAAGGCAATCAAAGCAACATGGTCAACGGCAACCTGACGCAAAGTGTCGGCGGCGTGTTAAAAGAGAAGACCGGTAGTGACCATCGGGAGAGTGTGGGCGGCAAACATACCCTGACCGTGTCTTCTGACGAAAAGAACAACGTTGGCGGCAAGCAGCTCAACTTCGTGCAGGGGGGGCGCAAATCGATCGTGATAGGCAAGGAAGTCGTGACCTCTACCGGGAAGACAACGCACTTTGCGGCAACCGGCTACAGCGTCATGACGCCAGCCACCTATTCCATGCAAAGCTCGATGCGAAAAGTTACGGTGCTGACGACGGACACAATCAAGATTGGCGCGACGCAGAGCCTACAAGTTGGTGGTGTGCGTACCACAACGATCGGTGGCACCGATTCAACGACAGTTACCGGGGCCCAGACCACGACGGTCGGGGGTGCGAGCACGCTTAGCGCAGGCGCTACGGTGAGCATCACTGCGGGTGGCGCAATGGCGATCACTGGCGGTGCTGCTGTGACAATCAGCGGCGCAACCGCCACGGTCACCGCCGCTGTGATCAATCTGACCGGGATTGTCAATATCACCGGGGTGATCACGATGAATGGTGCCGTCATGGTGAACGGCGCGCTGGTTGCGACAAGCATCGTCTCACCGGTCTATTCGCCCGGTGTTGGAAACATGGTTTAGCGCAGGCCGAACCCGCAGGCAAGACGTATGAGTGCGAACTCGACAACCCAATCCACCATCAATGTGTGGCCGCCGGAGGTGCTTGCGCGCCAGCTGGTGGCCGAGGACCCGCTGGTCCGCACGATGGCGTTAGGGATGGCGGTGCAGGAAGGTGCCCCGATCGGACAGTGTGTGGAGGCGCTGGTGCATGCTACCAAGTTGGCCGGCGCAGACCCGCTGGCCAGCAAACTCGCTGCGGTTGCCATTGGCGCACTCAAGCCCGAGCTCGCTGACGCCAGGGTGCAGACTTGTCTGGCAGATCTGGTGGCGCCACAACAAGCCATGCCAACGCGTGTTGCGGCCGCGCACGCGATGTTTCGCTTGCGCTGTGTGCCCTCCGCTTCGATCGATTCCCTCTGCGCGATGTTGTTCGATACCGACGTGATCGCACGTAAAGTCGCACTGCTCGCGCTGACGCCATTTGCCACTGCAGCAGCGTCATCCATTGTCGCGAAGGTTGGGCAAACAGCGGCTTCGCATTGGACCAACGAGGCAATGCTCGCGTTGGTACAAAGCGCGGGCAACAGCGCTTCATCGCGTCGATCCATTGAGATCTTCGTGACGGATCGCCTGGTCGGCGCTGAACTCGTTCCCACGGGCATTGCCGGCTACGCTGCGCTGGCCACGCTTAATCCACGCGGTAGTGCGGTCCAGGCGCTTGTGCGAGTTGCCGAGCGCGCCGACGAAGCTGAAATCTCCGGTGCCGCACTGCAGGCGCTGGGGGACTTGGGCGAGACCGCCCGTTCGGCCGCTGCCCCGGTCGCCGCGATATTGGTTGCCACCGATGAATCGGCGCGCGAGGAACTGCTGTGTCACACCCTGGTCAAGCTGCGAGCGGCGCAGCACGACGTGCCTCTGGCTCGCGTGTTACACCGGGTAGCCCAAGCGCCAGATCGGGGTGCCGCCGCGCATTGCATGTTGCTCTGCCTTCATCCCAAGGAGTTTGGAAAGGCAGCGGTCGTTGTCCGGCGCCGATTTGAGGTTGCTACTGAAGCATTGAGGCCTGTTTTGTCGCAGACGCACAGGACATTGTGTGACGTCGAACTGGACGGTCAGAGTGCGGTTGAAAGGGTATAGAAATGGCTATCACCGATGCAATGAGCAAGACGATCGAAGACACGAAGTCATTTGTCGATGAAGCCACTGGTAAGATGAACAAGGCTTCCAAGCTGCTCGACGAGGACGTCGCCCTTGTCAACCAGGCGCTCAAGGATTTCCAGGAAATTCAAGACATGGTTGAGCAAGTCAAGACCGATCTATCGGACGCCATCGATACCTTGGGTGATGGCGTCGATTCTGCATCCGATGGTGATGTGCTGAGTCTGGCCGCGACGGTCGTCAAAGGGGTTGCCCAAATCACCGACGCCATGGTGCGCTACACCAAGGCATTTTCGGATCTGAAGAAAAAGGTTGAAAATTACAAGAAGGCAGTCGAACACAATGAACAAGTCATCCGGGCCTTTTAGTCAGACGGCGAACACCTTAGTCATTGGAGATACAAATGGGCGATCGTAGTCGCGTCGTGTGGTCAGAGGGCATGTTCCTTCGACCCCAGCACTTTCAGCAGGCGCAGCGTCACGACGAGTTTGCCGCGCGGCAGCGCCTGCTATGTGCTGAGGGTCACTTTTGGGGGTTTTATTCGCTGGCGCTCGACACGGCGGCCCTGGCCATTGGTAAAGTGGCGCTTGCCAGCGCCGCGGGCGTCATGCCAGACGGTACACCTTTTTCATTTCCGGGAGAAACCGAGCCTCCGAGCGTCGTGAACATTTCCGAAACGGTCAAAGCCAAGCGCATCATGCTGTGCCTTCCGGTGTACCGCCCCGGCAGCGAGGAAGTGACGTTCGACGACGATGGGCGATCGTTGTCACGCTATCGGGTCTGCGATGAAGACGTGCCGGATCAAAATTCGGTCGGGGGCGATCCGGCGCCGATTCAAATTGCGCACATGCGTTTGCGTCTGCTGCCTGAAGATGAAGTGCCCGAGGGCTGGATGACCCTGGCGGTCTGCCTGGTGACCGAACGGCGCAATGATCTGAGTGTGGCGCTCGACGAAAATCATGTGTCACCGATTGTTGTGGCCCATGAGAGTGCGCTGCTGGCGGGGTTCTTGCGGGAATTGGCCGGCTTGTTGCATCACCGGGGGGAGGCATTGGCTGCCCGACTGTCGGCCCCCGGACGTGGGGGCGTCTCGGAAGTGGCGGACTTTCTCATGCTGCAATTGGTCAATCGATACGAGCCGCTGGTCGTTCACCTGTCGCAATTGCGCACGCTCCACCCTGAGCGGTTGTATGCGCAATTGCTCACATTGGCTGGTGATTTGACAACCTTTACCCGCGATGCGCGCCGGCCTGCGGACTATCCTGCATACAACCACGATGCTCTGGCCTCATGTTTTATGCCCCTGATGGCCGACTTGCGGCGGTCGCTTTCCATGGTGCTTGAGCAGAATGCGTTCCAGATTGAATTGATGGAGCGTGCCTACGGAGTGCGTGTGGCAGTCATCGCAAACCCGGAACTGATCAAGACAGCGACTTTTGTGCTGGCGGTGGCAGCCGACATGCCTGGAGAATTGGTGCGCAAGCAGTTCCCAAGTCAGGTGAAGATTGGTCCGGTCGAGCGCATTCGGGACCTTGTGAACCTGCATCTGCCTGGTGTCGGCCTTCAGCCCTTGCCGGTGGCGCCGCGACAGATCCCATATCACGCTGGCAACAACTACTTTGAGCTCGACACCAGTAGTGAATTCTGGCGCGGGCTGGAGCGCTCGGGCGGATTGGCGATGCATATTGCTGGTGACTTCCCGGGTTTGAAGCTTGAATTGTGGGCGATCCGGACATGAGTACGCCTGCCAATCCGCCAGTGAACCTTGACCCGTTCGCAGCGTTTGCGGCGTCCTCAACGCCCGCCCCTACGGGCGCGGCGCCACAGGGTCGGCCGGTGGCGCCGGCGTCTGGCCCGACTGTGGCAGCGGATTTGCCCGATGTCCTCAGCGGTGCCAACCCGTTGGCGCTTGCCGCCAATCCCCTGCTCAACCTCATTCCGCAAATCCGGGTCACCGCGCATCACCCGGATCCGGCGCAGTTGCGCAACTATCTCGTTGAGCAAGTGCAGTTGTTCGAGCGGCGTGCGCGCGAGGCGCAAGTTGCTCCCGAAACGGTCATCGGAGCGCGCTACGCGCTTTGCACAGCGCTGGATGAAACGGCGGCCAAGACGCCGTGGGGCGGCGGTGGCGCATGGTCTCGCCACAGCCTGCTGGTCACGTTCCACAACGAAACGTGGGGGGGGGAGAAATTCTTTCAGGTCCTCGCCCGCCTGGTGCAGGACCCGAAGAAGCATATTGATCTCATCGAGATGATGGCGGTGTGCATCGCGCTCGGGTTTGAGGGGCGCTTTGGCGTGCTTGACAACGGCCGCGGGCAGCTCGAAACGCTGCGTCGGCGCCTGGTGGAAATCATCGATTCGACGCGTGGTGAGCGCTCCAAAGCCCTGTCCCAACATTGGCGCGGGGCCCAGTCTGACGGCCGCGCCACCTGGGGTTTCTTGCCGCTATGGATCACTGTCGGGGCTGCGCTGCTGGTGCTCCTAGGCATATATTTTGTCTATGCGTTTTTTCTGGCAGGCAAGTCGAGCGATGTTTTTAGCACGATCGTCGGCATTCGTCTGCCCAAGGCGCAAGCGGTGGTTGCCAAGCCCGCTATCGTCAACCGGTTCGCACGATTCCTCGATCCCGAAGTTCGGGAAGGTCTTGTCAGTGTGCGTGACGAGGCTGATCGCAGTGTTGTCGTTTTGCGCGGTGACGGCCTGTTTGATTCTGGTTCGACTGAGGTCAAGTCGCGCTACGTGACGGTGCTGACCCGGGTTGCAGCCGCCCTCAACTCCGTTTCAGGATCGGTGCTGGTCACGGGCTACACAGACAACGTTCCGATCCGCACCGTGCGCTTTCCGTCCAACTACGAGTTGTCTCGGGCCCGGGCGGAGGTGGTCCGACGCATGATCGACGAGCAATTGACTGTCAGGGGTCGGACCCGGGCTGAGGGACGGGCAGACAGTGACCCTGTGGTAGCCAATGACAGCGCGGAAAACCGCTCCCGCAACCGTCGTGTGGAGGTAACCTTGCTGCTTTCGCCGCAGGAGCGCGACCGCGAGATCAATGCTGCCGTCCCCGGCAAACAGTAGGAGGCGGTCCGTGTTTAGTTCACTGCGTACGTTTCTTGGCCGCATCATCAACCGCACAACGCTGGCGATCCTGCTGCTTGTTGTTCTGTCGCTGGTCATCTGGTTTGTCGGGCCATTGTTTGCCCTCTCGCTGTCGAGCGCGCAGTGGCAACCTCTGGGACCCGAATGGGTGCGATGGTGCGTCATTGTCGGACTATGGTCGGTCTGGCTGCTCAAGCTGTTGATACGGTGGTGGCGCCAGCGTAATGTCAATGGGGCGCTGCTTAACCAATTGGCCAAGATGCAGGCGGCCAAGCCCGGGCAGGCGCAGTCGGCAGGCACTGAGGAGGTCGCTGAACTCAATCGCCGCTTTGCAGAAGCCGCCAATGTCTTGAGAAAAACGCGGTTTTCGTCCAGTGACAAGGGCGGGTTGCTAGCGGGGTTGTCAAAGCAATACGTGTACCAGTTGCCGTGGTACGCCTTCATAGGCGCTCCCGGGTCTGGCAAGACGACGGCGCTGATCAATGCGGGACTGACGTTTCCGTTGGCCGACCAATTTGGCAAGGCGGCCATCCGCGGTGTCGGCGGGACCCGCAATTGTGACTGGTGGTTCACCAACGAGGCGGTGCTCATTGATACCGCCGGACGCTATACAACGCAAGAGAGCAACGAGGCCGTCGACAGGGCCGAGTGGCAGGGCTTCTTGGCTCTGCTCAAGCGTTTTCGGCCGCGCCAACCTCTCAACGGGGTGCTTCTGACCCTGTCGGTTCCGGATTTGCTGCAAATGAGCGCGCAGGAGCGGGCCGTGCACGCCGCGACGCTCAAGGCGCGGCTGGCTGAACTGCGTGACGGCCTGGGCGTGCAATTTCCGGTTTATGTGTTGGTCACCAAGACCGATCTGCTGTCGGGCTTTCTGGAGTATTTCCTCAATTTCAACCGCGAGGACCGTGCTCAGGTCTGGGGCTTCACGTTGCCGTATGACCCGAAGGCGGCGGGTGCCATTGCCGTGCGAGAGGCTTTCAATCAGGAATTTGATTTGTTGTACCAGCGGATCAACGACGGTATGCACGAACGTTTGTTGAGCGAGCCCGATCTTTCGCGCAGGGCGTTGGCTTATGCGCTGCCACAGCAACTGGCCGGTTTGCGCGATGTGCTTGCGCGCCTGCTCGAGGCCGTCTTCAGCGAATCAAAGTTCAACGAACAGCCGATGCTGCGGGGGGTTTATTTCACGTCAGGCGCCCAGGAAGGCACACCGTTTGATCGCGTCTTGGGAGCCATGCAGCGGACGTTTCGGGTACCCAGCAGGGTCTCGGGCAACGAGCCGTCCCAAGGCACGGGCAAGAGTTTCTTCCTGCAGGACCTGTTGCAAAAGGTTATTTTTCCGGAGCATTTCATAGCGGGGCGCAATTTGCGGGCCGAGCGGCGCATGCGCTGGTTGCGTCGGGCCGGTATGGTCGGTTGCGGGCTGTTGTTTGTTCTGGCTAACATCGTCTGGTCGCCTTGGGTGAGTTATGGCAACAACGTGCGTTATGTCGGCGAGGTTTCCGAGAAGGCGCAGGCGCTGCGCCAGGCTGTAGAGGCGGTTCCCGCGCGCGCCGATGAGGACGCAGTGGCGCTCCTGCCGCTGCTCAACCAGGCGCACGAAGTTGCGTGGAGCAATCAGTTCGATTTCGGTCATGTTCCCTGGGGCTATGGCTATGGCCTGTATCAAGGTACCAAGCTTGATGCGGCAGGGCAAATTGCCTATATGCGCCTTCTCGACGAGGCTTTCTTGCCGCGCCTGGCGGTGCGGCTCGAGAGCTTGTTGCGTCAGGCGTCGCCGGGCAATGCCGACTATCTGTATCAGGCGCTGAAGGCCTATTTGATGCTGGGGGGTGCCGGACGATTTGACGCGGAGGCCCTCAAGCAGTGGATTCGCACCGACTGGGACCGTTCTGGGGCCACGTCAAAGCTTGAACAGCGCAAGCAGCTTGACGGGCATCTGGACGCGTTGATGCGCGATCGAGTGATCACTTCGCCGTTCCCGCTGAAGCAGGATATTGTGAGCCGGGCGCGGGAAATTCTGAACCAGCAACCTCCGGCCTACCGCTCGTACAGTCGGATCAAAGCCCGGTTGCTGGGCCCGGAGCCACCGGAATTTACCATCGCTGGCGTCGCCGGGCTGGAAGCGCCCAATGTCCTCGTGCGTGCCAGCAAACAGCCATTGAATGTCGGCATCGCGGGACTCTATACGGTGCGCGGTTACGCCTTGTTCCAGAAAGAGCTGGCTTCCGCCCTGGCCGACCTCGGCCTTGAGGACGCATGGGTGCTCGGGCGCTCAAGCGCTTCTGCGCCGGCGACCCTGCCCAATCCGGCCGAAGTCCTGCAGCAGTCGCAGCAGATCACGCGTCTGTATTTGACTGAGTACGCCAAGATTTGGCAGGACTACCTCAATGACGTGCGTTTGATTGGGCGTCAGGGCTTGACGGATACGATTGCGGTGACACGAATTCTCGCCAGCGCCGAATCGCCACTGCTGCTGTTGGTCCGGGCGGCCGCACGCGAGACCACACTGATTCGCACCGAGGCCAGCGGCGCGACGCGTGTCGATCAGGCTATGGACAAGCTTGGCCGCATCAAGCAGGAAATGACGAGCGCGGCAACCTTGGGCCTGGGCGGCGGCAGGGCGGCCTCAGGGCTGGACGACAAGATCGAGATGATGGTGCAGGGGCCGTTTGCCCCACTGCATGCGATTGCCAAGGGTGCGCCCGGAACCGCTCAGATTGATGCGCTGGGCAAAGTTCTTGAGGACTATCTGTCGAGCCTGGTGGCCGCCGAAAGCGCGTTGCGTGGCGGCAGCATTCCGCGTACCCAGGACGCTGAAAATCGCCTTCGCAATGAAGCCGCCCGGATGCCCGCACCGGTTCGGGCGGTTCTTGAGGCGCTGGTTGGACAGGCATCGCAACAGATTGCCGGTGGTGCGCGCAGCAGCGCCAGCGCCAGCGTCAAGGGTGCCGTCGGCCAGACCTGCGCAGCGGTGATTTCAGGGCGGTACCCATTTGCGCGAGGATCTCAGCAAGACGTTCAGACCAACGATTTTGCCCAGGTGTTCGCCCCCGGCGGTTTGATGGATGACACGTTCCAAAAGAATCTGGCGCCTTTTGTTGATACGTCCAAAGCGACCTGGGCGCCCCGACCAGGACCGGAAGGAGCAGGCGCCGGGTCGGCCGGGGATTTGGCCCAGTTTCAGCGGGCTGCGGTGATTCGCGATGCCTTTTTTGCGCCCGGCAGTCGTGCCATGAGGTTCGATCTGATCGTGCGCATTGTTCAGCTCGGTGGTGCGGACAAGGTTGAACTCGATATTGATGGTCAGAATATTTCCGCTAACGCAGCCAGTGATGGTTCGAAGCGCGTGAGTTGGCCCGGGGTGCGCGGAACGAATCAGGTTCGTTTGCTGGTTGGGAGCAGGGCGGGTGCGCCCTTCATCAGCACTGAGGGCGCTTGGGCGCTGCACCGTCTTATCGATCGTGGGCAGGTTCAAGGTGGAACGCCGCCTGAGCGCCTGATCGTCAAATTCAACGTCGATGGGCGCGCTGTGGGTATCGAATTCATCGCACAGTCGGTGCGAAACCCGCTGCATCTGCCTCAACTCGAGAGTTTTGCCTGTCCGGGGCGAGGTTGATCATGGATCGTTCCAGTGCGGCAGCCGAGCCCGGCGTGCAGGAGTCGGGGGACGGTTTGGCCAGTGATTTTGCTTGCTTTGGGAAATTGCCAGGCGTTGGGGATTTCTTTTCCCGGCGCATGCCCTATGCAGTGCAGCAGTTTTGGGATCACTGGCTAGCCGACGGGATGCAAGCGCTGAGGGTTGGCAATACCGCCAGTGGCTGGGAGTTCTGGCGTAACACGCCGAGTTGGGCGTTTGTCGTGCCCGCACTGCCGGGTGTACCCTGGGCGCAGTTTGGCGTGATGGCGCCGTCGTGTGATCGGGTGGGCAGAAATTTTCCGGTTCTTGTCTGCTCGACTTTGTTGGCAGGGAAGATCGAGTCCGCGATCGTGCGCGCAGCGGGGGTTGCGCTGGCCTGCTGCCAGGCGATCGAGCAGGTGCAGCGGGAGCGGCAGGGTGTGGAAGCACTCGATGCGGCGATCGAATCGGCACGTATGCAGATGCTGGCCGCAACGGATGCGGCTGACGACGTCGAGCGAACCCTGCCGCGTGGCATGAATCCGAGCCACTTGCCTTGGCCGGATCTGTCCAAGGTATTCGACCCGAACGGTAACGAAAGCTATTGGTGGAGTGTGCCACCGGCGAGCACCGGTTTTCGCGCCCGCATCCATGGCGGCGCGCTCAACAGCGCGCATTTTCTCGCCTTGTGTGCCGCCGCCCCGAACGGGCAGCCTGTCCGACCAGACTGGACGTAGATAGCGTCGTATAGAGCGTGAACTAAGCCTGAGCAGCTATAAAAAATGTAGCGCTCTTGATTCCTGCCACGGTTAGCACGAGTGAGCCAAAGAGGTGCAGCCCCGCAGTTCCAACCGCCAACGCGTAGCGCTGCTGTGCCAGCATCTGAACGACTTCGGCCGAAAAGCTGGAAAACGTGGTGAGCGCGCCCAGCAAGCCGGTAATGAGGGCAAGACGCCAGATCGGGTCGAGGTGCGGCATGGCGTGAAACACTGCGACGCAAATACCGACCAAGTAGGCCCCGATCAGGTTGGCCGCCAGAGTTCCCAGCGGAATGACGGCGCCCGGGTTGAGCCAGAGCCCAAGACCCCAACGTGCCAATGCGCCGATGCAGGCACCGATACAAATCGCGAGAACCGAGATCATGATGTCAGGGGCGAACGGCGTCGCAAGTGGGCTTACATTTTGCTCGGCAGCCAGGTCGCCATCTGCGGGAAGAACCATAGCGCCAGGACCATTGCGCACATCAAGACGAAGAACGGCATGGTGACACGTGCAATGTAGGTGATTTCCTTCTTTGTCATCCCCTGCAGCACAAACAGGTTGAAACCAATCGGTGGGGTGATCTGTGCCATTTCGACGACGATCACCACGAATATTCCAAACCACAGCAAGTCGATGCCCGCGCTCTGCACCGTCGGCAAGATGACGCCCATGGTCAGGACCACCATCGAGATGCCGTCGAGAAAACAGCCCAAGATAGCGAAAAAGAACGCCAGCGCTACGATCAGTAGAAACGGACTCAAGCCCAGCGACGCGACGTACTCCGCCAAATGGCGGGGCAGGCCGATGTAGCCCATGCTCAGCGTCAGGAACGAGGCACCCGCCAGAATCAATGCAATCATGCAATACAGGCGGGTCGCGCCCATGAGTGCGTTCTTGAACGTGGTCCAACTCAGGGAGCGTTGCAACCCGGACAGGAGGAACGATCCGATCACGCCCACCGCCGCCGCTTCGGTTGCCGTGGCCAGGCCGGCATAGATGCTCCCGAGCACGGCACCGATGAGGCCGACCACCGGAATCAGGTGGCGCGATTCATATAGGCGCTGAAACAGCGTGAACTGCTCGGTGGTTGGGGGAATCTTCCCGGGATTGAGCAAAGACCAGACGATGATGTAGCCACTGAACAGGCAGGCCAGCAACAGGCCGGGCAGGATGCCCGCGACAAACAGCTGTGAGATCGAAACCTCGGCGCTGACGCCATACACGATCATGATGATCGATGGAGGTATCAGCAGGCCCAGGGTACCGGCACCGGCCAATGAGCCGATGATCTGATCCTGCGGGTAGCCCCGACGGGTGAGTTCAGGCAGCGTCATCTTGCCGATGGTCGCGCATGTGGCCGCGCTTGAGCCTGAGACGGCGGCAAAGATGGTGCAACCGATCACATTGGTGTGCAGCAAACGCCCGGGCAGCCAGTTGACCCACGGCGCGAGTCCTTTGAACATGCTCTCGCTGAGTTTGGTTCGAAAAAGGATTTCCCCCATCCAGATGAAAAGTGGCAGGGCAGTCAGCGTCCAACTGCTTGATGATCCCCAGATGGTCACCGCCATCGCATCACCGGCAGGGCGACTCGCGAATAGCTCCATCGCAATCCATGCCACGCCGGTCAGCGTCAGGCCGATCCACACACCACTGCCCAGGATCAGAAAAAGCGAGCCGATCAGCAGCGCCGTCATCCCCAGTTCATTCATGGTCTGGGTACTCGCTCATTCATTGTGCAATGCTTCTTCGCTATTGCCTGAGCGACGCAGCCCCAAACATTCGAGCACGAATTCATCGACAAAGGCCACCAGCAGGACGAACGTGCCGACCGCCATTCCGATCTGTGGAATCCATAGCGGGGTCGCGTCGTTGCCGGTCGATATATCGTGAAAATCCCAGGACTGGTAAGACAGCTTGATGCTGTAATAGGCAAACAGACCGGCGAGCAGTGCTGCCGCTGCCAGGCTCCACAACTCCAGCACCTTCTTGGCGCTGGGCGGCACCGCATTGAGTATCAGTGTCACCCGGATATGCTCATTTTTCTTCAGCGTGTGCGCCAGTGCCAGGAATCCGGCTGCAGCCATGAAGTAACCGGCGTACATGTCGGTACCCCTGAAATTCATTGACACGTAGCGGTCGAGCATGCCCAGAACGACCATGATCAGGGTGCCGACCATCATGAGCGCAGCCGCCCAGGCCGAAACGTCGTAGAGCCGGTCCAGGGCGCTGCGAAGCAAACGCACAGCGTGCTACTTCTTGCGGTACGCGCTAATAATCGCTTGCCCGTCGGGACCTGCCTTCTTCTCCCAATCGGCCAACATGATGGTACCGACTTGTTTCAGGTCTGCCGCCAACTTCGCGCTCGGGGGCAGAATCTTCATGCCCTTCTTGGTCAGTTCGGCCTTGTACCAGTCATTCTTCTCGGCGCTCACCTTCCAGCCGCGGGCTTCTGCATCGGCGGCGGCTTTGGTGACTGCAGCCTGGGTGGCGGCGTCGAGCGCGCTGAAGGCTTTGAGGTTGACGATGACCGCGTTCTTTGGCAGCCAGGCTTGCGTGTCGTACCAGTACTTGACCGATTCGTAGATCTTGCTGTCATAGCCGGTCGAGCCCGAACTCATCATGCTGTCGACGACGCCGGTGGCAAAAGCCTGACTGACTTCGGCCGCCTGAATCGTCACCGGTTGGGCGCCAATCAGCTCAGCCATCTTGGCGGTCGCCGGGCTGTAGGCGCGCCACTTGACGCCGCGCATGTCGGCAACCGAGGCAATCTCTTTCTTCACATACAGGCCCTGTGGCGGCCAAGGCACGGCGTACAGCAGTTTCATGCCCTGCGCGCCCAGTGCCTTGTCAAGCACGGGTTTCTGCGCGGCGTAGAGCTTCTTGCTGTCGGCGAAACTCGAGGCCAGAAACGGGATGCCATCAACGCCGAAGATGGGGTTTTCATTCTCGAAGTTCACGAGCAGGATTTCGCCGATCTGGGCCTGGCCACCCTGCACCGCGCGCTTGATTTCCGGCGCCTTGAACAGTGATGCGTTGGCGTGCACCGTGATCTTTAGTTTGCCGCCAGTCGCTGTTTCGACATCCTTGGCGAACTGGGTAATATTTTCGGTGTGGAAATTGCCTGCCGGGTAGGCTGCGGGCAGGTCCCACTTGGTTTGGCCAATGGCGATGCCACTGGCCAGCGCCAGCGTAAACGCGGTGATGCAACTGCTGATGGAAGACAGACGTTTCATAAGGACTCCGGTTGATCATGAAGGGTGAAGCGGATGCCCGACTTTATAGCCTATTTACTTGAGCGGACTCGGTGTTTTCCCTAAATGTCAACAAATTACCGATAAATCGTCACCATACTGCATACAATTGGAGCCGCCCCGCCCATCTGCCAACCCGGAGACCGTCGATGACCAGGAAACTTCACGAAAAATCGGCTGCGGTGACTCCGAAGCAACGCGCAACGGCCGCGGCGCCGATCGTCTCGTCTGCACATCTGGTTTCGCCTCGCAGCGCTGAAATGAGCGAGTTCGAGTTCGGTTTGATCGTTGCTGGCAACGCGTTTCACCGCTGGATTGCACACTGCATGAGCACCGCCGGGCTGAAGGACCTGACGCCGCTGGACGTTCTGGTGTTGCACCACGTGACGCATCGCGCCCGCGACAAGCGCCTGGCCGACATCTGCTTCATCATGAACGTTGAAGATACGCACCTGATCAATTATTCGCTCAAGAAACTGCAAAACCTGGAGGTGGTGGCCTCACGCAGAAACGGCAAGGAGGTGACCTACGCGGCGACCGATCTGGGCCGCCAGTACGTCGCACGTTATCGCGAGATTCGCGAATCCTGTCTGATCAATGCACTCAACGCGGACGACGCGCTGAACCGCGACATCGGGGAACTTGCCCGATTGCTGCGGCTGCTCTCGGGCATTTACGATCAGGCGGCGCGCTCAGCCGCCAGCATGTAGGTTCAGGCCACCGATTTCACGGCATGTCGTTTCTCGGTATCCTGATGCTCGACACGAGGTTCCCGCGCCCGTTGGGCGACATCGGCAATCGTGAAACCTTTGACGCCCTGGACATCCCGGTGCAGTATCGGACGGTGCGCGGGGCCAGTCCGGTTCGCGTCGTGCGTCAGAGTGACGAACTGGGGTTGCAGCCCTTTGTCGAGGCAGCACGGTCGCTGGTGGACCAGGGAGCGCGCATGCTCAGCACGAGCTGCGGTTTTCTGGCGCGCTATCAGCGTGAGTTGCAATCCTGTGTTGCGGTGCCCGTGATCAGTTCGAGTCTTATGTGGTTGAGGTCTTCGTCCCTGGTTGGGCAGCGTGCCGGTGTGCTGACGATTGATGAGACGGCTCTCGATGCTAGTCAGTTCGTCGGCGTTGGTGCCGACCCGGCGACACCCGTGCAGGGTGTGAGCCCGGGCTGCGAGTTCCAGCGCCGCATTATCGGCAACGATGCGGAGTTGGATCTGGCTCAAGCACAGCGCGACGTTGTCGCGGCCGCGCTTAAATTGACGGCCAACCATCCAGACATTGACACACTCGTGCTCGAGTGCACCAACATGGCACCTTATGCGCAAGCGGTGTCGCTTGCCACTGGCAGGCGTGTCGAGCACATCGTCTCACTCATTGAGCGAACCTGGAGATCCATGGCATGAACACGACAGCATCGCTACCGAATCGATGGCAGTTCTGGATCGATCGCGGCGGCACGTTCACCGATATCGTGGGCAAGCGCCCGAACGCGGACGGAACCTACACGCTGCTGACGCACAAATTGTTGAGTGAGAACCCCGAGCAGTACCAGGATGCGGCGGTGGCTGGTATCCGCCATCTGCTGGGCTTGAAGCCGGGTGAGGCGGTCAGGCCGGAGCAAGTCGAGTGCGTCAAGATGGGCACCACGGTGGCTACCAATGCCCTGCTCGAGCGCAAGGGCGAGCCGACCCTGCTGGTGACCACGCGTGGTTTTCGCGACGCACTGCGTATCGGTTACCAGAATCGCCCCCGCATCTTTGATCGCCACATTGTCTTGCCAGAACTCCTGTACAGCGCCGTGGTGGAAGCTCATGAGCGAGTCGGCGCGCATGGAGACGTGATCGAGCTGCTTGATGAAGTGCTATTAAAAGAAGAGCTGCTTGCGCAGTATCGACGGGGTCTGCGCTGTGTTTCCATTGTATTTATGCACGGCTATCGCTACACCGAACATGAGCTGGCAGCGAAACGGCTGGCACAGGAAACTGGCTTTACCCAGATCAGCACCTCGCATGAGACCAGTCCGATGATGAAGTTCGTCAGCCGCGGCGACACAACGGTGGTGGACGCGTATTTGTCGCCGATCCTGCGCCGCTATGTCGAGCAGGTGGGCGCCCAGATGCCCGGCGTAAAACTATTTTTCATGCAGTCCTCGGGCGGTCTGACCGACGCCCACGTGTTTGCCGGCAAGGACGCCATTCTGAGCGGCCCGGCGGGCGGCATTGTCGGTATGGCGCGCACGGCGGCCATCGCCGGGATCGACCGGGTGATTGGCTTTGACATGGGTGGCACCTCCACCGATGTTTCGCACTACGCCGGAGAGTTCGAACGCGAGTTCGAAACCCAGGTGGCGGGCGTGCGCATGCGCGCGCCGATGATGAGCATTCACACCGTAGCCGCCGGGGGTGGCTCGATCCTGGCGTTTGACGGTTCGCGCTTTCGTGTCGGGCCACAAAGCGCTGGCGCCAATCCCGGTCCTGCCAGTTACCGTCGTGGTGGGCCGCTCACCGTGACCGATGCCAACGTGATGCTAGGCAAAATACAGTCGCGTCATTTTCCAAAGGTGTTTGGCCCGAGCGCCAATGAGGCGCTGAGCCTGGAGGTCGTGCGCGAGCGCTTTGAGGAATTGGCGCGCCAGAGCGATCGCTGTGCTGAACAGGTGGCCGAGGGCTTTATCAACATCGCCGTGCAGCAGATGGCCAATGCCATCAAGAAGATTTCTGTGGCGCGCGGCTACGACGTCACGGGCTACACGCTGCAATGTTTTGGTGGCGCCGGCGGGCAGCACGCCTGTCTGGTCGCCGACGCGCTGGGCATGACCCGGGTCTTTGTGCACCCGCTGGCGGGTGTGCTCAGCGCCTACGGGATGGGACTGGCCGATCAATCCGTGATGCGTGAGCAGGCGGTAGAACTAAGGCTCTCGATCGAGGCCGTAGCGCGGATCGGCACGCAGTTGCAGGCGCTGGCCGCTGCCGCACAAAGCGAATTGATGCAGCAGCAAGTCAACCGCGGCAGCATCACCACGCACTTGCGCGTGCATGTACGCTACGAGGGCACCGACTCGGCGCTGGTGGTGCCGTTTGGCACGCTCGCCGAAATTGAAGATGGCTTCGAGGCGGCCTATCGCCAGCGGTTTTCTTTTCTGATGCAGGGCAAGGCCTTGGTGGTCGAGGCGGTATCGGTGGAAGCCGTGGTGGCTGGCGACGCGCCCGCCGAGCCGTGCCATGCCATGAACCCGCCGCGTGATTTGAACCTCAGCGGTATCGTTCGCGAGACTGTGCGCATGTACTGCGCGGGTCAGTGGCTCGACGCTGCGCTGGTGGTACGCGAGGACTTGCGCGCGGGCGACGTCATCCCCGGCCCCGCCATCATTGCCGAAAGGAATGCCACCACCGTCGTGGAGCCGGGCTGGCACGCTACTTTGACAGAGTTTGACCACCTGGCGCTTGTGCGCACTGCACAGCGTGCTATCAAATTTGCAGCCGGAACGACGGCGGATCCAGTCCTGCTCGAAGTGTTCAACAACCTGTTCATGAACATCGCCGAGCAGATGGGCCTGCAACTGCAGAACACCGCTTACTCGGTCAATATCAAGGAGCGGCTCGACTTCAGTTGCGCTCTGTTCGACGCGCAGGGCAATCTGATTGCCAACGCGCCGCATATGCCGGTGCACCTGGGTTCGATGGGCGAGAGCATCAAGACCGTGGTGCGCGAGAACACAGCGACCATGCAAAGCGGCGATGTGTATGTGCTCAACGACCCGTACCACGGGGGCACCCACCTGCCCGACATCACTGTCATCACACCGGTCTACCTGGGCAACAAAACCGCGTTTTACGTCGGCTCGCGCGGTCACCACGCCGACGTGGGCGGTACCACCCCGGGCTCGATGCCGCCGTTTTCGACGCGCATTGAAGAAGAGGGCGTTCAGATCATCAACTTCAAGCTGGTGGATCGGGGTGTGTTGCGTGAAACCGAGATGCTCGCGCTGCTGGGCAGCGGTGCGTACCCGTCGCGCAATCCCCAGCAAAACCTCGCCGATTTGAAGGCGCAGATTGCGGCCAACGAAAAGGGCGTGCAGGAACTGGGGAAAATGGTGGCGCACTTTGGCCTGGACGTGGTGCAGGCGTACATGCGTCATGTGCAGGACAACGCCGAAGAATCGGTGCGCCGCGTCATTCAATTAATTGGGGTCAGATTCCAATTATTGGAGGAGCAACGTCAGGCTGCGATGAAGGCGCAGAATAATTGGAATCTGACCCCAATTAATTCGTTCGCCTTGCCGCTGGACAATGGTGCGCAGATTCAGGTGGCGATCCGCGTCAACGCCGCCGAGCGCAGCGCGGTGATCGATTTCACTGGAACCTCGCCCCAGCAGAGCAACAACTTCAACGCACCCAAAGCGGTATGCATGGCCGCGGTCCTGTACGTGTTTCGCACCCTGGTGGACGACGACATCCCGCTCAACGCCGGTTGCCTCAAGCCGTTGGAAGTGATCATCCCGGCCGGTTCCATGCTCAATCCCAATCCACCGGCTTCGGTGGTGGCGGGCAACGTGGAAACATCGAGCTGCATCACCAATGCGCTCTACGGTGCATTGGGCGTGATGGCGGCCAGCCAGTGCACCATGAACAACTTTACCTTCGGCAATGCGCATTACCAGTACTACGAAACGATTTCCGGTGGCTCCGGCGCCGGTGACGGATTTGACGGCACCAGCGTGGTTCAGACCCACATGACCAATTCGCGCATGACGGATCCGGAGGTGTTGGAGTTTCGCTTTCCGGTCCGGCTCGACAGCTACGAAATCCGCCGCGGTTCGGGCGGCGCCGGGCACTGGCGCGGCGGCGACGGCGGCGTGCGCCGGGTGCGCTTTCTCGAGCCAATGACGGCCAGCATCCTGTCCAACGGCCGGGTGCACGGCGCCTTCGGCGTAGCCGGTGGTCAGGCCGGGCAGGTGGGCTTCAATCGCGTGCTGCGTGCCGACGGAACGGTCGAAACACTGGCCCATATCGGCCAGGCCGAAATGCAGGCAGGTGATGTGTTTGAGATTTCTACGCCGGGTGGGGGTGGGTTTGGTGGTGCGTGATGCGTTGGCGTTTGCAGTCTCCACCGCGTGGCGATGCTGGTGGTGGCTTGGACTGCGTCGGCGCCCTCATACTGCCAAACGCGCAGAAATCGGTCGCCAACACAGCCCAAGCCACCGCGGTGCCTGAATAATGGCAACCATTCGCTCCCTGCTCATAGTATTGACAATCAGCGCGTGCGCCGCGGCTCCGAATCCAGTGGGCCAGGTCATCGTCGTCGAGACTCTGGTTGCCAACACTTCGCCCGAGACAATAGAGCGAGAAATTGCAAGGCCACTCGAACGCGCATTGGGCACTCTCCCGGGAGTCAAGGAGATCAAATCAACGAGCACGTATGGCGCGTGCCGGGTGGAGATCGGCTACCAGGCAGCACCCACCCTCACGGAGGTTGAGCAAGTCGAAGTCACCGCCTTGGTTGCTTGGAAGAAATTCAGTTTGTTAGCGACAAGGCCGACACTTTCCATCGGTCCGAGCGGCGTACCATGATAGGGCCAACCAATCTAGTGGGATTTCCAATAGCCGCAAGAAACTGGTCGACCGTTTGGTTTTTTCTGTGCCAAAGCCAATTGTCACTTCCGCCACGACGGGCATGCCGGAAGCCGATTTCTGCGCGTTTGGCAGCATGAGGCGCCCGGCATGCCCGTCGTAGCGACCCCAAGGTGCCGGTGTGCTGGGTGCTCAGCGCGCCGCGCCGCAAACCGGACACTGCGCCTGACGGGCCAGTCGCAGCTCGGTGAATTCCATGTTGCGACCGTCGAGCATCAGCAGTCGGCCCGTTAGCGCCTGACCAGCGCCGCTGAGCAACTTGAGTGCTTCAGCAGCTTGCATGGAGCCGATGATGCCCACCAGCGGGGCAAATACGCCCATCGTCGCGCAGCGCGCTTCTTCAAGCGCGGCATCGGGCGGGAAAACGCAGGCGTAGCACGGTGAGGTGTTATCGCGTGAATCGTAGACCGTGAGCTGGGCGTCAAAGCGGATTGCTGCGCCCGAGACCAGCGGCTTTTGGTGCTTGACGCAGGCGGCGTTGATGGCATGGCGCGTGGCAAAGTTGTCGCAGCAGTCGAGTACCACATCGGTCTGCGCGACCAGGGTGTCGAGCCAGGCGGCGTCGGCGCGCGCCACCACTGGCGTGACCTCGACCGTCGGATTGAGCGCCGCGACCGCGGCCTGCGCTGACAGTACTTTTGCCATGCCCACACGCTCCATCGTGTGGGCAATCTGGCGCTGCAAATTGGTCATATCCACCACGTCGTGGTCGACGATGGTGATGCGCCCCACGCCAGCCGAGCCAAGGTAAAGAGCAACCGGTGAACCCAGACCGCCAGCGCCGACGATCAGGGCGTGACTCGCGAGAATTCGTTCCTGACCTTCGATCCCGATTTCATTGAGCAGGATATGACGCGAATAGCGCAGCAGCTCCTCGTCGGTCATGGTGGCTCTTATTCTTCTTTCTTTTCTTCCTTGCGCTCAACCAGCGTCTTGCTGATCACGACGGGCAGTCCCTTGAGCTGGTTGATCGCCTGGGCCAGCGCAAAATCCTTGTCCGAACCGTATTCGGGAATCCTGCGCTCGGCCGCTGGCTTCTTGAGTTCTTCCTCTAGTTTGATACGTGCCGCTTCGCGCGCCTTTTCGCGAACCTCGTCCTTCTTCTCTTCACCCTGGCCGCTGGCAAGATGTTTTTCCAGATCGGCTTCGCGCGTGCGCAGAGCTGCAAACAAGTTGCCCTCTTCGGTTTCGTCGACCATCACATCGGGCACGATCCCTTTGGCCTGAATCGATTTGCCGCTGGGCGTGTAGTAACGGCTGGTCGTCAGTTTGAGTCCCGCGGTCGGGCAGTTATCCATGCGAAACGACGGGTCAAGACAGACGGCCGTTTGCACCGAACCCTTGCCAAAGGTCTGGTTGCCAAGCAGCTTGGCGCGCTTGTGGTCCTGCAGTGCGCCAGCGACGATTTCGCTGGCCGAAGCCGAGCCTTCGTTGACCAGAACGACCAGCGGCACCGTCTTGAGCGCACCCTTTGTCACTTCGTCCAAATGCCTGAGCGGATCCGGGCCGCCACGGCGTTGGTAGAACTCCGGCGCGGCCTTGAAGGTAAATTTGCTCTCGGCGAGTTGGCCGTTGGCCGAGACCACGGTGACGTTTTCGGGGAGGAACGCAGCCGACACCGCCACCGCCGCGTCGAGATAGCCGCCGGGGTCGTTGCGCAGGTCAAGCACCAGGCCCTTGAGTTTCGGTTCGAGTTTGTAGATTTCCTCGACCTTGCGGGCAAAGTCTGCCACCGTGCGCTCCTGGAATTGGCTCAGACGGATCCAAGCATAGCCCGGCTCGATCACTTTGGCCCGAACCGATTGCGTGCGGATTTCTTCGCGCGTGATCGACACCACAAACGTGCGGCTTTCGTCCTTGCGGAAAATCGTGAGCAACACCTTGGTATTGGGCTCACCGCGCATGCGCTTGACGCCCTCGCTCAGTGCCAGACCCTTGACTGGTGTGTCGTCAATCTTGATGATCAAGTCGTTGGGTTTGATGCCAGCCCGAAACGCCGGTGAACCTTCGATCGGCGAGACGACCTTGATCAGACCGTCTTCCTGCGAGATCTCGATGCCGACGCCAACAAATTTCCCTGTGGTTCCCTCGTTGAACTCCTTGAGCGCCTTCTTGTCAAGATACTGCGAGTGCGGATCCAGGCTCGAGACCATCCCCACGATCGCGTCGGTGATGAGCTTCTTGTCGTTGACCGGCTCGACGTAGTTGCTCTTGACCATGCCAAAGACAGCCGCGAGCTGTTGCAGTTCCTCCAGCGGCAGGGGTGCGAGTGCCCCGCGCGCTACGGTCTGCAACGAGATGGTCGTCAGCGCGCCGGCCATGATGCCGAGCGAAATCCAGCCGACTGCTTTAAGTTTTTGACCCATAGGTTTCTCTGATTGGTGCCGGGCAATATACACGCTTGGAGCGGATCCGTCCTGTTCGGTTCCCAACACAGTCAGGCTTTGGCCTGGGAGGCCACGGCCGCGGCGGCTCGTGCCACTGCCTGGGCGTCGCCCAAATAGCGGTGCGTGACAGGGTTCAGGTCGGCGTCGAGCTCATAGACCAGCGGGATGCCGTTGGGAATGTTCAAGCCCACGATTTCGGCGTCCGAGACCTTGTCGAGGTATTTCACGAGCGCGCGGATCGAATTGCCATGCGCGGCGATCAGCACGCGCCGGCCCGACTTGATGGCTGGCGCCAACGCCTCGTTCCACAAGGGCAACACGCGCTCGACCGTATCCTTCAGGCACTCGGTCAGCGGGACCTGGCCCGCATCCAGATTGGCGTAGCGCAAGTCGGCGCGTTCGCAGCGCGGGTCCGTCGGTTCCAGCGCGGGTGGCGGCGTGTCATAACTGCGTCGCCACGCCAGCACCTGAGCGTCGCCGTATTTTCGGGCCGTCTCGGCCTTGTTCAGCCCCTGCAGGGCGCCGTAATGGCGTTCATTGAGCCGCCAGCTGTGCACCACGGGCAACCAGGTGCGGTCCATCTCGTCGAGGACGTGCCACAACGTGCGCGTCGCCCGTTGGAGCACACTGGTGTAACTGACGTCAAATTCATAGCCTTGTTCCTTGAGCACGCGCCCGGCCTGCATGGCCTGCTGCACGCCCGCGGGCGTCAAATCGACGTCGGTCCAGCCGGTAAAGCGGTTGTCCAGATTCCAGGTCGATTCGCCGTGGCGAATGAGAACGAGTTGATGCATGGTCGGTGATTGGCAAGCTTGGGGTCGGATAAAACCGGCGCCAGAACGGCCGGTTTCTGCTCTATTCTAAAATGACCCGTTTAGCTCAAGGAAAAAAGTGAAATTCATCATCGACAACTGGATGCTCTTGTCGGTCGCGCTGGTCTCGGCCTCACTGCTTTTTTGGCCTTCGCTCAAGGGCGTTGCCACAGGTGGGTTGACAGCAACTGCGGCTGTGCAACTCATCAACCGCGAAAAGGCGGTGGTCATTGACATTTGCGAGGCCGCAGAGTACGCCGCCGGTCATGTCGGCGGCTCCAGGAACATCCCGATCGGTCAGCTCGAGGCAAAGCTGCCCGGCGTCGTGAAGAACAAGGCGCTGCCGCTGATTCTGGTGTGCCAGTCGGGGGCTCGCTCGGGCCGCGCAGTGGCCATTGCAAAGAAGCTTGGTTACGCGCAGGCGCAATCCCTGGGTGGTGGTCTGGCCGAATGGAAAGCGGCCAACCTGCCGATTGAAAAGGGCTGAAATCGTTTGGCCCACGCCCCATTGAATGGAGTCTTCATGCAAGCCGTCAAAATTTACACCACCGCCGAATGCCCGTACTGCCGGCAGGCCAAGGAAGTTCTCAAGGCCAGGGGCGTTGCGCAAATGGAGGAGATCAGGGTCGATTCCGATCCCCAACAGCGCGCCAGCATGATGGAAATCACCGGTCGACGCACGGTTCCCCAGATCTTTATCGGGCAGACCCACGTCGGTGGCTGCGACGACCTGCTTGCGCTCGACGCCAGCGGTGCACTGCTGCCCCTGCTCAACGCTGCCTGAGATAATCTACTGTTTTGCTGTTCCTGCTCTGGATGATCCGGAGCGCCCCTTAATTACTGACCAGAAAGAAATGTCATGTCCGACGAAAAAGATCCCGTGTTCCAGATTCAACGTGTCTACCTCAAAGGCGCGTCGCTGGAGCAGCCCAACTCACCAGCCATCCTGCTTGAGCAGGAGCAGCCTACAGTGGACATCCAGCTCGGTGTCAACGCTGGCCAGATTTCCGACGGCATTTATGAAGTCACGGTAACGGCCACCGTGCAGACCAAGATCAAGGAGAAAACCGTATTCCTGGTGGAATCCACCCAGGCGGGCATCTTCGAGATTCGCAATTTGCCGCCGGAGCAGATGAGTCAGGTCATGGGCATTGCCTGCCCGCAGATCGTTTATCCCTATTTGCGCGGCAATGTGGCCGACCTGATTCAGCGTGGCGGCTTTCCCCCGGTCCATCTGGCCGAGATCAACTTCCAGGCCATGTACGAGCAGCAACAGCAGCAGGCCGCGGCAGTCCCCGTCGAGGAAACGCCGCGCGTCGTCACCCAGTAGGCGCGGCCGACGGCCTGGCCCGCACGGTCGCACAACCAAAGGTCGGCGTGTCATGAACATCGTCGTGCTCGGGGCAGGTGCCTGGGGCACGGCGTTGGCACACTGCGCGCTTGGCAAGCCTGGAGCGGGCCATTACGTCACGCTTTGGGCGCGCGATGCCCAGCAGGCGCACACCCTGCAAACCCGGCGCGAAAACCTTCGCTACCTGCCCGGCGTGATCCTGCCACCCGAGTTGGGAATCAGTGCCGTCCCGGCACACGAACTCGGAGCGCTCAGCGCGCGAGCCGATCTGGTGATACTGGCCACTCCGATGGCGGCGCTGCGCGGCTTGCTTGCTCAGGTCGCTGGCTGCCGCGTGCCGCTGGCGTGGCTATGCAAGGGTTTTGAGGCCAAAAATTCCAACGCTTTTGGCCTGCTAGGGCACGAAATACAAGCGCAGGCAGCTCCCGATTTGATAGCAGGTGTGCTCAGTGGCCCAAGCTTTGCGCTGGAGGTGGCGCGCGCCCAGCCGACGGCCCTGGTCGCTGCCAGCAGCCATGCCAGGGTGCGCAACGCCCTGGTGGAGGCTTTTCATGGTCCGAACCTGCGTATTTATGCCAACGACGACATCGTCGGCGTCGAGGTTGGTGGCGCTGTGAAAAATGTGCTGGCCATTGCCACGGGCCTGTGCGATGGCCTGGGGCTGGGCCTGAACGCCCGTGCCGCTCTGATTACGCGCGGGCTGGCCGAAATGACTCGTCTGGGTGTGGCGCTAGGCGCGCGCTCCGAGACCTTCATGGGTCTGAGCGGTCTGGGCGATCTGGTGCTCACTGCCACCGGCGATTTGTCGCGCAACCGACAGGTTGGGCTGGCGCTGGCGCGCGGCCAGAGCCTGGCGCAGGTGCTGAACTCACTGGGGCATGTGGCCGAGGGTGTTTATTGTGCGCAAACCGTTGTGCAACGCGCTGCGGGTCTTGGCGTGGAGATGCCCGTTGCGCAGGCGGTATTGGCGCTTCTCGATGGCCGGGTTCGGGCCGCGCAGGCGGTCGCGTTGCTGATGGGGCGCGAACCAAGTTCGGAGCCGGTCTAGCGGGCGCCCGACGGTGGCTGGGCTCAGGAAGCAGTTGAGTAGGCGAGTCTGACGTAAATTGGGGCAAAGGCTTCGGCTTGCGTGATTTCAATCAACGCTTCTTTGGCCAGCTCAAGCATCGCGATGAAGGTGACGACCAGCACCGGGGCGCCCTGGGCCGGATCGAACAAATCTTCGAATTGCGCAAAGCGTCGGCCCTGCAATTTCTTGAGGACCACGCCCATATGCTCGCGCACCGAAAGTTCGGCGCGCGTGATCCTGTGGTGTTGAACCAGTTTTGCGCGGGACAGGATGGAGGTCCATGCCTGCTGCAAGTCAGCCACGCTGACGTCAGGGAAGCGCGGCTGCAGCGACTGCTCGATGTACACCTGCGCTTTGAGGAAGTCGCGCCCGTACTGGGGCAGGGCGTTGAGTCGGGAAGCGGCGAGCTTGATGCTCTCGTATTCGAGCAGGCGGCGCACCAGCTCGGCGCGCGGGTCTTCGGCCTCTAGGCCCGGCGCCAGCCTCTTGGGTGGCAGCAGCATGCGCGACTTGATCTCGATGAGCATGGCAGCCATCAGCAAATACTCGGCAGCAAGTTCGAGATTGCGCCCGCGAATTTCCTCGACGTAGACAAGGTATTGGCGCGTCACGCCCGCCATCGGGATATCGAGGATGTTGAAGTTCTGCTTTCGGATCAGGTACAGCAGCAGGTCCAGCGGCCCCTCAAACGCCTCGAGAAACACTTCCAGCGCATCGGGCGGGATGTACAGGTCGTGCGGCAGCGAAAACAGCGGCTCGCCATACAGGCGCGCCAGCGCGACCTGATCGACCACCTCGGGCAGTCCGCTCGGATCGAGGTCGATGCTCGCGCCGAGCGCGTCGGGATCGACCGGTGCAGTCATGATCCTGCTATGAAAAATGTAGCTGTATTTGCCCTGGAATCAAGCATCTCGGGCCGATTCTCGCTCAAGGAAACTAGTCGTGAGCGGTCTGGTAGACGTAGGGTTGTTGCGCCACGGTAGCGGCGCGATAGGCGCGCTGGGCATCGCGATCAACGCTCTTGTCCCACAACAAGGCGCGACCCTGGGCTTGCCGCGCGGCGATCCCGGGGTCTTTGGCCTTGATCTGATCGATGAATTGGGTGGCCTCGGATTCGTATTTGGGGCGGTAAAAAATGTTCATGACTTGGACCTCGTTGCCGCATTTTAGCTGGCTTGCGGACAACGATCGGGCGCCGCTACCCGGCGCTGGCATGTACCATACGGGGATGCACGGTCGAATAGCTGCTTCTTGACCGAAATTGATTTGGTCTGAATGAACGAATTGCTCCATCCGCTGTCGTGGGTTCATCTCGACTGGGTCATGCTCGTGGTGAGCGCTTGGCTGCTGATTGGCATGATGGGTGTGTTTGCCCTGCGGCAATTCAGGTTTGTAGCGATCATCCTGTTTCCGGCAAGTGCTCTGCTTTCGCTCTTGTTGCTCGGCGTTGCACTCAGCGCCGTGGGCCAGGGTTCAGAGGTGGCGGTGTTGTCCATCGGTTTGCCCCAACTTCCTTTTCATCTGCGCCTGGACAGTCTTTCGAGCTTCTTCCTGATTCTGATTGGCGGAGCCTCGGCTGGAGTGTCGGCCTTTGCCGCAGGCTATTTTCGCAAAGGCGAGGGCACGCCGCCGGGTCTGATTTGCCTTGAGTACCACGTGTTCCTTGCCAGCATGGCGATGGTCGTGCTGGCTGACGACGCCTACGCCTTCATGGTGGTCTGGGAGACGATGGCCCTGTCGTCTTTCTTCCTGGTCATTTCCAATCACCGCATTCCTGAAATTCGCGACGCCGGTTTTATCTATCTGCTGGTGGCACATATTGGCGCCTTGGGGATCTTCCTGTGTTTCGGCGTGCTGCAGGCCAATACCGGCGACTACACGTTTGCCAATATGCGCGCGCAGCAACTCTCGCCGTTTTGGGCATCGACAGCGTTTGTGCTCGCGGTGTTCGGCTTTGGCGCCAAGGCCGGCATCCTGCCGGTGCACGTCTGGTTGCCCGAAGCTCATCCGGCGGCTTCGTCGCCGGTCTCGGCCTTGATGAGCGGCGTGATGTTGAAGATCGCGCTGTACGGCCTGTTGCGGGTTTCGTTTGACCTGCTGCCAACGCGCATCTGGTGGTGGGGTGCATTGTTGATTGCCGTGGGTCTGGCCACGGCGCTGTTTGGCGTTGTCTTTTCCACGGTGCAAGTCGAGATGAAGCGTCTGCTGGCCTATTCATCGATCGAGAACATCGGCCTGATCTGCGCCGGAATCGGCTTGTCGTTGCTGTTTTCCGCCTACGGCATGAAGGTGCTCTCGGCGTTGGCTCTCACCGCTGCGCTGTATCACATGCTCAGCCACGCCTTCTTCAAGAGCCTGCTTTTCTGCAGCACCGGCGCGGTGATGCACGCCACCGGCGAGCGCAGCCTGGGCAAACTCGGCGGCTTGATGCGGTACGTGCCGTGGGTTGCCTGGCCCACGCTCATTGGTGCCCTGGCCTGTGCGGGGTTGCCACCGCTGGGCGGCTTTGTCGCCGAGTGGCTGTTGCTGCAAAGCTTTCTGTTCACGACCGGGCTGCCAAGCTCCTTTCTGAACATGCTGGTGCCGGTGCTGGCCGGTTTGATCGCGCTCATCGCGGCCTTGTCCGGCTACACCATGGTGAAGTATTTCGGTGTCATATTTCTGGGTCAACCACGCGAAGAAAAGCTGTCGCAGGCGCACGACGCTGCGCCTTGGGAGCGGGTGGGCATGTTGTGGCTTACAGCGGGCTGTCTGGTCCTGGGGCTGCTACCCAATCAGATCATCGGCCTGATCGACCCGGTCACCCAATTGCTGGCCTCCGCGGGTTTGGCGAAAACAGTGGCTGAAAGCGGCTGGCTGCTGGTTCCCGTCAGCATCGAGCGCGCGAGCTACGCGCCTGCCATCTTTTTGCTCGGTGTGCTGGCCTGTTTCGCCCTGGCTTATTTGCTGGTGCGCAAGACCTATCACCGCGGCACGCGCCGCGCGCCACCCTGGGACTGCGGCTATCCCTGGCAAACGCCCCGGATGCAGGACAGCGCGGAAGGCTTCGGGCAACCGATCCGGCAGATTTTCGAGCCCATGTTTCGCATGCGCAGGGAGTTGCCGACGCCCTTTGATGAGCAGCCCCGTTATCGGGTGACGGTGCAGGACCCGCTGTGGCATTGGCTCTATCTTCCGGTAGCCAGGGCGGTCGAGCGCTGCTCCAGGCTGATCGGCCGGTTGCAGCAAGGGCGCATTGCGGTCTATCTGATGTACAGCTTCGTCACCCTGATCGTGGTGCTGTTGGTGGTCAAGCAATGAGTCTGCTCGGTCTTGTATCGCAACTGATGGCCATTGTGATGGCGCTATTGCTCGCGCCGTTGATGACGGGCTGGGTCAATCAGTGGCGGGCACGCCTGCAGAACAAGTCTGCCCCCGATCTGCTGCAGCCTTACCGCGTGCTGCGCAAGCTGTTCAACAAGGAGTCCGTGATCGCAGAGCACGCCTCGGCGTTGTTTCGGGCGACTCCCTACATTGTCTTTGGCTGCATGCTGCTGGCCAGCGCCATCGTCCCGACCCTGTCCACCGATTTGCCACTCTCGCCGGCGGCTGACGCCATTGCGCTGGTCGGGCTGTTTGCACTCGCACGGGTTTTCATTTCCTTGGCGGCGATGGATGTGGGCACGGCCTTTGGCACGCTCGGGGCGCGCCGGGAGATGCTCGTTGGCTTCCTTGCCGAGCCAGCGCTCTTGATGGTTCTCTTCTGCGCCTCGATGGTGTCGCGCTCAACCTCCTTGACCACCATCGTTGACACCCTGGCACATCGGGAGTTCACGATCTACCCGAGTTTCCTGGTCACGGGCATTGCCTTCACGATGGTGTCGCTGGCCGAGAACGCCCGGGTACCCGTTGACAACCCCGAGACGCACCTCGAACTGACCATGATTCACGAGTCCCTGATTCTTGAATACTCGGGGCGTCACCTGGCCTTGCTGGAATGGGCGGCCAGCCTGAAACTGTTTGCCTATTCCTGCATTGGGCTGGCGTTGTTCTTTCCCTGGGGCGTGGCGCGGGCCCACGCGCCGCTGGCGCTGTTGTTGGCCCTGCCAGCGCTTGTTGCCAAACTTGCAGTCGGCGGCATGCTGATGGCCTTGATCGAGACGGTCAGCGCCAAGATGCGGATCTTTCGCGTCCCTGAATTTCTCGGTACTGCCTTTTTGCTAGCGGTGATCGGCTTGCTGGTGAACATCTTGCTGGGAGTCTCATGATCAAGTACGTGCCGCAACTGATCAACGTGTTCGCCACCCTGATCCTGATGCTGTCATTTGCCATGATTTCGCAGCGGCGCATCGTCTCGCTGATCAACCTCTTTACGATCCAGGGCGCGGCGCTGGTGGCTGCCTCCGTGCTGCTTGCCTACGTGACAAATCAGCCGGACCTGTACATCTCCGCGGCCTTGACGCTGGCGCTCAAAGTCATTTTCATACCCTGGTTGCTGCATCGGGTGATCCGCAAACTCAATGTGCGCTGGGACGTTGAGACCCTGATCAACATTCCGACGACCATGCTGGTGGGCATTGCGCTGGTCATCTTTTCGTTCAGCCTGGCGTTGCCGATCTCGCGCCTGTCGCATACCGTGGCCGGTGGGTCGCTGGGCATTGCGCTGGCCTGCGTCTTGCTGTCGTTCATGATGATGATCACGCGCTCCAAGGCGGTGCCGCAGGTGATCGGGTTCCTGTCGATGGAAAACGGGCTGATTTTTGCCGCCACGTCGGTCACCAACGGCATGCCAATGATTGTCGAGTTTGGTATCGCCCTGGACGTGCTGGTTGGCGTCTTGATCCTGGGCGTGTTCATGTTCCAGATTCGCGAAAAATTCGACAGCCTCGATATCCGCAACCTCGAAGCGCTCAAGGGAGATTGAGTTGTACGCCCTGCTCTTTGTGCTGGCCATCCCCCTTCTGGGCGGAGCCGTGCTGGCCTTCATCGGGCATCGTGATTTCGCGCGCGACGTCAATGTTGCCTTCAGCCTGGCAACTTTTCTTGCCGCTTGCGTGCTGACCGCGGGCATCATCAGCGATGGCCCGATGCTCGTCTGGGACAAGCAGTTCTTCATTGATCCCTTGAACGTCTTTCTCGTCACATTGACGTGTTTTGTCGGCTTCACAACCGCCATTTTTTCCCGTCCTTACATGCGCATCGAGCAGGATCACGGCAAGATGACACCGATGCGCATGCGCCTGTACCACAGCATGTACCAGCTGTTCAATTTCACGATGCTGCTGGGCCTGACCACCAACAACATGGGCATCGTCTGGGTGTCGATGGAAGCCGCCACGCTGACCACGGTGTTGCTGGTCAGCGTTTACCGCACCGCCGCCAGTCTGGAAGCCGCCTGGAAATATTTCATTTTGTGCGGTGTCGGCATTGCGCAGGCGCTGTTTGGCACCGTGCTGCTGTACATGGCGGCCGAACGCGTGCTCGGTGCCGAGAGCGCAACGTTGTTGTGGACCAGTCTGAACGCCTACAAGGCGCAGCTTGACCCTTCGATCATCACCATTGCCTTTGCGTTCCTGCTCGTTGGCTACGGAACCAAAGTTGGCCTGGTGCCGTTGCATAGCTGGTTGCCCGATGCACATGCCGAAGGTCCGACCCCGGTTTCGGCGGTGCTCTCGGGGTTGCTGCTCAACATGGCCATGTATGCGGTGCTGCGCTGCAAGGTGCTCACCGATGGCGCCTTGCAAAGCCCGATGGCGGGTCAGTTGATGATGGGCTTTGGCCTGCTGACGCTGGTGGTGGCGGCTTTCTTCCTGTCACGCCAGAAGGACGTCAAGCGCATGTTCTCGTACTCGTCGATCGAGCACATGGGGCTGATCACGTTTGCCTTTGGCATGGGCGGGCCCGTTGCCAATTTTGCCGGCCTGCTGCACATGACGGTGCATTCGTTGATCAAATCAGCGATCTTCTTCACCGTCGGCCACGCAACACAGAAGGCCGGGACCCAGGTCATGAGCGAGATTCGCGGCCTCATCAAGGTCAATCCGACCGTCGGCTGGGGCCTGATTCTCAGCGTGATGGCCATTCTGGGTATGCCGCCGTTTGGTGTTTTTGCCAGCGAGTTTCTGATCCTCACCACCGCCATGCGTGAGCAACCCTGGGCGACACCATTTCTGTTGCTGTCGCTGGGGGTCGCTTTCGCGTCCATTCTGATCCGGGTACTGCCCATGGTCTTTGGCGAAACGACGCTCAAGCCGCTGCGCCATCCACCGGCGCTGGTGCCGGTGTTCGTCCACATCGGCCTGGGTCTGGTGCTGGGCCTGTTCATTCCGCCCTACCTGAACGCCTGGTACGTTCAGGCCGCCTTGATGTTGGGGGGCTGAGCCGATGAAAATTTCCGGCCTGGATATCGAGTTTGCGTCCCTGTCCGCGTCAGTGCCGATCTGGCGTGCCGACGTGACCACGGAGCAATGGGGCAGCGTGGCCATGGCCGTGCGCGAGGCTGGCGGGCGCTTGCTGGCGCTTTGGGGAGTGGCGCGCGACGCCGATGCGTCGGTTTGTGCGGCCTATGTGACGCTTGAGGGCTTGCTCTGGACCCGGCTGCCTGTGGCCACCCCCAACAGGACCTACCCTGATCTGGTGGCACTGTTCCCCGCAGTGAGCAGGATGCAGCGCGCGGCGGCCGATTTGTCGGACGTTCACGCCGAGAGCGCCAAGGACCGGCGTCCCTGGCTCAATCACGGCGCCTGGCCGAGCGATTTTTTCCCGCTGACGCAAGCCCCTGGCGCGAAGCAGTCGTTTGCGCAATCGCAGTTGCTCGACTATCCGTTTGTCCGTGTCGAAGGTGATGGAGTGCATGAGATCGCGGTCGGTCCGGTGCACGCAGGCATCATCGAGCCGGGGCACTTTCGCTTCTCCGTCGTCGGCGAGAAGGTGTTGCGCCTGGAGCAGCGCCTGGGCTACACGCACAAGGGTATCGAGCGGCGCATGACCGAGTTGGAGCCGTTGCAGGCGCATCGTCTGGCCGGCCGCGTCTCGGGCGATTCGACGCTGGCTTACGCCTGGGCTTATTGCATGGCACTGGAATCGGCAGCTTCCTGCAAGGTTCCGCAGCGCGGCGAGTGGCTGCGCGCGCTGCTGCTCGAGCGCGAGCGCGTGGCCAACCATCTGGCCGATCTGGGAGCGTTGGGCAACGATGCCGCGTTTTCCTTTGGCCTGGCCCAGTTCTCGCGTCTTCGCGAAGACTGGCTGCGCCTGTCCAAACGCGCGTTCGGTCATCGCCTGATGATGGACTGCGTGGTGCCCGGTGGCCTGGCGTGTGACATCGACGCCGAAGTATCGGGTGAACTGCTCAGACAGTGCGACGCAGTCGAGGTCGAAGTGCATGTTTTGCGTACCGTCTATGACGAACACGCCGGACTGCAGGATCGCTTCATGACCACCGGGCGTGTCAGCCCGGCGCTGGCGGCGCAATTGGGCTTGACCGGTCTGGCCGGACGCGCCAGTGCCCAGGCCTGGGATCTGCGCTGCGACCACCCGGCAGCGCCCTACGACACGCTGCAGGTCAAGATGGCCACGCACGGCAACGGCGACGTCGCAGCCAGGGTCAGCGTGCGTTTTGATGAAGTGTTTGAGTCGCTGCGGCTCATGCGCCAGATCGTTGCGCAGCTTCCGGCCGGGGCGGTACGGTGCGACGTTGCCCTTCCCACCGAAGTGAGCTGCGGTGCTGGTTGGGTCGAGGGCTGGCGCGGCGAGCTGTTCGTCGCGCTCGAGATCGACAGCGCGGCCAACGGGCATCGCATCCTTCGCTGTCATCTGCACGATCCGTCGTGGCAGAACTGGCCGCTGCTCGAACACGCCGTGATCGGCAACATCGTTCCTGACTTTCCGTTGATCAACAAGTCGTTCAATCTGAGCTATTCGGGGCCGGACCTATGATCTGGCGCGTTGTCAGACAGATCGTCCGGACCGGCATACGCACCGAGGCGGCCCCGGATATTGGCGCTGCGGCGCAGGCCGAGGTCGCGCGCATCCAGGCCGATGTGCTGGCGATCCTGGGCCGGGCCCTCGCCATCCGCCAGGTCGACGCGGGTTCGTGCAACGGCTGCGAACTCGAAATCAACGCGCTGGGCAATCCGTACTACAACATCGAGGGTCTGGGCATCAAGTTTGTCGCCAGTCCGCGCCACGCCGATTTGCTGCTGGTGACCGGGCCGGTGTCCAGGAACATGGCAACGGCGCTGCAGCGCACGTATGAGGCCACGCCCGAGCCCAGGCTGGTGGTCGCCGTTGGCGACTGCGGCTGCGACGGCGGCATTTTTGGCGAGAGCTACGCGAGCTGCGGACGCGTCGCCAACGTGATTCCGGTCGACGTCGTGGTGCCGGGATGTCCGCCCCCGCCCGTCGACATCCTGCGTGGCATTCTGAGTGCCGTTCGCAGACGCATCAAGTAACCCGGAACGCTATCAAATCGAGAGCTGCTCACGCACTTTTGACGGGCGTTGGAGGGCTTTCTGGCAGTCAAATTGCGCTTTGAACCTTCGCGTCGACGGGTCTCGCCCAAGCCTGCCGGTGCCGAGCGTGCTGCCGTGGGTAACTCCGCGAATGTCCCCCGGCCTGCGGCCTCCTCCTTTATTTCGCTGCGTCACCCACAGCAGCACCCTCGGCAGCGAGCCTAGGTGGTTCGTGCTGCGTGCACGCCGACCTTGTTTGAAGATCTGGATGCTGGGGCACTCAGCGCAGCGGCATCAAGGAGGAGGCCGAAGGCCGGGGGACAGCCGCGAAGCTGAGTGCCCCAGCGGCCTGATCCGCCTGGCATTCCCAGTGCAATTCGGCTTGTCATCATTTCCGGAAATATCCATAATCGCCGATTGACTCTGCATGGCGTCAATCCAGCGCCGACGGTTAGTCAAAGGCTGCGGGAAACAGGGGTCGTGAAATGACACAAGACAAACTTATCCTCGACTACGTCTACGAGCACGAGGCAGCCCACCCGGACAAGATCTACCTAACGCAGCCGGTCGGTGGCGGGAAGGTTGTGGACTACACCTGGCATCAAACTCTGGACCAGGCCCGCCGCATGGCTGCCTATTTGAAAGCACAAGGGTTCGAGCCTGGCGCGCGCATTGCCATGCTATCGAAGAATTGCGCGCATTTCTTCATGGCTGAATTGGCGATCTGGATGGCGGGCGGCACCACGGTGGCCATCTACCCGACCGAGACCGCTGACACGGTGCGTTTTGTGTTGGAGCACAGCGGGGCGAGTCTGCTCTTTGTGGGCAAGCTCGACACTTGGAGCGAGCAGGCGTTGGGCGTTCCAGAAGGCCTGCCGTGCATTGCCTTTCCTCTGGCACCCAAGACCAGTTTCGAGACGTGGGATGCCATCGTTGGCCGCACTGCGCCGCTGCTCGGAAAAGTGCAGCGTTCGCCCACTGACCTCTCGATGCTGGCGTACACCTCGGGTTCCACCGGACAGCCCAAGGGTGTCATGCACAGTTTTGCGGGTATTACTCGGGCCACCGAAGGCATTGTCGAGTACGTTGCATCTGTCACTGGTGGCAATTCCGAGGGTCGAAATCTGTCGTATTTGCCTTTGGCTCATGTGTTTGAGCGGGCCTATGTCGAGTGCGCTTCGATGATCTGGGGCAATGTCCATGTGTTCTTTGCAGAATCACTAGACACTTTCTTGCAGGATCTGAATCGAGCCCGACCAACCTCCTTCATCTCAGTGCCCCGTTTGTGGCTCAAATTCCAGCAGGGGGTTTTTTCCAAGATGCTGCCCAGGAAACTGGACCGGCTACTGAGTATCCCGATTCTGGGACGCATCGTTGGGCGCAAGGTGCTAAAGGGCTTGGGACTGGACCAAGTGGTGTTGGCGGGCAGTGGATCGGCTCCCATCCCGGCGGAGTTGATCTCGTGGTACCGCCGTCTCGGACTGCGATTGATGGAGGGCTACGCCATGACGGAGGATTTTGCCTACTCCCATACGTCCACCCTGGAGTTCAACAAGCCAGGCTGCGTCGGTGTTCCGATGCCCGGAGTGCAGGTACGCATCGGTGACGACGGCGAAGTGCTGATCAAGTCGCCAGGGCAAATGGTGGGTTACTACAAGCGTCCCGACCTCGACGCCGAGAGCTTCACGCAGGACGGTTTTTTCCGCACTGGCGATATGGGTGAACGCGATGCCAAGGGTCTGCTCCGATTGACCGGGCGCCTCAAAGAGCAGTTCAAGACATCCAAGGGCAAGTACATTGCCCCGGCGCCCATCGAGAATCGCCTCAATGCCCACCCCCTGGTCGAAACGAGTCTGGTCTCCGGTCTCGGGCAGGCGGGGGCTTATGCGTTGGTGGTCCTGGCAGAGGATCTTCGCCCCCGGTTGGGAGATGCATCAGTTCGTGCCCGCGTCGAGAGCGAACTCAGCGAGTTGTTGAGCGACCTGAACCGGGAACTGGTGGACTATGAAAGACTGCGGATGATCGTCATAGCTGCCGAGCCGTGGACGATAGAAAACGGCTGCCTGACACCCACCATGAAGATTCGTCGCAACAAGATTGAGTCCATGGTCAAGGTCCAGGTCGATGGCTGGTATGCAGGCAAGGGTGCGGTGCACTGGGCCTGAGTCGTCGCGCCGAGGGGGTCAAGCCAGGCGATGCGGTCATTGCGAGCCCGCCGAAGCAATCGATGGATTTGTCAGGCTAGCCCGCACCACCGCGCACAAAAAACAGCGCCGTCATCACCAGCCCGGTGCCGATCACCGCCCAGCGCACCCAGTGCGCGGGCAGCCGCCTGGACCAGCGTGCCCCAAAATAGCCGCCCGCTGTGGCTGCCACCATCATCAGCAATCCTTCGCGCCAGGCAATCATACCGGCCACCACAAATGCCGCCACCGACAACCAGGACAGCACCAGCGAGTTGACATTTTTCAGCGCGTTGGCGGTGTGAATCCGCGACTCGCCGGTGGCGCTGTACAGCGCCATTAACAGGATACCCAAACCGCCATTGAAGTAGCCGCCGTAAATGGCGGTGAGCAGCAGGCCGGGGTTGCGCCATTTGGCCAGGGCGGACCCGCCATGCGACGCATTGCTGGCGCGCCGCGCGATGCCCGGGCCCGCCGCAAACAGCACAGTCGCAAACAGTAGCAACCAGGGCACCACCCCTGCGAAAACCTTGGCGGATGTGACTAGCAGCAGCAGCGCACCGGCGACGCCACCGGCGGCAGAAATCGCCGTCTCGCGCCTGAGCTGTGTCAGCGGTAGCTCCCGCAGCTCGGCGCGAAAACCCAGTGTGCTACCCAGGTAGCCGGGGCTGACAGCGAGCGCGCTGGTGGCGTTGGCCATGATTGGCGGCATTCCGGTGAAGACCAGCGCAGGCAAGGTCAAGAAGCTGCCGCCTCCGGCAATGGCATTCAGCACGCCAGCGGCAAAGGCGGCGCTGGCGAGCAGCAGCGAGGTGGTCCAAATATCTGTGAGCATGGGGTGATTGTCCCCGACAGGTAGGGGTCCGATGGCGCCGCTTCGCGCCGCTGCGTTCATCGACCGCCAGGGTGATGACGCAAACAGGCGGATCGGTACTGAGATAAAGTGCGCGCACCGGCGCTTCGCCGACCCGTCAAGCGCCATTTTTGGGACGTGCCATGCAACTAGTTCGCCCTGACGCGAAACATCTCGAAAGCTACGTCGCTGCGCTCGAACGCGGCTGGTCGCCCGACAACACGCGCGTTGCCGAGACGATCCGCGAAGAACTCTCTCGCATCGGCCAGGACCCGGTTGCGTTCCTGGCCACGATGGAAGATCGGCAGGGAACTGGGCATGCCGTTCGTGGAAATCACCACCGACCCAGAGAACATCGCATCGCAGCGAGTCATCGAAGCCGTCGAGGGCAGGCTCCATGAACGGTTTACCAAGCCGGTCCAGTTCGGCAGCAAGCCCGGGCTGCGCTATCGGGTCGTGCCATGAAGGCGCCGCCGCAATAATCATCCCACCACGCCATTCGAGTACAGAGATTGCGAAAGCTCTGATGGTGAGTTTCTTGGGCGCAGGCCACGAATCCCGAGGCGATTCAACGGGACGGCAGCACCGGCTTCTACTTTTGACTAAGTACGCTGGCTACGGCATTCGCCAGCAGTCCGAAGTTTTGCGCATTCACATTGACCAAGTTCGCCGTAACCTTGCGCTTGGCGCCGACAAGAATCGTGTTGCTTACGGTGGGATTCAGCTTGTATAGCTTTAAGGCAACATCGTCCTTCCCATTGGGAAGGGCGGTCAAGGGCATCGTGATGCCATTTTCGTCAGCGAACTTTTCCAACCAGGGCAGGCTGTCTTGCCCCTCCATAAGGACCGCCACCACCCTCAGGTTCTGTTTTTGAGCGAATTTGTCGAGTTTTTTTACCAAGCTCGCCGTCTCATCCCCGGTTTGCCGGAAGAACGCAAAGACCACAGGAGCGCCTTGGGACTCGCATACGTAGCAGCCCAATTTGCCCTTGTGCGGCCCGGTCACGTTCAGGACCGGAAATGACGGGGTCATTTCCCCCACGGCACGGCCCGACACCGCTTTCGACTGCGCGGCCAGGCAGCCTGGATCGAATGCGGTGACGCTCAAGACAATCAAGAGCGCAAGTAGAGCTCGTCGCATATGACTTGCTCTCGGGCTAGCGCTTTTCTGTCGAACCATTTCCGGTCTTTACGGTTGGATAATTCAGTTCTCGCCATCTGGGTAAGCCGCCCTGGAGAATCTTCAATTTGGTGTATCCCAGCTTCTGTAGTTTCGTTGCCATTTCGGCCGACTCTTCCTCGTGCTCGCATGGGCAGTACAAAACCAGGGTCTTTGTGCGAGGAAGATTCACGGGCGTCCTGATCCTGTCCGCGTAAGGCAGATTGACGGCACCGGGAATGTGCGCTTCATCAAAATATTCGCGCGGCTGGGTGTCGACGACCACGATGTCCTGGGTTGCCCCGGAATCAGTCAGCTTCTTCAACTCTTCACAGGTCACCAGCGGATGCCGGCCTTCCTTTTTTGGCTCGCCCGCCCAACTCTGGCCACTGGAAATGAGCGCGCATGCAAGCACCGATGCGAAAAGAGACGAACGTGCAATCAATTTTAGAAATGTCATAAACGTTCCTTCTACTCGATGACAAACTCTTTCAGCGGACGATACCCGGCTTTTTCCATCAGCTCGTCCCAATTCGCTGGCAGCTTTATCTGTTTTATGGACTTACCGGTAGCGCCAGCCAGAACCTGCGCCTTGTTTCTGCTCGGGTCGCCGCAGACGAGAATTCGAATCCCATTTGGCGCAATCGAGGCAATCGTCTTGATTTCTTCCCATCCCGGTGTTCTCGGATACCACGGCGGCAGTTTCCCCTTCGCCGCGCGCCGATCCCTGAGATCCTTTTCGACCTCCTTGTCGAAGGAACCGAATATCCTGCCGTAAGACCCGTACACCTTGGAGAAGGTCCACTCATAGGTGGGCTTTCTCGCCGTGTCCACCAATTCTTCGATCAGCTTCTTCTTCGTATAGCCGCCCTTTGCGAGAACTTCGGCAGTGCCCGGCGTGATCAGCAGCGTTCGCGGCGAATCGATCATGCCGGTGGCAAAGGCTTCGTTGTAAGTAATGCCGTAGGCCAGGATCTGCATCAGGATCTTCGGATCGGAGGTCGATGGGATGATGTTCTGCCCCATGAACGAGCTGCTCGCAGCTGCTACCGTATTCGCGTTCCTGTCGAATCCTCTTTCCACGTGATCCGGCTCCCAGCCGATGTTCTTCAGGGCTTCTTCGTCTTCGGCCAGGACCCAGGATTGCAGCTTGCCGAACGTGCCCATCTGCGTTTCTTTTATCCTGAAACCAGCGATGTTCCTCTCAATCAGGCTCATGGCGCGGCCGACGGCTACATTGGTGGGCGCGGCGATCAGCCCCTGCCCATAATCGATCCCGAGCTGCCTGGCTAACGGCCCGTTCACCCAATAGAAAGTGCTGAGCGAATGTGTGCTGCCACCCGTAACGGTCAGTCGGTATGCAGGGTCCCCGATGGCTTGCACCGCCGCAATGATCAGGGGCATATGCTCTGGGCGTGCTCCTGCCATGACAGCATTGACGGCGATATTCCACGGGGTAGCGCGCAGATTCGCCAATGGAAGCACAGCGATTTCCTCATGAGGGGCGTAGCCTGTGTATTTCAGAAACTCTTCGACACGTTCCGCCGTAGGTGGGACGATGGCCATCCCGTCACTCCACTGATAGTCCGCGAAGTAGCGGTTGACCTCATCCATCGTGCCCGTGAACACAACTTCCCGGGCTTGCCTCTCCCTAAGAGTTCCCTCCTGACCCGATGGCGATTTAGTCAGTGGTTTTGTCAGAGCCTCTATAACTTGGGGCACGACAATCTTGACCGCATTCTCCCGTACTTGAGCATCCGAGTGGAGATCAAACGGACCCGGATACACGGCAACCCGCACGGACGGCACTCCCTGGTCGTGCGCTGTGATTTCGGCCTGCTTCCTGAAAGCAGGTGCTGCCACGACCACGCTCGGAATCCCCGATTTTTCTGCAATGACGGCCGCGTGTGCCACGCGCGGTGTACAAACTCCGCACCCACCGTCCCCGGTTACCACCGCGCTGCAGCTTTGTTGGTTCAGCGCGCGCTGCAGATTCTCAACATCCTTTTGCGGATTGTCAGGAGTCGACGGCAGGGGAGCGATTGGCATCTGCGCATGTGAGACGATTCTTATATCCGGGTAGATCTGCTTCAACTGCTCCCCGATGGCCGGGAGGGCTATGTCGGCCTTGAATGCCCGATTCGACACCATGCAGACCGTCTTGCCTGCCAAAGTATTCATCCGAGGCGGCATAGTGATCATCTTCACGGTACTTTCGCCGATCGGACTGACGACCTTGTACACCGGCTCAGCGGACCCGCCTCGAACTGCACCGAACGTCTGCGCCGCCGCCGAGACACTGAACACAACAAGCGCTAACCAGAGCTTGACGCTCCTGATTTCAGTTGAAGCCATTTTCAAGGGATCTCCGTTGTTCATCTCGTCAGCACCGAGCCTATAGAAGAATTGTTGCTCCCCGATTGCCAACTGGTGAACTCGCGTCACACGCGCCTGTTGCAGCGCCCGCTCATGCGGCGATCAATTCCAGTGTGGCGCAGAGGCCGCCGCCCCCCCGGTTGCTGATCAGCAGTCGGCCGCCGTGGCGGATTGCAACTTCCTTCGTGATCGAGAGGCCCAGCCCAGCGCCGGACGTGTTGCCGCGAGAGCGATCCAGCTGCTCGAACGGCTGCAGCACGCGCGCGATCTCGGACTCCGGAATTCCCGGACCGCGGTCCATCACATGAACCCGCACGCGTTCCCCTTCCACGTCCACCGACAGCTCCAGTTCGGACGCATGCACGACAGCGTTTCGCAGCAGGTTCACGAGCGCACGGCGCAAGGAGGGTGCGTGCCCGCGCACCACGAACCCAGTGGGCTCGGGGCTGTGTACCTCCACGCCCAGGGCTTCGACGTCCTCCACGGCTTGCGCGAGCAATCCGTCCAGATCCACCGACTCCAAAGGTGGCGTCTCGCCGATGCCGCGCAGGTAGTCGAGCGTGCCCTGCACCATTTCTTCCAGCTGGCGCAAATCGCGGCCGAAGGAGGTTCGGCTTGCGGGATCGGCGAGCAACTCGGCGCGAAGCCGCAGGCGGGTGATCGGCGTGCGCAGGTCGTGCGAGATCGCCGCAAGCGCCTGCACGCGCCCTTGCACGTGCTCCTTGAGCCGCTGGTGTAGGCCGTTCAGCACCTCGGCAGCGTCGCGCACTTCGGGCGGCCCCTGCAGCGGCAGGGGTGTGGCCTCAAGGCCTGCGCCCAGCGCTTGCGCACCGCGGGCGAGCTGCTCCAGCGGACGCAATGCCCAGCGCATCGCCAGCATCACCAGCAGCGACGTCACCACGGCGAGCAGCAGGCACGGCCCCAGCAGGCCGTCGGTGCGGAACCTCGGTTGCGCCACCTCCACCTCGGCTTGAAGCTGCTGCCCGTCGCGCAGGCTGGTCGCGATCGTGATGCGCAGCCCCTGCATGCGAGAGGAGTCGCGCACGCGCTGCAGGGGACCGCGCGTGGCGCCGACCGATACCGCGCGGGCGGAGAGGCGCCGTCCCCACACCTCGCGCACCACGGCGAGCACTTCCGGTGGCGCGGCTTGCGGCGCGGACGCGGCATCGAGCCGCACGACCGGGTACGCAACCGCAGCCGCGACGGCGGCGCGGTCCGCCGCCGGGACGGCGTCGATGACCGCCACCACGTCCGCAGCGCGCTGCACCTGTTGCACCAGTGCGGCGCGGCGCGTGGTGGCGGCGCGATCCGACAGCGCCCACCAGAGGCTGGCTGCCTGCACCGACAACAGCCCGGCCAACAGCAGCAGGAGCAGCCGCGCCCGCAGCGATACACCCGCCCATGCACGCTGCAACCGCTCAAGCATCGGGCGGCACCGTGTACACGTCGGCGTCCAGCACATAGCCGCTGTTGCGAATGGTCTTGAGGAACTGGCCTTCGCCTGCGTCCCGCAGCCTTTGGCGCAAGCGGTAGACCTGGAAGTCGATTGTGCGATCGGAAGGTTGGAGATCGCGCTTGTGCGCCAGTTCCACGAGGCGTTCCCGCGACAACACAACGCGCGGGTGCATGAGGAATACGCAGAGCAGTCGGTACTCTGACGTCGACAGCGGCACCAGGACGCCGTCATCGTGCCGCAGCTCACGCGAACGGGTGTCCATGCGCCAGGCGCCGAACCGCAGCGTGGCCGGCAGGGTGGAGGCAGCGGCTGCACCCGCAGTGCGCGCGGGTGCGCGACGCAACACCGCGCGGATGCGGGCCACCAGCTCACGTGGCTCGAATGGCTTGCTTACGTAGTCATCTGCGCCGATCTCCAGGCCAACCACGCGATCGATCGGAGAACTCAGCGCCGTGACCATGATGACGGGCACGCGCGTGTGCTCTCGCAGCCACAGCAGGAGGTCCAGGCCGCTCTCCTGCGCAAGCATTACGTCGAGCACCACGAGGTCGATGCGGTGTTCCTGGAAGTTCTGCCGCATCTCGGCGCCACCGGCCGCCAGTAGCGGGCGCAGCTCACAGGCTTCCAGATACTGGCGGAGCAACTGTCGGATTTCGGGGTCGTCATCGACGACCAGCACGGAGTCGGGCGAGGTGGGCGCGGCGGTTGGCATCCCCGGATTGTCGTGGCGATTCCTGAGGCATGCCAGCGGCCATACAAAGCTGCTACATGCGCTTTACAAAGCCGTGCAGGACGGGATATCGGCCACCGTCTCAATGCCGGGCAACGGGCGGGCATTTCAAGAAGATCTTCGTCGGGTAAGGGCACTCAGCTGACCGTCAACTGAAAATTCTGACCGGCAGGTATGTGTCTTTTGCAGCCAATTCAGCCCGCGACTTTGCCGTGTGCTGGTTCGTCACGCGCCCGGGTTCAAGCCAGGCGACGCGGCACCGCTAGTGCACACGCATCCCCGGCTCGGCGCCGCTGACCGGTTCGAGTACGTAGATGCCGGGGTTGGACTTTTCATCAGCGTGGCTGGCCGAGAGCACCATGCCTTCGCTGATGCCAAACTTCATCTTGCGCGGCGCCAGATTGGCGACCAGAACGGTGAGTTTGCCAATCAGTTGCTCAGGCTTGTAGGCGCTGGCGATACCGCTGAACACATTGCGGGTGATCGGACTCCCCTGCGGGTCGGTGCCTTCGCCCACGTCCAGCGTCAGCCGCAGCAATTTGGTCGAACCTTCAACGGCTTCGCAGTGGACGATTCTGGCGACGCGCAAATCGATCTTGCCGAAGTCGTCGATGCCGATGGTTGGCGCAAATTCCTCACCTCCTGGCGCTATTGATTCGATAACTGCCTGCGCAGGGTCGACGGGCGTTGCAGGCTCAAACAATGCTTCAAGCTGGTTCATGTCAACGCGCTGCATCAGGTGCTTGTAGTCACCAATGCGATGACCGGCGCCCAGTGCGTGGGGGACGTTTGCGAAGGCAAGGGGAGGGCTACCGAGGAACGTTTCGACCTGCGTGGCCAGCATCGGCAGCACCGGCTTGAGGTACGTCGTCAGGACTGCAAACGCTTCGATGCACACGGTGCAAACATCGTGCAATCGCGCATCCATGCCGGCTTGCTTGGCCAGTTCCCAGGGCTTGTTGGCGTCTACATATTCATTGACCCGATCGGCCAGCAACATGGTCGCGCGCAACGCGCGGGCAAACTCGCGGCCCTCAAAGAGTTGCTCGATGCTCGCGCGCTCGGCGCGAAGTTGGGCGAGCAGCGCCGTACCGTCGGCTGACACTTCGCCGAGCTTGCCGTCAAAGCGTTTCGCGATAAACCCGGCAGCGCGCGAGGCGATGTTGATGTACTTGCCAATCAGGTCGCTGTTGACCCGCGCCACAAAGTCCTCGGCATTGAAGTCCAGGTCTTCATTGCGCGCGTTGAGCTTGGCCGCCAGGTAGTAGCGCAGCCACTCGGGGTTCATGCCCAGGTTCAGGTATTTCAGCGGATCGAGCCCGGTGCCGCGGCTCTTGCTCATCTTCTCGCCGTTGTTCACTGTCAGAAAACCGTGCACAAAGATGTTGGTCGGGGTTTTGCGGCCGCTGAAGTGCAAGGTGGCGGGCCAGAACAGGGTGTGGAAGGTGACGATGTCCTTGCCAATGAAGTGGTACTGTTCCAGCGCCAGATTGGCCATGTAGGCGTCGTAGTCCTGGCCGCGCTTGCCCAGCAGGTTTTTCAGCGATGCCAGGTAGCCAATCGGTGCGTCGAGCCAGACGTAAAAGTATTTGCCCGGTGCATCGGGTATCTCGATGCCAAAGTACGGCGCGTCGCGGCTGATGTCCCAATCACCCAGGCCTTCGCTGCTGCTGCCGTCGGCATTCTGGCGCGTGGAAAACCATTCTTTCACCTTGTTCGCGACTTCGGGCTGCAGCTTGCCGTCCTGCGTCCACTGTTGCAGGAACTTCACGCAGCGCGGGTCAGAAAGTTTGAAGAAGAAGTGCTCCGAGCTTTTGAGTACCGGCGTGGCACCCGACAAGGCCGAGTAAGGGTTGATCAAGTCGGTCGGCGCATAGACCGCGCCGCAAACCTCGCAGTTGTCGCCGTACTGGTCAGCGGCGTGGCACTTGGGACATTCGCCTTTGATAAAGCGATCCGGCAGGAACATGTTCTTCTCGGGGTCGAAGAACTGCTCGATCGTCTTGGTCTCGATCAGCGAGCCGTCCGGGTTGTCGCGCAGATCGCGGTAAATCTGCTGCGCCAGTTCGTGGTTCTCTGGCGCATCGGTCGAGTGCCAGTTGTCAAAGCCGATGTGAAAGCCGTCCAGATAGGGCTTGCGGCCAGCGGCAATATCGGCCACAAACTGCTGTGGCGTCTTGCCAGCCTTTTCTGCGGCAATCATGATCGGCGCGCCGTGCGCATCGTCAGCACAGACAAAATCCACGGCGTTGCCCATCATCCGCTGGTAGCGCACCCAGATGTCGGCCTGGATGTACTCCATGATGTGGCCAATATGAAAATTGCCGTTGGCGTAGGGCAGGGCGGTGGTGACAAAGAGTTGGCGTGGCATGGGTGGGGCTTTGCAGAGTAGCGTCGATTTTAGTCGGCGCTTGCTGGTATCGGTGCCGTAAACTGCGCATACACACGGTATGCCAGCCTGTCGAGCAATCTGTTCCTGGGAGTTGAATCACAATGCCGTCCCGCATCATCAGCATCAAGCACGCAGTCGCCGTAAACCGTCTCGGGGCCCGGCGCTGTCTTGTGGGGCTCGCGCTGCTCATCGGGTGGGTTGGGGCGGCCAGTGCCCTGTCGCCATTACCCGACGCTTCACCGGCCCTGTTCGCGGGCGAATGGGCCGGCAGCGGGCAGCGTGGCAGTTATTGCTACGTCAAGGTCGACGCCGATGGCAACGGCCTGGTGCTTGTCAATGGCGGCACCGGTGACTGGCTTGGCGCGCGCATGCGCTGGCACAACCAACAGCAGAACCTGCAGGTCGACAAAATATTTCCGCTGTCCGTGTCCGCCCAATGGCGCACCATGCCATTGGAGAGGTTTGTGTTCAACGCCGGATTCAACCAGTCACTGAGCCTGAACTGGAGTGCGCAATTCGACCCGTGCCAACTGCAGCGCGTGGACGCCGCAGCGCGCGAACTGGCGCGCGCCCGTGCCCTCATGGGCGCTTTGGCGGCAACGTCGGCCAAGCCATGAAGTCTGATCCGCTGATCTGGCGCATGGTGCGCACATCCTGGCCATTGTGTGGCGGGGCTTGGGGCGCCTGGCTGGTGCTGCGACCGCTGCGTGGGGTCAGCATCAACGGTGACTCGATGGCGGGCGTTGGGGTCTGGATCTTCGGCGTGTTTTTCATCTTTATCTTTTTCATGGTCGGCGCAGCCATCGCGGCGCTGGTTGGACATCTGGTTCATTGGCTGATGCGCCGTGGCGGCGTCGGCGTTGCCAGCGCCGTGACCGTGGCAACGCTGGCCAGTGCGCTTGCTGTCTGGCAGGCCGGCGAGTTGGTTCTGGCGCAGTCCGCGGGTTTGCGCGGACCGGGCGCCACCAAATCCAGGCCGCCACCGACCCTTCGTGCTCCTCTCAAGCAGCCGCTCAAGCCGCCTTCCGATCAGCTTGCGCCACGCAGTGGCTGTCAGCAGCCGCGCCCGACCGATGCCACGGGCGCAGCAATGTGGGACGCCGAATGCCGTTGAGCTTATGAATTCAGCGCTCCACTTGTGCGAAACTACACGAGCAAGTACGTCGTGAGATTTCCACAAATTGAGACAATACCAACGGTCATTGCGAGCATAGCGTGGCAATCCATGTGTTTGATTCGCCACGATGGATTGCCGCGTCGCTGCGCTCCTCGCAATGACGAGCGCACGGAGGCAACGCCTGTTGTGAATTCCGAAAACGTCAATAATGAACGCGAGCAATCACAGACCCAATCATGAGAACTGAACCATTACCCCTTGATCCGCGTGTGGTGCGCACACTGTCGCTGGTATCGACGGCAACGCTTACCACGGTGCTGCTGAAGAAGGGCCTGCGCAATGTCTGGCTGCGTGGCACGGTCCCGATCAGGGAGGGGCAACCGCGGCTGGTCGGGCGCGCCTTCACGCTGCGCTTTGTGCCCGCGCGTGAAGACCTGGCGACGCCGCAATCGTGGTCCTCACCCATTTCGACCCGCGCGGCGATTGAGGCGATGCCCGCGGGCTGCATCGCGGTGGTCGATGCGATGGGTGTGACCGATGCCGGAATCTTTGGCGACATTCTGTGCGCCCGGATGCAAAAGCGTGGCGTCGGCGCACTGGTAACGGACGGCGTGGTGCGCGACCGTGTGGGCGTGCTAGGCACCGGTTTTCCGGTCTGGTGCCAGGGCGCGGCGGCACCGCCATCCGTGGCGGCTCTGACCTTCGTCGACTGGCAGCAGCCGATCGGCTGCGGCGGGGTGGCGGTGTTCCCCAACGATGTCATCGTGGTCGATGAAGATGGCGCGGTGGTCATTCCGGCGGCGATGCTCGATGACGTCCTTGCTCTGGCTGTCGAGCAGGAACGGCTGGAAGCGTGGATCATGCAACAGGTCGAAATCGGTGTTGCGCTGCCGGGCCTGTATCCACCCAACGCGGACAACCTGGCGCGTTACGAGGCGTCAAAAAGATGAAGCATCGCCTTGACCAGGCGGTTTGATCAGGGCTGCCTGGCGCAGGGCAAAACCTCGATCAACGCGAATTCGGGCAAGCCCGGCAGCAGCGACGCCAAGGGCTGGCAGCGAGCGCTGTGGCACAGTTCGTAGCCGCTGGTGTACGGGGAGTGGCTCAATCTCAGAGACGTCAGAGGTGCCAACTCGGGTCGGTAATGCCACACGCCGTCACGCAACTGTGCGTTGGGCGGTGGCTCCATGCCCGCTCCGCTGCCTCTGATTCGTGCCTCGTCAAGGATGAGGTGGCCCCGCGCTATGTGGTAATCCTCTTCCCAACGAATTTTTTCGATCGAATGGGTCCAGGCCAAAGTGAACGCCGAGAACGGTAGCGCCGCCGTGATCAACCCGGCGGCCAGACAAAGGCCGCTCATGTCACGGCGTTGCCGCTGCCGGAGGCTTGCGATTTCTGAACCACTGCCACAAGATGAAAACGGCGGCCATCGCGAAGCCGATGTCGTCGGTCAGTGGTACGGCGGCGACCAGCATGGCCGCAGCCACAAAGGCAAACGCGCGCCAATACAGTGGGACCGGCTGCCAGAGATAGCCGATGGTGACCGCAGCCCACAGGCCGATTGCCAACACCGCCTTGAGAACGACATAGGCTACGGTCAACGCGGTCCAACTTCCCTGCATCATCAGTGCCGGGTCGTAGATCGCCATGTAGGGGACCACGAAACCCGCGACGGCGATCTGTGTTGCCTTGAAACCGATCCGCATCGGGGAGGCTTTGGCGATCGAGGCGGCGGCGAAAGCGGCCAGCGCAACCGGCGGCGTCAAATCGGCCATGATGCCGAAATAGAACACGAACATGTGCGAGACGATCAGCGGCACGCCGAGCTTGAGCAAGGCCGGTGCGGCGATGGAACTCGTGATGATGTAGTTCGGTATCGTCGGAATGCCCATGCCCAGGATCAGACACACGATCATGGTCAGGAACAGCGACGCAAACAAACTCTTCTGGCCAATGGTGAGGATGTAGCCGGCAAAGCTCGAGGCCGCGCCGGTCAGGGTCAGGACACCAATGATGACGCCAACGATTGCGCACGCCATGCCGACTGGCAGCGCTTGCTTGGCGCCGTCGACCAGACTCATCTTCATGGTGTGCAGCGTTTTCTTGCCGCCCTGGATGAACAGGTTGCCAACGGCGAGGGCCGCAATCACGGCCATGACCGGCTGGATGCCCCATTTGGCAAACGACGCTGCTGCCAATCCCATGGCAAACCAGAACACGACCCGAAACGCTGTTTGCGAAATGCGTGCGGCAATGCTGGCGCCCAGAATCAGGATCGCGGTCAGGGCCAGCCCCATCATGCCGGCAAACATCGGCGTGAAGCCCTCAAACAGCATCACCACCAGCGCGGCCAGTGGCAGGATCAGGTACCAGTTTTCCTTGATTGCAAGCCAGGGGTTCGGGCACTGGTCTTTGGGAATGCCAAGCAGTCGCAGGCGACCCGCCTCCAGGTGCACCATTACAAACGCTGTGAAGTAGTAGAGAAACGCCGGGATCACCGCCGCCTTGACGATATCGGCATAAGGCACGTTGAGCGTCTCGGCCATGATGAAGGCAACCGCGCCCATCACCGGCGGCATGATCTGCCCGCCCATGGATGAGGTTGCCTCGACCGCGCCGGCAAAAATCGGTGAGTAGCCAAAACGCTTCATCAATGGAATCGTGAACTGGCCGATGGTCAGCACGTTGGCCACACCAGAGCCAGAAATCATGCCCATGAAACCCGAGGAGATCACCGCAACTTTGGCCGGCCCGCCCTGGGCGTGGCCGACAAAACCCAGCGCCACGCTGTTGAACAACCGGATCATTCCGGCGTGTTCCAGGAAGGAGCCAAACAGGATGAACAGAAAGATGTAAGTTGCCGACACCAAGGTCGGAATGCCGTAGATGCCTTCGGTGCCGAAACCGAGTTGGTCGACCAACTGTGCGATGCTGTAGCCGCGTGGGCCAAGTCACCCGGCAGGTATTGGCCGAACATGCCGTAAAGCAGGAACAGTCCGCATACGATCGGCAGCGCCACACCCAGGATGCGCCGTGTCGCTTCAAACACGAGCAGCACGACAGCAGCGCCAACGAAGAGATCGGTCAGGGTCGGATCGCCTGCTCGCTGCGTGAGATCGGCCTCGAAGATCCACTGGTAGAAGGCCAAGCCAAAGCCGCCAAGCGCAATGACCCAGTCGTACCAGGGGATGCTGGTCTGCGCTTTCGCGCGTTGTACCGCTGGGTAGAGCAGGAAGGCGAGCAACAGCAGGAAGCCGACGTGAAAGTGCGGGTGACGATGCTCGTCAACGGCGAGAAACCGGCCACCATCAATTGATAGGCCGAAAAGGCTATGGCGGCAAAGAGCACGGCTTTTTGCGCCCAGCCGCCGAGGTTGCGCGTGTGGCCGTGCTCCTGGAATTCTTCGGTCGGCGGCGGGTGATCGAAAAGGCTCGGTGCTACGTCGCTCACGGCGCGGTGCCTACTTGATCAAGCCAACTTCGCGGTAATATTTCTCGGCGCCGGGATGCAAGGGCAGCGGCATGTTCTTGGGACCTTCTTCGACCTTGATGGCTTTTGCCGCCGTATGGGCAGCAACCATTTGAGCGAGGTTCTCGTACATCGCCTTGGTCATCTTGTACACGGTTTCCGTCGGCACACCCTCATGCGTGACGATAAAGTTCTCGATTGCCACGGTGTTGACGCTCGCGGCTTGTCCATCATAGGTATTGGCCGGAATGACGCCCGCTATGTAGGCCGGGTCGTTGATTTTGGCAACAACATCAGCCGGAATAGGAACGACCGTCATTTTCACGGCGGTGGCCAGATCGCGTATCGCAGAGACGCCCAGCCCGGCTGAAATCACCGTGGCATCAATCTGGCGGTTTTTCATCAGTTCGACTGATTCCCCGAACGGCAGCATTTCGACTTTGCCCAGGTCCTTGTAGGTCATCCCGGCGCCCTTGAGGATGGCACGGGTGTTGATTTCGGTGCCGGACTTCGGAGCACCAACGGCCACGCGCTTGCCTCTGAGGTCAGCCAGGGACTTGATACCCAGTCGGCGCTGGCGACGATCTGGATATAGTTCGAGTAGATGCCGGCGACGCCGCGCAGTTTTTTCAACGGCACTTTGAAGCCAACCTCTTCGTTGCCCTT